>CATXUX010000038.1 GCA_958402795.1 uncultured Lachnospiraceae bacterium | reverse complement strand
GGGTTCGAATCCCCCCAGGCTCGGTATGGTGGGTATGGTGCAGTTGGTTAGCGCGTCGGATTGTGGTTCCGGATATCGTGGGTTCGAGTCCCACTACCCACCCTTTTCTTTGAAGATGTCATCGCAGCAGATATATTGCGGATGATATCAGAGTATTAGTTGCACCAGCAGAATCGGTGTGGATATAAGTCTTTGATGGGCTATCGCCAAGCGGTAAGGCACAGGACTTTGACTCCTGCATTCGCTGGTTCGAATCCAGCTAGCCCAGGTTATCCGGGCAGCCGGAACTGAATAGGGGCGTGTAGCTCAGGTGGTAGAGCACTTGACTTTTAATCAAGTTGTCCGGGGTTCGAATCCCCGCACGCTCATGATTGAAAAGTGGCGGAAATCCAGTATTTACAAGGGTTTCCGCCACTTTTATGATTTTTTAAAGTAGCCGATTCTAACGGAATTTAACGGTTCTAAATGTTCCTTTTGAGTTCCAATGTCTCATTTTTGTCCTATTTGTTTCACTTGAACTTTTGTATTGACAATTCCAAGATATAAGTGGTAGTATACTATCGTGTATGCGGATATGGCGGAATTGGCAGACGCGCCAGATTTAGGATCTGGTGGGAGACCGTGCAGGTTCGAGTCCTGTTATCCGCAGTGATCGTGCGGCCGGCTGCGGCGTGGACAGAGGTTCCGGTGGCACAGAAGCATCGAATGTAAGGGAAAGAGAGTTCGGTGCTTCATTTTATATTTCAAAAAAATACAAAGGAAAAGGGGGTTTTCTCGTGGAGGAAGACAAGCAGAAAATTGTTTTATTTGAGGAGATGCCGATACCAAAAGCGGTGATGACTCTGGCGATTCCTACGGTTTTAAGTTCGCTCGTGATGGTAATCTATAATCTGGCGGATACATATTTTGTGGGAATGCTCAATGATCCGATCCAGAATGCTGCCGTGACGCTCGCTTCGCCCGTCATGCTTGCGTTCAATGCGATCAACAACCTGTTCGGAGTCGGATCTTCCAGTATGATGAGCCGTGCCCTCGGACGAAAAGATTATGAGACGGTACGGCGCAGCTCGGCATTTGGATTTTACTGTGCATTGATCAGCGGCCTTTTGTTCAGCTTACTTTGCACGGTATTTAAAAGTCCGCTTCTGAATCTTCTGGGAAGTACCCCGGAAACGGCAACGGCAACAGCCGAATATATGAAATGGACAGTGAGCTGTGGCGCGGCACCGGCGATTTTGAATGTTGTGCTGGCGTATCTGGTACGTTCGGATGGTTCTTCCCTCCATGCCAGCATCGGTACGATGAGCGGCTGTATTCTGAATATGATACTGGATCCGATCTTTATCCTTCCATGGGGACTGAATATGGGGGCGGCAGGTGCAGGGTTTGCTACATTTTTGTCGAATTGTGTGGCATGTATCTATTTCCTTGTGCTGCTGTTTGTAAAGCGCAGGAAGACGTATGTATGCGTCAGTCCGAAAGCATTCCGTCCGACGAAGCAGATCGTGCTGGGCGTATGCGGAGTCGGGATTCCGGCCAGCATTCAGAATCTTCTGAATGTGACGGGAATGACGATACTGAACAATTTTACTTCCGGCTTTGGATCCGACGCGGTTGCGGCGATGGGAATCGCACAGAAGATCAATATGGTGCCGATGCAGATCGCGCTTGGCTTTTCGCAGGGGATCATGCCGCTGGTCAGCTATAATTTTGCCAGTGGGAATGCAAAGCGTATGAAGAACAGTGTGACGTATGCGATGAAAGTATCTCAGGCATTTTTGATCATTACGACCGTAGTCCTCTATGCGTGTTCCGGATCTTTGATTTCCCTGTTTATGGAGAACGAGGCGATCATTGCATACGGCTCCCGGTTTTTACGCGGGATGTGTCTGGGACTTCCGTTCATCTGCATGGATTTTATGGCGGTCGGCGTTTTTCAGGCGTGCGGAATGGGAAAGCGTGCGCTTATGTTTGCCATTATGCGAAAGATCATACTGGAGATTCCGGCATTGTTTATCCTGAATCACTTTTTCCCGCTGTATGGACTGGCTTATGCACAGACTGTGGCGGAGATCATTATGGCGATCCTTGCGGTCAGTACGCTGGTCGGGATCTTCCGGAAGCTGGATAAGGGAAACAAAGCTGCAGATCCGGCTGCATAGGGAAGAAAGTGCTGCAGATCTGACCGGATGAGGGGATTGATACTGTTAATTTAAAGTGTGAGGAAATGATATGAAGTATATTACATTTGTGGTTCCGTGTTATAATTCACAGGATTATATGGAGAATGCAGTCAATTCCATCCTGCCTGCGGGAGAGGATGTGGAGATTCTGATCGTGAACGATGGTTCGACGGACCGGACGCAGGAGATCGGAGAACGGCTTGCGAAGGAGCACCCGTCGGTTGTCCGCGTGATCAATAAAGAAAACGGCGGACATGGGGATGCCGTCAATGCCGGACTGGAACATGCTTCCGGAATCTGGTTTAAAGTGGTAGACAGCGATGACTGGGTGGACAAGGACTCCCTGCTGAAGATTATGGAGACTGTGCGGGAGTTTGTCCGCAACGAAAAGGCGGTAGATATGATCATATCCAATTACGTTTATGAAAAAGTGGGTATGAAGCATAAAAAAACAATCCATTACCGCAACGTGCTGCCGCAGAACCGGATCTTCCGGTGGAACGAGATTGGCTCGTTCCATCTGGATCAGTATATCCTCATGCACTCGGTGATCTACAGAACAGAGATGCTCCGGCTCTGTCAGATGAAGCTGCCGAAGCATACCTTTTACGTCGATAATATTTATGTATATTACCCGCTGCCGCATGTGCATACCTTGTATTACCTTGATCTGGATTTTTACCGGTATTTCATCGGGCGGGAGGATCAGTCGGTCAATGAGAAGATTATGATCGGCAGAATTGACCAGCAGATTTATGTGACACGGCAGATGATCGACATGTATGAACTTCGGAAAATTTCAATTAAGAAGCTGCGAAAATACATGACGAATTATCTGGCGATTATGATGACAGTGTCTTCGATTCTTTGTATCCGTTCCAAGAGTGAGGAAAATCTGGAGAAGAAAAAAGAACTCTGGCAGTATCTGCGGCAGAAGGATCCTAAGACCTATGTGAAGATCCGGCATGGAATCCTGGGAGAGACGATGAATCTGCCGGGACGTTCAGGAAGAAAAGTGTCCTCCATGGCGTACAGTGTGGCAAGAAGAGTAGTGGGATTTAACTGATATCGTGATTTATGAATATTTTCAGAGCCATAGCGCATACTACTGATAGTAAAAAAGAAAAGGGGTATGTGTTATGGCTGTTTGTTTTTCAGAAAGTAGAACAAAGGAAAACCTGATGAGGGCATTTGCCGGGGAAAGTCAGGCGAGAAACCGGTATACGATTGCCGCGGAACGTGCAAAAAAGCTGAAAATGTATACGATCGCGGACATTTTTACTTATACGGCGGAACAGGAACGGGCGCATGCGGAGCGCTTTTATGATCTTCTGAAAGATCTGTCAGGGGAAACCATTTTCATTGACGGAGGTTATCCGGTCGATCAGCAGGAGAGTCTGGTCGGACTTCTCGAGGCGGCGGAACACAACGAGCGGGAAGAATTTGAAGATGTATACCCGGCGTTTGGAAATACAGCAAAAGAAGAAGGGTTCCCGGAAGCGGCGTCTGCGTTCTTTCAGATCGCGGAGATTGAGCATACACATCAGATGCGGTTTGCAGAAGTGGCGGAGAAGCTGAAGACGAACGGATACTATAACAGTACAGAAGTAACCCGGTGGATCTGTACGAACTGCGGCTATATCCACGAGGGAAAGAAGACGCCGGAGACCTGCCCGGTCTGCCGTCATGACCAGGGGTATTTTCTGCCATACGAATATGCCCCATATAAAGGAAATGCATGAGTCAGAAATTAGAAAATCTGCTGAATCTGGCACTGGATGCCACAGCAAAAGAACGGGAACGGTCGCTGGAACTGGATGTAGGGTATGATCCGGCTGACCAGGAATGGGATCTGATCATCAAATATTCCGGAACACTGGAGCGGGTGCGCCGCGTGGCGTCTTCTGTGACAGAGCTGGCGAATGAATATGCGGTGATCACCATTGCAGAATCAAGGATTCCGGGACTGGCATCCTTTTCCGAAATTGAATATGTGGAAAAGCCGAAACGATTATTTTTCCAGATAGAAAACGAAAAGAGAGCTTCCTGTATCAGTACGGTGCAGCAGGCTCCTTTTTCGCTGCGCGGAAACAGTACGCTGATAGGGATCGTGGACAGCGGGATCGATTATACGCTGGAAGATTTCCGCAATCCGGACGGAACAACCCGGATCCGGGCACTGTGGGACCAGACGATCATAGGAAATCCTCCGGAAGGGTATGCAATCGGAACGGAATATACAGAAGCGCAGATCAACGAGGCTCTGTTTGCAGAGAGTCCGGCGGGGCAGAGACGGCTTGTGCCAAGCGTCGATACGTCCGGACACGGAACCGCAGTCGCCGGGATTGCGGCAGGAAGCGGAAGTACGGGGAATGGAGCAACTGCTGCCGGAGGCGTAAAACAGAATGTGGGCGTTGCGCCGGAAAGTGAATTGATTGTGGTGAAAATGGGGAATCCAAGAACCGGCGGTTTCCCACGGACAACAGAACTGATGATGGGAGTGGATTATGTAATCCGTAAAGGACTGGAATACCGGATGCCGGTTGCCGTGAACATCAGTTTTGGGAATACGTATGGCTCTCATGAGGGATCATCTTTGTTAGAACGTTTTCTGGATGATATTTCTAATTATGGGAGAAGCGTGATCTGCGTGGGCAGCGGAAATGAGGGAACAAGCGCCGGACATACTGCGGGGACATATATCACCGGCCGGGAGGAAGAAGTACAATTGGGCGTGCAGAACCGGGAAACCGGGTTGAATGTTCAAATCTGGAAATCTTATGTAGATGAGGTTGATATCTCACTCATCAATCCATCCGGGATCCGTGTCGGACCGATTCAGGAGGTGCTCGGTCCCCAGCGGTTTGTGCTGGGAGGCACGGAGATTCTGTTGTATTATGGGGAACCTAGTCCGTATAGTGTACGACAGGAAATCTATCTTGATTTCCTCCCGCGGGAAACCTATGTAGACGCGGGAGTGTGGCGGATCGTGATGACGCCGCGCCGGGTAGTTTCGGGCACGTATCAAATGTGGCTGCCAAGCCAGAGTACGCTGAACATCGGAACGGCATTCTTACGTCCGGTCAGTTCGGAGACGCTTACGATTCCCTCCACTGCGGGCCGTGTGGTGACGGTCGGGGCATACAATTCATTGACCTATACTTACGCAGATTTTTCTGGGAGAGGAGCGCTTGGAAGGCAGGAGGGAACCGCCGGATTCAAACCGGATCTTGCTGCCCCCGGCGTTGATGTGACGGCGCCTCGGGCAGGAGGCGGATATGTTTCCGTGACGGGAACTTCCTTCGCCGTACCGTTTGTGACAGGAGGCGCGGCGCTTCTGATGGAATGGGGGATCGTCAGAGGAAATGATCCATATCTGTATGGGGAGAAGGTAAAGGCATATTTCAGAAGAGGGGCGAGACCACTGCCGGGGATTACACAGTATCCCAATAATCAGGTGGGATATGGGACACTGTGCGTGCGGGACAGTCTGCCTAAATAGTATTGACATGTGTAAGAAAAAATGTTAATATATGTGTAATAAAAAATGCAGTCGGAGGATATATGAGACGAAATACTTATAAAAGACTGGAGAGTGTATATAGAAAATATAAAGGATATATAGGAACAAAAGAACTTTTGGAAGAAGGCTTCACGAATCGCCAGATAGCATTTATGACAGAAGAAGGCTACTTGGAAAAAGTATGTCACGGTTATTATTGGCTGGCCGGGAACAATGAAGATAAACCATCAGACTATAAATGCATAGAAGTATGTCTTAGTGATCCGAGGGCGATTATTTGTATGAACAGCGCACTTTATTATCAAGGAATGATTAAAGATGAACCGGAATATTTGTCTGTTGCGACAGCGCGAACGGATCGAAGTCTGCTGAGTATGGATTTCCCGATTACCAGACATTATTTTTCAACTAATAATTATTTAATAGGCGCAAGAAAAGAAAAGACAGAATTTGGCTGCTATAATATATATGATGTTGAGCGGAGTATCTGCGATGTGCTTCGTCTGGAATCGTATATTGATATCGAGATTGCAGATAAGGCTAAAGCAAATGAGGAACAACGCAGACGTATATTGAGATACGCAGAGCTGTTACGGGTAAAACAGAAATTATGATGACAACATAAAAGAAAGATAAAGTATTTGCCGGGATGAATTATAACTATATGGAGGTACATAGCAATCGCATGGATGAAAAAAAGATTGGAAAATTAAAAAAAATTTTTGATGATGTTATTCATATATCAGAAGATGGAGCAATTGAATTTTGGTATGCCAGGGAATTGCAGCCATTGTTAGGATATTCTAGGTGGGAAAATTTCGAGTTAGTTATAAAGAAAGCGATGATATCTTGTGAGAATGCAGGGGGAAATGTAAACGATCATTTTCGTGGCGTCACGAAAATGATAAAATTGGCGAAAAATGCAGAAAGAGGTATTAAAGAATATGTGCTGACACGTTATGCATGTTATTTGATCGCCCAAAACGGAGATGTGAGAAAGGATGAGATTGCCTTTGCCCAAAGCTACTTTGCTGTTCAGACAAGAAAACAGGAACTTATTGAAGACAGGATTAAGCTGATTGAGCGACTGAATGCAAGAGAGAAATTAAGAGAGTCTGAAAAAAGGCTGTCTCAGAATATTTACGAACGTGGGGTGGATGATGCTGGTTTTGGAAGAATAAGATCCAAGGGTGACCAGGCGCTTTTTGGCGGATTTACTACAAAGGACATGAAGGAACGTCTAAAAGTAAAAGAGAACAGACCTCTGGCAGATTTCCTTCCAACGTTGACTATAGCCGCTAAAAATCTGGCAACAGAAATGACCAATTATAATGTGGAACAAAAAGAATTATATGGCGAAGATCCTATAACAGATGAACATGTTCAGAATAATTCAAGTGTAAGAGAGATGTTGGGACAAAGAGGAATAAAGCCGGAGGATTTGCCTCCGGCGGAAGATCTGAAAAAGTTGGAACGCAGAGTAAAAAGAGATGAGAAGAAGTTAATGAAAGGATAAAAATCTTTGGTTCTTACTTGACAGCAGCGTATGGGGAGAAGGTAAAGGTATATTTCAGAAGATTATAATTCTGCTTTTAAAGCGGTCGAATCCGACTACTTTAATAATTCTTGTGATGACAGAGGATTTATTGTATAATTTTTTAGACAATGACGGTTTTATATTTTGTTGTAAGACTACTACAGAAAGGCGCAGGAAGATAATGGCAAATAAAGATAGATTCTCGTGTTATGAGATTATGCACGGGGAAAAGAAAGTGGCAGAGATCAATACCAGAGGAGAAGCTGTCATTTTGAATGAAAAGTTTCTTCCCTATGATCTTTATCTGGAAGAAGAGCGGGATCTTGATACTTTGATTAATAATATCATGAACTTTAATCAGTGGTGTGCATCCCGTGTGTTGTCGCTTGACAGAAAATATGCGAAAGAAATTTTAAACTCCATCGGAATGGCACAGGCAGTAACGGATCGGGATCGGGCAAAAATATCACTATCATATCATTGCGTATCGTTGACAGACATTTATTGGGTGAAAGAGAAAGGTGAAAATATTTCATTTGAGAAGATGAATCTGTATGATAACTCATTGAATGAAGCTATTGTAGAGCTTTCCCTGAGAGGGAGGTCTATGACTGTTACCAATCAGGAGCTGGCGCCTGATTTATCGACAAGAGGATGTTTTCCAAAAGCATGGATCAGAAGAAATGATGATTTTATCTTATTGAAGGATGGAGACGATGGTGCAGTCAAAAAAGAATTGACTGCAAGCAGATTATGTCAGTGTTTCGATTTTAAGCAGGTGATATATCAGGAAGGATACTATGATGGTCAGCAGGTGACGGAGAGTAGGCTTATAACCTCAAAACAATATTCTATTGTTTCTAAAATGGCTTATGAAATATATGCGTTAAACCACGATCTGAATGTATTGGACGAGTGCATAAGATTGGATAAAAATACATTTTATGGAATGAATATTCTTGATTATCTGGTCGGAAATACAGACAGGCATCCGGAAAACTGGGGATTTCTGGTGGATAACCAGACGAATGAATGCATTTCTTTATATCCGATAATGGATTTTAATCAAAGCTTTGGCAGTTATGATACCATAGAAGGTGCAAATTGTCTGACTATCTACCCTGAGAAAAAAACACAGCGTGAAGCAGCGATTGAGGCAGTGAAACAGGTTGGAATGCGTCAGATCAGCGATATAAATGAGAATATTTTTGCGGATGTGCCAGAATGGAAAGATATGTTTTTTAGAAGACTGAAAGAATTGAAAAAATACTGTTGATGAATAGAGAATGTATTATGGATTACTCTTGTAATGTAAAAGGGGGAGAGACCTGTAGGCTCTCCCCCTCCTGTGGGTTTCGCAGGTTTCCGCAGAACGATCAATCACCTTAATACATAAAACTTTATATGCATTTTATTTTTTTAATAATTGACATGATATGATATCACTTGAATTAAAACATCTGTTGCATGAAGCACATAACGCACTACTTTTATCTGTTTTCCAACGATTAGGTAAATCTGGTTCTCTTGTCAAAGGCCTTCCTAATGAAATAGCAGTAATTGAGGTATCAGACAAAACCTGTTCAATAAATTGCGGTGTACGATAACCGCATACACTTATGATAGGAATGTCTAAAGAGTCAGCCACTAATTTTGCGCTTTCTAAAAAGTTTCCCTCTTTATTCTTTTTTATAAACGGCGTAAATGAAGATTCTCCACCGTCCATTGTTATTCCGGAAGATATTTCAAGCATATCAATACCCATTTCTTCTAAAGTCTTACATACATATAGCATTTCTTGATTTGTATTACTATCGCTAACCAAATCATTAAAAGGAATCTTTACACTAATCAAGAAATCTTTTCCGACTGCTTGCCTGATAGCACTGTAGACTTCAAACAATAGTCTTGCTCTGTTTTCAATGTTACCGCAATAAATATCCTTTCTGTGATTGAAATGTGGCGACAAAAAGGAATTGATTAAGAATCCATGTGCCGCATGAATTTGTACACCGTCACAACCTGCTTCTTTGCATTTTAAGGCGGATGTTGCAAAATCTTGTATAACTTTATTTATTTCTTCCTGTGTAGCCTCATGATAGGTACATTCTTCTGACACTTTAAATTCGCTAACACCAAAAGTGTCATATCCCATTTTCCAGTTTGTTCTATAACCGACATGTTGTAGCTGTACAAAAACCTTACTATCATATTTGTGAATGATATTAACGATTTTTTTCATATCGTCAACATAGCCATCATAACTTGTTTTAACCATCACAGGTCCATATCCTGCTCCGTCAGAAACAGACTGCATACCTGTGATAATCAACCCGGAACCACCTTTCGCTAATGTTTCATAAAGATTAACAATACGTTCGCTTATTTTTCCGCCATCAGCACCATATTCAAACATAGCACTTCTTACAATACGATTCTTGATTTTCAAATTGTCAATCATAAAAGGTTCATACATTTTTTCCATTTGTTTTCCTCCTTGTTTGATGTATATACATCATTTTGGCTTTAAAAGAAGCTGAAACCATTACAGCGTTTCTAATGTTTTCAGCACCTTTTCTAGTTCTGATATATTTGTTTGACCTAATTTTTCTTGAACTTGCTGTTGTGCATGATTCCATAGTTGTTTTGCATGTTCAAGCTTTTTTATACCTTCTTGCGTAAGAGCGAGTTTACTATTTCTTGCCCCATCGGCTTTTGCATCATATACAAGATTCTTTTTCATTAATGGTTTAATATTTCTTGCGAGAGTGGAGCGGTCTAATTCTGCCATATCAGCCAGTTCTTTCAGTGTTCCTTGCTCAGCCAATGAGATATTTAAAAGTAAGCTGTATTGACTTACAGTTACACCACTTGATTCAAGTTGCTTATCATAAAATCTTGTAATGTCAGAACTTGCACGTCGCATTTTTAAACAATAGCAAGAAGTCTGTTTTCTTGTATTTAATGTAATCACACTCCTTTAATTATTATATATACACATCCTATATGCAAAAAGGATATTTAAGAAATGATATATTTAATGTATATACATCAAATATATCATTATACTGACACTTTGTCAATAATCGTTTATATAATATTTTCTAGTTCCTATTTACTTTTTTTGAGAAAGTCACTTGCGAATGATTTTTCTCATGCCCGAACCGCAAAATTCATGAGGGATTGTTTCAAATCCTTTTGTTTCATAGAATGCTTCTTTCCCTTTTTCTGCAATCAACTGTATACTGGAATGCCCGCCAACTGGTGTTTGTCTATCGACATATTCCATCAACATATCAAGTATTTTACTGCCGATTCCCATTTGCTGATAATATGGCTGTACTACAACATCAACGATCATGTAATAGATTCCGTCTCCAATCAATCTCCCCATTCCGACTACTTGATTGCCCTTTTCTGCTGTCACTGTATATAAACTGCTTTTGAGCGATCTTTCAGCCTGTGTTTTTGAAAAATTTATCCACCCAACACTTTCCCGAAGCCTGCAATACTCCTCATGACATAAAGTGTTTTCTTTATAGTTCATATAAGGGATGTCCTCCAAATTCTGTTTTACGCAACTCTAAATACTTAAATTTATGAATACAATGCTTTCTTTAAATCCGAAACAAATTGTGTCTGCTGTTTTTTCAGATAGGATTTTATAAACGGTTTCATAAACCATTTTTTCGGAATCACATTTTCTGTGAAATCAATTTGTGTTTCATCTCCTTTGGGAGTAAAAATACCAATCCAATGTCCTTTCATGTTATTGTTTTCCATATCAAACTCCCATCGCTTATAAGGTTCTACAAACGTAACAGCAAAGGAAGTAGCATATCCCTCTTTCGTATATTCAATAAATGTATTCTCATCTATTATTTCTGTTTTACTTAAATCACTTCGCCATATACTATATTTGTCAATATCTAAAAGAATCTTCCAGACATTCTGGATATCGCTCTTGAGAATACATTTTATATTTGAAGTTGCCATTTTTATACTCCTTTTCAAATCTGGTTCACCATATTATACCACGCCTTTTAGGCGCTGTCACTTCTTTTTTGATTCTGAAAATCACTGGTTTATTTATGTGATTGTTACTTTTCACGGGTCACCGCCCAACAGCTGCGAAACCGTACGCCAAAGGCGTACATCGCCCTTTTTCAAGGACTTTTGTTTCTCGCTGTGGGGCGGTGACCCCTTTACGTGGTCTGGGAAATGCGGAAAATGTTGTTTTGCAAGCAAGATTGCACCAACTTTTTCCGTATTTCCCTACCCCGTGAAAAGTAACACGTGATTCATTTTGTGTACAAAAGCGGCTATAAATATTTGCTATAGAAGGGAATGAATGTTAAAATGAAATTCAGCAGCAGAAATTGCCGTGATATATGGATACAAAGGAAGGGAACGAAGATGGATCAATCAAAAGCAGAAACAAGAAAAGAAGTGACACAGGCATATCTGACAGGAGAACGGCCGTTGTTCGGAGAGAAAAATCTGCTTGTTACGGATACGATTTTTGACAATGGCGAGTCCCCGCTGAAAGAAAGCAGTGACATTGAATTACGAAACAGTATGTTCAAGTGGAAATATCCGCTTTGGTATACGAAGGATATTGTGGCAGAAGACTGTACATGGTCTGAAATGGCGAGGGCGGGAGTATGGTATACGGACCATCTGACCGTGAAAAATGCAGTAATAGAAGCACCGAAGAATTTCCGCCGGTGCCATGAATTGTCATTGGAGCATGTATTCCTTCCCAATGCGGCAGAGACGCTGTGGCATTGTGACGGTGTAATGATGAAGGACGTCATGGCAAAAGGAGATTACTTTGCCATGAACAGCCGGAACATAAAAGCGGATGGCTTGGAACTGGTGGGAAACTATTCTTTTGACGGTGCCCAAAATGTGGAGATTCATCATGCAAAGCTGCTTTCCAAAGACGCTTTCTGGAATAGTGAGAATGTGACGGTTTATGATTCTGTTATCTCCGGTGAATATCTGGGGTGGAATGCAAAAAACCTGACGCTGGTCAACTGTACGGTCGAAAGTCTTCAGGGAATGTGTTATATTGAAAACCTGATCATGAAGAACTGCAGACTTCTGAATACGACACTTGCTTTTGAATATTCTACAGTAGATGTGGAAATTACGGGCAAAGTGGACAGCATACTCAATCCCGCAGGAGGAATGATCCGTGCTGATGCGATCGGCGAATTGATTCTGGATCAGGAGAAAATCGATCCGTCAAAAACAGAGATCCGCTGTCCCAGGATCGAGGGCGAAAAAGATCATCTGTAAACGTGGCAGAAAGTGAGGAAGACAGAATGCAAAGTATTTTTGATGAGGCAGCAGACCGAAGAAATACGGGCAGTATGAAATGGGATGTGGCAGAAGGCGAACTGCCCATGTGGGTCGCAGATATGGATTTCCGGACGGCTCCGGAAGTGACAGAGGCGCTGATCAGGCGGGCGGAACATGGGATTTTCGGATATACGCTGATTACAGAGGAGTGGTATCAGGCATATCAGAACTGGTGGAGAGAGCGCCATCAGTTTGAAATTGAAAAAGAATGGCTGCTATTTTGTACGGGTGTGGTTCCGGCGATATCTAGTATTGTCCGGAAAATGACCACGGTCGGGGAAAATGTGGCAGTGATGACGCCGGTTTATAATATTTTTTTTAATTCGATCCTCAACAATGGGAGAAATGTGCTGGAAAGCAGACTGCTGTATAAAGACGGCGTATACGAAATAGACTTCGCGGATTTAGAGGAGAAACTGGCAAACCCGCAGACGACGCTTTTACTTTTGTGCAATCCGCATAATCCGATTGGAAAAATATGGGACAAAGAGACGCTGGAGCGGATCGGAATCTTATGCAGGAAACATCATGTGCTGGTGCTTTCGGATGAGATCCACTGTGACCTGACAAAGCCGGGAAAGGACTATATTCCATTTGCATCCGTATCGGAAACGTGCCGGGAAAACAGTATAACCTGTATTGCTCCGACGAAAGCGTTTAATCTGGCGGGGATTCAGACCGCAGCGGTCGTGGTACCCGATGAAACAATCCGGCATAAGGTGAACCGTGGACTGAATACGGACGAGGTGGCAGAACCGAATGTATTTGCCGCCATAGCGCCCGGCGCAGCATTTGGACACGGCGGACAATGGCTGGACGAGCTGCGGGCGTATCTCTGGGAAAACAGAAAGACGGCAGAAGCATTTATTTCCGAGCATATCCCTGAAATCCGCGCGGTAAAGGGCGAGGCAACCTATCTGTTATGGCTGGACTGCCGAAAAATAAGTAAAGATTCTTCCAAACTGTGTCGGCTTGTCCGAAGTAAAAGCGGACTGTATCTTTCAGACGGGAGCGAATACCGAAACGGAGACGGATTCCTGCGTATGAATCTGGCGTGCCCCCGGGAGACGGTTATGGAGGGACTTCGAAGGCTACAATTCAGTGTCAGTACAATATGATGATGTGGAAAAGGAAAGGTGGAAATATGGAATTAAAAAAGATATGGGAAGCAGATTTGGAGAAGGCATATGAACTACAGAACTCTTTTCCAGAAGATGAAAACGGTTTTGTAAACCGGGCGTATGGGTATTCATATGATGAATTTGTGCAGTATACAGAAGCGTGTAGGAGACATTCCGAAGGAATCGATCTCCAGGAAGGATTTGTACCGGATACAGTCTTTATCCTTGTAGATGATGAAGGGAATTATGTTGGAATTTTTAATCTGAGACACTATTTAAACGAATTCCTCGCAAACGGACCGGGACATATCGGATATGGAATTTCTCCGAAGTACAGAAGGAAAGGATATGCGACAAAAGGACTTGCGTTAACGCTGGAAGAAGCAAAAAAGCTGGGGATCGAGGAAGCCTATTTGTCATGCTGGAAAGAAAATACAGGCAGCCTGAAGGCTCAGCAGAAGAATGGCGCGGTCATTTACCGTGAAGATGACAAGGAGTATTATACAAGAATCTCAATCAAATGATCATGGTGTACTGTTTTTCAGATGCCCGCATATATTGTGAAAGGGTATGTTTGCGGCCGCAGGCAGTTTCGGAAGAAAATACCGGGATTATGCCGGAGCGGCAGATGCAGTTGTGTACATACTTTTAATCATAACGAGCGAGGTAGTAAAGTGGAAGAAAACAGCAAACCATTATTGAATACGTGTAGTCTTATGAATGTACAGCCGATCATGATGGATCTGCCGTACCCGGAACTGCGCGTGAGAGAGCAAAATCAGGCTTATGCAAATCTGCTCAGTATTGATTATTGTGGAGCGGTATCAGAGATGACAGCAATCACACAGTACATCAACCATGAGAACCGACTGTCCTGTGAACACTGTCCTCTGACAAAGACAATTCTCGGCATCGCGATGGCGGAAATGATTCATCTGCAGAAGTTGGGAGAACTGATTTTCCTTCTGGGCGGAAGTATTGATTTCGCTGCGCGGTACCGTGGGCAGAAGCCAAAGCTGTGGACACCGGAATACATTACAATGCAGGAAGAAGTGAGAAAGATGATCCTTTCTGATATTGATGCAGAAAAAGCGGCGGTCAACCAGTATAAGATGCATATCAAAATGATGAATGACGCGTATGTGAATGCTGTACTGGTAAGGATTATACGGGACGAAGAATATCATATTATGATACTTCAGACATTGCTGAATGAACGATAAAAAAATTTCTTGACTTTTATCCGGTGCCTGCATATAATAATAGAAACTCTTTGCACTGCATTACATCGACTATACAAGGTGTGGAATCAACAGTACAAACTGAGCAGGCGATGAACTTTCCGGCGGTCAGATCCTCTATATGAAGTAATTGAGAAGGAGAAGCCGCAGAAGTCATGGGGCCGGGCCGTTTTTCGGCAGCAGATGAGAACAGATGCATCTGTGGGACAGTAGTATGTTCCTCAGGTGCTTTTTCTTTACCCATATTTATGACAAAGGCATGGGAACGATGGGAAAAGCATCCGAGGCGTGCGGTAAGGTTACGATTGTAACATAGCAGGAGAAATACATATTAATATGACGAAAACGGAGGTTATCTTATGTCGGAAAAGAAGGAAAGTTTCAATGAAACAAAGATTGTCAACAAGGTATCTGCGGTTGGCGTTGCGGGAAATGTTGCGCTGACTGCGTTTAAATTATTTGCCGGGATTGCGGGGCATTCCGGGGCAATGGTATCGGATGCGGTTCATTCTCTGTCGGATGTATTTGCGACATTTATTGCGTTTTTAGGGGTGCGGCTGTCCCAGAAACAGGCGGATAAGCAGCATCCATATGGACACGAGCGGATCGAGTGTCTTGCGTCCATGGCGCTGGGGATGATTCTGCTGGTGACAGGAATCGGGATCGGGTATTCCGGCTTACAGAAGATTTTTGCGGGAAATTATGAAGAACTACAGGCGCCGGGTGCGATCGCACTGGCTGCCGCGGTGGTATCTATTGTGGTCAAGGAGGCAATGTTCTGGTACACCCGTCATTATGCGAAGATTCTGCACTCAGACGCGTTTATGGCGGATGCATGGCATCACAGATCGGACGCATTTTCTTCAATTGGATCGTTGATCGGAATCGGAGGTGCAATGCTCGGATTCCCGGTACTCGATCCGATTGCAAGTGTGGTGATCTGCCTGTTTATATTGAAAGTTGCATACGATGTTCTGAAAGATGCAGTCAACAAAATGCTGGATACTTCGTGCAGTGACGAGTACGAAGCAGAGGTTGCGCAGTATATTTCTGCACAGAAAGGTGTGGAGGGACTGGACCGGCTGCAGACAAGACAGTTTGGAAACCGGATCTATATCGACGCGGAGATTTCCGTGGATGGGGCGCTTCCGCTGACTGAAGCACATGGCATCGCGGAGCAGGTGCATGACGGTGTAGAGAAGAATTTCGCAGATATCAAGCATATCATGATCCATGTCAATCCGGCATAGAAAAAGAAATGCCAGATGAGTGTTGACAATGAAAAATTCTGGTGTTATAGTACAGATAGAACAAAAAAACAATATCTACAAGTTTGTTCATAGATAGAGAAGACGTAAGCATCAGAATGGGAGATGATCATATGGTAGCGAAAAGAGATTATTATGAAGTTCTCGGTGTTCAGAAGAACGCCGATGACAGTACGATAAAAAAGGCATACCGTACTCTGGCGAAGAAGTATCATCCGGATACGAACGCGGGAGATGAGCAGGCGGCGGAGCGGTTCAAGGAAGTGACCGAGGCGTATAATGTGCTGAGTGATCCGGAGAAGAGAAAGATGTATGACCGGTTCGGCCACGCGGCATTTGACGGTATGGGAGGAGGTGCTTCCGGAGGGAATCCGTTCAGCGGAGGTTCATACGGAGGTTACGGAGCCGGGCAGAATGGTCCGTTCCGGGGAACATACCGTGAGGGAAGCGATGGTTCCAGAACGTATTATTACAGCAGCAGTGATCCGGGAATGGATGATGTGTTTGGTGATATTTTCGGCGATATGTTTGGCGATACATTCCGGGAGAAGGGAAGCTACGGCGGATTCGGAAACCGTGGGAACAGCCGGCAGGGCAGCGGATTCGGAAGCCGCGGAGGTTACCAGAGAGACGGCGGAGATCTGAATGCAGAGATTTCCGTATCGTTTGATGAGGCTGTGTACGGATGTGACAAGGTAATCCGGCTGCAGTCGCAAGATTCGTCAGGTAAGATCCGGTCACTGCAGGTTCACGTGCCTGCAGGCATTGATTCCGGACAGAGCATCCGTCTGCGGGGACAGGGAATGCCGGGATCGGACGGCGGCGCTGCCGGGGATCTTCTCTTAAAAGTGAATGTAGGGCAGCGTGCAGGATTCGAACGAGAAGGGATGGATGTATATACTACAGTCAGAGTCCCATTCAGCACGGCGGTACTTGGAGGAGAAGTCCGTGTACAGACACTTTATGGCGATGTTTTGTGCAAGGTCGCGGAAGGAACACAGTCGGGATCCAGAATCCGTCTGAGAAATAAAGGAATTGTGTCCATGAAGAACCCGCAGGAATACGGCGACCAGTACGTAACGGTAGAAGTGGAAGTGCCGAAGAACCTGAGTCCGGATGCAAAGCAAAAACTGAAAGAATTCGAACAGGCATGTGGCAGGAAGCAGCGCGGCAGAGGCGCGGCCTAAACCGATGAAAAATGGGACTGATACTCGTAAAAGAGACAGTCCCATTTGTAGTTTACTGCAGGATACGGAGTGTATTGTCTTTTATTTTCTGTGACAGCCGTGCATACTGTTCGATTTCTTCTGTTGTGAACCCGGCGAAACGCGCAGAGTCATAATCGTTCTGTGCTGCCGCAATGTCTTGCAGGACCGGTTCTGCCGCAGGCAGCAGCGTAATGTTCAGAAGCTTTTTCGGAGCAGACCGTTTGAGCGGCACACCATCCCGCGGCTCGGGATCGGGTTCCTTTGGCGCACGGGTTTCTTCTATCTTAATAAGCTCCCGTGAGGTCAGCTTTTGCAGCGCGAGTGAGAGACTGCGTGGGGAGACATCTGTAAAATCAGAAAGCTCCTGCCGTGTGGACGCCTGATGTGGATGTGCCAGATACATCAGCACATAGGTCTCATCCATTGTCAGGCTGTTTTTGCGGGCCGCTGATTTCAGGTAATGCTCCATCAGCTTGCGGTCGCGGTAGGTATCCATGAGGCTGCCCTCTCCGGCGATGGCTTCCGAACAGACGGAAGAATGTTCGTCCTCCAGCTTCTTTGTGTTCGGGAAGATGCTTGGCGGGACATAGCCGTCTTTGGCGGCGTCTACAAGAAAACGGTACACTTGCAGGCGGCTCTTTTCATATTCCTTTTCATCGAGTACATTTTTATAAAAATTATTATAGTATTCAAATACCATCAGTTTCATCTGGACGGTATTGATGATGCTGCTGCCTTGTGTGGTGGCAAGGGACCCCTTTCTTTTGACATAATAGTAGATTGGTGCTTTCAGGACATAAACCGATTCTGCACGCCGGATATATTCCAGGTTAAACATGAAATCTTCACACCAGCAGATATCGGTATCCATACGGAGGTGATCCGCTTCCACAATGGAACGTTTATACAGCTTGTTCCAGATGACTCCGTAATAAAAGTCCGCCGGGTTTTCCATCATGTGTGTGGCAAATTCTTCCCGGCTGAGCAGACCGTCTTCATCAATATCCCCTTTCTGTGAAAAACGGCTTCCGACAACCCGGTAGAAGTCGGTAATCACCATATCACAGTGACTCTCTTCGGCGGTGCGCACAAGAAGCTTCGTTGCGTCTGATGTGATCCAGTCGTCGCTGTCGAGAAATTGGAGATAGGTTCCTTTTGCCTCATCAAGCGCACGGTTGCGGGCAGCAGAAACTCCGCCGTTCTCCAGATGAAAGACACGCACGCGGGGATCTCTTACCGCGTATTCGTCACAGATACGCCCGGAGGAGTCGCTGCTCCCGTCATCAATGAGCAGAAGCTCAAAATCTTCATATTCCTGATTCAAAATACTATCTACACAGCGGTTCAGGTAGACCTCGGCATTGTAGACCGGTACGATAATACTGATCATTGGATTCATAATAGATATTCCCCTTTCTTATATCATCAATATAACAAAAGGAAAGGTAATTGTAAACATTTTCTTAAATCTTTCAGAACATGGCATTTTCACGTTTTGTACTCTTTACAAATAAATTAAAATGTGTTAAGGTTAAGGAAATTAGCACTCAGAAGAGTTGAGTGCTAACAAAAATGAGGTGATGAAAATGACAGTAATTCCAATTTATGATATGATTATTCTTCCGGGAGTGACGTATTTTTTCCGAAGTGATGTCTTTGAGGAACTCGGGATGGAAAAAGTGCCGGAGGGCGAAGAAATCCTGTTCCTTGTTCAGAAGGAAGAGAAGACACTGAAGGATCTTCAGGCAGAGGATTTTTATCCGATCGGGATCGTTGGGCGTGTCGAGGGGACAGATGATGAGGGCAATGTCAGCATCAGGACTTCCGGACGCGTGGAGACAACCTCGCTTTCTGCATCAGATTCCGGTATTTATGCAGAGACCGTGATCAGACCGGAGATTGAAGATATGGAGCAGAAAGCGCGCCGCGACCGGCTTGAAAAGATCAAGAACGCGTTGCTGCGTTTTGCGCAGGGGTTTCAGTGGGGCGTCTGGGCGCGTAGTTATATTATGCGGTGGAAATCGATGGAAGAAATCGTGTCTGCCCTTTCCGGTTATCTGAACCTGACAAATGAAGAAAAATATGCGATCATTGCGGCAGATACCACATCGGAACGGACGGAGCTGATGGAGCATGCAATTTATGGATTTATCGAGATTTCAAAAGTCGGTGAAGAGGCGGAGAACGCCCAGCAGCAGACGCATGAAAAGGTTTACCGCGAGGAAGCAATCAAAAAGCAGATTGATTTCCTACAGAATCAGCTTGATGAAATGCATCCGGAAAATGTATCCGATGTGAGAAAGTTTGAGAAGAAGATCGCGGAGTCAGGAATGAATGAGACTGCGCGCAAAGAAGCAGAAAAAGTATTAAATCGGATGAAGCAGGAGGGCAAAGACAGTCATGAATATGGTATGCTCTACGATTATCTGGATTTTGTGACCACGCTTTCTTGGAAGAAAGAGGAGATGGACGACGTCGACCTGTCTGAGGCAGAGAAGGTGTTGGATAAAGACCATTATGGATTAAAAAAAGTAAAACAGCGTATCATTCAGCAGCTTGCGGTGATGCAGCTCAACCGGCAGCAGTCCGGTTCTATTCTGCTGTTTGTCGGCGCGCCGGGAACCGGCAAGACGAGTATCGGCCAGAGTATCGCGGAAGCGCTGCACAGAAAATATGTACGTGTCAGCCTTGGCGGTGTGCGGGATGAAGCGGAGATCCGGGGACACAGAAGGACTTACGTAGGCGCGATGCCGGGTCGGATCATGGAGGGCATGAAGCGGTGTGGTTCCTCCAACCCGGTCATGGTGCTGGATGAAGTCGATAAATTGTCAAAGGATTACAGCGGCGATCCGGCCAGCGCACTGCTGGAAGTGCTTGATCCGGAGCAGAACAACAGCTTTACCGATCATTACCTGAACGTGCCGTATGACTTGTCTGACGTACTGTTTGTCTGCACGGCAAATACAACAGATACGATTCCGGAGCCGCTTCTGAACCGTATGGAAGTGATCCAGTTTCCGGGATACACGGCGGTTGAGAAATTCCAGATTGCGCGAAGACATCTGCTGCCAAAGGCAATGGAGAGCATGGGAATCCGGTCGAAGAACCTGAAAGTGACCGACGATGCATTAAAGACACTGATCCATGATTATACGGCAGAGTCCGGTGTGCGCGGTTTGAAAAAGCAATTGAACACACTGTGCCGGTATGCGGCGGTAAAACTGGTAAAAGGAGAACAGAAGAGTATTACGGTCAGTCCGAGACGGCTGCAGGAGTTTTTGAACCAGAAACCGATCCATCACGAGAGTATCCTGGAGGAGAAGCAGCCCGGAGTCGTGACGGGACTGGCGTGGACATCCGCGGGCGGGGAAATCTTGTTTATTGAGACGATGCTGACAAAAGGTTCGGGAAAAATACAGGTGACCGGACAACTCGGCGATGTTATGAAGGAATCCGTTCAGATCGCGGTCAGCCTTGCAAAGTCTCTTTATCCGAAGGAAGCGGAAAAACTGGAGAAACACGATCTGCATATACATGTACCGGCAGGCTCGGTTCCGAAGGACGGACCGTCGGCGGGCATCACGCTGACCACGGCGCTTGTGTCCCTGCTGACGGATCATGAAGTCAGTCCGGAATACGCGATGACCGGAGAAGTATCTCTGCGGGGCGGAGTCATGCCAATCGGCGGACTGCCGGAGAAACTGATGGCGGCACAGAGAGCCGGGATTTCGAAAGTGTTTATTCCATATGAAAATGTAGACGATCTCGATGAGGTTGCGGAAGAGGTGAAGGAAAAACTGGAAATCATTCCTGTGAAAAAGGTCACAGATGTCCTGAAGCGTCTCGGACTGCCGGAACCTGAAAAGGACGACGAAGAAGACCGGACAGAGGTTACGGAGAAAAGCGATGGAACAGAGAAATGAAAACAGATATTGCCGGATCACACACGAATTTGAACCGGTATTTGATGAAAATTCACGGATCCTGATCCTTGGCACGCTTCCGTCTGTGAAGTCCCGGGAAAATCAGTTCTACTATGGCCATCCGCAGAACCGGTTCTGGAAAGTCATCGCAAAACTTACGGAGAGTCCGCTGCCGGAGTCGGTTGAAGAAAAGAAGACGATGCTTCTGCAGCACGGGATTGCCATCTGGGATGTGATCGCAAGCTGTGATATCATCGGATCCAGCGACAGCAGCATCCGGAATGTGGTTCCGGCAGATCTGAACTTTGTGCTGAGGCAGAGTCCGGTACAAAGGATTTATGCGAACGGCAAAACGGCAAAGAAGTTATATGACAAATACAGCAGGAAAGCGACCGGTATGGAGATCACCGGATTACCGTCGACGAGTCCGGCGAACGCCGCGTGGACACTGGATCGTCTCGTAGAGAGCTGGTCTGTGATCCAGGAAGAGATTGCCGGCTGACGAACAGCGCTGCGATTTACAATTTTCTTCCGGAATCGCAGCAAAATGGAAAAATACTTCTGTTTTTCATCAAAAGAACGTAGATTCGACACAAAAAATACGGTATACTTGGAATATCGAAACAAGGAACTGCATATATTGTATGGTGCGCGCCTTTTGGCGGTTACATAGCAAGCGACGGAAAGATGGGATGAAAATGGAAGAGAAAAATGAACTTGAGCGGTTAAAAGAGATGCTCACAGACAGCGAATACCGTGTGAAGGGAGAATGTGCGGTCAATCTCCTGCTGACAAAGCTGGATATTGTGAATATCGAGTTGAATATGGAGACCGGACGGAATGTGATCCAGATGAGATCAGGGAGGATCAAGAGCTTTGAGAGCACCTGTGAAAAGCTCAGGAAAAAGAATCTGGAGATCACGGGAGCTGCAGCACTGGAACATATCAATGATCTGATCGGAACACGGGCAATCTGCTCTTATGTGGATGATATTTATCGGGTGGCGGAGATTATAAAAAATCAGAATGACGTCAGAGTACTCAAAGAAAAAGACTATATTCGCAACCCGAAAAAATCAGGATATCAGAGCCTGCATCTGATTCTGTCCGTTCCGATATCATTTCAGGGCGGAAATCAGTGGATGAAGGTTGAATTGCAGTTGCGGACAGCGGCGATGGACTACTGGGCGAATCTGGATCACCAGCTCCGGTATAAGCGTGGAGAAAAAGAAGCAGACCTGCTCGGCAGCGAACTCCGGGAATGTGCGGAGACGGTAAAAGAACTGGATGAAAAGATGCTGGAAATGCGGAAAAAGATCGAGACAATATAAAACGGAGAAGATCTGAACATATTACAATACAATAGGGGACGGTGTGATTCATACGAGTCGCATCGTCCCCAACATCATTTCATTACGGCAGCAGATAAGCGTACATGACTACAAAGTGGCATGCGCTTCCGCCCATGACAAACAGGTGGAAAATTTCGTGGCTGCCGAAATTCTTGTGTCTGCTGTTGAAGAGCGGGAGCTTCAGCGCATAGATCACGCCTCCGGCTGTATAGATGATTCCGCCTGCGAGCAGCCACAAAAACGCGGCGGTACTCATGGAGTTTAAGATCTGCGTAAACGCCAGTACACAAGTCCAGCCCATCCCGATATAGAGGACGGAGGAAAACCATTTCGGGCAGTTCACCCAGAATGCCTTGATCAAGATTCCGGCAATTGCAAATCCCCATACAATGGCAAGCAGGATCAGACCGGTTCTGCCTTTCAGGACAAGCAGACAGATCGGCGTGTAGCTTCCGGCGATCAGTACGGAGATCATCATGTGATCGATCTTTTTTAAAATCGTATTTACTTTTTCAGAGATATCAAAGGTATGGTACGTTGTACTGGCTGCGTATAATAAAATCAGACTCAGGGCGTAAACCGAAAGTGAAATGATATAAATATGGTCCGGTTCATGCGCAGCCTTGATCAAAAGCGGCACTGCCGCAAAAATCGCCATCAGCATACCGATAAAATGAGTGATTGCACTTCCCGGATCTTTTAGTTGTTTTTGCATCATAGAACTCGCCTCCTGTATAGATGATGTAGTTTTTAAAACTACGTCATATCATATGCATATATTACACCGGTTATACGAAAAAGGCAAGAGGTTTTGTAAAAAAGAAAAAATCGGATAGCGAAGATTCGCTATCCGAAAGAATCATACAGTCACATTAGCTGTGGATGATCGTCCCGGCTTTCCCGTGTATGCCGTCTTTTACTTTTTCAAGAGAGGTGATCAGTGCGCTGCGGCCCTCTCCCTTTTCAATGAAATCTACGGAAGCGCGGAACTTCGGCAGCATATTGTACACGCCGAAATGTCCTTCGTCCATGTACTTTTTCGCCTGGTCCACCGTAATTGTTCCAAGCGTTTCCTCGTCAGGCTGTCCCATATTGATGTGAACCTGATCGACGGCGGTCAGAATGATCAGAATGTCGGCGTTGACGCCTTCTGCGAGCTTTCCGGCAGCAAGATCCTTTTCAATCACTGCACTTGCTCCTTTCAGGCGGTTGTCCTGTTCCATGACCGGAATACCGCCTCCTCCGCAGGCGATAACGATCTGATCGGCGTCCAGCAGGGTGTTGATGGCGTCCAGTTCAACAATTTTCTGCGGAGTCGGGGCTGAAACCACCCGCCGGAACCCTTTCCCGGGTTCTTCGACTACATAATTTCCTTTTTTGCGCTCTTCCGCGGCGTCTTCTGCACTCATATAACGCCCGAGGACTTTGGTGGGAGTATAGAATGCTTCATCATAGGGATCGACGATGACCTGCGTCAGGATCGTGCTCGTTGTGCGGTAGATTCCCCGATTCAAAAGCTCTTCGCGGATACTGTTCTGCAGGTCATAGCCGATATAACCCTGGCTCATCGCAGAACATACCGACATTGGCGCGGGTGTATAATTGTCGTGCGTCTTGCCAAATTCATTCATCGCTGCGTGGATCATGCCGACCTGAGGGGCGTTGCTGTGTGTGATCGCAATCTGATACCCCTCTTCGATCAGATCTGCGATCGAGGCGGCTGTCTTTTCAACTGCCATTTTCTGTTCCGGGAGTGTGATGCCAAGCGCCCGGTGTCCGAGCGCGATAACTGCTCTTTTCTTCATAGTCATAGTAGTTCCCTTTCTCACATAATTCTACTTGAACTATAGCACACTGTAATGTATAATTCAATATAAAAATGTGTTGGCGCATGCTGCCGGACCGCGCCAAAACGGAGGTTTTTAAGCATGAGAAAGTTGCTGGTTTATCTGAAAAACTATAAAAAAGAAAGCATCATCGGACCACTGTTTAAACTTCTGGAAGCCGTGTTTGAACTGATCGTGCCACTGATCATGGCGAGGATCATCGACGTGGGAATCCGGAATAAAGATCTTGTCTATATCGGGAAAATGGGACTGGTACTGGTATTTCTCGGCATACTGGGACTGAGCTGTTCTCTGATCGCCCAGTATTTTGCCGCGAAGGCAGCGATTGGATTCGGTACAGAACTTCGGTATGATCTGTTTCGCCATATCGAGAACCTTTCCTATGCGGAGGTGGACAAGACAGGCAGTTCTACGCTGGTAGTACGTATGACAAGCGACGTGAATCAGGTACAGTCCGGTGTGAATCTGGTACTGAGGCTGTTTTTGCGTTCGCCGTTTATCGTAGTCGGAGCGATGGTGATGGCATTTACGATCAACTGGAAAGCGGCGCTTGTATTTGTAGTAACCGTACCGCTTCTCGCGCTGGTGATCTACGGAGTAATGGCGGTGACGATTCCTTTATATAAGAAAGTACAGAATGCACTGGACTCCGTACTGGTCACCACAAGGGAAAATCTCGCCGGAGTGCGTGTTGTCCGGGCATTTCGGACGCAGAAGCAGGAAAAGGAGATTTTTGAAGAAAAAAGCGATGTTCTGATGGGACTGCAGCAGCTTGTCGGCAGAATTTCGGCGCTGCTGAATCCTGTAACGTATATACTGGTAAATGCCGGGGCGATGGCAGTGATCTGGATCGGAGGCTGGCAGGTGAACATCGGCGGCATGACGCAGGGCGAGGTGATCGCGCTGGTCAATTATATGACGCAGGTGCTGACAGCGCTGGTAGCGCTGGCAAATCTGATTGTTTCCTTTACAAAGGCGCTGGCGTCGGCAGGACGGATCAATGAAGTGTTTGCTCTGGAACCGGGGATTACAGACGGGCAGGGAATCGCACCGGAATATAGTTCACTGCAGGTGGAAATGCGCGATGTGTCATTTACCTATCAGGGAAGCCGGGAACCTGCGCTGGAACACATTACCTTTTCGGCGGCGAAGGGAGAGACGATCGGAATTATCGGTGGAACGGGTTCGGGAAAAACGACTTTGGTAAATCTGATCCCCCGGTTTTACGACGTGACGGACGGAACGGTATGTGTTGCGGGGCACAATGTGAAAGAGTATGAAGTAAAAGACCTGCGCGCCAAAATCGGCGTCGTTCCCCAGAAGGCTGTCCTGTTTCACGGAACGATCCGTGAGAATATGCAAATGGGGAAAGCAGACGCCACAGACGAGGAGATCCGCGCGGCTCTTCACACGGCGCAGGCTTTGGAATTTGTTGAGAACAAACCGAAGGGACTGGATACGGTGCTCAGCGAGGATGGAAAGAATCTGTCCGGCGGGCAGCGGCAGCGGCTTACGATCGCCCGTGCACTGGTGAGAAAGCCGGAAGTGCTGATCCTGGATGACAGTGCTTCGGCGCTGGACTACGCGACCGATGCGAGACTGCGCCTTGCAATTGCGAAGGATACCCGGAAGATGACCGTATTTCTCGTATCGCAGCGGGTGTCGTCGATCATGCATGCAGACCGGATCCTTGTACTGGACGACGGAAAAATCGCAGGATGCGGGACACACCGGGAACTGATACAGAATTGTGACATTTACCGGGAAATCTGTCATTCTCAGCTTTCCGGAGAGGAGGTGCAGGCATATGCGCAGTGAGACAAGACAACAGAAGAAAAAAGAAAATGGGGATACGGCAAAAAAGATCATGCGGCTTCTGCGTCCGTATATGCATTATCTGATTCTGTCGCTGATATTTGCAGTCGTTTCGGTTGTGCTGACTTTGTATGCACCGATCCTGACAGGAGAAGCGGTTGACAAAATCATCGGTGCCGGACAGGTGGATTTTGCGGGCATCCTTGCAATTTTAAAGAAACTGACGGTAGTGATCCTGATTACAAGTCTGTCACAATGGCTGATGAATCTTTGCAACAATACGATCACTTACCGGGTGGTAAAAGACGTCCGGGTGAAAGCCTTTGCAAAGCTGCAGGAGCTCCCGCTGAAATATATTGACTCTCATCAGTATGGAGAAACAATCAGCCGGATCATCACAGACGTAGAACAGTTTTCAGATGGACTGCTGATGGGATTTTCCCAATTGTTTACGGGTGTGGTCACCATTGCAGGAACACTGGCATTCATGCTTTCAATCAATGTGAAAATTTCACTTGTCGTCATTTTGATCACACCGCTTTCCTTGTTTGTCGCGGGATTTATTGCAAAGAGAACATACACGATGTTCAAAGCGCAGTCGGAAGCGAGAGCGGAAATGACCTCGCTGGTGGACGAGATGGTAGGAAATCAGAAAGTCGTGCAGGCATTCGGATACGGGGACCGGGCGCTGGAGCGTTTCAGCGAAATTAACAAAAAGCTTGGGAAAGTCAGCCTGCGCGCCACATTTTTCTCCTCCATAACGAACCCGTCCACCCGCTTTGTAAACGGACTGGTGTATGCAGGAGTCGGAATTACAGGCGCTTTTGCGGCAATACGTGGGGCAATTACCGTGGGACAACTGTCGTGCTTCCTCAGTTATGCGAATCAGTACACGAAGCCGTTCAATGAGATATCCGGCGTGATCACAGAACTGCAGAATGCGGCTGCATGTGCCAGAAGGGTGTTTGAATTTATCGAGGAACCGCCGGAAACGCCGGATGCGGAAGAGGCTCGCGTACTGGGGCAGGCAGATGGAAGTCTGGAGCTGAAAAACGTTTCTTTTTCTTACAAAAAAGAGTCGCCGTTATTACAGAATCTGAATCTGCGGGTAGAACCGGGACAGAAGATTGCCATTGTCGGTCCAACCGGATGCGGAAAGACGACATTGATCAATCTGCTGATGCGCTTTTACGATATTGACAGCGGACAGATTTTGATCAGCGGGCATGACCTGAATGAGATAACACGGGACAGCCTGCGGGCAAATTTCGGAATGGTATTGCAGGAGACGTGGCTCAAGCAGGGAACCGTGGCGGAAAACATTGCCTATGGCCATCCGGACGCTTCACGGGAGGAGATCATAGAAGCCGCAAAAGCCGCCCATGCCCACAGCTTTATCCGGCGGATGCCCCAGGGGTACGACACGATGATACAGGAGGAAGGCGGAAACCTGTCGCAGGGACAAAAACAGCTTCTTTGTATTGCACGTGCGATGCTGAAACTGCCGCCGATGCTGATTCTTGATGAGGCGACTTCGTCCATTGATGTCCGCACAGAGATCCGCGTCCAGAAAGCATTTCAGAGAATGATGAAGGGCAGGACGACATTCATCGTAGCACACCGGCTCTCTACAATACAGGAGTCAGACGTGATTCTTGTCATGAAAGACGGCAATATCATCGAGCAGGGAAACCATCAGGAACTTCTTGCCCGGGGAGGATTTTATAAGGAACTGTATGAAAGCCAGTTTGCGGGTAATTTCTCATAAAAAAGAGTGTGCTTTGCACATCTTCGCGCTGAAAAAATTGAAGCCATGCATTCTCAGGAGTGCATGGCTTCGTGTTCTTTTCGGATTTCTTCAAAACAATCCGCTGCGTTCCAGTACTGGTTGGTGTCGGTCAGGACCGCTTTATACGGGAACGGACCGGCGCCGCATCTGCGCAGGGCGGCAAGGACCTGATCCAGACGGGAACTGCTCATTCCGGCAAAAACCAGCAGGGTGTCCGACAGCTCTTCACCAGTATACTCTCCGGAAACACGCGGAATGTCCCGGACATCCGCCAGAGCGCCAAGCGGCTGGTTGTAGTCCTCTTTCTCAACCTTTTTCAGACGTATTTTCAGCGGAAACAATGCTTTTTGCATTTTTAAGAGTTCGTCATGTTTTGGAGCACAAAACAGCAGAACCATTTCTTTCATGATATCGTTCTCCCTTCCTGAGATTTTAGCTAAAGTTTATTGTAAGCGATTCCCGGAGAAAAAGAAAGGCGTTTTTATAAAATATATAAGAACTTGACAGAGCAGTAGTTTGGTGTATCTTCTGTATGGAAAGCCGCATATAATGACAAGGAAAGCAGTGCGTATGCAAAGGGGTGAACCGCGGTGAGACTTTGTGAACTGCGAGAAAAAGAGGTCATAAACTGCTGTGACTGTAAGCGGCTTGGCTGTGTGGTGGATGTGGATTTCGATCCATGCGATGGACAGATCAAGGCAATTATTATACCGGGACCGGGGAAAATCTGTGGATTCTTCGGCTCAGACAGTGAATTTGTGATTCCATTTACATGTATTAAGAATATCGGACCGGATATCGTGCTTGTAGAGATTAAGGAAGAGAAATTTCTGAAAAAGATATAGAAAAAAGGGGAAATGTTGTTTTTTTTACAAAAAACAGGTGCAAAGCCGCAGTGAATTGTGTATAATATGAACACTTGGCGAGGTATTTTCAAGCCTAGTGAGAATATATGCCTGGATACTTAGCGAGGTGTTTTACGAGCTTAGTGACCATGGTATAATCAGTTTAACTGAGAAGAAAGGCGGAAACAGTATGAAATGTCCGTATTGTGGGTATCAGGATACCCGTGTGATTGATTCCAGACCGACGGAGGACAACAGTTCCATTCGAAGAAGACGGTCATGCGACAAATGTCAGAGACGTTTTACTACATATGAAAAGGTGGAGACGATCCCGCTGATCGTGATTAAGAAGGACAATAACCGCGAGCAGTATGACAGAGCCAAGATTGAGAACGGAATTTTGAATGCATGCTATAAGCGTCCGGTTTCGGCGGAGGCTGTCAAACAGACAGTCGATGAGATCGAGCTGGAGATCTTCAATCTGGAGGAAAAGGAAGTCCCGAGCAGTGAGATCGGGGAGATCGTGATGGAGAAACTGAAAGATCTCGATCCAGTGGCGTATGTACGATTTGCGTCTGTATATCGCGAGTTTAAAGATGTGAGTACATTCATGGATGAACTGAAAAAATTCTTACAGTAAAAGTAAAAAGTACCGAGAGGTACTTTTTTTAAACTGTGCGAATCATCAAGAAAAAGAGGAGTACAAGTGTTGACAAAATAATATAATTTGCTATAATAAGTTTCGGAACGAACAGTTCGGTTGCGAACAGTGCGAAACCGAACAAATTGGGCACCACTATGCCGTAAGAAACACGGCATAACTAATGAAATACCCTTCGGGTATACCATTATGCCGTAAAATACACGGCAGAAACAAGGAAAGGGGGCGGGAAACCGGTGAATCAGAATGAGCGGGCGGGTTTTGTGATCCGCAGACTGCACCGTACCATTTCAAAGCGTTTTGAAGCGGGCGCAAAGGCAGAAGGAATTGATGAGGTTACCCTGATGCACGGCTGGATGATGCGGTATTTATATCAGCAGAGGGATACGGATGTGTTTCAGAAAGATATTGAAAAAGCATTCTCCATCGGCCGGTCAACGGTTACGGGAATTTTGAAGGCGATGGAACAAAAAGGCCTGATCGTGAGAGAATCTGTGGAGTATGACGCCCGTCTGAAAAAGGTGATGCTGACACAGAAAGGGATTGAAACACACGAGCGCATCGAAGGTGTGGCTGAACAGTCAGAGCTGAACATGACAAAAGGAATCCCAAAAGAAGAACTGGAGATGTTTTTCCAGGTCGCTGAAAAAATGAGGCAGAATCTTGAAATGGAAAAAAACCAATGTGAAGAAAACGGAAGGAGTGAATAAAAAAGAGCCATGGTAAAGATGATAAAAAGACTGCTGCAGGAAGTGAAAGAATATAAGGTAGCATCCATCGTGACTCCATGTTTTATGATCCTGGAAGTTCTGATGGAGACAGTGATTCCGTTTTTGATGGCGTCGATTATCGATGACGGAGTAAATGCAGGCGACATCGGTCATATTTACAGAGTCGGCGGACTGATGATCGTCGCGGCAGCGATTGGTCTGCTGGCAGGAATCGGAGGCGGAAGATTTGGCGCGAAGGCGTCAACGGGATTTGCAAAGAATCTCCGAAAAGCAATGTTTGATCACATTCAGACATATTCGTTCGCGAATATCGATCATTTCAGCACGGCGGGACTGGTAACCCGTCTGACTACAGATGTGACGAATATTCAGAATGCATATCAGATGGTATTAAGGATGTTTGTCCGGGCGCCCGCGAGTATGCTCTGCGCGATGATCATGGCATTTACCATTAATGCGAAATTGTCCAGCATTTACCTGATCGCGGTTCTGGTACTCGGTGTGATACTGTTTTTCCTGATCCGCCGAGCGACGGCGTATTTTAAACAGGCGTTTCCGAAGTATGATGACCTGAATGCCTCCGTACAGGAGAATGTGTCGGCAATCCGTGTTGTGAAAGCATATGTGCGCGAGGATGAAGAGACAAAGAAGTTTAAAAAAGGCAGCCAGAATATTTACAATATTTTTGTAAGGGCAGAGAAAAATGTAATCCTGAATGCGCCGCTTATGCAGTTTACGGTATATTCCTGTATTCTCCTGATCAGTTGGTTCGGGGCGAAGATGATCGTTGCAGATAATCTGACGACCGGGGAACTGATGAGCCTTCTGACGTACTGTATGAATATTCTGATGAGCCTGATGATGCTGTCTATGGTGTTTGTCATGATCTCCATGAGTACGGCGGGAATCGAGCGTGTGTACGAAGTGCTGAGTGAAGAAAGCGATATCAAGAATCCAGAGAATCCGGTATATGAGATCCCGGATGGCAGTATTGTATTTGACAACGTAGAATTTTCTTATAAGAAAGAAGGCGGGGAGCCTGTTCTGAAGGATATCAACCTGGATATCAAGTCGGGTGAGACCATCGGAATCATTGGCGGAACAGGAAGCGCGAAGACCAGTCTGGTCAATCTTGTGAGCCGTCTGTATGATGTGACAGAGGGCGAGATCCGTGTTGGCGGAAGAAACGTAAAGGAGTATGATCTGGAAACATTGCGGAATCAGGTTGCAGTTGTGCTGCAAAGCAACGTACTCTTTACCGGTTCCATTCTGGATAACCTTCGCTGGGGCAATAAAGATGCAACCGAAGAGGAGTGTATCGAAGCATGCCGTCTGGCATGTGCGGATGAATTTATCGAAAGATTCCCGCGGAAATATGAGACACATATTGAACAGGGCGGAAACAATGTATCCGGCGGACAGAAACAGCGGCTGTGTATTGCACGCGCACTTTTGAAAAAACCGAAAGTCCTGATCCTTGACGACAGCACCAGCGCCGTGGATACGGCGACAGATGCGAAGATCCGGCGGGCGTTCCGGGAGGAAATACCGGATACAACGAAGCTGATCATTGCGCAGCGTATTTCCAGTGTACAGGATGCGGACAGAATCCTGGTACTGGACGAAGGCCGGATCAATGGATTCGGAACACATGAAGAACTGCTTGCGTCGAATGAGATCTACAGAGAAGTATATGAGTCTCAGACGCAGGGCGGCGGAGACTTTGATGAGAAAGGAGGAGCGGCATAATGGCGGGAATGAATCGTGCGCCAAGAGGCGTAAAATCGACAGTAAAAAATCCGGGCGCGCTGCTTGGACGGCTGATCCGGTATGTGGTTCGCGGCTATAAGGTACAATGCCTGTCCGTATTGATCCTGATTTTTCTAAGTGTAATCGCAAACGTCCAGGGGACGATGTTTATGAAAAATCTGATCGATGATTACATCACGCCGTTCCTGTTATCTTCGGATACACCGAACTTTACTCCACTGGCTCATGCGATAGCCAGAGTGGCGGCATTTTATATGGTGGGAGTTGCGTCTACATATCTTTACAACCGTATCATGGTAATCGTGACGCAGGGAATGATGCGGAACATGCGAAACGAGTTATTTGAACACATGGAAAAGCTCCCGATCAAATACTTTGACACGCATGCCCACGGCGATATCATGTCAGTCTACACCAATGACATCGATACGCTGCGGCAGATGGTCAGCCAGAGTATTCCGCAGATCATCAACAGCGCGATCACGATCGTCTCTGTGTTTGTCAGTATGCTGATCCTGAACGTCCCGCTGACGATCCTGACTTTAGTTATGGTGACGATCATGCTGCTGTGTACAAAGGCGTCGGCAGGGCAAAGCGGAAAGTATTTCGTGAAACAGCAGATCAATCTGGGAAAAGTGAATGGCTATATCGAAGAAATGATGAACGGCCAGAAGGTCGTGAAAGTATTCTGCCATGAAGAAGAGAATATGAAAGAATTCGATGAACTGAACGAAGCGCTGTACGAAAGCGCAGACCGGGCGAATACGTTTGCAAATATTCTCGGACCGATCAATGCCCAGCTTGGAAACGTCAGTTATGTCGTGTGCGCAATTGCGGGAGGTATCCTTGCGCTGAATCAGGTAGGCGGCTTTACACTGGGCGGACTGGCAAGTTTCCTGACGTTTAACAAGAGCTTTAACCAGCCGATCAACCAGGTCAGTCAGCAGCTCAACGCGATCGTAATGGCACTGGCAGGCGCAGAGCGTATCTTTAACCTGATGGATGAACCGGTGGAAACAGATGAAGGTTATGTGACGCTTGCCAACGTCACGGAAGAAAACGGCAAACTGAAAGAAAGTGAAAAACGGACCGGAAGATGGGCGTGGAAACATACACATCAGGCAGACGGTTCCGTAGATTATGTGGAATTAAAAGGAAATGTCGTGTTCGACGGCGTAGATTTCGGCTACAACGACGAGAAAATTGTCCTTCATGATGTGAGCCTGTACGCAGAGCCGGGACAGAAGATCGCGTTTGTCGGATCTACCGGAGCCGGAAAAACAACGATCACGAACCTGATCAACCGATTCTACGACATACAGGATGGAAAAATCCGCTATGACGGAATCAACGTCAACAAGATCAAAAAAGCAGATCTGCGGCGCTCACTTGGCATTGTACTGCAGGACACCCACCTGTTTACGGGTACCGTGAAAGAAAATATCCGCTTCGGAAAGCTGGACGCCACAGATGAAGAAGTGGTTGCGGCTGCAAAACTGGCAAATGCGGACGGCTTTATCCGCAGACTCCCGCAGGGGTATGACACGATGCTGACAGGGGATGGCGCAAACCTGAGTCAGGGACAGCGTCAGCTTCTTGCGATCGCAAGGGCAGCGGTAGCAGATCCGCCGGTACTGATTCTGGATGAAGCGACCAGTTCCATTGATACCCGTACCGAACGGATCGTGCAGGATGGTATGGACCGCCTGATGCAGGGCAGAACCACGTTTGTGATCGCACACAGATTGTCTACGGTCCGCAATTCAGATTGTATTATGGTTCTGGAACAGGGGCGTATCATTGAGCGTGGAACTCATGACCAGTTGATTGAACAGAAAGGAAAATATTATCAGTTATATACCGGAAATGCAATCTCTGCATAAGCGGATTTGACTGTATGAAAAGCTGTCACTCTAAGAGCGGCAGCTTTTTCATGTGAATATGAGTGAAGCAGTTATAAATCAAAACTTTAAATGTAAACTAATATAAAAAATAAGTTGACAATCTGCAAAAACAAGAATATACTATCCATGTCCATCTGGAAAAAGATATGTTCCGGATGATAGATAAAAAGGATGGAGGATATATAAAGGATGAAAAACTCAAAGATTTCTGTGCAGGATATTTGCAGCATTGCGATCATGGCGGCGATTACGGCAGTGCTGGCACAAATATCCATTCCGATGCCGATGGGGGTGCCGATGACGATGCAGACATTTGCCGTGACACTGGCAGGTGTGATACTCGGCTCAAAAAAAGGAGCAGTTTCCCAGATCGTATATGTTTTACTGGGGGCGGTAGGCGTTCCGGTATTTGCAAATTTTAACGGCGGAGTACAGGCGCTGGTTGGTCCGACAGGTGGATTTCTGCTGTCGTTTCCGATTATGGCGTTCCTGATTGGCCTTGGTGTAGAAATGAAAGACAAAAAAGGAATGTTTACCCTTTTTCTGGTGCTTGGAACCCTGGCTAACTATGCAATAGGTGTTGTGATGTATTGTGCGATTACACAAAGTTCCGTAATGACCGGGATTACGGCATGTGTACTGCCGTTTATTCCGACTGCTGTGATCAAAGCTGTCCTGGCGGCAGTGCTTGGACTTCAGATCCGTAAACGGCTGGTCAGAGCATTACAATGGGCATAGTAAGAAATCTGTCAAAAAGGATACCGGTTTCGAAAATAAACCGGGGATAGAGATTTAATAAATGGAAATTCGATTTTATAATATGAATTGTCTGAATTGTGCGAAATAAATAAAAAAACAAAAAAACGTTGACAATTCAGAAACATAGTGATAAGATAAAACACGTCGTCAGGAAAGCCGCGATAAACAGTGCAAATTACACTGTGAAATACCGCAGCTTCGGCCACAATTGAGAGAACAAAAAAAATAAAAAAAGTTCTTGACAGTGTGGGGACGACGTGGTATTATTATCAGGCTGTCGCAAACGACGGGCCGGGAGGCAACAGTCGCAGCACAGCAACGAAAAATACCAAAAAAAGAAAATGAAAAAAGTTGTTGACAAATGGCGAACGATGTGGTAACATAAACAAGCTGTCGCTTGAGCGGCAACAAAACAGAGAACCTTGATAACTGAACAATAGACAACAGATCCTTGAAAATTTCTTTAAGAGAATTATTTTTAAGAACAGCATCTGAGAAGATGCACCTGCCGTTCGAGAGAACGGAACAGTAAAAAGGATGGAATAGCTAGCAGCGATTCCTGTCTGGATTACAAACGAAGGTTAAAGGTCTAAAAAGACCAAACCTAAGCAGAAATGATGCTCCGGCAGTTCTAAGTTCGAAAGAACCTCACTAAGAACATGCGGAGCGCATAAACGCTAA
>CATXUX010000037.1 GCA_958402795.1 uncultured Lachnospiraceae bacterium | reverse complement strand
TGCCAAAACTGCTTTTTCGTTTACCCCATCATCGATTCTAACCTAAAGAATTTGATTCCTACATTGAATGTCTACGAAAATATAGTTTTCCCGGTAGAACTGGATGGAAAAGATGTGGACACAGAATTTCTGAATAAAATTATTACGATATTGGGAATTGATAAGAAGTTGGAAAATCTTCCAAGCAATTTATCTGGTGGGCAGCAGCAGAGAGTGGCTATTGCCCGAGCGTTGATTACGAAACCAGCGATTGTGTTGGCAGATGAACCGACGGGAAATCTCGATACGCAGTCAGGTCTTGAAGTGATGGGATTGTTAAAACAAACAAGTCAACGATTCTGGCAGACTACTGTTATGATTACTCACAATATGAAATTGGCACAAATGGCAGACAGGATTATCCGAATTCAGGATGGGAAAATTGTGGATGCATAACAAGCAGGAGGAGCAACATGTATTCGACTAGAAATAAAAGATGTCTACTTAGGCTTGCAAAAAATGAGTTTCGGAAAAATAAGACAAGAAATATTATTGCTGTTTTGGCAATGATTTTAACCACGGTGCTATTTACTACTTTAATCACAACAGGTGTTGGAGCTTACGAGTCCATACAACTCACCATGCAAAAACAAAAGGGAAGTAAGGCAGATGCAGACCTTCGGTATATGACAGAAGAACAGTTTACGAAGCTGGCGGATGAGGAAAGAATTGCTTCATTAGGTCTGAGAAGACCAATTGGTTTTTTAAGTAATGCTAAAACGCATAACATAGAGTTAGATTATATGGATTCTGTTGAACAGGAATTGACATTTTCGATTCCAACGTCAGGTCAGGCACCGGTAAAAGTTAATGAGATTGCAACGACAGATAGGGCGCTTGAAAGCTTGGAAATAGATCCAAAGGTGGGGGCGGAAGTTGAAATAGAATTTCAATTGCGCGGGAAAACTTATCAATATGAGATGGTTGTATCCGGTATATGGGAAGCTGCCAATTCCCAAACAAGCTTGATGCTGGTTTCGGACGAATTTATGCAGGAAAATAAAGAACTATTTCCATACACCTACGATAAGGATAATGAATATGCGGGAACATATTTTTCGGATATTTTATTAAAAAACAACAGCAATACAGAAAAACAGCTTAAAGAGATTGTCTGGAATCTGGGTGGAAACCCGGAAGATGTAAATGCAGATAATTATATTGCTTGTTCTGTTAATAGAATGACGAATCCGGAGATCAACGTATCGGTACTTATTGTTGGTTTGGTCTTTGCATTACTTTTTATATTTGCAGGGTATCTGCTGATCTTTAATGTTTTTGAGATTTCAGTTTTACAGGATGTACGAAAATATGGCTTGCTCAAGACAGTAGGCACGAGCCAAAAACAGATTAAATTTTTGGTTCGCATACAGGCATTGTGGCTTTTGATTATTGCATTGCCATTGGGAATGTTTTTAGGCTATTTTCTCGGAAAAGCAATACTGCCACTTGCAATTGAATTTATTACGAATGAATATACAAATTTATCTGTAGAAGTTTCACCGAATATAATTATTTTTATAGGAGCGTCAATTTTTACAATATTTACTGTGATGATCAGTATACGAAGACCGATTAACATTATTGCAAAGATTTCTCCGATGGAGGCACTTAGATATTCTGAAAAAAGAGAAGTCAACAAAGGTGAAAAACAGACAAAAAAATTATCTGCATGGAGATTAGCCTTATTAAATGTAAAGCGGAACAAAAAAAGAAGTATGTATATTATCATATCCATGATGCTTTGCTGTGTGCTATTGAACTCCGCTATTATCATTACGAATAGTATTGATACGGAGAAAGCAGTACGGGAAAGAAGCGCAGCAGATATAGTAGTTGCAAGTGGAAACACTTTTAATAACATTAAAGGTTTTACAAGGCATATAGATAGTCTTGATGAAAATGTAGTGGAACTTATCAAGGATCAATTTAACATTACAGATGAGGGGCGTATATATAAAAATACATTGGATGATAGCGATATAACCATTGATTACGGATTGGAATATGACAAGTTGGATAAAGTGGAAGAAAATGGAATTGCTTATATTGCATCTGATAAATATAGTATCCCCTTGGGATATGATGAATATCCGATATGTAATGTATATGGCTGCAATAAAAATGTATTTTTACGATGTGATTTTTTTAAGATAGCAGATAATTTATCTATTGAAGAACTCTGTCAGAAATTAGAGGAAGGAAATTATGTTGTAGAAGCGGTAGCGAAAAAGCAAGGAACGTCTTCTGGAATGCAAGAAAAATTTCAGTGCGAGATAGGAGATAAAATTACGGTTCATAATAGAGGTCAGGAAGAAAAAGAATTAGAAGTTATTGCACAGATGCGTGTAACTTCAACAGAATATGAAGTGCCAAATGTCACAACCGGCACTACAAATGTAGGTGGGGATGCCCCCATGTTTTATATGTCAGAGAATATATTTAAAGAAATATATGCAGTCCCTTCATTGATGAGTTATTCTTTTAATGTTGATGAACAGGAATTGGCATCTGTTACAAATCAAATGGAGACACTTGTAGAGGAAGATGGGGGCACAATTGGTTGTAGTTCTGTGTTAATGCTGGAAAACAGTATAAATGGCATTAAAAATACTGTTAATATTATTGGTGGGTTCATTAGTGTTATTTTAGGAATAGCAGGATTTATCAATTTTATCAATCTGATGATTACAAACATGCTGACACGAAAAAAAGAATACGCAATCATGCAAAGTATCGGAATGACAACAAAACAGTTGATAAAAATGATTGTTAATGAGGGAATGGTCTATGCAATAATCTCAGCAGCATTGGGAATTATTTTTTCGGCTGTTATCGGAAGTACAATGATAAAGATAATCTGTGATACAGTTTGGTTTATGACCTACGATCTGTTGTTGTGGCCGGCGCTTGTTTTATCATTATTAACGTTGATACTTTCCGCTGTCATACCCGTCATAATCTTTAAAGCATTTAATAAAGACAGCATTGTGGAAAAAATAAGAAAAGATGTTTGATTTTAATTTGTCAATACGACAATTAAAAAATATATATCAGAAGGAGGCATAAGAAATGTTGGATATGGACAAAAAGGTACAGGAAGAAGAATTTGACATCGAAGTTCAGTACTGTGATACTGGCGATTGCCTGCACGACTGCGTTGAAAGCAACAATATCTGCACAGCAGTAATAACAGGCTGGCTGTAAGAGGAAAGGAGTAAAATCATGAGTGAAGTCGAGAGAAAAGTACAGACAGAGACATTTGACGTAGAAGTACAGTATTGCGATCCGGATGATTGCTTGCATGATTGCCTTCAGGATGGGTACAACAATTGTAATGCAGTCGTAACTGGGTGGTTTTGAATGTCAACGGATAATGTCCAAAAGAAATTTAGGAGGAGCAATTATGTTAGAATTATTAAAAAATAGTGAATTTGAACTTGAGAGAGTAGATTCTATTTGGGATGATTGTTTTGTAGATTGTGCAAACGATACGCCAATTATTCTTGGGTTGTGGTAAAAAGTAATGTGCCAGTAACTATTGACAAAAAAAACATTTAGTATGTCAGATAGATACTGGCATTACTTTATAAAAGGAGAAAATAATGAATATAACAATATGGGTAACAAATGATTGTAATTTGGGATGCAAATATTGCTATGTAAAGAAGGACAAAAAGTATTTGAATACTAATGTTGCAGATGAAATTGTGACTTTTATATATAAGCAGTCTGAAAAGGATAATGAAGAAAAGATTAAAATAGTATTTCATGGCGGAGAACCGTTGTTAAATTTTGAAATAATAAAATATATTCAAGTAAAATTAAGAAAGATTAAAAATAGAATCGCGTATTCTATGACGACAAATGGAACAATTCGTTTGCAGGGGGATGATCTAAAAGACATACGCGATATATTTCTCTCTATTAGCATAGATGGTAAAAGAGAAGTACATAATAAATATAGAGTATCAAAAAATAATAAAAATTTTTATAATACAATATTAGACAACATAAATTATTACTTAGATAATAATTTTGCTATTAGATTACGGATGACCGTTCTTCCGGAAACGGTTGAAACTTTTTATGAAAACTATGTATATCTTTATAATATTACAAAACAAATAGTTGCCTTTGAACCAGATGTAGGGAACAGTGCTTGGAATGTGGAATTACTGGGAAAATATTTCGAAGAACTGCAAAAAATATTGGACTATTTATTACTTGTAAATAAAAATGATGCAATTATTTTGCTGAAGTCTTTTTATGTTAGGTTTTTCAGAAATAGAGGAAGTTGCACCGGTGGAGAAAAAAGTTTCCATGTTGTTGAGAATGGAGATATTTATCCTTGTCTTTTAGCCGCAAATAATCCTAAGTATTTGATTGGAACTGTATTTGACGGTATAAATAAGGAGAAAGTTAGGGAATTACGTGAAATAAGTGAAAAACCCACCAAATCTTGTGAGGGTTGCTTAATGTATGATTGTTGTGAAAGCAAATCTTGTAAAATAGTTAATGAATATTATTCGGGAAATTATGACATACCATCAGTTGTAAAATGTCATATGCAAAATCAAATGTATAGAGTGATGATGAAATATAGGAAGTGGATTAGATAATGAGTAGAAATATGTATATTCAATGCACAGAACATGACAATAGCATTATTATTGCAAATACATATACGGGGAAATGTATAAAAACATCAAAAGTGTACAAGGACTATATCGATACATACTACAATAAAAAGGAAGGTAAGCTGCTATATATAGACGGAATTCCTGAGGACATAAAAGCAAACTTGCAAAAATTAGTAGAAATTTTAACTAATGATATAGAATATTTCTCTGAGCAGTTGAGCTATAAACCATACTTGAAAAGCGTATACATAAGTCTAACGGATAGGTGTAATTTAAAATGCAAACATTGTTATTATGGATGCAAAGATACAGTAAGTATGGTAAATGAACTACCCTTTGAAGAAATAGTAGAAATAATAATGCTTATAAAAAAATTAAACCCTCGAGAAGTAATTTTAACAGGTGGAGAACCTCTGCTTAGAAAAGATATTTTAAAAATCCTAGTACAATTAAGGAATAACTTTACTGGGAAAATTGCTCTTTCAACAAATGGAACACTTATCAATTCGCAAAATGCAAAGGTTATTTGCGAGTGCGTTGATGGTATTTCTATAAGTTTAGATGGATATGATGAAAAGAGCTGTTCATATATTAGGGGGACAGGAGTTTTCACTAAGGTGTTAAACAATATTAAAATCCTTAAAAAATATCCGCATATTAACATTAACATCACAGCAGTTTACTCTAAAATAATGGAAGGGCACAAAAGCGATTTCGAAAAACTAGGAGAAGAATTGTCGATATCAACTGCTGTAAGAAATTTATTTTTTGAAGGAAGAGCAAATAGCTATAAAGAGGAGTTAATGCCCAAAGACTATTGGGAACAATTTTTGGAAGATGATCAATTTAATTGCGGAGGCTGCCATCCGGGAGAACAAGATTTATATATTAGTAGTTGTGGTGATATCTATCCGTGTCCGTTATTGGTTACTGAAAAATTGCGTATTGGTAGTTTTAAAGAAAGTGATATTATAGGGAAAATACAGAATATTAGCGAGAATTCTGCTTTTACTAGAGAAATTGAAAAATTACGCCCATGGAATAAATTGGAATGCAAAAAGTGCAAAAACAATATATTTTGTCAAACGTGTCTTGCAAAATATTTAGAAATAGTACAAACAGAAGACTTTTTTGAAAAGTATTGTAAAAAAAGAATTCAAATTTTAGACAGTAAAATATGGAACTGAACTAGATTTAAATATATAGGATAGGTGATGAATAATGATGAAACCATTAATAAAACTGGCATATAGAGAAATAAAATATCGAAAGATACATACAGCAGTATATATATTAGTTATAGCCTGCGTTACTCTTTTGATATTAGTTTCCACATGTGTAGGAGAGAGTTACTATGATAATTTCAGACAAATGGAAACTAACTTAAGGGGAACTGAGGCAGATGGTTATATAAGGAATTTGAATGTTTACTCACAAGAGAAACTGAGTGAGATAGATTGTATTGAAAGTATTGGGATTCAAGAATTTATAGGTATGGTAGAAACATCGAAAAAAGAAATTATTGCAATAACTGTTTACGATTATAATGAATGGGAACAGCATATAAAAACAAGTATAAGCAATTTTGAAGGGACTTTTCCACAGAAGCAGAATGAAATAATGACATCTAGAAATGTTTTGAGAGCGTTAGGAATAAGAAGTCCGAAAATAGGACAAAAAATTAATCTACAGTATAAAGATGCACAAGGTATAGAGCAACAAGAACAGTGTGAATTGTGCGGTATATTTGATGATTTTATTGATAATCCTTTGCGAACAATGGACACATTTAGTGGAAATATATTAGCAGCAGGATTATACAGCAAAGAACATGATTTACAACTCCCTATGGGAAACATAATTTTCCCAGCATTAGAAGAGAACAGGTATAAAAATAATTGTAACAATGTTGTTACATTCAAAATAAATAATGCAGAAAATACATATGAATTAGGAGCGCAAAAGATAGCAAATGAATTAAATTTGATTGTGAATGAAGATATAGTCATGCTAAATAACGGTAATCCAGAAGAAGGGAAATGGAGTGGATGGATAATTGCTGTAGTGCTATGTAGTATAATAGGGATTTGCGGCTTTTTATGTATTTATAATATTGCTTATATTGATGTGGAAAAAGAAAGTAGTACGTTGGGAAAATATAGATTATTGGGTGCTTCGAAAAGGGATTTGAGAAAAATACTCTATGCAAAAGCATTTTTTGTGTCTTGCTTTGGAATCCCGATTGGAGTATTAGGAGGAAGGCTTCTTGCATTAAAAATAGTGCCTCAAATTATGACAAATTTATTATCTGGAAGTGGATATGAATCATTAATGCCTAATGATGTTAGAATGAGCATGGAAACAATAACTATTACGTGCATTATAGTAACTGGTATAGTAGTGGTTAGTTTCCTTGCTCCAGCCAGAAGGGTAGCGCAAGTCTCGCCAATAGAGAATTTCAAAGGGAATATAGGAACGAATAAAAGAAAAATAAGAAAAACTATCAATGGTAAAATGTATCGCTTTGCATGGCGGAATGTTTTTCAAAATAAAAAACAGACATTTATTACGTTATCTTCGATGTCATTAGGATTAACTCTGTTTGTGGCTATTAATACAATTTTATCAGCTCCAGATTGGAATAGATTTTTGAATATAGAATGTCCAAATGATTTTATGTTTTTTGATGTTTCTTTGGGCGAAATACAAGATCCTTCTCAGGCGCAATTTGATCAAAAGTTTATGGAGGAAATTAGCCAAATTGAAGGAGTGCAACAAATGGAAGTTACAACGAGTCTTGAGGTTAATATTGACAAGAGTCAGATTAGTAGCATATGGAATCAATATATAATAGATAAAGAAGAAAAAGAAGGGGAAAATATTGGGAACAATGCAATTGCTCAAGCAGTAACATTTTCGGAAGAAAGATTGAAAACGTTTTCGAAAGTTAATAGTGAATTTTCAGAAGAAGAGCTTGAAGAGTTCAATTTAGGCAATGTTGTGTTTTTAAGGGCGACAGAAATGTTAAATTATCCAGAAAATATTATAGGGGAAAAAATATGTATTGAAAATAAATTTGATAATACTGAGGTGGAATACATTATTGGCGGAGTTCTGGAAGAACCTGTAAATGTTGAGAACAGTGATGAAAGACCATCTAATTTTGGAGTTATGAGATATAACCCAAACAGTCAATATTGTATTACTAATATATATATGAGTAATGCAGGGATGAAAAAACTGATTGATACACCTATAATACACGAGATTAGAATAAATACTTCTGAGGGTATGGATTCTTATGTAAAGATTGAATTAGAGGAACTAAAAGGTAATAGTTACGATAAACAACTAATATGTAGAAGTGACTTGATAAATACATATAAACCCATATTGGAGGGATTTGAGGGCATAGGATTAGTATTTTCATGCATCTTGATAGGGATTGGTTTGCTTAATTTCATTAATTCGATTGTTGTGAGTATTATTTCAAGAAAACATGAATTTGCTATATTAGAAAGCATAGGGCAAACAAAAAAGCAATTATTAATGTTGATGATTTATGAAGGCTTAATATATGGAGGAATAACCATTTTATTAGTATCTTCAGTTGGAATGATTTTTACGCGTTTTTTAGAGCATACATTAGAAAAACAATTGTATTATTTTAATTTTGAATATCCATTTGATACAATATGTATGCTTTTTACTTTAATCATATTTTTGTGTGCGGTTATTCCTATAATAGCGTATAAATCGATAAATAAAAAAAACATAGTAGAAAACTTACGGGCAGATATCTATTAAACCTAAAACGGGAAACATCATGTTGTTTCAGAAAGAGTGGACTAATTTGGATGAGGACAGTCGTTCAATTTTAAACAGACGGGTATTTGGAATAGCGGCAGAAGAATTTCCACTAATCAATGGCATAACCATTGAAGAGAACATTTCTATTTCGGGTATATTTGGTGGATATGATGTTGATATCCGGAAAGTATCTGATATATTTCATATAAAAGAGCTATTGAAGAAATATCCTTCTGATTTAGATTATACAGAGAAATTGAGATGCATATGTGCCCGGGCGTTTTGCAATGATAAAAAAGTTGTAGTACTTTTTGACCTATTTAAGAAATTAAATGAGAAACAGAAAACTAACAATTCTTTGCTTCTCTATCAAGCAGCAAAACGTATGGAAGTAGCAGTCATTTACATAAGCGAAGATTTAGATGCAACGTTTGGGGCATATGATTTATTGTACAAATATGTGCCAGAAAAACGAGAGTTTTTAATTATGGATTTCAGAAAGTAATTGCAAACCGCATGAAAACGGTATTATTTTACGATAATGTGCAAAGAGAGGAAGTTATTTTGAATGAGTGATAAGAGAAAAAATTTGGAAAAATCGGGGTGACAGGATTCGAACCTGCGGCCTCACGGCCCCCAGCCGTGCGCTCTAACCAAACTGAGCCACACCCCGATAAGAATAAACTGGCAATTCTGAACGAAATTCTGGACAGCATCGTTCAAAACTGTATCTATTATATAGAAATTTCCCGGAAAAGTAAATAGAAAGTTGTATTTACAGGCAAAAAAAGTTATAATAATGTGATGATACAGCAAGGCGATCATTATTTTACAGCGAAAAGGAGACGGTTCTATGTGTGGATTTGCCGGATTTGTAGGTGATGTTGAGAATCGGGAAGAGGTTCTTGTTAATATGATGAATACGATCATTCATCGCGGACCGGACAGTGAAGGAAAGTATGTGGATGAGGATGCGGCGCTCGGATTTCGGCGGCTGAGTATTATCGACCTGTCGAAAGAGGGAGACCAGCCGTTATATAATGAAGACAGAAGTATGGTTCTGGTATTTAACGGGGAGATTTATAATTATCAGGATCTGAGGAAGGAACTGGTGGAAGCCGGACATGTATTCGCGTCCAACACGGATTCTGAGACACTTCTGCATGGCTATGAGGAGTGGGGCGAGAGCCTTGTGGACCGGCTGCGGGGGATGTATGCGTTTGCAATCTGGGATATCCGAAAGAAAAAATTATTCGTGGCGCGGGACATCTTCGGGATCAAGCCATTGTATTATGCACAGATGAACGGGACGCTGATGTTTGGCTCTGAGATCAAGTGCTTTATGGAGCACCCGAAGTTTGATAAGATTTTCAATGAAGCTGTGCTTGGAAATTATCTGTCATTCCAGTTTGTCCCGGGAAATGAAACGTTTTTCAAAGGGGTATTCTGTCTTGAACCGGGACATTATTTTACTTATGAGAATGGGAAGATGGAGATCACGCGCTACCATGAGCCGCATTTTACAGGAGACAGCAAGCTTTCCTTTGAGGAGGCGGTCGATGAAGTAGAGCGGGTAATGAAGGAGTCCGTCGAGGCACATAAGATCAGTGATGTGGAGGTCGCGTCCTATCTGTCCAGCGGGGTGGATTCCAGCTATCTGACGTATCTGGCGCAGGTGGACCGGACATTTACCGTTGGATTTGATGAAGGAAAGTACAGTGAGATTCAGGATGCGAAGGAGTTCGCCGCGAGCATCCAGATGCAGAATGATGCGAAAGTGATCACGCCGGAAGAGTATTGGGACAAGCTGTCGGATATCCAGTATTACATGGACGAACCGGTGGCAGATCCGTCGGCGATCGCCTTATATTTTCTGAGCGAGGAAGCGTCGAAGAAGGTGAAGGTGGTTCTTTCCGGGGAAGGATCGGACGAGCTGTTCGGCGGATATAATATTTACTGTGAACCGCTGGAACATACCGGATTTGATAAAATCCCGATGCCTGTCAGAAGGGTGCTTGGAAAGTTTGCGGAGCGTTGTCTTCCCCGCGGCATGAAAGGACGTGGATTCCTGATGCGCCACGGGAAGACGCTTGAGGAACGGTATTATTCCAACGCTACGAACATCTTTACGGAGCGCGAGGCGAATAAAATCCTGAAAAAGGGTTGTGAACCGGGAATTCAGAAGGTGACGAAGCCGTTGTATGACCGGGTGGCGGGAAAAGATCCCGTGACAAAGATGCAGTATGTTGATTTGAATGTGTGGCTGGTGCATGACATTCTGATGAAGGGGGATAAGATGGGAATGGCCAATTCCCTGGAAGTTCGTGTTCCGTTCCTTGATAAAGAAGTGCTGGAGCTTACAGAAACACTTCCGCTGAATTATAAGGTCCGTGCCCCGAAGACAAAGGTCGCGCTGCGCGGGGCGGCGGAGAAAGTGATCCGCAGCAAGACGGCGGAGAAGAAGAAACTGGGTTTCCCGATCCCCATCCGTGTGTGGCTGCGGGAAGAGAAGTATTACAACCGTGTAAAAGAGGCGTTCCAGTCTGATGCGGCAAAAGAATTCTTCAACTCGGATCTTCTTGTGAAGATGCTGGATGACCACAGAAGTGGAAAGAATACGAACGAAAAGACAGATGACAGCCGCAAGATCTGGACGGTGTATGTGTTCCTTGTGTGGTATGACCGCTTCTTCGGACATGGAAAACCGGTTCATCCGGACATGACAGCGCGGATGCACTGATCATACAGAGACAGAATCGCGGCGGTAACAGTAAAATGCCGGATCAGTAAGGGGAGATTATATGAACAGCAGAACAGTACGCCCTGTCAGAAACCGGAATCCTCAGCCGACGCAGAGGAGGGGACGAAATCCATATGCGGGCGGGAGATCTGATGCAAGGGGAAGAGAAAAACAGAGAATTGACTGGTCGAAGCTGCTGATAAAAGAGGAACAGTATTTTGACTATGAACTTCTTCTTTCGGTCGTGTTCCTGATGTGTTTTGGACTGGTGATGCTCTACAGCGCAAGCGCGTATGATAATGGAATGTATCTGTTTGTGAAGCAGGCGCTGATCGGAGTCGTCAGTTTTGTGGGGATGCTTGCAGTTTCCAAACTTGATTATCATATATTTGGCGCATATTCTTATGCAATCTATGTGATTTCCATTATTCTGATGGCGCTGGTACGGTTTACACCGCTGGGCGTGGAGGCAAAAGGCGCCAAGCGGTGGCTTGGAATTCCCGGCACGGATTTTCAGATACAGCCGTCAGAGATTGCGAAAATTGCAGTGATCCTGTTTATTTCTTATGAAATATGCAGGCTCGGGAAAAAACTGAATACAAAAGAAGGTCTGATCAGAGTCGCCGGCTTTGGCGCGATCGCGGCGGGCAGTGTGTTTTTCCTGACGGATAATCTGAGTACGGCGATCATCGTTGCGGGGATTACCTTTATTCTGATTTTTGTGGCGCATCCAAAAACAAAGCCGTTTGTAAAGTTTATGATCGGAGTGCTGATCGTGGCAGGAGTGGTGGTACTGATCGCAATGGCAACGGCGTCGGAAGACAGCAATTTCCGAATCGGCCGTATCGTGACATGGCTGGATCCGGAAGGATCGTCCAGCGATGAGGGATATCAGGTCATGCAGGGACTCTATGCGATCGGTTCCGGCGGTTTCTGGGGGAAAGGACTCGGGAAGAGCACGCAGAAGCTCGGAGTCATTCCGGAGTCACAAAATGATATGATTCTTACAATCATCTGTGAAGAACTGGGTGTGTTTGGCGTGATCGTCCTGCTGCTTTTGTTCGGACTTCTGCTTTACCGGCTGATGTTCATTGCGCAGAATGCGCCGGATCTGTACGGATCTCTGGTGGCGACCGGGATATTTGCCCATATTGCCCTGCAGGTGGTGCTGAACATTGCCGTTGTGACGAACATGATCCCGACAACCGGAATCACGCTGCCGTTTATCAGCTACGGCGGCACGTCCATTGTGTTTTTGATGGCAGAGATGGGGATCGCACTCGGCATTTCCCGGACGATTAAATTAAAAGAAGGCACTTTATAGAAATAAACAAAAAACATCTTTTCATATGACATAAAGTGTGGTATAGTCTTATGTAGTATTCAAAACTACATGAAAAGACAATGGAATGCCGGCAGGCGATTCCGAAGGAGATAGTATGAGTTATAAGATCATTGTTGACAGTTGCGGGGAGCTGACCCCGGATATGAAGAAGAGTGGAGTGTTTGAGACAGCATGCCTGTCGATGCAGGTGGATGGTGTGCATATTACAGATGATGAGACGTTTGACCAGGCGGATTTCCTGCGCAGGGTCGCGCAGAGTCCGGAATGTCCGAAGTCTTCCTGCCCGTCTCCGGAACAGTATATGCAGAAGTACCACTGTGAAGCGGATCATGTTTATGCGGTCACATTGTCAGCGGAACTGAGTGGTTCCTATAACAGCGCCGTGCTGGGGAAGAACCTGTATCAGGAAGAGTATGGAGAGAAGGACATTTATGTGTTTAATTCCTGTTCTGCATCGATTGGCGAGACGCTGATCGCGCTGAAGATCCAGGAGTGTGAGGAAGAAGGCCTTTCTTTCCGCGAAGTAGTCGATGCGGTGGAAGCGTATATCCGGCAGCAGCACACCTATTTTGTACTGGAGAATCTGGATACCCTCCGCAAGAACGGGCGGCTGACCGGCGTGAAGTCACTTATGGCGGACGTCCTGAACATCAAACCGGTGATGGGTTCCACTCCGAAAGGGGAGATATGTCAGAAGGCGCAGACGCGGGGCATGAAGAAAGCACTGGCGAAGATGGCAGAATATGTGAAAGCGGAGTGTACAGATCCGGAGAACCGGATTCTGGCAATTTCCCACTGCAACTGTGAGGAGCGTGCAAAGGAGTTCCAGAGAATGGTGCTGAATACGATGAAAGTAAAGGCAAGTTTTATTGTGGACACTGCGGGGATCAGTTCTATGTATGCCAATGACGGCGGAATTATTGTTGTGATATAAAGGACATTGTACTTATCACAGAACTATGTTATAATCTCTTTAGTTTTTTACAGAAGGAGTCAGAAGAATGAGCCAGCAGAAAGTAGACAAATATAAAGAAGAAAAGGCAAACCGCAAGAAGAATATGAAGAAAGAGCGTGTCATGACTGTGGTGCGCAGATGCGTCCTCTCCGTGGTGGCGATCGCACTTGTGGCATGGATCGGGTATTCCGCATACGATTCGTACACTTCCAACCAGGAACGCGAGGTCGCTTCGGTCAATTACGATTCGATCAATGAGTATATGAGCAGTATGTACAGTTCAGGCGAGTGATGATACAAAAAAGAACCGGGATAGTCCCGGTTCTTTTTTTGTGCAGAAAATAAACTTGTTCTCAAAATAAAAAAAGGGGTTGAAAAAGAATGCGAAGTGGTTTACAATGGTTTCAAGTGGTAAGAAGTGGTGGTTTGTGGAAGAAAGTGGGGGAGATGTGGAACCCATTTCAAAAGAAGGAGTTTTGAATGTTATTAGGGGAGTACAGTCACAGCATAGATGAAAAAGGCCGTTTGATCATCCCTGCCAAGCTACGGGAGGATCTGGGTGACAGTTTCGTTATCTGTAACGGAATGGAAGGCTGTCTGTTTGTATTTTCCCAGTATGAATGGAACAAATTCGTCGAAGAACTGGAAACCTTACCACGGATGAATAAGGATGCCAGAATATTCAAACGCTATTTCTTCGGAAGCGCGTCGGAAGGAACTTTTGATAAACAGGGGAGAGTTTTAGTTCCGCCGTCTCTTCGGAAAGCCGCACATCTTGAAAAGGATGTTGTCCTTGTGGGAGTTCAGGACCGTGTGGAGATCTGGGACAAGGCGCTCTGGGAGGAACGCAGTGAAGTCAGTGAAGAGGATCTGGACGCGATTGCAGAGAGAATGGAGGCAATCGGGATCCGTATCTGATGATACCGGAATTGTGAAAGTATGAAGCAAAAGCAAGTCCATCTGGTATCGAATCGACTGATACAGGAGGATATCATGGCATTTCAGCACACGTCAGTACTACTGGAAGAAACTGTAGACGGTCTGGCAGTGAAGCCGGACGGGACTTACGTTGACGCCACACTCGGAGGAGGCGGACATGCTTTCGAAGTGTGCAGGCGGTTGAACGAACAGGGGAGATTGATCGGGATAGATCAGGACGCAGCCGCGATCGAGGCGGCAGGCGCCCGACTAAGTGGTTTCGGGGAGAGAGTCACAATAATCCGGAGCAATTACTGTGATATGAAACCAAGGCTCCATGAAGCAGGGATTGATAAAGTCGATGGGATCGTACTGGATCTGGGTGTATCTTCTTATCAACTGGATACAGCAGAACGGGGGTTTTCCTATCGGGTGGATGCACCTCTTGACATGCGGATGGATCAGCGCGGAGAGCTGACCGCGAGGGACATCGTCAATACCTACAGTGAATCGGAACTCTACCGTGTGATCCGTGATTACGGTGAGGACCGTTTCGCAAAGAATATTGCGAAGCATATCGTGACAGAACGGGAAAAAGCTCCGATTGAGACTACGGGGCAGTTGAACGAGGTGATCCGTCATGCGATTCCGGCGAAGATCCGGAAAACATCCGGACATCCGTCCAAGCGGACATTTCAGGCAATCCGGATTGAACTGAACCGGGAGCTGGATGTTCTCAGAGATTCGCTGGACGATATGATCGATATGCTGAACCCGGGAGGAAGGATCTGTATCATCACGTTCCATTCACTGGAAGACCGGATCGTGAAGAGCGCATTTCGAAAGAATGAAAATCCGTGTACCTGCCCGGCAGATTTTCCGGTGTGCGTCTGCGGAAACGTACCGAAGGGAAAGATCATTACAAGAAAACCCATCCTTCCCGGGGAGGAAGAGATGGAACAAAACAGCCGCTCCAAAAGCGCAAAATTACGGATATTTGAGCGGTGTTGAAGACAAAGGGAGTATAGGAAATAGAATCACCGGGAGGGGAGCCCGGTGAAGCCGGAAAGGGGCAGTAGACTATGGCGGCACGTACAATGCGTACAAGATCATCAGCAAGAAAAGAGAACCGGACGAGAAGTCAAAGACAAATGTATGTATATGGAAACGCGGTGCCTAAGCCGGAGGTACTGCCTGAGAGAAAGCGGGAAGTAAAGCCACAGGAGGACCTGACAACAAGCCGTCAGGTACGCAAAAACCGGAAACGTGCGGCAAGCATCAGTCCCGGATATGCAAGATTTCTGATGGCGGCTTCCGTGTGCGCGGTATGTATCTGCGTGATGTTCCTGCGGCTGCAGTCAGATATCGTCAGCAGGTCTGAACATATCACATCGCTGCAGGAAGATCTCGCAGAGCTGACAGAAGAGAATGATACAGCTTATCAGGCGGCGGAGAATTCCGTGAATCTGGAACAGATCCGGGAAAAAGCGCAGAATGAACTGGGAATGGTGTATGCATCACAGGGGAGTGTGGTGGAATATGACAATCCCCAGGAGAATAGCGTGACACAGTATAACGATATTCCGGAGGACGGCATTCTCGCACAGTCCAGAAATGTATCAGAGTAGGAAAGAGAATATGGCAGACAGAAGGAAACAAAGGAATCAATTTGAGTTTTTGACAAAAAAATTTCCGAAACGTATGAAGACAAAGCTGGTATGGCTGTTTATGCTGATTATACTGGCTTTTCTTGTTCTTATTATCAGAATCACATACATCAACGCAACAAAGGGAAATGTCTATACACAGACCGTGCTGGACCAGCAGCAGTATGACAGCAGGGTGATCCCGTATAAGCGCGGCGATATCACGGATCGGAACGGCACAAAAATTGCAACCAGTGAACGGGTATATAACGTGATCCTGGACGTATATGTTATGCTGTCGGATGAGGATTATGAGGAACCGACAAAACAGGTTCTGGAAGGATGCTTTGGAATTTCCGGGGCGGCTGTCGATAAGGCGATTGAAGAAGATCCCGAGAGCCGTTATACGATTCTGGCGCGAAATGTTTCGTACGAAAAGGCGCAGGAATTTCAGGCAATCGACGAGAATGAAGAGGATTACCCGAATGTAAAAGGAATCTGGCTGGAGGATAATTATCTGCGGTCGTATCCATACAACAGCCTCGCATGTGATGTAATTGGATTTTCCGGTTCCGGAAATGTGGGCGCGATCGGAATCGAAAGCGCGTATAATGATATATTAAATGGCACAGATGGGCGGGAATATGGATATTTTTCAGATGATTCTACCGTGGAACGGACGGTGAAAGCGGCGAAAAACGGAAATACCGTGGTGTCTACGATTGATGTGACACTGCAAAGCATTGTAGAGCAGTGTATTGCAGAGTTCAACGAAGCACATGCCGGAGAGGAGCGGGAAGGAGAAGCAGGAAGCCGGAATACCGGTGTGATCATCATGGATCCGAATACCGGCGAGATTCTGGCGGAGGCGTCCTATCCGGTATTTGATCTGAACAATCCGGAGCAGATGTCTTATATCAGTACCGAAGAACAGACTTCGGAAAAGCTGCAGAGCGGGGAGGAGGTCGTATATTCCAGCTATAAGTGGATGGAATACACGGAAGAACGGTGGAATGCACTGTCAGATGAGGAGAAGAGCGCGGCGCAGAACGCATTATGGCGTAACTTTTGCGTGAGCGATGCTTATGAACCGGGTTCTACGATCAAGCCGTTTACGGTGGCGTCGGGACTGGAAACGGGCGCGCTGACCGGAGACGAGACCTATGTGTGCAGTGGATCTCTCCATGTAGGAGACTGGGATATTGCCTGTCATCTGCATAGTGGTCATGGGACAGAGACCGTTGCGGATGCCGTCGCAAATTCCTGCAATGTGGCGTTGATGCAGATGGCGGAAGCAATCGGAAAGGAGGATTTCATCCGGTACCAGCATCAGTTTGGTTTTGGAGAATATACCGGGATCGACCTGCCGGGAGAGTCGGCGGGACTGACGTATTCGGCGGATACGATGGGAGAGGCAGAGCTTGCGACTGCTTCCTTCGGGCAGGGATTTAATGTGACGATGACACAGATGATGGCAGGCTTTTCATCGCTGATCAACGGAGGATATTATTATGAACCGCACGTGGTAAAGCAGATACAGGATGAGAACGGAAATGTAATAGAAACAAAGGATCCGACACTTCTGCGAAAAACAGTATCAGAGGAGACGTCACGGAAAGTGCGGGAATATATGAAAGCTGTTATGGAGTACGGAACAGGAAAAAACGCATCCGTGCCGGGGTACGATATCGGCGGCAAGACAGGAACTGCGGAAAAACTGCCGCGTGGAAATAATTTCTATGTACTGTCATATATCGGATATGCGCCGCAGGAGAATCCGGAAGTGGCAATTTATGTTGTAATCGATTCGCCGAATGTACCGGATCAGGATAACAGTGCATATGTACTCGAACTTGCACAGAAGATCATGTCGCAGGCATTCCCGTATCTGGGAGTCAGCATGATCGAAGGGTATGAACCGGAGGAGACGCAGGAGAGTACAGAAACAACAGATGTGGCAGATACTTATGATGAATACACGTATACAGATTTTGATGCATACTATGAAGATCCATATTCCGGCATAGACGGCGCTTATGTAGACGATACTTATACACCGGATTTTGATGACTGGGCGACCGGAGATACGGTGGAGTGATTCAGATGAAATGTGAGATGTCACAACGCGACCGGGAACTATGAATAACCTTACAAGAGAGATAATATCTTATTATAAATCTCTTTTGTAAGGTTTTTTCTATGAAGAATAAGACATATAATAAGAAAAAAATGTTGGTTGTATTTTTAGCCGCATTCGTTCTGGTTGCCGTTCTGCTGGGCAGACTGGTCTATCTGATGATATTTGACGCAGAATATTATCAGGAACGTGCAGAGGAACTTCATGAGCGGGAACGGGAGATCAAGGCAGCGCGGGGAGAGATCATCGACTGTAACGGTACGGTTCTTGCCACAAATAAAACGGTCTGCACCATTTCTGTGATTCACAGCCAGATCGAAGATCCGGAGTCGGTGATCCGGGCGCTTACAGAGGAACTGGGGATGGAGGAAGAGACAGTACGCGCAAAGGTTGAGAAGGTTTCTTCCATGGAGAAGATAAAGACAAATGTAGAGAAGGAAACCGGAGACCGGATTCGCAATCTGAATCTGGCGGGCGTCAAGGTGGATGAGGACTTTAAACGGTATTATCCATATGACGAGACAGCGTCGAAGGTGCTGGGATTTACCGGAGGAGATAACCAGGGGATTATCGGCCTGGAAGTCAGATATGAAGAGTATCTGAAGGGAATCAACGGAACCATTCTGACGACGACAGATGCAAGAGGAATTGAACTGGAAGGCGTGGCGGAAGACCGGATCGAACCGGTACCCGGGAATACACTCCAGATCACACTGGATTATAATCTGCAGAAATACTGTCAGCAGATGGCGGAGAAAGTGATGGAAGAAAAGCAGGCGGACAGCGTATCGGTGATTCTCATGAATCCGCAGAACGGAGAAATCATGTCGATGGTGAATGTGCCCGAGTTTAATCTGAATGATCCGTTTGTATTAAATACGCAGGAAGATACCTCTGCACTGACGGACGAGGAAAAGCAGGATCTTTTGAACCAGATGTGGCGCAATGGCTGTATCAATGATACATATGAGCCGGGTTCTACATTCAAGGTCATCACTTCGGCTGCTTGTCTGGAGGAAGGCGTTGTCAGGCTGGAAGATACATTTTCTTGCCCCGGCTACCGGATGGTAGAAGACAGGAAGATCCGCTGCCATAAAGTGGGAGGACATGGCGCGGAGACATTTGTGCAGGGAATCCAGAATTCCTGCAACCCTGTGTTTATCGATATCGGACTGCGTCTTGGCGCGGATAAATTTTATGAATATTTTGAAAAATTCGGACTGCTCAGTCTGACCAATATAGATCTGCCGGGAGAGGCAGGAACGATCATGCATAAAAAAGAGGATATCGGCACGGTCGAGCTTGCGACGATGACATTCGGACAGTCCTTTCAGATCACACCGATCCAGCTTTTGACTACGATCAGTTCCATCATAAACGGAGGGAGAAGGGTGACGCCGCATCTGGGGAAAATGGTCACTGATCAGGAGGGACAGGAAGTTGAGACATTCCAATATAAGGAAAAAAACGGGATTGTATCAGAGACAACATCGGAAACCATGCGGATGCTGCTTGAGAGTGTTGTATCAGAGGGGTCCGGAAAAAATGCATACATAGAGGGGTACAGCATCGGCGGAAAAACGGCGACGTCCCAGACGCTGCCCAGAAGCGCGAACCGGTACATTTCCTCTTTTGTCGGATTTGCGCCGGCAGAGGATCCGCAGGTGATCGGGATTGTGATCATCAATAACCCGCAGGGTGTTTATTACGGAGGGACGATCGCCGCTCCCGTGATGAGAGACATATTTGACAACATCTTGCCGTATCTCGGAATTGAGAAGAAAACAGCCGGGTAAAAGCGGGACAAATGCGGGATACAAAAAGATCGGGAAAAGAAAGATACCTCTGGTTGAAAAAAAACGACAGATGAGGTATACTGTATAAGGCGCGGCAGGGACAGCCGCGCAAATAAAGAATGATCAAACGAGAAACTCCTGGTGGATTTGTACAAAGGAGATGAAGAGGTGTGAGTATGGCAAGTCATATAGTGATTCCGGTATTGATTGCATTTGTGTTGAGCCTTGTGCTCGGGAAGTTTGTGATTCCCTTTCTGCGCAGGCTGAAGATGGGGCAGACAGAGCGTGTCGAGGGCGTACAGTCTCATTTGAAAAAAGCGGGGACTCCGACGATGGGAGGGATTATCATCCTTGCAAGCGTGATCGTGACGTCGCTGCTTTATGTGAAAGATTATCCCAGGATTATTCCTGTTTTATTCCTGACGGTCGGATTCGGACTGATCGGATTTCTGGATGATTACCTGAAAGTCGTGATGAAGCGCTCTGACGGTCTGTATCCGAAGCAGAAGATGGCACTGCAGATTGTTGTGACGGCAATATTTGCATTTTACATCGTGAAAGTGGAGGAGCTGCCGCTTACGATGTTGATTCCGTTCTCCGGTGGAAAGGAATTGGATCTTGGCTGGTTTTCCATTCCGTTTTTGTTTATTGTAGTTCTTGGAACGGTGAACGGCGTGAACTTCACAGACGGACTGGACGGTCTTGCGTCCAGCGTGACCGTTCTGGTTGCAACCTTTTTTACGGTGGTTGCGGTCGGAACGCAAAGCGGGATCGAACCGATCACCTGCGCGGTGGCAGGCGCACTGCTGGGATTCCTTGTATATAATGTATATCCGGCGCAGGTATTTATGGGAGACACCGGTTCTCTCGCCTTGGGCGGGTTTGTTGCGGGGACGGCATATATGCTGCAGATGCCCCTGTACATCCTGATCGTCGGACTGGTTTATCTGGTTGAGGTATTGTCTGTGATTCTGCAGGTGACATATTTTAAGGCAACGGGCGGAAAACGTCTCTTTAAGATGGCTCCGATCCATCATCATTTTGAATTGTGCGGATGGTCGGAAACAAGAGTGGTTGCCGTATTTTCAATCGTGACGGCAATTCTCTGCCTGATCGCACTGATGGGGGTATAACAATGGATGTAAAGAATAAACAGGTACTGGTATTTGGCTCCGGGATCAGCGGAATCGCGGCAAGCCGCCTTCTGCTTGCACAGGGCGCGGAAGTGATCCTGTATGACGGCAATGAAAAGCTGGACGCAGAGAAGATCCGGCAGGAGATCCTGGACGGCAGGAGAGAACATGCCGCGGCGGACGGAAGCGTCGAGGTGATTCTCGGCGACCTGCCGGAAGAGGTCCTTGACAGCCTGACGCTGACGGTGATGAGTCCGGGAGTCCCGACAGATCTTCCAGTTGTGGAGACGATGAAAAAAAACGGAATTCCAGTCTGGGGCGAGGTCGAGCTTGCCTATGTGTATGGGAAGGGCAACGTCCTTGCAATTACCGGAACGAACGGAAAAACAACGACGACAACGCTGCTCGGCGAGATTATGAAACAGTATCAGGACAGCGTGTTTGTAGTGGGAAATATCGGCAATCCATATACGGAGGCCGTACTGGATATGACAGAGAATTCGGTCGCGGTTGCAGAGATGAGCAGTTTTCAGCTGGAGACGATACATACATTCCGTCCGAAGGTCAGCGCTGTGCTCAATATTACACCGGATCATCTGAACCGCCATCACACGATGGAGGCATATATTGACGCGAAGAAGAATATTTTCAAAAACCAGACGCCGGAGGATTTCTGTATTCTGAATTACGAAGATGAGACTACCCGGGGATTCGCGGAAAATACGGCGGCGCAGGTTCTATATTTCAGCAGCAGACGTATACTGGATAAAGGACTATGTATGGACGGCGATGAAATCCTGTATGTACATGACAATGATAATGCCGTTGTCATCTGCAATGTGAACGAGCTGCAGATCCTCGGAACACATAATTATGAGAACGTTATGGCAGCCTGTGCAATGGCGATCGCATACGGCGTACCGATTGATATGATCCGCCGGACGGTTCTTTCATTCAAGGGAGTGGAACACCGGATTGAATTTGTGGCGGAAAAGAACGGAGTCGTTTATTATAATGATTCGAAAGGAACCAACCCGGATGCGGCAATCCGCGGCATTCAGGCGATGAACCGCCCGACTTATCTGATCGGAGGCGGATACGACAAGGGTTCTTCCTATGAAGAATGGATCCGGGCGTTTGACGGGAAAGTAAAGAAGCTGGTACTGCTTGGAGCGACAAAAGAGAAAATCGACGCGGAGGCGAAGAAACTCGGCTTTACAGATACCATTCTTGTGGATACCTTTGAAGAGGCGGTAGATACCTGCGTCAGACTGGCACAGCCTGGTGATGCAGTCCTTCTGTCTCCGGCATGCGCAAGCTGGGGAATGTTTAAAAATTATGAAGAACGCGGGGATAAATTCAAAGAACTTGTAAATCGGTTATAAGGAGTGGAGCGCGTTTGAAACGTCCGGAAGAAAAGCAGCGTTATGACTATACGATGCTTGTCGTGGTCCTGCTGCTTGTGGTGATCGGACTGGTGCTTTTGTACAGCACGAGTTCATACAATGGACGGGTAAAGTTTCATGATTCTTTTTATTACCTGAAAAAACAAGGGTTCGCGACCGCACTGGGACTGGCGGGAATGTTCGTGGTGGCGAAGATCGATTATCATAAGTGGGTGCCGCTGGCGAATCTCGGCTATCTGACAGCGCTTGTGCTGTCAGTCGCGGTACTGTTTGTAGGAGACGAATATAATGGCTCCAAACGATGGCTCTCGCTCGGTCCGGTTTCTTTCCAGCCTTCTGAATTTGCAAAAGTTGCGGTGATTCTGTATCTGGCATGCCGTGTAACAAAATATGCGGATGAGATGGCTAAGATCTCGACACTGATCAAGGTGCTTGTTCCGGTACTGCCGATCGTAGCACTGGTGGGAGCGAACAATCTGAGTACCGCGATCATCATACTGGGAATCGCGGTGGTATTGATTTTTGTGGCAAGTCCGAAGTATGGACAGTTCATCGGGATGGGAGTGGCTGCAGTCGGATTTATGGCAATCTTTCTGGCGCTTGAGAGCTACAGGCTGGAACGGATCGCAATCTGGAAGAATCCGGAAAAATACGAAAAAGGATACCAGACCCTGCAGGGACTTTATGCGATTGGTTCCGGCGGATTATTTGGACGGGGACTCGGTGAGAGTATTCAGAAGCTCGGTTTTTTGCCGGAGGCGCAGAATGATATGATTTTTTCAATTATCTGTGAAGAACTCGGCCTCGTGGGTGCAGGAATGATCGTACTTTTGTTCCTGATTCTGATCTGGCGTTTCTTCGTGATCGCTTCAAAGGCAAAGGACCTGCTTGGCGCACTGATCGCGTCAGGCGCTATGGCACATATGATGATCCAGGTGATACTTAATATTGCTGTAGTGACGAATACGATACCGAATACCGGAATTACACTGCCGTTTATCAGTTACGGCGGAACATCAGTGCTGTTTCTTCTGTTAGAGATGGGACTGGTGCTGAGCGTATCAAGGAGGATGTTACATGACACAAAGGAGGCGCCCGACGGCGGATAACCGCCGCAGAGCCCAAACAGGACAAACGGTGAATATAGAAGAACGCCGCAGAAGCGCCGGGTCCCCCTCCGGAAACAAGAAAGTATCCCGCGGGAGTGGAGGCGGCCGGACGGCGCCGCGCCGGAGCACGAGTGCCTACGGAACAGGGACCGGCCGGACGGCACAGCAGAGAAATGCGAATGCTTACAGAACGGGAACCGGCCGGACGACACAACACCGGAGCGCAAATACCTACGGAACAGGGTACGGCCGGACAGCACCGGGGCAGAGAGACCGTCCGCAGAGCAGTGGGAAACCGCAGAAGAAAAAAAGGGTGAGAAAAAGGCGGAAAATTCCGCGCAAAATAGTGGCTGCCATTGTTCTGACCATTTTGTGCATTGGCGGACTTGGTTATCTGGAGACGGTTATTTTCCAGACAAAGAGTGTGGAAGTAACCGGCAATACCTATACGCCTGCACAAGAGATCGAGACATGGCTGAAGCAGGACAAGTATTTTGACAATTCCCTTTATCTTTTATGGAAATATAACCAGAAAGATGCAAAAAAACCGCCTTCTGTGGAGAGCATGAAGCTCAGTATGCAGTCTCCGCGTAAAATCCGGGTAAATGTTACAGAAAAAACATATGCCGGGAGGATTGACTCTGAAAGCGCATATCTTTATTTTGATAAAGACGGAATCGCCTGCCTGCGCAGCGACGAGGTGATCGAGGGCGTTCCTTATGTGGAAGGGATGGAGATCGACGAGGAGAAAGTGGTACTTGGCGAGACAGTTCCCGTAAGTGACAGTGAGGTGTTTGGCCGGATTAATGAGGCGTGCGCGCTGCTTGCGGAAAATGAACTGACGCCGGACCGGATCAGTTGTTCCGGGACAGATCTGACGCTGTACTTCGGGGCCGTACGTGTACAGATCGGAAGTGACAAATATGAAGAACGGATCGCGCAGATTCCGCCGGTGCTGGCGAAACTGAACGAATTATACAGCGGTCAGGCAGGAATCCTGCATTTGGAAAACTACGATTCTGCAGATTCTTCCATCCGTTTTGTGCCGGATACGCAGTAGAATTGTAATAAAAAAATCAGAAAATACAAAAAAATCTATTGATTATTTAACAAAAAGACTATATTATATACTTATTGGATTATTATGTTCAATTATGGGATGTATAAAAAGATTAATAGGATGACAAAGGAGGAAATACTCTTGTTAGAAATTAAAACCAATGAATCGGAAGCAGCCGCAAGAATAATTGTAATTGGAGTAGGCGGAGGCGGAAATAATGCCGTAAACCGGATGATTGACGAGCAGGTTGCGGGCGTAGAATTTATAGCGATCAATACAGATAAGCAGGCGCTCCAGCTTTGCAAAGCGCCGACTCTGATCCAGGTTGGCGAGAAACTTACGAAAGGTCTTGGTGCGGGCGCACAGCCGGAAGTTGGCGAGAAAGCGGCAGAAGAAAGCTCAGAAGAGATTTCCTCTGCGATCAAGGGCGCGGATATGGTATTCATTACCTGCGGTATGGGCGGTGGAACCGGAACCGGAGCAACACCGGTAGTTGCGAGGATCGCGAAAGAGCAGGGAGCTCTTACTGTCGGCGTTGTCACAAAACCGTTCCGTTTTGAATCCCGTACCCGTATGCAGAATGCACTGGCCGGAATTGAGAAATTAAAAGAAAATGTGGATACACTGATCGTCATCCCGAATGACAAGCTGCTTGAGGTGGTAGACAGAAGGACTACAATGCCTGAGGCGCTGAAGAAAGCGGATGAAGTACTCCAGCAGGGTATTCAGGGTATCACAGACCTAATCAACGTACCGTCCCTGATCAATCTTGACTTTGCGGATGTTCAGACGGTCATGAAGGACAAGGGTATTGCACATATCGGTATTGGCGCAGGCCGCGGCGACGACAAGGCGCTGGAGGCTGTAAAGCAAGCAGTAGCAAGTCCGCTGCTTGAGACTACCATTCAGGGTGCGTCGCATGTGATCATCAACGTATCCGGCGATATTACTCTTATGGATGCGTCTGATGCGGCAGAGTACGTGCAGGAGCTGGCAGGAGAGAATGCAAATATTATCTTCGGTGCAAGCTATGATGACTCGAAGTCTGATGAATGTACGATCACAGTCATCGCGACCGGCTTACATAATGTAGGCGGCAGCTCGTCCAAGCTGAAAGCGAGACTGGAGGGACAGCAGAAAGGCGGTTCCGTGCTTCCTAATGATGGAACAGCAAGAAGGGCATATGACGGTTCTGCAGCCAGAACAGCAGGAACAAGAAATTATGACGGAACAGCAAGAAGGACTTATGACGGCACTGCGAGAACATCCGGCGGGACCGGCGGCACGATGCAGACTTTGCAGCCGGGAGCAACCCACAGCAATGTAAAAGAACAGTCCATCAAGATTCCGGATTTCTTCAAAAAATAATCGGTTGAGATAGTACCGGAAAGAAAAACAAAAAAGGCGGGTACAGATTCCCGATTCATAAAGTAAGGACGGATCCTGGTCGGATTCGTCCTTTTTTCGTTGCGATTCACCGTTGAGTGGAAGGATGTGTCGAAACATCTTCCATTTTCTTCGTCAAATTCTGACAGAATATCAAATTTCTATTTTTTATAATAAGCGTTGTCCGGGAAAAACAGTACATCTGCAGACGCAGCATTTGTGCCGATAGGAAAGAGGGAAAGCATGTATTATGAACTGTACATAGATGAATTCTTTATGATGAATTTTATGATGGATTCGCTGCTGCTTTTATCCGTGCGGGGTGTTTTGCGGTATACCGTGCCGTATACAAGGATACTGGCGGGCGGTGCACTCGGAGCGCTGCTGACTTGTCTGGCAGTTGTGTCCCCCTTTCCGCCGGAGGTGAAGAATCTGCTGCTTTATGTGGTGACAGAGTGTGCCATGCTCATAGCAGGTCTGGGAATCCGGCGTATAGGAGAGTTTGGAAAAGCGCTGGGGATACTGTGGATTTCGGCGTTTCTGATGGGTGGAATTTTACAGGTTTTACGTCCGTACCTGCGTATGGGCAGCCTGTTTTTTCTTGTGGCGGCAGTCGCCTACTGCGTTCTGACATTATGCTGGAAACGACTGATCCGGCTGAAGGAAAAACAGAGAAAAATCTGTGATGTGACACTTTATACAAAGAACGGTGTATTTGATATCCGTGCGCTTTTGGATACGGGAAACACGCTGCTGGATCCATTGTCACAGGAGACGGTCCATGTGCTGGATGGCAGAGAGGCAGAGCGTATTTTCGGAGACTTTCCGGGGAATGGATTTCACTATATTCCATATCGCACGGTGAATGGGACGGGAGTCATGCCTGCAGCACGGATCGAGCAGATGTGTATCCATCTGGAGGAAAGCCGCCGGATATCTGAACCGCTCATCGCAATCAGCAGAGCAAAATTAACAGAAAACGGTGAATATCAGATGATATTGAATCCGGATATCTTAAAAACAGGGAGGAACGAAAATGATCGTAAATGCAGCAGTACAAAAACGGCTGAAATGGAGAAACGTGCAGGAATTTAAAAATGTGTTTTTTGCGAATCAGAATGACGTGTATTATATCGGCGGCTCTGATGTGCTGCCTGCGCCGCTGGAATCTGAAGAGGAGCAGGAGATGATCAGCAGGCTTGGAACCGGGCAGGATCAGGAGGCAAAACAAACGCTGATCGAGCATAATCTCCGTCTGGTCGTATACATAGCAAAGAAGTTTGACAATACGGGAGTTGGAGTAGAAGATCTGATCTCAATCGGGACGATCGGTCTGATCAAGGCGATCAATACGTTTAATCCCGGGAAGAAAATTAAACTGGCAACTTATGCTTCCCGCTGCATCGAAAATGAAATCCTGATGTATCTGCGGCGAAACAATAAGACAAAACTGGAGGTATCCATTGACGAACCACTGAATGTGGACTGGGATGGGAATGAACTGCTGCTTTCCGACATTCTCGGAACGGAGGAAGATACGATCTACAAGGATATGGAGGACGAGGCAGAACGAAGACTGCTGGTTCAGGCGATCGGAAAGCTCTCCAGCCGGGAACGTCTGATCATTGAGATGCGCTTTGGCCTGAATAATCCGGATGGGGAAGAAAAGACACAGAAAGAAGTGGCAGATTATCTGGGGATATCACAGTCCTATATTTCACGATTGGAAAAAAAGATCATGCAGCGGCTCAGGCGGGAAATGGTGCGTTATGAGTAATCGTAAAAAACATATTCTGAATCCGGCGGGAATCTGTCCGCCGGCTTTTTTGGCTTTACCATCCGGCTCAGGAATGTTATACTGTATGTATAAATAAAACGGATAATCAAAAATTCAGAAAGGAGCGGATGATAAAATATGAAACTGACATTTATCGGAGCGGCGCATGAAGTGACCGGAAGCTGTCATCTTCTGCAGGCGGCAGGAAAGAACATTCTGGTTGACTGCGGGATGGAACAGGGACCGGATCTGTACAAGAATCTGGAACTTCCGGTTTCGGCGGAGTCGGTGGATTATGTACTTTTAACACATGCGCACATCGATCACTCGGGAATGCTTCCGAAACTGGTAAAGGATGGATTCAAAGGGCAGATCTTAACGACTTATGCGACAGCGGATCTTTGCAGCATCATGCTTCGTGACAGCGCGCACATTCAGGAGTTTGAGGCTGAGTGGCGCAACCGGAAAGGAAAGCGGGCCGGACAGCCGGAATTTGAGCCGGTCTATGTGATGCAGGATGCACTGGATGCAATTGAACTGTTTGTGCCGTGCAGCTACGGGCAGCGGATCAGGCTGTGCGACGGGATTGAGATCCGTTTCACCGACGTGGGGCATCTGCTCGGCTCTGCAAGCATCGAGGTGTGGCTGACAGAAGGCGGGACAACAAGGAAAATCGTATTTTCCGGCGATGTCGGAAATCGGAACCAGCCGATCATCAAAGATCCGTCTTACACGCACACAGCAGATTATGTGGTCGTGGAATCTACATACGGAAACCGTCTGCACAGTACGGAAAAGATAGATTATATCGGGGAGTTTACCCGGATTCTGAAGGAAACCTTTGACCGGGGCGGCAACGTGGTAATCCCGTCCTTCGCCGTAGGAAGGACACAGGAAATGCTGTACTTTATCCGGGAAATAAAAGAAAAGAATCTGATCCCGGAATATCCGGGATTTGAGGTATACCTGGATAGTCCGCTGGCGATCGAGGCGACAAAGGTTTTTTCGAAAAATATGCGTGACTGCTTTGACGATGAGGCGCTTGCGCTGGTCAACGACGGAGTAAATCCGCTTGTATTTTCCGGATTGAAGATTATGACGACCAGTGATGAATCCAAACAGATCAATACGATCGAACACCCCAAGGTGATCATTTCTGCGTCCGGTATGTGTGATGCGGGCCGCATCCGGCATCATCTGAAGCATAATCTCTGGCGTCCGGAATGTACGATCCTGTTTGTAGGTTACCAGGCAAACGGCACACTAGGACGCAGGCTGCTGGAAGGAGAAAAGCACGTCAAGCTGTTCGGGGAGGAGATCGAGGTTCATGCGAGGATTGAGAGTCTCCATGGCGTGAGCGGCCATGCGGACAAAGAAGGGCTGCTGCAATGGCTGCACGGTTTCCGGACGCCGCTAAAACATGTGTTTGTAGTACACGGGGAGGATACCGTGACGGATGAATTCGCCCGGACGGTAGAGGAGGAACTCGGATGTCCGGCTTTTGCTCCATATTCAGGCGGATCGTTCGATCTGGCCTCGGATACCATTCTGACGGAGGGCAGACCGATCCCGGTTAAGGCAAAGAAACCTGCCATGAAGAAAGCGGACGCTGCGTTTGAGCGTCTGGTTGCGGCCGGAAAACGTCTGATGGAGGTCATCCATAAAAACGAAGGACTGGCAAACAAGGATAAGGCAAAATTTGAAGCGCAGATCAATAATCTGTCCGATAAATGGGATAACCGGGAACTGTAGAATGGGGCATTTGTCAAGGACTAAAACTTTTTTTATTTCTTTACGGACAGAATAACAGGAACCGCAATTGAGAAGAATTCTACTAGATGAAACATGAAATACATCTGGCAGGAGGATTCAGATTATGGCTCTTAACAAAGTAGAAATATGCGGAGTAAACACAGCAAGGCTTCCGCTCCTCGGAGAAGAGGAGAAGGAGGCTTTGTTTGCGCGGATCAAAGAGGGGGACGAGGAAGCGAGGGAGGAATACATCAAGGGAAACCTGCGCCTTGTGTTAAGCGTGATCAAGCGGTTTTCCGCAAGCAATGAAAATGCAGACGACCTGTTTCAGATCGGCTGTGTGGGTTTGATGAAAGCAGTGGATAATTTTGATCCGGACAGAGAGGTGAAATTCTCAACCTATGCCGTGCCGATGATCGTCGGGGAGATCCGCCGCTATCTGCGCGACAACAATTCGATCCGGGTGAGCCGGTCTTTGCGCGATACAGCATATAAAGCAATCTACGCAAAAGAAAACTATATAAAGAAAAACATGAAAGAACCAACGGTTCAGGAAATCGCAGACGAGATTGGGATCGCCAAAGAGGACATTGTGTTCGCCATGGATGCGATCCAGAATCCGGTCAGTCTGTACGAGCCGGTTTACAGTGAGGGCGGGGACATGCTGTATGTGATGGATCAGGTCAGCGATAAAAAAAACAGGGAAGAAAACTGGGTGGAGGAACTGTCTTTGGAGGCGGCTATGGAACAGTTGGGAGAACGGGAACGGCATATTATCAGGCTCCGTTTTTTTGAAGGAAAAACACAGATGGAGGTTGCGCAGGAAATCTCGATTTCACAGGCGCAGGTAAGCCGGCTGGAAAAAAATGCACTGAAAACGATGCGCCAGTACCTTATGGAAAAATAATATGTAAGAAAACGTAATTTTATATTGAAATTTTGATCCCTTCATACTATGATAAACATAGACCAAAGGAAAGGGTATAAAGGGACCATGTATAAAGCATGCATATTTGATTTGGACGGCACTCTGGCAGATACGTTGGAATCTTTGACTTTTTCGGTAAACGAAACATTAAAAGAGATGAGACTCCCACAGATATCAGACAGCCAGTGCCGGCAGTATGTAGGAAACGGCGCAAGGGTTCTGATGGAGAAGGCGCTTGCCTGTTCAGGGGAGGAGCAACTGGTACGGATTGAGGAAGCGATGCGGATATACGGACGTATATTTGATGCGAACTGCACATATCATGTAGTACCTTATGATGGAATTACCGGAATGCTAAGGTTGATGCAACAATCTGGAATCCGGCTTGCGGTATTGTCGAATAAGCCACACAGGCAGGCGGTTCATGTGGTGGAGGAGATATTCGGGCAGGGGACGTTCCAGTGGATTCAGGGGCAGACAGAAGATATGCCCCGCAAGCCTGACCCGACCGCGGTGTGGATGATTACAGAGAAACTGGGTGTAAAACCTTCAGAGACGCTGTACATCGGTGATTCAGAGGTGGATGTAGCGACCGGAAAAGCGGCACAGATACAGACTGCCGCAGTGACGTGGGGATTCCGCGGAAGGAAAAAGCTGGAGGAGGCCGGCGCCGGACTGATCGTGGATTCACCGGAGGAAATCATGAAACTGATAAAGGATTAGGGAGGTTATGACATGAACGAATACAGTGAAGAATGCTTGTTGACTTTCTTGGAAAACCAGTCTCAGCTATATGACGAGCCGGTCGCGGAAACGATCGAGGCCGCAGAGGCTTTTCTGGAAGACTGTATGGCAGTAGTCGTGGATTCGCTCGATGAGGTGCGTGAATACTTTGCTGAAAACGGCGTGGACGTCAGCGCAATGGGACGCGACGAGCTGGAAGAAGCATCAGAAGTATTTCCGCTGCCGAACGGTCAGTATCTGATCGTGGAAGGATAGTCCGGAAGATAGAGAACCGCTGGAAAAAAGCCGCAGCTTTCAGTTGGCTGCGGCTTTTTCTACGGCCTCAGATATGGCATTCAGGATCACCTGAGAGGTGTAGGGTGACTCTTCCGGAAGTGAGATGTTATCCAGAGACTGTGTTTCATAGACCTGCTGTGCGATCTCTTCCATGGCCGGCTGAATCAGAGGAAGCATCGTAGATACGCTTTCATCCAGATTTGAGAACCGGATGGAATTGATCTGTGATTCGTCGACACTTACCTCCACCTCAAGATTTGCGTTGTTGAGCGTCAGAGTGGAGGTGTAAGTACCCGGCGTATATTTCCGGCTGTCAGGGACGGAGCTGCCTTCGTCTGCGTCATTGCGGAACATGACGGTAAGAAGGACGATCAGCAGGATGGCGAGTGCAGCAAAAATAATGGTATATATGATTTCTTTCATATGCAGGACGACAATTTTTGTTTTCGAACCCATAGAAAAACCTCCCGGTACAGTTTTTAACATTGTATGATGAAAGGTAGAAAATTATGTTTATTATCGTGGGACTGGGGAATCCTTCCAAAGAATACGAGGGAACCCGGCACAATGTCGGATTTGATGTAATAGATGCCATCGCAGAAAAATATAATATTAACGTGGACACGAAGAAGCACCGCGCCCTGATCGGGAAGGGCATGATGGAAGGACAGAAAGTCATTCTTGCAAAGCCTCAGACATTTATGAATCTGAGCGGAGAGAGTGTGGCAAGCCTTGTGGAATACTATAAAATTGATGTGGAACAGGAGCTGCTCGTCATCTATGATGACGTGAGTCTGGGGACAGGGCAGCTTCGTATCCGTGCAAAGGGAAGCGCAGGGGGACACAACGGGATAAAAAATATCATTGCCTGTACCGGAACTCAGGTATTTCCGCGTATTAAGATCGGAGTAGGGGAGAAACCTCCGAAATATGATCTTGCAGATTATGTGCTGGGGCATTTTTCCAGGGCGGAGCGGGAACAGATGGAGGAAGGGTATGCCCTTGCGGCAGAGGCTGCCGGAATGATCGTGAACGGGCAGATCGGTGAGGCGATGAATGCATTTAACAGGAAAAAGAAAGAGGAATAGAGTGTGAAAGCATTGTTGGCTCCGCTGAAGGAACTTGCGGATTATGAGGAAATCTTACGGAACAGAAAAAAAGGCCGGGGAATCCTGCAGATCACCGGCTGCGTAAATTCACAGAAGACACATCTGGCATATACACTCAGCGATGGGCAGCGGTACCGCCTCATCGTTTTTTCTGGTGAGGAAAAAGCAAAACAGTCATATGAAGAATATCGTTTTCTGGACGAGCATACATTCTATTATCCTGCCAAGGATCTGCTGTTCTACCAGGCAGATATCAAAGGAAAATATCTGCTGGGGCAGCGGATGGAAGTGATCAGGGCACTGCATGAATGTGCGGAGGATGAATCTGTCACGGTGTTTACAACGATTGATGCGTTTCTGGACGGCGTTGCGCCGTGGAAAACGGTGAACGAAAATATTCTGCAGTTTACCGTGGGAGACAGACTGGATTTCACGGATACCCAGAAGAAGCTCTCCCGGATCGGATATGAGCGGGAAACACAGGTGGCAGGTCCGGGTCAGTTTGCCGTGCGGGGCGGAATACTGGATATTTATCCGCTTACGGAGGAGAATCCGGTGCGGATCGAACTGTGGGGAGACGAGATTGATTCCATCCGCAGTTTTGAGCCGGACAGTCAGAGATCCATAGAGAATATGGAGCAGACCATTGTTTATCCGGCGTCAGACGAACCGGATTCAGAAACCGGCGCAGTGACCTTTCTGGATTATTTCCCACAGGAAGAGACCCTGCTGTTTCTCGATGAGCCGGTACGTCTGCAGGAGCGTGCGAAAGAGGCGGAACAGGAATATATAAACAGCGCCGAGAACCGGGAAAGCGCCGGACTGGAGAAAGAGGGCGGACTGCAAGTATTTTCCTCCGGCAGGATTGTGGAGAAGATTAATCAGTATTCGGGGATCGGATTTACAATGCTGGAATCACGCTGCGGTGATTTCTGTGTCAGGAAAACCTACAGCATTCAGGCAAAGAGTGTGAACCCGTACAATAACAGTTTTGAGATGCTGGCGATGGACATGAAGCGTCAGAAAAGAAACGGATACCGTGTCGTGCTTCTCTCCGGTTCACGTACCCGGGCAAAGCGTCTGGCGGAAGATCTGCGGGATTATGATCTTGCCAGTTTTTACAGTGAGGATATGGAGCGGGAAGTGCAGCCGGGGGAAATCCTCGTCACTTACGGTCATGTAGAAGAAGGATATGAATATCCGATGCTGAAATTCATGGTCATTGCAGAGAGTGATATTTTCGGCAGAAAAAGGAAAAAAAAGAAGCGGAAAAAATCGCATGACGGGCAGAAGATACAGGATTTCGCGGAGCTGAAGCCGGGAGATTATGTCGTGCATGAAAACCATGGCCTCGGGATCTACCATGGAATTGAGAAGCTCCAGGTTGATAAGATCACGAAGGATTATATGAAGATCAGCTACGCGGATAATGGGATTCTGTACATTCCGGCAACCCAGCTTGACCTGATCCAGAAATATGCCGGGGCGGACGCCAAAAAGCCGAAGCTGAACAAGCTGGGGACAGGCCAGTGGCAGAAGACGAAGAAACAGGTACGTTCGGCGGTGCAGATCGCCGCAAAAGATCTGGTGGAGCTGTATGCGGCACGGCAGCAGGCAGATGGTTATGTGTACGGACCGGATACCGTATGGCAGAAAGAATTTGAGGAGATGTTTCCGTTCGAAGAGACCGATGACCAGATTCAGGCGATCGAGGACGTAAAAAAAGATATGGAAAGTCCGAAGATCATGGACCGTCTGATCTGCGGGGATGTGGGATACGGAAAGACAGAGATCGCGATCCGTGCCGCATTCAAGGCCGTGCAGGAGAACCGACAGGTTGTGTATCTCGTTCCCACGACCATCCTTGCCCAGCAGCATTACAATACATTTGTCCAGCGGATGAAGGATTTTCCGGTGCGCGTGGATCTGCTCTGCCGGTTCCGGACTGCGGAAGAACAGAAGAAGACCGTGCAGGATCTGAAAAAAGGACTGGTGGACATTGTGATCGGTACGCACCGGGTACTATCGAAAGATATCGGTTATAAGAATCTTGGTCTGCTGATCATTGATGAAGAACAGCGCTTCGGCGTGACACACAAGGAAAAAATCAAGAAACTGAAACAAAATGTGGATGTGCTGACGTTGACGGCGACCCCGATTCCGCGGACACTCCATATGAGCCTGATCGGGATCCGGGATATGAGTGTGCTTGAGGAGGCGCCGATGGACCGGATGCCGATCCAGACGTATGTGATGGAGTACAATGATGAAATGGTTCGGGAGGCGATCGAAAGGGAGCTTGCCCGCAGCGGACAGGTATACTATGTGTACAATCGCGTGAATGATATCGCGGATGTGGCGCTGAAAGTGCAGAAACTGGTTCCGGACGCCGTGGTATCCTATGCGCATGGACAGATGAACGAGCGCCAGCTGGAAAATATCATGTATGACTTTATGAACGGAGAAGTAGATGTGCTGGTGTGTACGACGATCATTGAGACCGGTCTGGATATTCCGAATGCAAATACGATGATCATACAGGACGCAGATCGTTTCGGACTCTCCCAGCTTTATCAGCTCCGGGGAAGAGTGGGGCGGTCGAACCGGATGGCATATGCCTTTCTTCTGTACCGCAGAGACAAACTTCTGCAGGAGACTGCGGAGAAACGTCTTGCCGCGATCCGCGAATTTACAGAACTTGGTTCGGGAATCAAGATTGCCATGCGTGATCTCGAGATCCGGGGGGCCGGCAATCTGCTGGGAGCGGAACAACACGGACACATGGAAGCGGTCGGATATGATCTGTACTGCAAGATGCTCAATGAGGCTGTGCGTATCGAAAAAGGAGAACTGGATGAAACGGATACATTTACCACGACGATGGATCTGAATCTGGACGCTTATATTCCGGACAGCTATATTCCGAACGAATACCAGAAACGGGATATCTATAAACGGATCG
>CATXUX010000036.1 GCA_958402795.1 uncultured Lachnospiraceae bacterium | reverse complement strand
TGTTAGGAATAATATTTGCTCCGAAAGAATATGGTGTTAACTTCTAAAGACGGGTTTCAAATAAATATAAGCAAAATGCCTTTTTATATTGCAGATAATGCCCTAAATATTTCTGTAAATTGTTGTAAACCGATTTCAAAAGCATTATACTGTATCATAACAGTATTCAGGAGAAAGGACGCAAGATTATGCAGCAATACAGCAAGAGAGGATATCTGAACAGTGACTTCCGTCTCTTCCATCTCACAGATCAGGAGGAAAAGGAGTACGACTATCACACGCATGATTTCCATAAGATCACAATTTTTATCCGCGGGAAGGTGCAGTATTTTGTTGAAGGAAAAACATATGAACTGCAGCCGTATGACATCGTCCTCGTAAACCGCAATGACATACACCGGGTATTTGTGGACGGATCCGAGATTTATGAGCGCATTATCGTTTATATCTCACCCGGATTTATGGAAGCCTATCACACGGAAGAATATGACCTGACTTATTGTTTCCAGCGTGCCAGCGAAGAACAGTCTTATGTCCTGCGTATTCCGTCCCTCCCAAAAAGCACCCTGTTCAAAACGACAACCCGTCTGGAGCACTCTTTCGACGACACCGAGTATGCCGGTTCGCTCTACCGGGAAATCCTGTTTCTGGAATTTATGATCCAGCTCAACCGGGCAGCGATCAAAGAGCGGATTGAATATCTGGATACGGGCATGTACAATCCAAAAGTGATTGAAATCATGCATTATATTCAGGAGCATCTGACCGACACGCTGGATATCGACACCATTGCGTCCACGTTCTATCTGAGCAAATATTACATGATGCGTCTCTTTAAATCCGAGACCGGCGTTACCATCGGCACATATATTACCCGGCGAAGGCTCATGCTGGCGCAGGATTACATCACTTCCGGTATGACCGTCACAGAAGCCTGCTTTGCGTCGGGATTTAAAAATTACTCCACGTTCTCCCGGGCATACAAAGCAGAATTCCATACCACCCCAAGGGAACTGTCCACCCACAAAAAAGAAGACTCCGGAACGTAATCCACGTTCTGGAATCTTCTTTTTCTTTATTACTGATTGTTTCATTATGAATAGCAGTATTAAACTGCTTTCTATATCTTGCTTCCTATATCATGGTTGCGAATAGTAACTCTATATCCTATTTCGCCGCAGCTTTCTTTTCTTTGCTCTGTGCCATCAGTGTCTTGATGCTGTCGATTGCGATGACGATCGCAAGCACAATCAGCAGGACACAGATCACAAGACGGATGATACTCCAGCCTGTCTCCACGCCGCCCATCACGTTGCCGATGTTCGTATTGATTGTCATGCACAGAGAAGTCAGTGTTACCACAAGCATAAATGCCATCGGGATGAAGAACATCTTATTGTTCTTGCCCATCTTGCCAAGCCATGTCGCTACCGCCATCAGACCAAGCGCTGCAAGGAGCTGGTTCGCCGCGCCAAACAGCGGCCAGATCTTGGAGTAGCCGGTCATACCAAGACCGATTCCGCAGACAACGGTGATCGCTGTCGCCACATACGGATTGGTCAGAACTTTCTTGTAGCCTGTTACCTGACTTGCATCTTCACCCGGCTCAAGCCAGAATTCCTGGAACATGTAACGTGCAAGACGTGTCGCCGTATCCAGGGATGTCAGACAGAATGCAGATACCGCAAGTACCAGCATCGAATAAATCACGCTCTCAGCACCCTTCAGGAACGGAATCGTTGCACACATCCGGGAAATACCGGTTGCAAATACCGCTGTCGGAGTGGTCAGGCCGCCCGGAACATACTCTTTCCAGACATATCCAACCGCACAGAGTGAAATGATTGCAAGCGCACACTCAATCAACATACCGCCGTATGCGATCGGGCGGGCGTCTCTTTCATTGTCAAGCTGTTTTGCCGTTGTTCCGGAACCAACCAGTGAATGGAAACCGGAGATTGCGCCGCAGGCAATCGTTACAAACAGCGCCGGGAACAGTGTTCCGAGGGAAACTCCCGTTCCATGCTCCGCCGTATCCACAAACCCGGTAAACGCCGGGATATCCAAGCTTGCATTTCCCGTAAGTCCTGCGCCGATGATTCCCACGACTGCAACAATCATCATGAAGTAAAGCAGGAATGAACTCAGGTAATCACGCGGCTGAAGCAAAATCCATACCGGCGTAACAGAAGCAATCAAAATATAAATTCCGACAATGATCATCCAGGTCTGTCCGTTCAGATAAAGCGGATGCCAGTTCAGTCCAATCACCATACAGAGTACGATTGCAGCAACACCGACGATCGTGGAAACTCCCAGCGGTGCATTTCTGCGGTATACAAGGAATCCGAACACAATAGCGATCAGGATAAACAAAATCGAAATCATTGCCGTGGACGCATTCGCCGCAGACGCAGCATAATCGATTGCTCCCGTCTCCGTATAAGTTGCTGTAAATGTATTTGCAACGATAGATGCAAAAGCCGCAACGACAAGGATCAGTGTCAGATAAGAGAAAATGATAAAAATCTTCTTAGCCTTTGTTCCCATTGTATCCGCGATGATCTCGCCGATCGACTGTCCTTTATTACGGATAGACGCAAACAGAGCGCCGAAATCATGGACAGCTCCGAAGAAAATACCACCGATCAGTACCCACAGCAATACCGGAACCCATCCGAATACTGCCGCCTGAATCGGTCCGTTGATCGGGCCGGCTCCTGCGATCGATGAGAAATGATGTCCCATCAGGACAGGACTCTTTGCAGGACAGTAATCCATACCATCTTCCAGCTCGTGAGCCGGTGTTTTTCTGCTCGGATCAACACCCCATTGTCCTGCAAGCCATTTGCCATATGTAAGATATGCAATGACAAGGATTGCAATGCCCACAAATAAAATTACTACAGCATTCATAAATCTCTCTCCTTTTCTTGTTGTAGTTTTGACCTGACGCCGCATCATACAGGCTTCAGGCCGTGTGCTATATAATAAGAGGTCAGAAGACCTTCTTATAGCCTTTGATCAGATCCCGCGCCGCGGCATTTCCAAGCACCTTCTCATTCTTCATATCAAATACAAGAAGCCGTCCCTCGCAGTAGCCGCGCAGTCCCATACGGTAATTTTTAAAGTATTTGAATCTCTTAATCTCTTTTTTCAGTTCCGGCGTGACTCCGGCTTCCGCGAAAAAGATACCGGTCACATACGTATACATGTGATCCTTTTCCATGCACTCCCTGCCGCCCCGCACGATCTGCGGTTCAATATATTCCTCAATTTCTTTCCGGAACCGGCTCAGATCTTCTGTGTCCAGCTGATCCCTGCATGCAAAAAACGTATGCTCATAACAAACCGCCCGCCAAAGTTCTGCCTTCTTTACGAGGACATACTTCGCACTGGTCACGTTGAATGCCGCATACGCATCGTATATGTCCCCATTGACATCAAACGGACGGGTAATATCAAACGCTGATCTGTACGATTCCAGCAGTTTTTCAAATAACTCCTGTCCGGTCATATTCACTTCTTCTCCTATTGCCGCACCACAGTATTAAAGTAACAATGCGCTATAGTGCAAAAACTACCCCATTAGTGTACACCTTACGGGGTAGTTTTGCAATGGAAAGTTTTAGAAATATTTAATAAAAAACACAAAATTTTAAGATATCCAGGGGAAAACTGAATTTTTTAAAACTGAATCGTCACTTTTGTCCCATTTCCCGGCTTGCTCTCCACCGAGACCTTCGCATTATGCAGAAGCGCCCCGTGCTTCACAATGGACAATCCGAGTCCTGTTCCTCCGGTTTCTTTGGAATGGCTCTTATCCACCCGGTAAAATCGTTCAAAGATCCTGTCCAGATGTTCTTCCGGGATTCCGATCCCTGTGTCGCTGATGATCACTCTGGGACCGTCCAGCGTATTTCCCACCCAGATTTCAACGCTGCCTCCGTCTACGTTATATTTCACGGAGTTTTCGCAGACATTGTAGATCATTTCATCCAGAATCTGCCGGATTCCATGGTAAGTAACCTCTTCCCCCCTCACGGTCATATGCACCCGCTTCACTGCGGCCTGCATCGACAGACGGCTTACGATCTCCCTGCACAGTCCGTAGAGTTCCACATCCTCTTTTTCCAGCTCCACGGACTCCTCATCCAGTTTCGACAGTTTGATGATATCTTCCACCAGCGTGATCATCCGTCTTGCTTCTTTGTAAATACGCTCGGAAAATTCCGGGATATCCTCCTGCCGCACCAGTCCGTTCTTCATAATTTCGGCATAACCAGAGATCGAAGTGAGAGGCGTTTTTAACTCATGTGATACATTCGCGGAAAATTCCTTACGCATGTTTGCCACTGCATCTTTTTCCTTGTTCTGCCGGTCCATCGCCGTCAAAAGAGGGGTAAGCTCTTCGTAAACGTCATTATCCAACGGATGTTCAATATCCAATTCATTGATCGGGCGGATCAGTTTCCGGGTCTGCCATTTTGCAAGGAACCAGACCACCACTGCCATCGCCGCGGCAAGAAGGCACATCATCGGCAAAATCTGCATGGCGGTACTGGCGAGTGAATCCATGCTCTTGGATACACGAAGTACGGTGCCATCGTCTAACAGCACCGCATAATAATACAGCTCTTTTCCGATTGTGTCCGACATGCGGACGTCTTCTCCGCTTCCATTTGCAAGCGCGTCCTTCACCTCACGGCGGTTTTTGTGATTTTCCAGTGTACTCTCATCTCTTCTGGAATCATAGAGAACTTCCCCCGCCTCATTGATCTGTGTAACACGAGCGGTCACATCTACCTCGTCGAGTTCTTCCAGATATCCGGTACCTGAAATCTCGATTGCCGTACTGATATAGTGCGCCTCCTGCTTTACTTCATTCTCCAGAATCGATAAGCTCTGCCTGTAAAGTATCACCGTGACCAGTGCATAAGAAATCAGCAGTGTCACAGATAAGATCAGGATCATACTCCTCTGAATCTTTCTTCTCATCCCTTTACTCCTGTATCCGGTATCCGACTCCGCGGACCGTTTCTATCATCGCGCCGCCCTCTCCCAGTTTCTGACGCAGGGTTCGGATATGAACGTCAACGGTTCTCGTCTCTCCGTCAAAATCATATCCCCAGATATCCTCCAACAGCTGGTCCCGTGTCAGCACAATGTTCCGGTTGCGCATCAGACGCTCCAGCAGTTCAAATTCTTTCAGAGTCAGTACAACGGGATGACCATTGACCGTCACCTCATGCTTCTTCACATTCAGTTTTACGATTCCGCTTTCCAGTTCCGGACTGTCTGCCGTTTTTCCTGTCCGCCTGAGAACCGCTTTGATCCTGGATACCAGTTCCATCATCCCGAATGGTTTTGTCACGTAATCGTCCGCGCCGGAATCCAGTCCGATCACTTTATCATATTCTGTGCCTTTTGCCGTTACCATGATAACGGGGATTTCTTTCGTCTTTGAGGAATCTTTCAGTCTGCGGAGGATTGCCAGGCCATCCTCTCCCGGAAGCATGATATCCAGAAGAATCAGATCCGGCGTTTCAAACGCCAGCGCCTCCATAAAGGAATTTCCCTCTGAAAAGCCGCGTGCTTTCATCCCCGTTGTTTCCAGTGTATAGATTACCAGTTCCCGGATATTATCATCATCCTCCACACAGAAAATCATCGCTCTTCCTCGCTTTCTATCTATTGTTCCTCGCTTTGTTCCTGTTCTACAAGCGGAATATTCTGATGTACGCCCGTGATGGAAAATTCCACCCACTCGGCAATATTGGTCGCATGATCGCCGATTCGCTCCAGATATTTTGTCACCATGATCAGGTCAAAAATATGTCCGCCGTGGCGTCCCTGCTCTTCCCTGATAAACGTGATCATCTGCTCCCGGACATTTTCAAAATACGCATCTACCGTATCGTCCTCCAGCACAACCTGCCTTGCAAGTTCCAGGTCTTTCTGCACATAAGCGTTCACGCTCTCCCGCACCATCCGGCTGACTACATTTGCCATTGCGCCGATTTCCTCAATATCGTTCGCCGTATTGTGTTTGGATGAAATTACGATTTCCGCGATATCTGACGTCTGGTCTCCGATCCGCTCCATATCTGTAATCATTTTCAGCGCAGCAGAAATCCTGCGCAGATCGCGCGCAACCGGCTGCTGCTGCAGCAAGAGTTTCAGACAGAGACGCTCGATATCTTTCTCCATCTGATCGATCTCCTCGTCCGCCTCCATCACCGCTTTCGCCTGCTGGATATCGCCCTCGCATAATGCTTTCGTTGCGTTCGCGATCGCAACTTCACAGAGTTCGCCCATATGTGTAAGCTGCTCATCCAATGTCTGTAACTGTCTGTCAAATCTGTTCCGCATAAATCAACCAAACCTCCCCGTGATATAATCTTCTGTCCTCTTATCCGCCGGGATTGAGAACAGCCGCTCTGTGTCATTGTACTCCACAACCTCGCCGAGAAGGAAAAATGCAGTGTTGTCAGACACGCGGACCGCCTGCTGCATATTATGCGTCACCATAACTATAGTATAATCTTTTTTGAGTTCCATCGCAAGGTCTTCTATCTTTGATGTAGAAATCGGATCCAGGGCAGAGGTCGGCTCATCCATCAGAAGCACCTCCGGCTCTACGGCAAGAGCACGCGCGATACAGAGTCTCTGCTGCTGTCCTCCGGACATCCCCAGCGCGCTTTTCTTGAGCCGGTCTTTGCACTCATCCCAGATTGCCGCGTTCCGCAGTGATTTTTCTACAATATCATCCAGTTTTGCTTTTGATCGGATCCCGTGTGTTCTCGGTCCGAATGCAATGTTATCATAAATGCTCATCGGGAACGGATTCGGTTTCTGGAATACCATCCCGACACGTTTGCGCAGAAGGTTCACATCCATTCCCTGATAAATATTTTCGCCGTCCAGAAGCATCTCGCCCTCAATCCGGCATCCTTCCACCAGATCGTTCATCCGGTTAATGGACTTGAGAAGTGTGGATTTGCCACATCCGCTTGGCCCGATAAACGCGGTGATCTTATTCGCTTCAATTTCCAGATTCACATTTTTCAGCGCATGGAAATCGCCGTAATATAAATCCAGATTCTTAATGCTGATTTTTCCCATGTTCTTATCCTTTCTTCAACGGGGTATCCTTTATGCTTTTGTCAGTTTTTTTGCAATTGCCCCGGATATGGTATTGATTGCCACCACCAGGACGAGAAGGACAACCGCGGTCGCATATGCCTGATCCATGTACAGACCCTCGCTGGAGAGCAGGTACATGTGAACCGCAAGGGTACGTCCGGATCCCATTACGTTACTCGGCACTTTTGCCACCGTTCCTGCCGTATAGATCAATGCGGCGGTCTCTCCTACAATTCGCCCGATTGCCAGAATGATTCCGGCAAGGATTCCCGGCATTGCAGACGGAAGTACAATGCGGAATACCGTCCGCAGTTTGCCCGCCCCCAGTCCGAAACTGGCTTCCCGGTACGAATCCGGAACTGCTTTCAGAGATTCTTCTGTCTGCCGCATCACAAGCGGCAGGATCATGATCGCAAGTGTAAAAGCTCCCGCGAGCAGTGAAAATCCCCAGTTAAGCTGTGTTACAAAAAACAACATACCGAATAATCCATATATAATAGAAGGAATTCCGGAAAGTGTCTCCGTTGTCAGCCGGATGATCCGCACAAACCGGTTCCCGCGTTTTGCATATTCCACCAGATATACTGCTGAAAAAATTCCCAGCGGCACAGCGATCAGAAGCGCCATAAAAGTCATAAAAATTGTATTGATCAGCGCCGGCATCAACGACTGATTTTCTGATGTATAGTTCAGGGAAAAAAGCGAAGGCCGAAGATACGGGATTCCATTCACCAGAATGTAAAAAATCAGGTAGATCAGCACAGCAAACGTCAGAACCGCTCCCAGTATCACCAGAAGCCTTACAGCCAGCGAACCCGGATGATTCCGGTAATTTTTCATATTCTGCGCAAGTGTTTTCTTTTTACTCATGTTCGCTCCTCTCCTTCAGAAGGGATACACTGAAATTGATGATCAGGATAAATACAAACAGTACCACGCCTGTCGCGATCAGAGCTTCTCTGTGCAGTCCGGTCGCATACCCCATCTCGATTACAATATTCGCTGTCAGCGTGCGGACACCTTTGAGAATCCCATCCGGCATTCTTGTCTGGTTTCCTGCGACCATGATCACCGCCATCGTCTCGCCGATCGCCCGGCCCGTACCAAGCACGATCCCGGATATCACACCGGATTTTGCCGCCGGAACAATAACGCGGAAAATGCTTCTCTCATGGGTTGCCCCCAGCGCCAGCGCGCCCTCATAATAATGCTGCGGCACAGCGCGGATCGCGGCTTCGGTCGTCCCGATGATCGTCGGCAGGATCATAATACCGAGAAGCAGCGACGCCGTTAGCATACTGTTTCCATTTCCCGCGGAAGGAAATGCCGCAGGAAACGCCGCATGCAGCGTCTCACCCAGAGAGCGCACCGCAGGAACAAGTACGACCATTCCGAAAAATCCATAGACTACCGAAGGAATTCCTGCCATGAGCTCTGTTGCAGATTTCAGTGGTTTATAAATCTGCTTCGGGCAATACATTGCCAGAAATACCGCGGTAAGAATCCCGATCGGGACTCCGACCAGGATCGCGCCTGCCGTGACATAAAGACTGCCTACGATCATCGGAAGGATTCCGAAAATTTCATTTCCCGGTTTCCACATTTTCCCGGTTAAAAATTTGATAAATCCAATTTCTTTGATTGCCGGAATGCCATTTGAAAATAGGAAGATACAAATGAGTGCCACCGCCAGCACCGAGGCGCAGGCGGCGACCAGAAACACTCCATGCATGAATTTTTCTTTCATGGTTTTCATTGATTACAGTACCTCATCCCAGGTAAGTGCTTCTCCTGTGTAAATGGATTTTACCTGCTCACTGCTCAGTTCATCGACTGTGCTGTTGTTGTTTACGATCACTGCGATTCCGTCTGTCGCGATCACTGTAGACTGCAGACCTTCAGAAACTTCTGAATCCTTGAGTTCACGGGACGCCATACCGATATCGTAGCTTCCGTCAATGGTAGAAGTCATACCTGTTGTAGAATCACTGGACTGCAGTTCGATCTCTGCATTCGGGTTTACTTTCTGATATGCCTCGATCAGTTTTTCCATAACCGGTGTTACAGAAGAAGATCCTCCTACTACTGCTTTTCCGGACGGCTGTGTGCCTTCAAATGCCTCAACATCATCTACCGCGATGTAACCGTTTTCTTCGATGACTGCCTGGCCTTCTGTACTCATGATATAGTTAATAAAATCCACAACTACCTCATTGGTCGGCTCGCCCTTTGTTGCGATATTGAACGGTCTGGACACTTTATAATCCCCGGATTTTACATTCTCAGCAGTTGCCTCTGCTCCGTCGATCTTCAGTGCCTTTACACTGTCATCCAGTGAACCAAGAGAAATATATCCGATCGCATAATCATCTTTCGCAACGGTTGTCATCATAACAGAAGTGTTATTTGTGATCTGCGCTTCTTCGGTCGTCATATCTACCTTCTCGCCATCAACCTCTTCCTCAATGCCGAACAGTTCTACGAACGCGCCTCTTGTACCAGATCCGTCCTCACGGGACACAATGCTGATCTCATGGCTGGAATCCCAGTCTGAAGCCGTATCGCCCTGTGTTTCCTGCTGTGTATCTGATGTGCTGTCTGTATCTGCGCTGTCGGAATTTCCGCCGCAGCCTGCCATCATTGTTGCTGTCATTCCCACGATCGCCATTGTCGCAATAAACTTTTTCATCTTCATTTTTGAAATCTCCTTTTTTCATGTATTGTTCCCTCAGGTAAGAAAAGCAATGCATATGTATGGTAAAATCTGAAATTCCTTTCGTACCTGACACTCGATATGTTATATGGGTTGTGTAAAATATAAAATCCGCGTATTGTTAAAACTGTGTTAAAAAATTTTACCTGTATAATCCGGCGCACGTAGTACGCAAATTTATGTCCCCCGTTCTGTGTTTTCCGTCATATACTTGACATATTTTTGTGCATATTCTATAATCAGTTCATCTATTGTTTTCCTGTTTTTATCAAAAATGTGAAAACAACGTTAGAAAGGAGCAAATCAATGAAAAAAAATCCCGTAACTATCGATCCTTCTGTAAAAAACGGCTACATACCGGCTCCATACGTTCTGGAGGAAGGAGAAAGCATCAACGACTTTTATCTCGAACCCGTCCTGTTTCATAATGAGAACGGTCCTACCATCGGCGTCACCACCTGCGGCGTTATCATCCAAGATGGTCTGTATTTCAAGGACATGGACAACGACGGAGTCCTTTCCCCTTATGAGGACTGGCGCAACGACGACGAAACCCGCGCCAAAGATATGGTTGCGCATCTTCCGCTGAAGCAGCAGGCCGGACTGGTTCTGAATACCCTTTGGAACTCCCCGCTCGTCATGACGCGCGAGGAGGCAAAAGATGACGACGGCAATATCGTTCCCGGCAGAATCTTCAAGCGCTACGATCCCGATGAACCGGAACAAAAGTCCATCCTGCCCGGTGTTTCCATGCGGGTAGACGATTCCCAGGTTTTGGAGAACAAGCTCACCGCAGGCGTATACCGGGGCGAGATGCGCGCCGAAGCCGGTGTGGCGGCTCTGTACCACAATATCGGCACCCAGATGGTCGAATACGAAGCCTGCCAGGGCGGTGTTGCAATTCCCTATTCTCTGCACACCAACCCGATCAACATCGGATATCCGGACTTTTTAGGTATGGGAGCGGCCTGCCTGGGCGATGGCAATTTTGACCTTGTTTACGAAATGGCGGATACGGACCGCAAGATGATGAAGGCATGCGGTCTGGATATTATGTACGGCCCGCAGGTAGACGTATCCACAGATCCCCGCTGGCCGCGTAATTCCGGTACTTACGGAGAACGCACAGACATTACCGCAGGCATTACAAGGGAGCTGGTCCGCGGTTACCAGAACGGCGAAGACGGTCTGAAAGAAGGCTCCGTTGTACTGACCGTCAAGCATTTTCCGGGAGACGGTCCCGCCGAGAACGGCTTTGAGCCTCATATGCCGATCGGACAGTGGCGTCTCTATCCAACAGAAGGTTCCATGGAGAAATACCACCTACCGCCGTTCCAGGCTGCCTTTGATATGAAAGCCTCCGCCATCATGCCGGACTATTCCCGTATCAGCACAGACGGGCGCAGCAAGCCTCAGTATTACCGTGGGAAACTGACCTCCACAGAGCAGGTAGGTTCCACATATTCAAAAGAACTGATCACGGATCTTGCACGGGACACGATGGGATTTGACGGTTATGTAAACTCTGATTCCGGAATCACTTCCGTCCAGATCTACGGTGTGGAAGATTTAAGTGTGCCACAACGCTACGCGAAAGCCATCTCTGCGGGAACCGATGTAATCGGCGGGAACTCCGATTCCGAAAACATCGTCAAAGCCGTAGAAGACGGACTGCTTCCAAAGGAAGACCTTGACCGTGCAAACTACCGCCGCCTGCTCAGTATGTTTAAGACAAAGCGTGTGGACAATCCTTATCTGGATCCTGACTATGCAGACCAGGTTCGCGCAGAGAATCTCGACGGTGCAAAGAAAGCAGCCTATGTGGCATGCCAGAAGGAAGTCGTCCTTGCCAAGAATCATGACCATGTCCTGCCGATGGAAAAAGGGAAAAAAGTCTATATCGCTGTCTTTGCCGGAGATGATCCGGGCGCTGCCCTCGCACAGTCCATGGGCGCAGGCGTCGCAGGAAGCGGCAGCAACGACGCGCTCCGCCAGCAGCTTGCAGAACTGTTCACGGCAAAAGGTTATGTGGTTGTCGATTCCGCCGAAGAAGCAGATTATGCTTATCTGCATGTATGGCCCAAGAGCAACGGTATGGTATTCTACCAGTACGCAATGCCTGTGATCGAAATGGTAGACGGTAAGCTCTACGAACAGCGCGAGCCAAACAAGAGCCAGCGCAAGACCGGTGAAATGGTTCCGATCCATACGCTCCGCGATGTGGACAAGATCAAAGAGATCTCCGACACTGTACATGCACACGGCGGCAAAGTGATCGCGACCTGCGTTGTCTGCAATCCGTGGATTCTGGACAAACTGGAGCCATACACAGACGGCCTGACGTTCCAGTATACGGTAAGTCCGGTTGCCATGTCCAATGCGCTGGGCGCACAGCTTGATGTATTGTCCGGCGATTACAACCCGACCGGAAAGATGAGCCTGACGATGGTTTCCTGCATGGATGTGATCCAGATCACCGAGAAAGAGATCGACGGTGTGATGCGGGAGGTATGCGCTTCCCCGAATGATGTTCCCGGATACGACAAAGACCAGTATATCGATCCGGAGATTCTGAAAAATGTCAAAGGCGGCAGCTATGCTTACTACGACGAGGACGGTAACTATTACCGCAGCGGATTCGGACTTCATTATTAAAAAGTATCAGAAAAAACGCCCTCTCATGAGGGCGTTTTTAACATTTTATTTATTGTGTTTCTACGCTTTCAGTACTTCTTCCGCAATATTCCTCGCGTGGTCAGAAATACGCTCCAGACAGACCAGTGCATCCAGATATACGATTCCTGCATCAGTATTACATTGATTGGTGGCAAGACGGTGCATATGTTTGGTCCGAAGCTGCAGTTCCAGTTCATCTGCCCGGCTTTCCTTTTCGATGACCTTCATCGCCTTATCCTTATCCATATCTGCAAATGCCTCGACTGCATACCGGAAACTTTCCGCACAAACTTCGATCATCTCTTTGAGTTCTGTCGCTCCTGTCTCCGTAAACTTCGCTTTCCGCTCTTTCAGCGTCTCCGCGAACTCGGAGATATTTTCACAGTAATCGCTGACGCGCTCCATATCGGAAAGTACCTGCAGGATACAGGCAAGCTGCTGATGTTCTTTGTCGCTGAGAGAAAGAGAATTCATCTGGATCGTATAATCTGTAATACCTTTACATAATCCATCCACCACGCTCTCTTCTTCCCGGATCGCCATGATCTGCTGGTCGTCCTTTGTAAACATAATGTCTGAAGCCTTATCGATCGTCCGGCAGACGATGCTTCCCATCCGGCATGTCTCATTGACGATCGACTGCAGCGCAATGCTGGGTGTTTCCATCATACGCTTGTCCAGAAGCAATTTGCTCTCGTCATTCTCTTCCACATCCGTCCGGCAGATCTTCTGCGCCAGCTTTATAATATAGTTTGAGAACGGGAACAGCAGTACCGTTGTTCCGATGTTAAATATCGTGTGAACCGTACTGATCTGCGTCTGCGTGATCAGTCTCGTCCCCACCTCAGGGAATATAACTTTAAACGACACGATTGCAAGGATGCTGAATATAATCGTCCCGATAATATTGAACAGCAGGTGCATCGTAGCGGCTGTCTTCGCCGTCTTCTTCGCCCCGATACTGGACATCATCGCCGTAACACAGGTTCCGATGTTCTGTCCCATAATAATATACACGGCTGCATCAAGAGGAACCAGTCCCGCCGCGGCAAGACTCTGCAGGATCCCGACCGACGCCGAAGAACTCTGGATCACTGCCGTGATCACTGCGCCTGCGAGAATACCAAGGAACGGATTGCGTCCCAGTGTCACAAAGACACTTCGAAATACCTCTGACTGCTGCAGCGGTTCTACCGCCGAAGACATCATCGTAATTCCTACAAATAACATTCCAAATCCGATGATAATATTGGCTACGTCTTTCATAGACCGCCGTTTCTGCGTCAGCATCACGATCACGCCGATCATGATCGCAGCCGGTGCCAGATAGTCGAGACTTAAAAACTGCGCCCATTCTGAACTGGATACAAGCCATCCGGTCACCGTTGTACCGATGTTGGCTCCCATGATCACGCCCATCGCCTGTGACAGGTTCATCACGCCCGCATTCACAAATCCGACCACCATGACGGTCGTCGCGGAGGAACTCTGGATCACCGCCGTGATCGCCGCGCCAAGCAGCACTCCCATCAGTTTGTTTCTTGTCAAAACCTCGAGCAGCGACTTCATCTTGTCCCCGGCCGCGTTCTCCAGTCCCTGGGACATCGTCTGCATGCCATAAATAAACATTCCAAGTCCCCCGATAAAGGGGAAAATAATGTCTGCGTAATTCATAGGTTTTCTCCCTGCTCCTGCAGAGCTTCCTCTCAAACGTAGTATCGTACATAAACACAAAGTACCGTACTTTAATACGATAACACTCCCTTCGAGAAAAAACAACCTTTTTTTTCAAGATTTCAAGATAGGCTGTAAGATACGTTAAGATACAGAAACAGAAATAAACAAAAAAGAATATTGCATATGATTTCTGCATATGCTATAATGCCAATAGGCTAAAGGACAGAAGTTATCCATGTCGAATGACAAGCGAAAACCCTCGGAGATGGCGCTCCGAGGGTTTTCTGTTCCTTTTTTGCATGGCGGCTTAGACCATAGGCTGATTACCGACTATTGATTGCTGTCCAGCCATTTGCAAATGAGATGGCTAATCACACCCGCCGCAACAGCAATACTTAAGGACAAAAATATCTCCATATCGAACACCTCCCCTCTGCACCAGTATAGGAGGCGGTAACATAAATATTGTATCAGAATTATTCCACTTTTCAATGTGTTTATCGGGGATAACTTTGTCTATTTTGTTTACAACTATGTGAATAACTATAAGCCGGTCTTAGTGATTCGAAAAAAGCCTCCAAAGCTTTTTTATTTCTTCATTTTCGGATCGAATATCAAAGATGCAAGGTATCCGAACACAAGCGCCGCAGACGTCCCGACCGCTCCTGCTTTAAACCCGCCCTGAAAGATACCAAGAAACCCGCTTTGATCCACTGCCTCTTTCACGCCTTGCCACAGCGTATTTCCAAAGCCAAGCAGGGGTACACTTGCCCCGGCTCCGGCAAATTTCTGAAACGGTTCATACAATCCGCAAAATCCAAGGACTGCGCCCGTGCATACAAGCAGCACCATAATCCGTCCGGGCATCAGTTTCGTCCTGTCCATCAGAATCTGCACGAGCGCGCAGATCAGTCCGCCTATACAAAATGCCTTTATATAATCCATTTTCTTTCTCCTCCGTCTGCATCAGACACTTACATGATATCATTCTGACGCTGTATTCAATTCATAAATTGCTTTTAACAATGTTCTATCACGATTCCATGTGCAATTCCCGGCACGCTCGCCCCTTCATTGAAGCTGACCGTGGACATCAGTGCCCCTGTCGGCACAAACAGGATCCGTTTCCACTCTCCCTTGATCACTTTCGGCAAAATATAAGATGCCAGCGTCACGGCCGCGCAGCCGCACCCGCTTCCTCCTGCGTGGGTATCCTGCCGTTTCTGATCAAAAATCACCATACCGCAGTCTATGTGACGTTCCCGGATGTTATATCCATGTTTCTCTGTCAGATCAAACAAGATCGACTGTCCCACATACCCAAGATCCCCTGTTATAATACGGTCATAATCGCTTTCCTCTCTCCCGAAATCTTCCAGGTTACGGATGATCGTGTCCATCGCTGCCGGGGCCATACATGCGCCCATATTCTGAGAGTCCTTTAATCCATAATCCACGATTTTCCCCACTGTCACTCCGCTGATACGCGCATGGCTTTTCTGTGTCCCTACCAGAAATGCCCCGCTCCCGGTAACCGTCCAGTGGGCGGACAGCGGACGCTGGCTTGCATATCCCAGCGGGAACCGAAATTCCTTCTCCGCACTTCCGAAGTGACTGGAAGTGACTGCCAGCATCAGATCTCCGTATCCTGCCGCCACCGCCATAGAGGAAAGTGCCAGCGCCTCTCCCGAAGTGGAGCATGCCCCATAGAGACCGAACATCGGGATCTGCAGTGCCTCAATTCCCATGGATGTAGCAATTCCCTGCCGCAGCAGGTCTCCCCCATAAAGATAACGCACCTCTTCCGGCTTTTTATGCGCTTTTCCAAGTGCAAGCACGCATGCTTCCCGCTGCATATTGCTTTCCGCTTCTTCCCACGTTGACGCCCCGAACAGATCGTCCTGATTCGCCATATCAAATAACTTTCCAAGAGGTCCTTCCGATTCTTTGCTTCCTACTACACTTCCCGCACTGATAATAAACGGAGATTCCAAAAAACCAATGCTCTGGCTGCCTTTTATCTGACTGTTCCGGTCCATATTCTTCCCTCATTTCTATTTCTTCTTTTAGTCCGACTGCAAAGTTTCCGCATAAAAACGGGAACACTGCACCGGATCTTCCGGTACGATATAGTATCTCTCGCATCATGGGAACTATACAAAACATCCATGTATATTTTCAGATCCTTTTCCAGATACTAACTCCGAGGTGAGTTTCATGGATAAAACAGAAAAAAAGAAACAGGAAAAACAGTATGAAGAATATGTAAAGCAAAAAACACCGGTCCATAACGTCTGGCTGAATATGGGGAAGGCTTTTCTGACCGGCGGTACGATCTGTACCCTCGGGCAGATCATTTACAATTACTGCGAAATGCAGGAGCTTTCCAAAGATGACTGCAGCGGCTGGACCGCACTGCTGCTCGTACTGACCAGTGTGATCCTGACCGGTCTGAATGTCTATCCGAAGATTGCCAAATGGGGCGGCGCCGGAGCTCTCGTCCCGATCACCGGGTTTGCCAACTCCGTAGCTGCCCCCGCGATCGAATACAAAAAAGAAGGACAGGTATTCGGAATCGGATGTAAAATCTTTACGATCGCCGGCCCCGTCATTCTGTACGGGATTTTTACAAGCTGCGTACTCGGAGTCATTTACTGGGTGATGAAAATGATAGGAATTGCCGGTTAAAACAGTGCAATAATATAGAAGTTATTAAAGTGAGCGTAGTAAGGATGCTCACTTTTTTGTATCAAAAGATATTGACAACTGATATTTCAACAAATATAATAGTTTCAACGATACGGTGAAACGAGGTGAAATAATGAAACGCAATTATACTGAAAAGCAATATGTACAGCTTGCAAAAGAGCAGTTTTGCCGGATACTGAGAGAAGTACCATTTGTATCAGATATAGAGATCATACCAACAGGTTTGCAACGGGGGTTTGGAGATTTTCATGCCATTATTCATTTTTCGGATGATGAGGAAACAATAAAATTTTGTATTCAAGTGAACTCGAGAGGCGAAAGGCGCTTTGTTAATATGTTTATGTTAATGGCATCGCAACATACTGATGGAGCTTTTTATATGTTTATGGCGCCGTATATTTCAGAGGCTTCAGCAGAAATTATCCGAGAAAAAAAATATGGATATATGGATTTGTCAGGAAATTGTTATATTCTGACAAAACGTATTATGATTTATATTACCGGTAAGCAAAATAAATATATGGTATTAAGAACAAAGAAAAATTATTTTTCCAAAAATGCTTCAGCAGCGTCCGTAATAATGCGTACTATCCTAGATGATTATAAAAAAATCTGGCAAGTGAAAGAATTATCGGAAGTTACTGGGAAAGCAATAGGAACTGTATCAAACGTAAAAAGTTTCTTATTGGATCATGCGTGGATAGAAGAACTCTCAGGCGGATTCAGAGTATGTAATGTAAAAGAAATGCTGTACAATTGGGCGAAAGACTATCGGGAAAAGGATTCTCGGTCATTTGAGTATTATACACTTGACAATATTCCAGAATTAGAAGCATCCATTGCAAAATGGAATGATGCACACGGTACATCTGCTGTATTGGGGTCCTTTTCTGCAGCCGCAAGATATGCTCCGACAGTACGCTATAATAAAACTTATGTATATGTGGAACAACAAGATTTCCAAGAATTTGTTATGGACTTAAATTTGGAAAAGGTGACATTCGGTGGCAATGTAATCATTACAATCCCACACGATGAAACACCTTGCATGTTTTCGAAAAAAATAAATGGAGATATTGTAACCTCACCGGTTCAGACTGTAATTGATCTTTTGGCAGTTGATGGACGAGGGGAAGAAGCTGCAGATGCAATCATACTGAAAGAATTTAGTTTAGGAGACCATGATGATAAAAGATGAAGATTTAAAGCACGTAATTGATTATTCACAGGGGCAGAAGGAAGCTGCCTATATGGTATTGGGGGATATCGTGAATCTGCTTCATTCATTTTCGGAAAATATCAGAATAATTGGTGGGTGGGTTCCGTCACTTTTATATCCGGAAAAAGAACATATCGGATCAATAGATGTAGATGTCCTGTTAAACCAACTTCAAATTAAAAAGGCTGAAAGCTATAAAACGATTAAAAGATTACTGTTGCAAAACGGATATCGCAAACATCCGGAAAAGTATTTTACATTTGTGAAAACAGTGTCTATTTTGCTTTTGAATTTCCACCGGAGGATGTTTGTATCGAATACAAGCGATTTGATGGGGCGCTGGATATTGGGCATGTAAACGTCATCTCTGTAGTTCCGTATTTGGTGATGAAGACGGAGGCGCTTGGACGCGGAAAACCAAAGGATGCATATGATATTTATTGTACTATAAATTACTATCCCGGAGGAGTCAGAGCTCTCACGGAAGCATTTTCCCCTTACAGAAAAAAAGAACTTATACAAAGGATGCGAAGGAAATTGAGAGAAAAATTTGCATCTGCAGAGCATGCAGGACCAGTGGATATTGTAGCATTTCTGAATATTAGAGAAGATGGGGAGAAAATGCGCATAAAACAAGATGCATATCAAAAAGTAAAATACCTTACAGATAAACTGCAAGATACATAGAGTTATTTCGAAGGAGCTTGTGATTTTAGTTTTCACAGAGAAGGAGCGCCGAAATCTTTTTCCGATGCTTCTTTACAACGTTTCTTCTACCACCCTTGTGCAAAGAACAAAAGCGCCCCCAGTCCCCGTCCCAGAGCCATGCCCGCCACAAGTGCCGAGATATAACGTGTCACTTTCAGCCGCCGGATAAAAATCGGGAAAATATTCAGTACCTCCGCCAGCGCCATTGCCCAGCATCCCACAAAAATACCGGTCAAAAGTCCCAGCACCGGAAGCAGCATATTGCCAAACGGAATCGGGATCTGAAATAAGAAAATGAGATTTCCCACGATTCCTCCCAGCACGGCGCTGTCTTCATACAGCATAATCTGATCCGCCGTATGCGTCCGGTCGGCAAACGTTGCGATCACGCCAAGCTCAACGATAAATGCAAACAATCCGGCAGCCACCGCGGTTCCTGCGCTAAGTCCGATGACTGCCAGGATGATCTGACGTACCCACATCCAGTGTTTTCCCCCTTCTTGACGCATTTTCTACGAGTGTATCCTGAATATCATTTTCGTATGTCCGCATCTGTACCTCCAGAGGTGTCGGATCCACTGTAAATTTCTTTTTTCCGAAATGATTGAAAAACATAAGGATTCCGATCGCGATCCCCACGGAATAGCTGACCTCGAGAATTGAAATTCCCTCCGGCTTTGTCCCGATCATAAATTCATACAACTGGGAAAACAGTTTTGTAACCGATACATCATTGTTAAAAGCCATGATTGAGAACGCAGCGCCGACAAAAGTCAGCGCCGCAACAAATGCAGTCTTTATGACGTGATACGCCATTCCTTTTGTTTTTTGCACTTCATAGGTAATGATGATATCTGTCTCACCCAGATTTTGTACATCCATCCCCGGATAGATTTCATGGATGCAGGCAATAATTCTCAATATGGAAATGACAAACCTCTGCTGTCCGGTATCCGGTATTTTCAGGATTTTTAATGTTTTCAGCTTTGGGATCACTTCCTTGTTGCTGCATTCAAGAGATACGATATCTCCCAGTGTAACGTCTGTCTTAGTCACTTCCACATCCCGGTTTCCTTTGATATACAGTGTCTCCTGATTAGCAGCCATAGCGGGTTCCTCCCGGCATCTGCTCCACCAGTGTCCCACCGGCGTCCTGGTGCTGATATTGTCCGTTATTTCCATAATAATAGCAGAGACCTGCGGCTGCCGCAGCCAGCACCAGCACCAGCAGGCAGCGCCTTATGATTCTTCTTCCATCTTCCATCTTTTCCTACACTCCCGTCTGATTCGTTTTCGTATCGGGAATAGTATGTGAAGTCCGGAAGTGAAATATACATTTTTACATTGCACGCTCACGCAGCCTTTGCATGATCCGCTTCTCCATCCGTGACACCTGAACCTGGGAAATACCAAGCTCTTTTCCGACTTCGGTCTGTGTCCGGTTCTGGTAGTAACGCAGATAGATCAGCTGACGCTCGTCTTTGTCCAGTGTTTCCAGAAGCTGCTGCAGGAGCATATGATCCAGGATTTTTTCTTCCTGCTGTTCCTTTTCTTCCAGCTTGTCCATCAGGCGGATCTGCGTTCCCTCACTCTGGTGAATCGGTTGATATAACGATTCTACTTCGCTTCCCGCTTCCATCGCCTGTACGATTTCTTCCTTATCCACCCCCATTTCTTCTGCAAGCTCGTCGACTGTCGGTTCTCTTCCCAGACCGGCAACCAGTTTTTCCCGCGTCTGAAATACCTTGTATGACAACTCCTTTAAGGAACGGCTTACCTTGATCATCCCGTCATCGCGCAGAAAGCGCCTGATTTCCCCTGCAATCATTGGCACGGCATAAGTGGAAAATTTCACATCATAGGTCAGGTCAAATTTATCGATGGCCTTTAGAAGTCCGATACTTCCGATCTGAAACAGATCCTCCTGATCCACTCCCCTGCCGTAAAACCGTTTTACAACACACCAGACCAGTCCCACATTTTCCTCTACAAGCTGTGCCCTCGCTTCTTTATCTCCTTCGTGTGATTTTTGAATCAAAGCGATTGTGTGGTCCATGTGTCCCTTCCTTTTCCGATCGTCTTTTCCATTTTGACCGTTGTTCCCTTGTGGGGCGTCGATTCTACCTGCACGTTGTCCATAAATGCCTCCATAAACGAAAATCCCATCCCGGACCGGTCCAGTTCCGGTTTGCTCGTATACATCGGCATCATCGCCTGCGCAATATCCTCGATTCCCCTTCCATAATCCTGCACTTCAATAAAAAAGCGCGTTCCCTGGATGCGGCAGCGGACTGCAATTTTATGTATCTCATTCTCATATCCGTGTATAATCGAATTTGTCACAGCCTCTGATACCGCCGTCTTGACGTCCGACACTTCTTCTACCGTCGGGTTCAGCTGCGTCAGAAAAGCCGCTACCGCCACCCGTGCAAACCGTTCATTTTCTGAATTGCTGTCAAAAATCACTTCCATTTCATTGGTGTCTTTCATGATTTCTCCTCCTCATAGATCTGCATTATTTTTGTCATTCCCGACATGGTCAGGATCTTCCGGATTCGTTCGCTTGTATGAACCGCCCAGACTTCCCCTCCGATCAGATGGATCAGCCGGTATCTTCCCATAATTGCCCCGATTCCGGAGCTGTCCATAAACTCCGTGTTCTCAAAATCAAAAATCACATATTTAATATGGTTTTTCTCGATCACGGAATCCGCGCTTTTGCGGATGTTCTCTGCATTGTGGTGATCTACCTCTTTCGGCAGAAAGATCGTCAGGCAGTTTTCCTGTACCTGATACTCCATAATACTCCCTCCAAATCTGATATTTTTCCGGGCCGGATATCTCTCCCCACCGGCCCGGTTCCACATAACCCGATGCTTGCATTGGGTTATATGACTACACAAAAGGACATGTAATTTCTTACATGTCCTTTTCTTTCGTATTTCGATAAAGATCTCCTCTTTCCTGATGTGAGATCTTTTATTCTGTTGTAGTTTCTGCGTTTTCTCCTTCTGTCTCCGCTGACTGTGCGATCGAATTCAGATTATTCTGTGCTTCCTGTGCATACTCTGTGTCAGGATAAGAATCGATCACTTTCTGCAGCCAGGTCGAAGCCGATTCGGAATCCCCGTTTCTCAGGTACGCAATTCCCAGATTCAGGAGTGCGCCGCCTTCATCGTATGTCTCATCCATCCGCACGACCTTGTACAGATTATCAATCGCCGTCTCGTAATTGGCAACATTCAGCGACGCTACCCCCGCCTCATACTTGATGCTGCATGCGTTCGGGTAAATATTTCCGGTAAGCGTATCATACTGTGTCTGTCCGGTCGCTCCGAGCAGATCCCGGTTAATATTCAGCAGGGTATCCGCAATCGTATCTGCCGTATAGTTTCCGGAATTATACTGTTCTACCGCTGTCAGCAGATTCTCATAGCTGTCTGACGTACTTGCCGCCGTCTGCTTCGCCGCCTCGGAATCATCTCCGGCGGTACGGTAATCCTCCAGTGTTCTTGTCAGCGCGCTGATCTGTGCTTCCATCGTATTGATCTGTTCACTGTACTCAATGATCTGCCGGTTTGTCTCTCCTGCCTTCGCCTCATCTACTGCCGGAACGATCAGATACCAGATGATCGCCGCTCCGATGCATGCTCCGATGACAATATTTACAATTGACGCCTTTGCCGACAACTTTTTCACAACGCGGTATGCCGGCTGGATCACCGTCTCATTTCCCAGTCTGTGTTCTTTCGTCATTTTTCTTTGACGGTTTTCTTTCTTTTCCTGACTGTGTATCCGGCTGTTTCCTGCCTGAGACAATTCATGCATATAGTACATCGTGATCTCATTGGTCGTATCCAGTTTTCTCGCAGTCTTCAATTCCTGATTTGCCTTGGAATACTGCTTTTTTCTGAGATAAAGCACAGCGAGGAGCTGGTGCGCCTTCAAAAAAGAAGGATGTGCCGAAACCACCTGTTTTAACTGTATCAGCGCCATGTCTTCCCCGCCCTGCGCGCAGTACACCAGACATTGGTTATATTTTTTTACTGCCTGATTGACCTTTTCCAGCTTCTTTGCCGACTGCTGTACTCTTCGAATATATTCACTTGCAATATTATCTCCCGGGCGCAGATTTTTACTGATGATCCATTCCACAAGCGCTTCCGCCACTTCTCCTCTTCCGTAATACACAAGTCCCAGAAGATTTCTCGCAGCGATATTCCCCTTATTAAACCGCAGACTTTGCCGGAGTGAGACAACCGCGCCGGACAGATCCCGCACCTTTGCTTTTCTAAGGCCATCATTGTACCACTGATTGGAATAATACATGATCTGCTTCGTATAATCCATCTATGTCACCATAATCTTTCTATTTTGTCTGCTCCATAACCTGCTTCAGGAAATCTGTTACATCTGTCAGTTCTTCTTCGTATACCGCGTCCTCGATGTCCTCTACTTCCAGGCACGGTTTAAACTTCTTTAGTTCTTCATCAAAATTTAACACGATAACTCCTCCTCGATATGATCCAGAAATTCCCGGATCATCCCCACCAGATAAAGGGAGCCGATACAGTAAATGTTCCTTCCTTCCTGGTGTTCCATACAATAATCCCAGGCATCCCGCAGGGATTCTTTCACGATCACAGGTCTGTCTGTATACTTCCCAAACAGTCCTGCCAGGGTAGCTGCATCCGCGGCCCGCCTGTCTGTAATATGTGTCACAACATAGAAATCTGCGTCTACCTCTTCGCACAGACACCGGATCATCTCCGCGTAATCTTTATCTTCCACTGCTGAAAATAGAATTCCGATACCGCGTCTGCCCGCAACACTCTGTGCAAAACGTTCCACCGCATCCGGATTGTGCGCTCCATCTGCATAGACGCCCGGTGCCACTTCCTCCATCCTTCCGGTCCATACACTTTCCGCCAGCGCATCCCGCCACAGCTTTGGATGCCCGTATTCCCCCAGTATCCCGCGCATCACTTCCAGTGCCAGCATCGTATTCTCCACCTGATAGAGTCCGGTATTGTGTAAAATCCATGTAACATCTCCATAATACGCATCTGCACAGGAAAATGCAATAGATTTCTCCGTGATTTCCAAAATTTTAAACGCATTTTTCCTGACTTTTTTACAGGAAATCCCAAGCTCTGCCGCCTTTCGCTCAATAGTGCGGTTGCTTTCTTCCTTTCCCTCAATATAATATGCCGGGACGCCGCGCTTGAAAATTCCTGCCTTTTCACCCGCGATCTTCTCCAGCGTGTCTCCCAGATACCTGGTATGGTCCATTCCGATGGAAGTGATCACGGAGCAGACCGGATGTTCTACGCAGTTCGTCGCATCCAGCCTGCCGCCCAGTCCGGTCTCCAGTACCGCATATTCCACACCGGCCTCTGCAAAAGCATATACCGCCATGCCAAACAAAAATTCAAAAAAAGTCGGATGCGGTATGCCCTGTTTTTCCAGCTCATGTACCTGCTCCAGAACAGTCTCATAAACTGCAGCAAAGTCATCATCGGAAATCTCCTGCCCGTCGATCACGATCCGTTCATTCATCCTGACAAGGTGCGGCGATAAAAACAATCCGGTCCGCTTTCCTTCGGCACGCAGCATCACGTCAATACAGGAACACACCGAACCTTTCCCGTTTGTCCCTGCAACATGGATCACTTTCAGACTGTCCTGGGGATCGCCCAGCGCATGTAAAAACGCTTTTGTATGCTCCGGGCAATTCTTTTTCGTAAATTTCGGAATTTCTGATATATATTGTACTGCCTGTCTGTATGTCGCCATTTTTGCTCCCGTCTGACACATCAATCTTCCGTCTCGTCGTCTTCCGCGCTCACAAACGCATTCCGCCCCGTCTCGACCTCGTCCGGATCGTCCGGCAGTTCCGTTAATTTCCCGTCTCTGTATTCAAATTTTTTCGATGTACGGAAAATCGTGTTGCTGGAACCCACCTGTGCCACCATGATCACATCGCCGTCTCTCAGATCGGATTCTTTCAGGTCGATCCGCGTATTATTCATAAACGTACTTGTCTGCTTTTCATCATTGATATACACTTTACTCTGTTTTGTAAAGTTCTCTCCATACACACTGTACGTTCCATCCGGCTGTTCCACCAGATCCGAAATGATGGTATCCTTTACCCCCATCACCATATGTCCTTCTGTGATCGGCTGCCCGGATTCCTCATATACATACTGCTCTCCATACAGAATATCATACTGCAGCAGCTCCAGATCCGACAGATAGTTCTTCGTATCTTTCCGCTGCTGATGGTAATTGAACACCGTACCACTGTGGATATCCAGACGGTCGAACACTTCCGCCATGATCTGGTATGCGGCATAATTGCCGTCCTTCTTCTCCAGACCGATATTATCCCAGATCACATAATTCGTATTATACAGATATCTGCTCTTTAAATCCTTCGCCTCAAGTCCCATCGTCGGAAGATGGTCTCCATAGAACACGATCACCGTCGGTTCCCCACGTTCCTCGATCGCTTTCACAAGTTCTCCTGCAAACTTGTCCATCTCATGAACTTCATTGACATAGTATTCCCATGCGTTCCGTTTCCCTTCATCCTCGACACCGCTGACAATGATCTCCGGATCTTCCAGTGTCGGCTCTGTCGGATAATCGCCGTGTCCCTGCACACTGATCGTCATGACAAAATCCTGTCCCTCTGTCGTATCCATGGATTCCAGAATATTCGGCACCAGAATATCATCCGTCGCCCAACCCTTCGGCGTCGTCTGTAAAATGTTCATGAACTCCTTACTCGTGTAATGGTCAAATCCCATATGGTTGAATACCTGTGCCCGGCTGTAGAAATTACCGCCGTTGTTATGTAACGCCTCCGTGCCGTACCCCAGTTCTCCCAGCGCAGTTGCCGCGCTCTCGAGCACATTCGTCTTCGCATAAGTCTTGTATGGATATTCCCCCGGTCCGAAGAAACGCATACTCATACCGGTCAGCACTTCAAATTCCGTGTTAGAAGTTCCTGCGCCTACCGACGGGGATTTAAAGTAACCGGAAGAATACTCTTCGAACATACTTCTCAGATTCGGAATCGGATCCTCGGAAAACTGGAGCCATTCCACCTCTGTCGGATCAAAGAACGATTCCAACTGTACAAAAATAATATTCGGAAGTTCTTCTTCAGAACGTCCCGTCTCGCTTACCGTGATCGCGCCGTCATTACTGATCGCACGCATTGTTTCCTCATCATATCCCGCCGGCTGCGAGATTCCTGTATTAAACAAGCTTGCCATGAAGCAATAGGGAAAGCCATAATCCTCATAGGCAAAAGCAATATTTCCAAAGTAATTTGATACGACTCTTTTATCGATTGCCACATCCGTAAGCACCACATATCCTGCCAGTCCCGCCGCCGTTACAAGCAGCGCCGCAATCCTGTGCATCTTTCCTTTGTACTGTGCCCCGCGCCTCCACATTGAGACGATCCATAAGATCAATGCGACAACCCCGACCACAATCAGCACAATCTCAAAAGCATTGAAATAATTGCTGGTCAGCGAGACTGCGTCTGAAAGCACTTTCAGATCCTGCGCATTAAACGGCGTCACTCTCTTTATCAGAAGATATCCGTTCACGATCCCCAGTACCAGCCATACGACACTGATGATGATTCTTGCAAACATCCGCCTTCGGAATACATATACAAGCAAAAGCGTCGCCCAGATCAGATAGGCATTAAATAAAAATACCGCCGGCGTACCGGTCATATATTCCCACGCTTCCACAAAAGAATGCCGGGAAACTGCTTCAATCGCAAAGTTGATCAGACACGCCAGTACAAAATGCAGCAGCGGCGAGATCCGGTTCATAAACCGGTAGACCGGCTGCATCTTCTTTGCCGCCGGACTATTGCGGCGTTCTTCCAAGATCCGCTCTCTCCGCGCTTTTTTCTCCCTGTGATGCGCTTTCACATCTTCCAGTTTCAGGTTCTTTACTTTCTGAAAAAAGCCTTTGATATCCGGCTTTTTTATATGAAACTTTTTCATTGTTACCTCACCTTATACCACATCTGGCGTACCGGTACACTCTCCTTGCCCGAAATATCTGTGTCTGTACACGGGTCAGACTCCGGCTCTGCCGGAATCTGACCAAAGTCCTTCCTGATGTGTTTATTTTTTCATGCCTGCCATGCGCTCCTGCACCTGCGCAAGCATCTGTGTATATTTCTCCAGTTTGTCTCTTTCCGCCTGTACTTTCTCCGCCGGAGCCTTGCTGACAAACTTCTCGTTTGAAAGCATGCCATCGGCCCTTGCGATCTCCTTTTTCAGCCGTTCTTCCTCTTTCGTCAGGCGCTCCATCTCCTGCTCAAAGTCAATCAGGTCTTCCAGCGGGAGATATACTGTTGCTCCCGGTACAACAACGGACACCGCATCCTCAGCCACGCCCTTCTTCTCGTAATGCAAGATGACGTCATTGGCCAGAAGCAATGGCTTCAAGGACTCCTTAAAGGTATCGATCCCGGTCAGCAGATCTCTGTTCTGACTGACAATGACCACCTTCGTTCTGCGGTTGTTCGGTACATTCATCTCCGAACGTATATTCCGAATGCCGCGGGTAATGTCTTTCACATGGTTCATCAGATCCTCCATCATCGGAAAATTCCATTCCTCGCGGTATACCGGCCACTTCGACATCATCAGAGACTCCTCTTCCGGTACGAGCGCGCTGTAAATCTCCTCTGTAATAAACGGCATAAATGGATGAAGAAGCTTTAACGCCTGCGCCAATACGTTCTTCAATGTCCAGAGCGCGCATGCGGCGGACTGTGAATCCTCTTTGGCATGATAGATCCTGTACTTTGCCAGTTCCACATACCAGTCGCAGAATTCATCCCATACAAAATCGTACACCTTCTGCACGGCAATTCCAAGTTCATACTTGTCCATGTTCTCCGTGACTTCCTGTGTCAGCTTATTCATTCTGGACAAAATCCATCGATCAGCCGGCTTCAGCAGGAAGTCCTCCGGCTCGTCCACGATATTTTCTTCCATATTCATCAGAATGAACCTGGATGCATTCCATACCTTGTTGGCAAAATTCCGGCTCGCCTCTACCCTTTCATGATAGAAACGCATATCATTCCCCGGCGCATTTCCGGTTACCAGCGTCAGACGCAGCGCATCCGCCCCATATTGGTCGATGATCTCAAGCGGATCGATCCCGTTTCCGAGAGATTTGCTCATCTTACGCCCCTGCGAATCCCGCACCAGACCATGGATCACAACCGTATGGAACGGACTTTTCCCTGTATGCTCATAGCCGGAGAAAACCATCCGGATCACCCAGAAGAATATAATGTCATAGCCGGTTACAAGTACATCTGTCGGGTAGAAATAATCCAGTTCTTCCGTCTGTTCGGGCCACCCCAGTGTGGAGAACGGCCAGAGCGCAGAGGAAAACCAGGTATCCAGCGTATCCTCGTCCTGCGTAAAATGTGTGCAGCCGCACTTCGGACACACAGCCGGAGTCTCCTTTGCCACAACGATCTCGCCGCAGTCGTCGCAATAGTATGCCGGGATCCTGTGTCCCCACCAGATCTGTCTGGATATGCACCAGTCCTTAATATTCTCCAGCCAGTGCAGATAAATCTTGTTAAAACGCTCCGGGACAAACCGCAGTTCCCCTGTCTCCAGCGCCTTGATCGCCGGTTTTGCCAATTCATCCATCCGCACAAACCACTGCTGCTTGATCAGCGGCTCCACCGTCGTACCGCACCGGTCATGCGTTCCTACATTGTGCGAATGAGGCACAACCTTCACCAGATATCCCTGCTCTTCCAGATCTGCGACGATCGCCCTGCGCGCCTCATACCGATCCATTCCTGCATACTTTCCGCCGCGTTCATTGATGGTCGCGTCATCATTCATGATATTGATCTCTTCCAGATTGTGACGCTTCCCGACCTCAAAGTCATTGGGATCATGTGCCGGTGTGATCTTCACCGCACCGGTCCCAAACTCCTTATCCACATAATAATCCGCCACAACCGGGATCTCCCGGTTTACCAGAGGCAGCAGTACCTTTTTCCCGACCAGATCCTTATACCGTTCATCATCCGGATGTACCGCGATCGCCGTATCCCCAAGCATGGTCTCCGGACGGGTCGTCGCGATCTCAAGGAACTCATCCGTTCCGACAACCGGATATTTGATATGCCAGAAATGACCATCCTGCTCCGCGTGCTCCACTTCCGCGTCTGAAAGAGACGTCTTGCACTTCGGGCACCAGTTGATGATCCGGGATCCTTTATAAATATAGCCTTTTTCATACAATCTGATAAATGCTTCCTTTACTGCCTCGGAACATCCTTCGTCCATCGTAAAGCGCTCACGATCCCAGTCGCATGACACGCCCAGCTTCTTAAGCTGATTCTCGATCGTACCCGCATACTCTTCCTTCCACTGCCAGGTACGTTCCAGAAAGCCTTCCCTGCCCAGTTCTTTCTTGTCAATTCCTTCTTCCTTTAACTGGTTGGTCACCTTTACTTCTGTAGAGATCGCCGCATGATCCGTACCCGGAACCCAGAGTACATTATATCCCTGCATCCTCTTATATCGGATCAGGATATCCTGCAGCGTATTGTCCAGCGCATGTCCCATATGCAGCTTTCCTGTAATATTCGGAGGCGGCATCACCGTCGTAAACGGCTTCCTGCTGCGGTCCACCTCGGCATGAAAGTACTTCTTCTCACACCAGTTGTTATACGTCTTTTCCTCGATCGCTTTCGGATCGTAGGTCTTTGCCAGTTCTTTGCTTACCATCTTCATCGTCTTCTCCTCGCTTTCCCCTCACGGCTGCCCGAACAGCTTTCACATTTTCTTCACACTTTTCTGTACAAAAAACGCCCTCTACATATTCATGTAAAGGGCGAATCCCTGCGCATTCTCGCGGAGCGTATATCTTTCATCCGCCCATGATCCCTATGAAAACCGATAAATCAGTGTATTGATCAAATGTTAGGCACAAAAGATGCCATAACCAACCTATATCATAGCTTTCAGAAATCTGTTTGTCAAGAAATTTGCATGTTTTCACATATAATTAAGAAATTAAGAAATTACCAGGTCCGGAAAAATACATTTCCCCCGATATTCACACCGTCTCTGTCACACACAGACGCCATCAGGAAATAATAACAGTCCGCAACCTCGGCAAGCCTTGTCCCGTTCAGCGCATCCCGTGCAACCTGCCGCGACAGATCCGTCGGTCCCTTTTCCAGAACACTTGCAAGCCGTGTCCCTCCGGATGCAGGAGCGAACTGATTCGTCGCATAAATCACTTCCGGTATCGTATTCGGAAAGCGCGGATCCTCTACCCGGTTCATCACCACTGTCGCTACCGCCAGCAGATAATTGTAATCCTGATATGCCTCACACTCGATCAGAGCCGCCAGCAGTTCTTCATCATCCACAGATACGGAAACTGAATTTACCTGTACGGTTCTTCCGTCAGAAAGGCCAATCTCTCCTACCGTACTGGCCTGCAGTTCCCGCACGCGCTGCAGTTGTTCCTGATATGCTGCAAGATCCGTAGACGTTGCCGCAGCCTTCTCTTCCAGTTCTGCCTGCCGTCCTGATAACTCTTCCTGCAGGGCCGTCAGGGAATCCTGCTGTTCTGCCAGAACCTCCTGGTTGAATTCCACATCTTCCCGTATCTTCTCCAGTTCTGCAAGCATGTCCCGATCATATTCGCTGATACTCTGGATAAATTCCGCTTTATTCAGAACATCTGCCAGACTGTCCTGTTCTGCAAGCGCCGCCAGATATGTACTGTTTCCGTTTTCATACATATATTTGATCCGGACCTTCATATCCGCATACTGCCGCGCCTCATTCTCCTGCGCTTCCCGCAGAAGTTCTTCCGAGCGGGCGATCTCACTGTTCATCACCTGAATCTGCATCTCTGTCGAAGAAATCTCATCACTAAGTGCAAGCATCTCCTGATTCATTCCATCCAGTTCTGACTGCAGTTCCTGCGTTTTCTGCTCCAATGCGGCCGCATCCTCCGCTTTTGCCGGAAGCGGCATTCCCGCTGTCGCAACGGCAACAGCCAGTGCAGCGCTTACCGCAGATATCTGTTTCCAATGTCGATGCATGGTTCCATTCCTTTCCTTCTCATCTTCTGAATCTGATTCTTTTTTATCGCCTGACCACTATAACACAGATTGTCGGATAACGCAAATGGAAAAGTCAAATACCGCCATACAAAATCCGGAACGTCTCATATTGTTTTCATATTCCGTATCATTTCTACTATAGAATATCCATATCTTTCTGCTGTCGCCCATCCGGTTCCATCCGGGTTCTCATTCTGTCCGAGCCATTCTACATAAGGAGCGCATCCCAGCAGTACATATTCGTAGCGGTCATCCACACACTCCTGATTCAATGCATCTGTCGTCGCATATCCTTTTAAGTGCTGGATCTGTGCCCGGATTCCGGTACGCACATCCGGATAAGAATTCCCCGGCTCCCCGCCGCCTGTCGTACCCAGGCCGGCAAAATTGAACTGTTCGACCGAGGCGTCGCCGCCAAACTGCAGCCAGCCGGTTTCTTTCATTGTCTGGGCAAACGCCACTTCCGGACGCACTCCCTCGGCAGTCGCCTCTTCATAATACATCTGGCAGAATGTCTCAATGGAGTCTGCGCCCCCTTTCGATAACGCCTCGGCCGGATATGGCACTTCGGCAGATTCAAAATAAGAAACCATCTGCTCCACTGTCACCGAACTGTTTCCCATGATCGGATACTGCCCATCTGCGATAACCTCCTCTGCGTTATCATCCTGATTCGTCTCGTCTGCATTTTCTCCCGGAGACGCCTGTGTTTTCTCCAGAGCCTCCACATTCTCCTGCTCTGCCAGTCTGGTTTCTTCTGCCGGCTGTGCACCCGCAGTACCGGCGGCATCTGTTGCCTTCGCGCCAAGAACACCAAGCGTAACCGCAAGCACAACTGCCAGTCCGATCTCAATGCATACTTTTTTTATTTCACCGTTCCACTTAAAACGCATATAATAAACTTCACTCCTGTTAAAATCCTATAACATACTGTATGGAATCGGGTTCTCGATTATGTCCCCGGCCAGCGAACTATTTTTCTTTTGCGAGCATATGTAAAAGCACCTGCTTTTCATAAGACTCTTCCTGCTCATCCAGCCACTGCAGTGCAGCATCTACACGCAGTGAAAACCCTTTTCCAAACAAATCCCGGTTTCCTTTATGTGATCCGGAAAACGGACGCGCAGTCACTCTCCTTATATTTTCCGACACCGGCAGACGCCGGTTAACAGAAACGTTACCTACAAGCAGCGATTTCCCATTGTCAAAAATTGGTGCTTCTTTATACTTTCCGTCTGCGTCATTTATAATCCCCAGATTGTTAAAATGTCGGTCTTCATTTAAAATAAGTGCATCTAATGTAAACACTTTCGAAAAATAATCCGTCAGATCTATCCCGCACGTCCGTTTAAAAAAGTTCAAAACAAAATCCGCCCGTGCTTCTGGTGTCTCATACTTCAGAATGTCCTCATTTATCTTCCTGCCGACAACCGTCTGATAATACCGGTATAATGAAATAAACTCTTCCCCTTCTTTCAGGAAATGCCTGCTGCGGCATGCTGTTTTTCCATTAAGACTGCCAATTTCATATTTTACATATTCCGCTTCGTTTAAGTCTGAAAAACTTAAAATACCGGACGCCAGATATTCTGCCCGGGCCTCTCCGCCATAAAAATCCTGCTTATACCAATACCCATCTTTATAATATTTGATTTGAGTTCCCTCACTGGTTCCGGACATATCTACCATATAAAATGTATCCAGCTCTTCGTAAAACATACCGTCCTCCCGCTGTAGTTTCTAGTACCACAAATCATCATCTTAATCCCGCAGTTTCATTTCTTCATAGGTGAGTGACTCCCCTTCAAAGCGGATCCATGTATAATCATTATACATTCTCCCGTGGGTTGCTTTGATAATCCCCATCACATCATAAGAATGAAGACCGCACGCTTTCAGCAATTCGTCGATATTTCCCCTGTCCCGCGGCCAGCATCTGCTCTCCAGAATGCTCAATATATGGTAAGAATCTGTTTCTTCATATGGGAATAAACAGTGTACCGGATTTGTATCATATTTTGTGATATGCGCCTTATCGTCTGTCACTTCAACTCTCGCGCATAAATGATCTTTCCACATCACGTCAAATTTTACGTTTTCCATTCTCGACCTCCATCATCGTCACAAATCAGTTTGTTGCGGTCTCGCCGACTTACATAACCAACGCTTCTTCCAATTTCTTCTTTCTCTCCAATACTGCCTTCCACTGCGTTTCCTGCAGGTATGCCAGACGGTCCATCTTATCCAGTCCACTCAAATCCAGCCGCAGTTCTCGCTGCGCCCTTACTGCGGCCTCATACAAGGTCATCTCTTCTTCCGTTGTCTGTGACATCACATTTGAATTTCATTTTCATCCGAAATCCGGTAAGGAATATGCAGAATGTCAAGTACTGTCAGTATCTGATCTGCCGGAATCTCGTATTTTCCTACTTTATGCAGATACAATTGATCGCCCCTGCGGATCCAGCCTTTCGCGCTTGTTCCCAGTGTGGTAAGTTCCGGAGTATGAATATCCTGCTTTTGTCGGCTCTCTGCAGAATAATGAATGTTTCTTCCCGATAAGGATATTTCCGTAATAAACAAGGACAATGGATTACGAACTTTCTTAACGCAAACGGCAGCCTGTCAAAATCCAGGATCTCACATGTGCCATTGTCCTGAATCTCTAATATGGGAGTATTTTTTAATAATAGCTGCATGATCCTGACCACCTCTTTTATGTTGTCACTTTAAAAACTATTTTCCAATCAGAACACGCTTTCCGCAAAAAGCAAACCCATATTTTCGAATCCTGTTCTGCGGGATTCCCTTTGCTTCCAATAAAGCAGCATATTCCTTTTCCTCAATCTGCTGCAGAGCCGCTTTTACGGTATCGGTCAATTCTTTTTCATCCTCTGGATCCTGTACTTTAAATTCCATAATAATCCCGAAATCCTGTGTATTTCGCGGTTCCATAAGGACATCGTATCTGCCGAATCCACTTTCCCGATTGGACGTGATCGCATAACGATCCTCCAGTGCGACCATCAGTCCAAGTACGAAACCATGGTAAAAGCGTTCTGGTTCACTTTCCTGCGAAGGTCTGCTGCCGCTGTCAAAATAACTGAATGTTGTTTTGGTGATTCGGTTCATGTATGCGTTCATCGCCTTCAGATCATCCGCCAAAAGGCCTTTAATAAAATCATTGTAGTTGGAAGCTGAAGAGGCAAACCAGCCTTTTACCATATTGCGGAACATAATCTGTGTCTCATAATTAGTGATCTCCAGTTCATAAAGCTGCTTCCACCCGGAATACTTCGTCTTTTCTGCTTTTCGATGCTTTACCCGAAGATAGCCACTTGCCAGAAGCAGACTCCAGATTGCACTTTCATCGAGATCAAGCTGATTATATACAATCTGTTCATCAATTTCTGTTATAATCGAATCTCCGTCCAACAACTGCTGAAAAGATTCCTTTACCTGCCGTGTACCTTCCCGGATCAGTTTTCCTGCCAGACTGTTGCTGCTTGTATTTGCCCAGTAAGGGGCAAACTGCCGCTTATCCAGAAAGTTGATAATGGACCATGGATTGTAAATATCTGTTTTGCTGCCAAATATAAAGCCATCATACCAGTTTTTCACATCATCCTTCCGATCTGAAAGATGATACTCATCCAGTGCGGAAAACACTTCTTCTTCCGTAAATCCGAAACAGTCTGCATACTTATCAGAAGTAGTCGTCACAATCTCCAGATTATTCAGATCGGAAAAGATAGATTCCCTGCTTACCCGGGTAATTCCAGTCATAATCGCGCGTTCCAGATAAGGATTCCCTTTAAACGTTGCATTAAATAAATTTCGTGTAAATGTTGTGAGCTTCTCCCAATAGTTATTTACATAGGCTTCCTGCATAGGTGTATCATACTCATCTAAAAGAATAATGACTTTTTTCCCATATTTGCGATACAGATATTCAGACAATCTGCGCATAGATATCGTAATATCAGCATCATCACTATCCGAAGATATACCATTGAAATATTCCTTTTCTTTTCCACTTAAAATATCTTCTTTTGCAAGAAAAGCATATCTGTTATATACATCTACAATTGTCTCGCAGATCTTTTTCCTTGCCTGTTCATAAGATACTTCCTTAATGTCTGAAAAGCTCAAAGATATTACCGGGTATGTTCCCTGCAGTTCGGGGTAAGTATTTTCTTTCCATATGTTCGTCTCTTGAAATAATTTGCTATCAGAATATGCCACAGAGAAGAAATGCTCGACCATGCTCATGGTAAGTGTTTTCCCAAAGCGGCGTGGACGAGTGATCAAGGTCACATCATCCATGGATTCCCACCATTCTTTTATAAACAATGTTTTATCTACATAAAATACATTTCGTTCTATCATCTTTTCAAAATCCTGAATACCGATTCCTATCGTTTTTGCCATATGGATTCCCTCTTTCTGCGCGAAGCACTTCTCTTTTCATATTATAGCCTTTCTTTTAAATCTACACAACTGCAACTTTCTATTTGGAGTTTTCGTTTGCCTATGTAGATGATTTATGATATAATGTCACATGGATTCATGAACTTCTAAATTTTACATAATAAACGTAAGAGTCTTGAATAATTTTGGGAGGTATTTAAAAAATGGCGCGTAATACCAAAAGTAAAACTACAGGCCAAAAGAAAAGCACTGCACAGAAAACGACAGTAAAAGCAGCCGCGGCGTCAAAGACAGTTGCTGAAAAAACAGAAAAAGTAATTTCTGCAAAGGAAACTGCTCCGGTGAAAGAAGCGGCTCCGGTTCAGGATACAACTGCAAAAGCAGCTCCAACGGAGAAAAAAGCTCCGGTAAAAGAAACCGCAGCTAAAACAACTTCTGCAGAGAAGAAAGCTCCGGCGAAGGATGCTGCTCCGGTGAAAAAGGCTCCGGTAAAAGAGACCGCAACTAAAGAAGAAAAAGCTGTAAAGCAGGAAGCGACAAAGGCAGCTCCGGCAAAGGAAGCTGCTCCAGAGAAAAAAGCTCC
>CATXUX010000035.1 GCA_958402795.1 uncultured Lachnospiraceae bacterium | reverse complement strand
CATGGACGAGAAAACGCCCCACCTGCATTTGGTCTTTGTCCCGCTGACAGAGGACGACCGCCTGTGTGCAAAGGAGATTATAGGGAATAGAGCCAACCTCACAAAATGGCAGGACGATTTTCACGCTTATATGGTGGAGAAATATCCCGACTTGGAGCGTGGGGAAAGTGCCAGCAAGACAGGCAGGAAGCATATCCCCACCCGTCTGTTCAAGCAGGCGGTCAATCTCTCCAAACAGGCAAGAGCCATTGAAGCTACGCTGGACGGTATTACCCCATTCAATGCCGGAAAGAAGAAAGAGGAAGCTATCTCCCTGCTGAAAAAGTGGTTTCCGCAGATGGAGAATTTCTCCGGTCAGCTCAAAAAATACAAGGTCACAATAAACGACCTTTTGGCAGAAAATGAACAGTTGGAAGCCAGAGCCAAAGCCAGCGAAAAAGGCAAGATGAAAGATACGATGGAACGGGCAAAGCTGGAAAGCGAGCTGAAAGACATTCAGCGGCTGGTAGACCGTATCCCGCCGGAGGTGCTGGCAGAATTGAAACAACAGCCCAACAAGCGTGGGCGTGAACTTTGACAAAAGTTATATGGTACTATTTTCCGCCTTGTTTTCATAGACATGGACAAAGAGTAGCACACAAGGAGGAGGTGGAACTCTGCTGTGAAAAAGCGAAAACTAAATTATCGGTTTCATAACCCTAATCCAGCGGCAGAGACCGCCGACTACTTACTGAAAATCCTAATGGAAGCCAATACGGAAAAAGTACAGTCGGCTATTCAAGAAGCCGCAGCCGCATCAGATGATACCGAAGAAAAATTAGACGAGGGACACTCTGCGTGAGCGGAGTGTCCTTTTTTCATGGTTGAAAACGCTGACTTCATGTGATAATATTAAGATGTAACAGAACGATTTAATTTTAATAGAGAGGTTTTTCCATGAATATAGCTGCTTACTGCCGTGTTTCCACCGATAAGGCTGACCAGCTCAACAGCCTGGAAGCACAGAAAGAGTTTTTTTCTGAATACACAAAACGCACAGGGGACACCTTAGTAAGATTGTATGCAGACGAGGGGATTTCTGGAACCAAAATAAAAAATCGAAAAGAATTTTTACGCATGATGGCAGATGCCGAGCATGGGTTGTTTGATATGGTCGTAGTCAAGGATATTTCCCGCTTTGCCAGAAATACCGTTGACCTTTTGCAGAATGTCCGCAAGCTGAAATCTTTGGGAATTGAAACGCAGTTTTTGACCGCTAACATGACCAGCATGGGCAACAGTGAATTTGTGCTGACGATTTTTGGGGCATTGGCACAGGAGGAAAGTGCGAATACCTCAAAGCGTGTGAAATTTGGAAAAAAGATGAATGCTGAAAAAGGTCGTGTCCCGAATATCGTTTACGGATATGATAAGACGATTGGAGATTATTTTAACCTTGCCATCAATGAAGAAGAAGCTGCGGTTGTCCGTCAGATTTATGAGTGGTATATCAAAGACGGGTATGGTGCTGCGAAAATTTCTATTTTCTTAAATGGACGAGGATTGCGGACAAAACGGAATTGCCAGTGGAGCCAGAATGGGGTTTGCCGTATTCTTACGAATGAACTTTATACGGGTAAAATTATTAACGGCAAACAGGAAGTAACCGACTTTCTGACCGGGCAGAGGGCAGACAAAGATGAAACCGAGTGGATGGTTGTGGAGCGTCCAGATTTGCGTATTATTGAGCCGGAGGTTTTTGAACAGGCACAGCAGATTATGCAGTCCAGAGGCAAAGCATTTAAGGTGGATAAGGAACGCCAAAGCAATAAATATCTGTTCTCTACTCTTATCAAATGCAAGGAATGCGGCTGGTCCTTCCGGCGCACAGTCCGCACATATAAAAACACTTATGTCCGCTGGGTGTGTTCCGGGCATAACGGGCGTGGTGCAGACAACTGCCCCAATGCTGTGACGGTAGATGAAGAAGAATTGATTGAAGTTTTGCAGGAATATTTTGCTGAACTTCTGAAAGCAAAGAAGAATGTGATCCGTTATGTGGTCGGAGAATTTCAGCGGGTTTATAAGGCAAAGGACGAAAACCTGAATTATGAAAAAGAACTAAATGCCCAGCTTGCAAAGCTGCAAAAAACCCGGCAAAAATATATGGATATGTACGCAGACGATTTGATTTCCAGAGAGGAACTGAATGATAAAATCGGCGGCATGAGAAAAGAAATTGAACGGATGGAAAACGAACTGAAGATGGTAGCGTATCATCTTACCAAAGGGGAACAGTTGGAAAGCGTCCTCGGACGGACATTCAAAGAGGTCGAGGATATAACAGATGTACACCAGATGACCAATGCCCAGCTAAAGCGCATTATCCAGAAAATCGAAGTGGATAAGGATGGGAATGTGGATATTTACCTGCGTTTGCTTGGAGATTTGGGCTTGGACGAAACCGTTCTAATTCATCACGACGAAACATAAAGACGTAACAGACCGTCTCCTGCAGATCAACCCGTCTCTTGCGGCTGAGGCGCGCAAGGTTTTAGACACAAATAAGTCAGAACGCCACATACGGGGCGGACTTGCCACCAGAGAGAAATACCTGCACCAGCGGGCATATTAAGCATTCAGTTCGTATCTGTCTGCTTTATGATGCATAAAATTCCCCTTTTGTCAAGCGTTTTGTAAACGCATGACATGTTCTTCTTTATGGAGTACCATAGGAATATACCAGTTATCCGCCGGTAGAAAGATGGCCGGATAGCAGTGCATATCATCTATGGAAAGGGGAGACCTTGTATGGAAAAAAGAAAGCTGGCGTCTGTACAGTATATACACCGTATCACTCCGATCAAAGGTGCAGACAGGATTGAATGTATTCATGTATTGGGGTGGAAGTGTGTGGCAAATAAAGGACAGTTCCGGGTGGGAGATCTCTGCGTTTATTTTGAAGTGGATTCTTTCCTGCCGGTTCAGCCGGAGTTTGAGTTTCTGCGGAAGAGCTGTTATCGTAATGCTGGCTATATGGGAGAAGGCTTCCGGCTCAAAACCCAGCGGTTTTTGGGACAGATCTCGCAGGGACTGGTTCTTCCGCTTTCGATTCTGCCGCCGGAGGGGAAATATGATGTGGGAGATGATGTGACGCAGGTTTTGCATGTACGGAAGTGGGATACGGAAGAGCGTGTGACAAGCAGCGGGACGGTAATCGGCGATCTGCCGTACGGAATCCCGAAGACAAATGAACTGCGGGTGCAGTCTTATCCGCAGCTGCTGAAGGAGTTCCAGGGACTTCCCTATTATATCAGTACGAAAATGGATGGAACAAGCGTTACGATGTACTGGTATAAGGGAAAGTTCGGGGTATGCGGACGAAACTATGAATATGCGGATGACGGGAAGTGTGCATTCTGGAATTATGCAAGACACAAGAAAATCTGGGAAGCGCTGGAGAGACATCAGACCCCGGATATTGCGCTGCAGGGAGAGTTCTGCGGGGGCGGAATTCAGAAAAACCGTCTGAAGCTGAAGCATCCGGAGTGGTATGTTTTTACAATTCGTGATATTGACTCCGGCAGACGCTACGGTCTGGAAGATATGAAAAAACTCTGCAGTCAGCTCGGATTGAAAACAGTTCCCATAGAAGAGACGGGGGACGCATTCCGGTATAGGACCGTGGAAGAACTGATCCGGCGCGCGAAAGGTAAATATTTGTCCGGTATGGATAAGGAAGGGATCGTGATCCGCCCGAAACAACCAGTGTATTCCCCGGTTGTAAATGGTCCTCTTTCTATGAAAGTTCTGAATAACGATTATTTGCTGAGAAGCTAAGTTATGGCTGAGTTACGTTTTTTTGAAAAAGTAAAATTTCTTCTTGCGTTTTTCGAAAAATTGCGGTATACTGTCAATCGTAGGTAAGAACAAGGGCGTTCCAAGTATTCTTGGAGTGCCCTTTTCCCGTATAGCACCTTATAGATGCCGGAAGAGCAGGGTTGGATTCTTTTATCTTTTGGAACGGGGACTATACAAGCGCAACGGGGACTGCGTAAGCTGCGGTAACCGGAAGTCAGTTTATCAGCAATGAGAAGAAAGGAAGAAGCTATGAGTACAGAATTATTCAATGTAGCGGATATTTTTGGGGAAAACGTATTCAATGATACTGTGATGCAGGAGCGTTTACCTAAAAAGGTGTACAAGAACCTGAAGAAGACAATTGAAGAGGGGAAGGAACTGGATCTCGAGACGGCGGATGTAATCGCGCATGAGATGAAGGAATGGGCGATTGAAAAGGGAGCAACTCACTATACTCACTGGTTTCAGCCGCTGACAGGAGTTACGGCAGAGAAACATGATTCGTTTATTACGGCTCCGATGCCGAACGGAAAGGTATTGATGAGCTTTTCCGGAAAGGAACTGATCAAGGGCGAGCCGGATGCATCTTCTTTCCCGTCAGGCGGACTTCGCGCCACGTTTGAGGCGAGAGGATACACAGCATGGGACTGCACGTCGCCTGCATTTGTAAGAAAAGATGCAGCAGGCGCGATCCTCTGCATTCCGACAGCATTTTGTTCCTATACCGGAGAGGCACTGGATCAGAAGACCCCGCTGCTTCGTTCAATGGAAGCAATCAATACGCAGGCATTGAGACTGCTCCGTCTCTTTGGAAATACAACCTCAAAGAGAGTGACTCCGTCAGTCGGACCGGAGCAGGAATATTTCCTGGTAGATGCAGAGAAGTTTGAAGAAAGAAAAGACCTGATTTATACAGGCCGTACACTGTTTGGTGCAATGCCGCCGAAGGGGCAGGAACTGGACGACCATTATTTTGGAACGATCCCGCAGAGAATCGCATCCTTTATGAAAGATGTCAATGAAGAACTGTGGAAGGTCGGCGTACCTGCAAAGACACAGCACAATGAAGTAGCGCCTGCACAGCACGAGCTGGCACCGATTTACAGTGAGGCGAATGTCGCAGTAGACCAGAACCAGATCGTGATGCAGACGTTGAAACGGGTTGCCTGCCAGCATGGTCTGAAATGTCTGCTTCACGAGAAACCGTTTGCAGGTGTGAATGGATCCGGAAAGCATAACAACTGGTCTCTTGTTACAGACGATGGAATTAACATGATGGATCCGGGAAAGACGCCGCATGAAAACAATCAGTTTTTACTTGTACTTTCCTGCGTACTCCGTGCGGTATATAAACACGCGGACCTGCTTCGGGAATCAGCGGCAGATCCGGGAAATGACCACAGACTGGGAGCGAACGAAGCTCCGCCGGCAATTATTTCCGTATTTATCGGCGAACAGCTTGAGGATGTGCGTCAGCAGTTGATCAGTACAGGTATGGCGACACATAGTTTGAAGGGCGGAAAGCTGCAGACAGGTGTTACAACTCTGCCGGACGTATCCAAGGATGCAACCGACAGAAACAGAACTTCACCGTTTGCATTTACCGGAAATAAATTCGAGTTCCGTATGGTAGGCTCCCGCGATTCTATTGCAAATCCGAATATCGTACTGAACACGATCGTAGCAGAATCCTTCTCCGATGCATGTGATGTGCTGGAAAAGGCAGACGATTTTGAACTGGCTGTGCATGACTTGATCAAAGAATATATGATCGAAAGTGATCCGGTTGTATTTAACGGAAACGGTTATTCCGAAGAATGGGTAGCGGAAGCTGAGAGACGCGGACTTCCGAATATTAAATCCATGGTAGAAGCAATCCCATGCATGATCACGGATGAGGCGGTAAATCTGTTCGAACGCTTTGGCGTATTTACAAAGACAGAGCTCAATTCCCGTGCCGAGATTCAGTACGAAAGCTATGCGAAAGCAATTAACATTGAAGCACGCACGATGATCGATATGGCGAGCAAGCAGATCATTCCGGCAGTGATGAAGTATACGAAAGCTCTGGCAGACACCGTACTTGCTGTGAAAGAAGCAGGTGCAGACGCTTCCGTGCAGGCAGAGTCTCTGGCAGAAGTATCCGGTCTTCTGAAAGAAACAAAAGCAGCGCTGACTGTTCTGGAACAGGTGACAGACGAAGCCGCAGCAAAGGAAGAGGGAGCAGTTCAGGCAAACTTCTATCACGATGCGGTTGTTCCTGCTATGGCAGAGCTTCGTGCACCGGTTGACAAACTGGAGATGATCGTAGATAAGGAAGCATGGCCGATGCCGTCCTATGGCGATCTTCTGTTTGAAGTATAATTACAGGAACAAAGCTGAAACATGTACATAAAAAATGAGACAGAAAATTTATTTCATAATTTTCTGTCTCATTTTTTTTGCCGTATAGGAAAATTCGATTTCAATGTAGTAAAATTTCCCAAAGGATATACGCGCGGGCAGAAAATGATTGTCAGCAACACGTATCTTGTCTTTTATGGCGACTCGTGATATTCTTATAAAAGACAAGGAGGGCGTTCAGATTCTATCGTCGTGTGTTCGGGAGGAGTGTGCTGATATGCTTAAAAGATTTAATACGAATGGATATTGTGATCCGGAATTGCATTATATGGTTGATCTGACTATTCGTCTGCAGGACATTAAGAAAATGGTTGATGAGGGGAAATATTTTACGATTAACAGAGCGAGACAATATGGAAAAACAACGATTCTGACTGCTCTGGCCGATTACTTAGGAAAAGAGTATGAAGTGATCAGCCTGGACTTTCAGACGATCAGCTATGCAGATTTTGCGTCTGAACAGAGCTTTGTTGCTGCATTTTCAAGAGAACTCTTGGATTGTATGGATTGTGACAGGATTCCTGATTCTGTAAGATGTAAATTAGAACAATATTCGAAAGGGACTGTCAGGGAAGCAACACTGTCTGTGCTATTTAAGGCGTTGCTTGAATTATGCAGAAAGTCTGACAAGAGAGTTGTAATGATAATCGATGAAGTAGATACAGCTTCGAATAATCAAGTGTTCATTGATTTTCTTGCACAGCTTAGGGCGTATTATCTGAAGAGAAGGAAAACAGTCACATTTCAATCGGTAATTCTGGCGGGGGTTTATGATATCCGTAACGTGAAAATACGGATTCGCCCGGATGAAGAACGCAAGAGAAACAGTCCGTGGAACATCGCGGCTGATTTTGAAGTGGAGATGAGTTTTTCTGCAAAAGATATAGAGGGAATGTTGAAATTATATGAAGAAGATTATCATACCGGAATGGATATAACAAATATTTCTAATATGATTTATGATTATACATCAGGTTATCCGTTTCTGGTATCTCGGATTTGTCAGCTAATGGATGAAAAGATTGCTGAAACAAAAGATTTCCCTGATAGAAAGACCACGTGGACGGAAGCCGGGGTAAAGGAAGCTGTCAGAAGGCTGATTTCAGAAAAAAACACCTTGTTTGATTCTCTAATCGGAAAATTGAACGATTATCCAGACATGAAGGAGATGATCTACCTGCTTCTGTTTCAGGGGAGGATTATTGCTTACAATGCAGATGATCAGGCAGTGGATATGCTTCGCATGTTTGGCTTTATAAAGGTTGAACACGAGACGATCCAGATAGCAAACAGGATTTTTGAGACAAGGCTATACAATTACTTTTTAACACTTCCCGAGACTCAGAACGGTGATATGTATAATCTGTCGCTCCAGAACAAAAATCAATTCATTCAAAACGGACAGTTGGATATGGAGAAAATTCTTGCAAAATTTGTAGAACATTTTGATGATGTTTACGGGGATCGGGATGAAAAATTTGTTGAGGAAGATGGGCGGCGTTATTTCATGCTCTATCTGAAACCAATTATAAATGGAACAGGAAACTATTATGTAGAATCTCGTACCAGAAATCAGGAACGTACGGACTTGATCGTTGATTATCATGGAACACAGTTTATTATAGAAATGAAGGTGTGGCGCGGAAACAGCTATAATGAGCGAGGTGAGGAACAGTTAATAAGATACCTGGATCATTACCATTTGCAGAAAGGTTATATGCTCAGTTTTAATTTTAATAAGAGAAAAGAGACTGGTTTAAAAAAGATAAAAATTGGAGAGAAGATGTTGATAGAAGCGGTTGTATAACGGGGAAAGGCGAAAATGATTGAGATTAGAGATCTGACGAAGTCATATGATGATATCTGTGCCGTGAATCATGTCACGTTCACGATCCCGGAGGGTGTGATGTATGGTCTTCTGGGGACAAACGGAGCGGGAAAGACGAGTCTGCTGCGGATGCTGGCGGGAATCGTCGAACCGGATTCCGGGGAGATTTTGTTTGACGGTGAGATCGCAGGAGAAAATCCGGCATATAAAGAGAATGTGTTTTATCTTTCTGATACGCCGTATTATTTTCCAAATGCGAGCATGGAGGAGATGGCGCGTTTCTATGCGCGGCAGTATCCGAATGAGGATATAGAGGGCGTGCATCACCTGGCGGAGCAGTTGGAGCTGGATGTGAGACGTCCGATCCGGACTTTTTCGAAGGGGATGAAGCGGCAGGCATTTCTGATTCTGGCGTTGTGTGCGAATACGAAGTATATACTGTGTGATGAGGTATTTGACGGATTGGATCCGCTTGTGACAGAGACAATGAAAGACCGGCTGAAGCAGGAGATGGAAGCACGGAATCTTACCGTTGTGGTGGCATCACATAAACTGCAGGAGCTGGAGGATATCTGTCATCACATCGGGATTCTGCATAAGGGCGGCCTGCTGGGGGCCGGAGAGATGAAGGAGCAGATGACGGAAGTACGGAAGTATCAGTGTGTTTTTTCAGAGGAGCAGTCCTGGGAGACACAGGAGCAATACCTGAGAGAACACCTGAATATTGTGCGTTGTAAAAAGGACGGATATTTTATAACGCTGACGGTAAGAGGCGAGGCGGAAACTGCCATTCGCAAGATGCACCCGGTTTTCTGTCACGAGGTGCCGATGTCGTTGGAAGAGATTTTCCTTGCAGAGATGGAGGTGGAAAGCTATGATGCGTAGAAATCGCTATGGCAACTGGTTTCGGGAAGCGGGGCGCGGCCACCTTGCCGCGGGCGCTTCATGGGGCAGCCTGCTGATTTATATGCTTGTCATGCTGATGAGCCTGTCGCTGGATACGGAGTATACATTCTTCGGGATCGGCAATGACGGCGGTCTTTTTTATTTATGCGGCGGTTTGGGATTTTTTGTCGGGATCGTGGAGTTTTTATACTTGTTTCAGGAAAGAAAACTGGATTTTTACTATAGTCTTCCGGTAAGCAAAAGTACGGTCTTCTGGACAAGATATCTGCATGGGATCATACACGGACTTCTTCCGCTGACAGTGTATCTCTTTGTCTGTGGAATTTATGAGGGCAATCTGGACTCTGTGTTTCTGCCTTACTCTGTAGGATACACGTTTCGCAGTCTGTTCGCATATGGACTGGTGTATCTGCTGTTCTATCATATCACGGTCTGTGCCATGACGCTGTGCGGGAGAATGGCGTCTGCCGTGGTGATGATGGCGGCGTTTATGTTTTGCCTCAAAGTGATCATACAAGACGTATGGTTTGTCTTTATCGAAAATCTGTATGAAACGTTTTACCGGATTTCCATGCTGGACAGGCTGGAAACCTGGCTGTTTCCACTTACGCTTGGCAGGTCGCTTGGCGGAGTCGGCATTTATGATAAGACGGAAGCGCTGGTTTACAAACCGGAACCGGCAGCATACGTCTCTGCTTTTGTGTGGATCGTGGTACTGTTATGTATCACTGTTCTGATACAACGGAAGCGAAAGACGGAATCTACGGGCAGGCTTTTTGCTTCCGGTGGTGCGGAACGTTTTGCAGAAGCAATTCTGTCTGTGACGGTCGGACTCGGGGTGGGTGGACTTGCACTGCGCCTGACAGATATTTCTTCGAGAGGACTGTTCCCGGCTGCCTCAGTGATGGCAGTCATCGGACTGCTGGCGGGAGCGGGCGTGCATATTCTTTTAGAATACCTGATCCGGAAGCCGAATGTGAAACCGCTGCGGAGGAAAGGACAGTGGCTCGCAGAGGAAGCCGTGATCTGCCTGACGGTTCTCGTTTTGGCTGTGATTGCTTCTCCGTTTGACAGTTTCATGCCGGAAGAGGAAGATGTGGAAGAGCTGGGCATCTGTGTGGCAGGCCTGAATATGAGCCGGGAAGACTATCTGAGCTGCGTGAGATCGGCAAATGAATATTTGACAGACCGGAGGCTGGAGCTGTGCACCCTGTCAGGAGAGGGAAAGACGGCGGGAATGGCGTGGCTTCGCGGCGTACAGAAGGAAGCGCTTCCCGACATAGATGCGGAAGAAGTGAAAAATGATTTGTATACGCGCGTTACCGTGTGTTATCATATGAAAGATGGTTCGGAAAAATACCGGACGTATCTGACCGATGTGGAGACTCTGACGGAGTTCGCCCCGGTTTTTGAAAGCAAGGAGTATAAAGCGGCGCTTTATCCGGTTCCGGAGCTGACAAAATCGGAGGAGAAGCAGTTTACCTGGTCGGACGGCATTGCCGCGCAGACGCTTCTGTTTTCCGGAGAGGAGAAGAATGAACTGCTGGAATGCTATGAAACAGACATCGGGGAAATGACGATGTCGGATCTGGAGACAGAATTCCCGGCGGGAACGGTGGAGATCCGTTCGGAAGAGCTGGGGAGAACGACAGAACTACTGGTTTATCCGTTTTTTGAAAATACTTGCGCATTTTTGAACCGGCACGGAGTTCAGACGGGGAAACGATTATCGGATTATGATGTAAAAGAGATTCGTGGGTCAGAGACGATAGAAGGGTGGAATGGAGACAAACCGGGAACTGTCGGCGGCGGGCAACTTCATTTTTCCGCAGAGACAGAGGAAGAAATCGCAGAATGGGCGGCGCGGCTTGTCCCGGAGGAATTTGACGTGCAGCCGATTCTCTGTCCGCTGGATCATACGGTGACGGCAGAAGCAAAGGTAAACGTGCCTGAGTACCGGGCGGTGATCACCGTGGATTGTATCGGGCAATGAAAGAATATTTAGAGGAGCAGATTATGCAGACATCAACAGAATTAAGAAATTTACTGAAACGGATCGACCACAGGAGCTATCCGGCGTATAAAGATACGAAAGGAATGTACCAGTTTCCGGGATATGTGCTGTCGATCGATCATGTACAGGGGGATCCGTTTGCCTCGCCGTCGAAGGTGAGCGTGCATGTGAAAGGCGCTGTGGCAGCATTCCCGAAGGAACTGTACTGTGGGAAATGCCAGCGGATCGCGCTGCAGGATGATCTGACACGGCAGTTCGGACGTGCGGCGGAGCGGTTCGCATTTCAGGCGAAAGGTTCCGGAAAGAGCGGACTGATTTCAGTCAGTCACTGCGGGCAGGAGGTATTGGAGCGGACTGCCTGCGCGCTGGATGAGAGATCCGGAGATATCGTGATGCGCATGGAGATCGGATTCCCTGCAAACGGGCGGACGATCAATGCGCGGGAATTGGAGAAAATCTTGTTTGATTTTTTGCCGGAGTGCGTGCAGAAGTCATTATATTATAAGAATTGTGATCAGAAAAAGATACGAAGCGTTATAGATCTTGCGGAGGACCAGGAGTATATTCGCGGACAGCTAAAGGAACGCAATCTGGTGGCGTTCGTGGCAAACGGGGCAGTACTTCCGAGGGAGTCAGGAATCTCATCCCGTCCGATGCGCGGCGGGATCGCCTTTCAGTCGCCAGAGGAAATGGAAGTGGAGATGAACCTGCCGCATAAGGGCAAACTGACCGGAATGGGGATCCGCAGAGGGATCACACTCATTGTCGGAGGCGGTTATCACGGAAAATCTACGCTTCTGAAGGCGTTGGAACTCGGCGTGTACAATCATATTGCCGGGGACGGAAGAGAGTATGTGATCACCGATTCTACCGCGATGAAGATCCGTGCCGAGGACGGAAGAAGTATCAAGAAAACCGATATTTCCATGTTTATCAATGACCTGCCCAACGGAAAAGAAACACGCGGATTTTATACCGAGGACGCCAGCGGGAGTACCTCGCAGGCGGCAAATGTGGTAGAGAGTATGGAAGCGGGAGCGAAAGTGCTGCTGATCGACGAGGACACCAGCGCGACGAACTTTATGATCCGGGACGAGCTGATGCAGCGGGTGATCCACCGGGATATGGAGCCGATCACGCCGTTCATCGACCGCATCCGGGAACTGTATGAGGAATACGGCATTTCTACTGTGATCGTGGCAGGCAGTTCCGGAGCGTATTTCCACATCGCGGACACGATCGTGCAGATGGACCGTTATGTGCCGAAGGAGATCACTGCCATGGCAAAAAACGAAGCAAAAAATTTCCCGGCGCTGAGTGGGTTAGAGGCGGCTGCACAGAAGCCGGTATTCACACGGTGTCCGGTGCAGGGCAGAACGTTTCGCGGCAATGACCGGATCAAGATGAAGACGATGGGGCGCGAGGCGGTACAGATCAACCGGGAGACCATTGACCTGCGTTATGTGGAGCAGATTACAGACAGCGAGCAGGTGAGCGCACTGGGATACTGTGTACGGTATGCCGAACAGCATTTGCTGAATGGGAAAACAACCGTACAGGAGATTGTAAAAAAACTGGAAGAAAAGATCGAAAAAGACGGTCTGGCGGGACTGTGCGGAAATACCTCCAGTGTGGCAAATCTGGCGATGCCGAGGACGCAGGAAATTTTCGCGTGTCTGAACCGGTACCGGGGATTAACCTTATAAAAAGTGATTCAGCCACAAAAAGGAGACAGAGATGCGTTTTTTTCATTTATCGGATCTGCATATCGGGAAACAACTGCATCATTATAACCTGAAAGAAGATCAGGAACATATTTTGCAGGAAGTAATCGGATATGCAAAGGAGCTTCACCCGGACGCGGTTGTGATCGCGGGAGATATCTATGATAAATCGGTTCCTTCCGCAGAAGCGGTCGCAGTATTTGATAATTTCCTGACGCAGTTGGCAGAGGTAAAGCCGGTTATTCCGGTGTTGATGATCGCGGGAAACCACGATTCCGGCCAGCGGCTGGATTATGCACGGGATATTCTGAAACGGCAGCAGATTTACATTGCGGGAAACCCGCCGGAAACGGAATCTGATTTTTTGAAAAAGGTTGTGCTTGAGGACGAAGAGGGAGCGGTGAATTTTTATCTGCTCCCGTTTTTGAAACCCGGTTATGTACGTGCTGTATTTCCGGATCATCCGCCGGAAAGCTATCAGGAGGCGGTCAGCAGGCTGCTGGACAGAGAGGAGGCAGCGGGAAATCTCGACTGGAACGAGCGCAATGTCCTGCTGTCCCACCAGTTTTACACCGGCGGTGGGAATGAAGCGCAAACCTGTGATTCGGAAACTTTTTCCGTAGGCGGGATCGACCGGATAGACAGCGGCACGGTGCAGCGGTTTGATTATGTGGCGCTGGGACACCTGCACGGAGCGCAGCAGGTGGGAGCAGACCATATCCGGTACTGCGGGACGCTTCTGAAATATTCGGTCAGTGAGGCGGCACATGAGAAATCACTGCATCTGGTTACACTTGGGGAAAAAGGCAAACCGGCGCAGATCGGGCAGTTGTCCCTGCACCCGCTGCGGGACGTGCGCGCCGTCCGCGGCATGCTGCAGGAGATACTGGATCAGGCGAAACCGGAAAACAGAGAGGATTATATCAGCGTTACGCTGACGGATGAGACAGATCCTTATAAGCCAAAAGAACAACTGGAGAGAGTATATACACATATTCTCGAAGTTCGTATGGACAATACAAGAACCCGCCGGAAGCTGGCGGAATTTGAAACAGAAGAAACATTGACCGATCCGCTGACGGCATTTGGCGATTTTTACCGGGAGATACAGGGAAAAGAACTGACAGAAGATCAGAGGAAGATCATGGAAAATGTGCTGGAGAGAGCAGAAGGAAATATGCAGAAATGAAACCTTTAAAATTAACAATGTCGGCATTCGGCTCTTATGCCGGAACGGAAATCATTGATTTTTCAAAAGTGGATCATGGTATTTTCCTGATCACGGGGGATACCGGATCCGGGAAAACAACGATTTTTGACGCTATTACCTACGCGCTGTACGACCGGACGAGCGGCGGGAAGCGTGACGGGAATATGATGCGCAGCCAGTATGCCGCAGAGAACGCGGATACGTATGTGGAATATGAATTTTCTTACAGAGGCGAACGTTACATGGTGCGGCGCAACCCGGAGTATCTCCGGCTTGGAAAGCGGCGTTACGCGGACGGATCGCCGCGCTATGTAAAGGAATCATCCGGCGTGAGTCTGTTACTTCCGGACGGGACAGAGTTTCGCGGAAAGAAACGGGAAATTGATAAAAAAATCGAAGAAATTATCGGACTGGACGTCAATCAGTTTACACAGATCGCTATGATCGCACAGGGGGATTTTCTGAAGCTTCTGCATGCAGAATCGAAAGAACGGAAGAAGATTTTTTCACAGATTTTCCAGACCAGTTTATACTGGCAGGTGCAGGAAGAACTTAAGGAAGAGACAAAACAGCTTTATATTCGTCTGGAGGACAACCGGAAAGACTGCCTGCGGGAGATGGAGCGCGTGGAGCTGCCGGAATCGAAAAAAGCAGATAGTTTGGCGGAACTGATGAAAAGGGAAGACGGGGAATGCTTACAGACAGCGGATCGGGAGCAGCTTCAGGCGCGATGGGAGCAGCTCTGCCAGTTGGAGATGCCGCCGCTTCAGGAGGCAGTTGCCGTACTGGATGAGATCAATGCCGCCGGGAGCCGTCTGGAACAGGAAGCACAGCAGCAGGCAGAGGAACTGCAGATGCGGTTGGAGCAGTTGAATCTCAAAATCCAGCGGCAGGAGGAAGTGAACGAATTATTCCTGCTTCTTGAACAGGCCGGGAGAGAACGAGAAAAACTTGCCGAAAGAAAGCCGCGGATCACGGAGCTTCGAGAGCATGTGGAAGAAGGAAAACGGGCGGAGAAAGTGCAGCCTGCCCAAGAAGCGTATGTGCGGACATGCAGGGAGCTGGAAGTAGCACAGAAGGCTGTCCGGGAGACAAAAAACTGGCTGGAGGAGCATGCAGAACCGGAACGGGAACTGCAGGAAGCGTATCAGTCTGCAAAAAAACAGGCAGAAGAGCGGGAGCCGGTACTCCGGCAGAGAATCCTGCGTCTGACGGATCTGCTGCCCCGGTATCAGAGACTCCGGGAACTCAGACAGGAAGAAAAGGCGGCAGTCCGGGAACTGGAGCAGTGTATTCAGGTATGCCGCAGCAGTTCGGAGCGGTATGAAAATCTGTATCAGAGATTCTTTGAAGAGCAGGCGGGCATTCTTGCACGGAATCTGCAGAAGGGAAAGCCGTGTCCGGTGTGCGGTTCTGTGGAACATCCATGCCCCGCGCCGGTTGCGGAGGATGCGCCGGAGCAGAAGGATGTGGAGGCGGCAAAACGCAGCCGGGACAAGGCGGAAGAGAAGAGAAGCATAGCCGCAGAACGGTTTCAGAGCGCAAAAACCCGGCTGGAATCAGAGCAGCGTGAACTGCAGGAAATACGGAGCTGTGAAAACGCGGCAGACGATGGAAGCGACAGGACAGACGAAGAAGAAACACATGCGAGAGAGGAACTTGCCGCGCTTAAAAAGGAGCAGAAAGAACTCCGGGAGTCGTGTGAGAGTCTGGAAAAGCGTCTGCGGAAACTGACAGAGGAACGTACACATAAGAGTGGTCAGTTGGAGAGCCGCAGACAGCAGGAGAGCGACCTGCGAGAAAAGGAAACGTCCGCGAAGCAGGCTTTTTACAGAGAATTGTATCTGCAGAAATTTGCGGAGACAGAGGGGGAGAATCAGGCTGCTCTGGCAAGGTACGAGCAGGCGAAACGTCTGATCCCGCTTCAGAAAGCGCAGGAAAAGGAAATTCGTGAATATGACCAGAAAGTCCTGCAGACAGAAACAAGGATTCAGACACTGCGCCAGCAGACCAGTGGCAAGGAAACGGCGGATGTGCAGGCAGACAAGGAGTCGGCAAAGTGTATTTCGGAAAAACTGCAGGAATGGAAATCAGAGCAGATGCGCCGTCACAGTGTGAATGCAAAAAACCGGGAAGCAAGGAGAAATCTGAATCTGTATGCACAGAAGCAGGGAAGTCTGCAGGAACAATATGAGCAGATGAATCATCTGTGCCGAACCGCCTGCGGAACGCTCCCCGGAAGCGTGAAGCTGGATTTTGAAACTTACGTTCAGCGGAAGTATTTTAAACAGATCATCCATGCGGCAAACCGGAGACTTGCCCGTATGACTTCCAACGAGTTCATTCTGCAGTGCCGCGATATCCAGAATCTGGGAAGTCAGGGGCAGGCAGGACTGGATCTGGATGTATATCATCTGGCAAGCGGAGCAGTACGTGATGTCAAAACCTTGTCCGGTGGTGAGTCCTTTATGGCGGCGCTCGCCATGGCGCTTGGACTCTCAGACATTGTCCAGAATACTGCCGGTGCGGTCAGTCTGGAGACCATGTTCGTGGATGAAGGCTTTGGCTCACTTGATGACGACGCCCGCGGGAGAGCAATCCGGATCTTAAATGAACTGGCAGGGGAAAAAGCACTGGTCGGTATTATTTCCCATGTCAACGAACTAAAAGAACAGATTGACTGTCAACTGACCGTTACAAAGGACAATCATGGCAGTCACGTAAGCTGGAACTGGTTATAAGACATCTTTCCAACTGTCTTTTCAAAACATCCTCACAGTTGATACACAAAAACATCACAAAAATTTGTTACCGTAAAGTCTGGGAACCGTGCGCTGTAAGCGGGCGGTTTTTTCTATAGAAGACAGACAAGGAGGGAAAGATGTGATCGAGGTAAAAAACCTGACAAAAAAATATGGCGGCCATGTCGCCGTGGACGGTCTCAGCTTCACATTGGAGCCGGGAAGAATCTACGGTTTTCTGGGGCCGAACGGAGCAGGAAAATCAACGACGATGAATATCATGACCGGATATCTTGGCGCGACGGAAGGCTCGGTTCTGATCGACGGGCACGATATTCTGAAAGAGCCGGAGGAGGCGAAGAAAAATATTGGATATCTGCCGGAGATTCCGCCGCTTTATACCGACATGACGGTGCTGGAATATCTGGAATTTGCGGCAGAATTAAAAGGGATTCCGAAAGGGAAGCGAAGTGCTGCGATAGAAGAAGTGGTAGAAATGACCAAACTGGCAGAGGTACAGAGCCGCCTGATCCGGAATCTTTCAAAAGGATTCCGTCAGCGCGTGGGACTGGCGCAGGCGCTTCTTGGATTTCCGGATATCATTATCCTGGATGAACCGACAGTAGGACTGGATCCGAAACAGATCGTGGAGATCCGGGAGCTGATCCGGAATCTGGCAAAACGGCATACTGTGATTCTGAGTTCACATATTCTGGCAGAGGTACGGGAAGTATGCGACTATGTTCTGATCATTTCCAGAGGAAAACTCGTAGCGAGTGATACGCCGGACAATCTGGAGCGTCTGATGAGCGGTACGGCGAATCTGGAACTGGAGTCGAGGACGGAGGCAGCGCGGATGCAGGAAATTCTCGCATCGGTAAAGGATATTGAAAAAATGGAGTTTGAGGTTCAGAAGAATGGAACGACTCGTGCGAAGATCGAGACCAAAAACGGGAAAGATATCCGGGAAGCCGTGTTCCTGGCATTTGCAGACGCCGGATGCCCGCTGCTGGAAATGAAAACATCAAAGGCAAGCCTGGAAGAGATCTTTATGGAACTGACACAGGGAGAGGAGGTCGAAAACGATGCGGGCGATTTATAAAAGAGAACTCAGATCCTATTTTCAATCCATGACAGGATGCGTTTTTGTCGCGTTCCTTGTCGCATTTACCGGAGTATATTTTACGGCATATAACCTGAACGCCGGATATCCGTATTTTTCGTATACACTTTCCGGATCCTTGTTTGTATTTATTGTAGGAATCCCGCTGATCACGATGCGGAGTTTCGCAGAGGAACGGAAAAATAAAACCGATCAGCTGTTGTTTACTTCACCGGTCAGCCTGACGAAGGTGGTTCTCGGAAAGTATCTGGCAATTATAACGGTTGTGGCAATCCCGATCCTGATTTTCTGCCTGTTCCCGCTGATCATTCAGATGAACGGAACCGCGTACCTGAAAGTGGATTACATATCGCTTTTGGTGTTTTTCCTGCTCTGCTGTGTGTATGCGGCGATCGGGATGTTTCTGTCGTCACTGACAGAAAGTCCGATCATTGCGTATATCAGTACATTTGGCGTTTTGCTGATTCTATATCTCTGGGACGGGATTATAGAATTTCTGCCGTCTTCCGATATCGGCTGTATGTTCGGACTGCTCGTGATCCTCAGTCTGATTATCTTCTACGTATACCGGATGACTTCGAACTGGCTGATCAGTGCGGTGCTTGAGGCTCTCAGCGTGATCGCCTGTGCGGCTGTGTATTTTGTGAAGCCGGAACTGTATGATAACCTGCTGACGAACATGCTTGGAAAACTTGCACTGGCAGATGTATTTACGGATATCGTAAATACCCAGATCGTAGATATGAGCGGAGTCATGCTGTATCTGTCACTGATCGTGATCTTTCTGTTCCTGACAGTGCAGGCGATTCAGAAAAGACGCTGGAGTTAGGAGGGACGGACCATGGAAAAGATAAAAAAATTATTTCATTCAACAGGAACAAAACAAGGCTCGTTCAGTATCGGTATGACTGCGGTCGTGGTGGCGATCGTTGTTGTCGCAAATCTGATCGTGGGGCAGCTCCCGGAAAAATACCGCAATATCGATGTGAGCAGCACGAGGATTTATGAAATCTCAGATACAAGCAGGGAATTGCTGAAGAATCTGGACGATGAAGTTACAATGACGGTACTGGCCGAGAAAGAGACTGCCGATGAGCGGATTCAGACATTTATCAGCAAATACAGCGGACTGTCAGACAAGATTTCCGTGGAGTGGATCGATCCGGTCCTGCATCCGTCTGCGCTGGAGGAATATGATACATCTGAAAATACGATCGTCATTGCGTGTGAGGCGACCGGGAAGAGTACGACGGTAGCGTTCAGTGATATTATCGTAGAAGACTATTATTCCTATTACTATACCGGCTCTGCATCGGAATCCGAGTTTGACGGCGAAGGCCAGTTGACGAGTGCGGTAAACTATGTAACGACAGACAACAGCGAGACGATCTACCGGACGACAGGGCACGGGGAAGCATCGTTTTCCACAACGATTACGGATCTGCTGGAGAAAAACAGTTATCAGATGGAAGAGATCAATCTGCTGATGGAAAGTGAAATTCCGGAAGACTGCGACCTGCTTCTGATGTATGCGCCGACGAACGATCTGACAGAGGACGAAAAAAACGTGATCGACGAATATCTTGCACAGGGCGGGAAGGTTATGATCCTTCTGGGCGATACGAATGCGGCGGATCTGCCGAATATCGCCGCGATCATGCAGGAATACGGTATGGAACCGGTGGAAGGATATATAGCGGATACACAGAGATGCTATCAGCAGAATCCCTATTATATTTTCCCGGAACTGAACCTGTCCGGCAGTCTGGCAGACGGAATGTCTTCCCAGATGGTTCTGCTGACAAACGCCCATGGTTTCGAGGTAGGGGAAGCAGAGCGCGACACGATCCAGACAAGCGAGTTTATGACCACCAGCAGCTATGGATACGCCGTGACTGAAGATACACAGGAAGAAGGAACCTACACACTGGGTGCAGTCGCAACGGAAGAAATTAACTCGGACGAAGAGACAACGACGGCGACAAGCCGCCTGACGGTGATCTCCGCAGCAAGTCTGATTGATTCTCAGATCACGGATACACTGACGACGCTGGAGAATACGACGTTGTTCATGAACGCGGTGGCAGCAAACTTCGACGGCGTTCAGAATATTTCAATCGCGGCGAAAAGCCTGGCGGTAGAATACAATACGATCCAGCATGCGGGCGGATTCAGCCTGCTGGTGATCATTGTGATACCGGCGGTATTGCTCATTGGCGGATTTGTCGTATGGTATCGCAGAAGAAAAGCTTGATAAGAGGAGGCAGAAATGAGTAAAAACCAGAAACAGATCCTGATACTTCTCGGAGTCCTCGTAGTGCTGGCTGCCGTGTATTTCGGACTGGGAGCGTGGAACGATCACCAGGAAGAGAAAGAAAAAGAGCAGGACGAGGCAGAAACCGTGTATGTGACGGATATGCAGGAGATCGAACTGATCAATTATGATATCGGCGACGGAACCGTAACATTCGAAAAACAGGATGGTACATGGAAGTATGTGAAAGACCCGGATTTCCCGCTGGATGAAACCTATCCGGAACAGATTGCGGAGACTTTCGGCAATCTGGAGGCAACGAGAAGCCTGGAAGACGGAGACGAAGCAGAGGACTATGGATTGGACGAACCGGTATACCGGGTGAATATGAAGAATGCAGACGGGGAGGAAACGACCGTTTATTTCGGAAATAATACAAGCGACGGCGACTATTATGTGACGGTAGACGATACCGGAAAATTCTACACGGTCAGCAGTGACGTCGTGACGGAACTCCAGTATGAACTGGGAGATATGGCGAAGTATGATGAGTACCCGGGAATCGGCAGCGGAAATCTGAAAAAAGAAGTCATCACACAAAACGGCGAGACAACGACCTACGATTCCGAAAACGAAGACGATGCCGAGGCCATTGCTGCCGTGGCAGGTGGTCTGGGAGTTGTACAGCTCGATACCGCCGCAGACTATTCCGTGGAAGATACAGACCTTCCGGCTTATGGACTGGATGATGCATCCCGCATTACAGTGGAAGTCACCTACACAAAAGATGAGGAAGAACAGACCATGACGCTTTATATCGGCAGCGAGGACGGAAACGGGAACCGCTATGTGATGTATAACAATTCCCGGATTGTCTACCTGATCTCGACGTCAATCTGCAACAACATATTAAATGTAGACGAGGAATAGGTATTCCATGACTGCTTCGCAGTCCGGATTTGGAATCTGTCATATTCTTTTACGTGCAAGCACGACGATCATATGACGGATTCCAAATCAGCTGTGAAGAGTAACATTTTTTATACAAATTTTATGGGGAGTTTATTGACTTCTTGTGGTAAAAAGAGGAAAATAATGGTCGTGAAAAATAGGAGACGAATGGTACCGCGTGCGGTATTTACAGAAAAGAAAGGTGAATCGGGATGAAAGAAAAGTTGATGCGTTTTATGGAGGGAAGATACGGTTCAGATCAGTTTTCCCAGTTCCTTCTTACGGTGGGACTGATCTCACTGGTGGTTTCCATGCTGCTGAACGGGAAGACGGTGGGAAGTGTGTTCTACCTTCTGGGACTGATAGCGCTTGTGTACTGCTACTTCCGTATGTTTTCCAGAAATGTATCAAAAAGATACGCAGAAAATGAGAGTTACCTTGCAAAGACGAACGGGATCCGCCGCTTTTTCGAGAAGCAGAAGAACTTGATGCAGCAGAGAAAGGTATACCACATTTACAAGTGTCCGGGTTGTAAGCAGAAGATCCGGATTCCGAAGGGAAAAGGAAAGATCGAGATCCGCTGCCCGAAGTGCGGGGCAACTTTTGTGAAGAAAAGCTGAAAGCGCCTGGGACGAGGCAGAAAAGTATGTTTTTCCGGATTCGTCAGGAAAACTTTATAGTGAAAAAGAACCGGCGGGATATGTCCCTCCGGTTCTGTCTGTCTTATGATGACTTTCTGTTTGCCTGCAATTCTGCCAGAATCGCTTTTGAATCGTACTCCGGCGCATACTTGATTGCAACATCGTATATCTCCTGTATCGTATCAGGACGTTCCTCTAACATTTCCGCAATGTCAGACACAGTATAATTCCTTTTTATTTTTCTGCACACAAGTTCAATTAATTGTTCTTTCCGGCCTTCTTCCCGACCTTCTTCTCGGCTTATTTTCCTTGTTTCCTGTACATCATACGCTTCAAAACTGTCAAACAACATTGCAAAATCCCTCCGTTCAATCTGATCGGTAAAGTCCTCAACTTCATTTCTTGGTATATTCAGCTTCCTGCTGAAATGCGTTGAAATTCAGGGCCGGACATATAAAAGATATGCCGAAAAGACAGATAGAATTTTCTGGATGAATCTGTCTTTGATTTTGATATGAGGTTAGTGTAGCATGCGCAGAGCGTTTTTCAAGTATAAATTGAAACCGTAAAAATCATATGGACAAGGAGCTGATCCGGAGTTTCCGATCGGACTCAGCGAATACGGGTGCGAGGCGCTGGACTGGCACTCTTCCCAGCCAAAGCAGGGAAATGCACTGAACGCACAGTTGAATAAAATATCAAAAAAAGACAAATGATAAGAAACAGAAAAAAAGTCCGGCAAACCCGGACTTTTTTCTGTCTTTCTCACAATGGAAGCAAGGAGGCTCGAACTCCTGACCTCTCGCGTGTGAGGCGAACGCTCATCCCAGCTGAGCTATGCTTCCGAAAAACTATATCTATTATAGCACATTGACTGAAAAAAACAATTCCCAAATTAAATTTTTTCAAAGAAGGCTGCGAAGCCTCGATTGCAAAACTAAATTCCACCCTTTTTGCACGGGCTACGAAGGATACGATTCCGGAGAGATTGTATCTGTCCATTTGCAGGAAGGTGTGCTATACTTCTCTTTAAGAGTGGAAGGAGATGTGGTTTCTTTGGATTATGATAAGAAAGCCGGACAGCTGGTTTTAGAAGCCGGACGGCCGGGGGATTGTTCGGACAGGCTTGAGAAGGAAATACGTGTGTATGACCTGCTGGATGCTCTGGGGGTGACGTACCAACGTATCGATCATGAAGCGGCAATGACAATGGACGCTTGTGCTGAGATTGATCGGGTGCTGCAGGCGGTGATCTGCAAGAACCTGTTTCTGTGTAACCGGCAGGAGACGGATTTTTATCTGCTGGTGATACCGGGCGAAAAGCCGTTTAAGACAAAATATTTGTCTGCCCAGATCGGCAGCTCCCGGTTATCGTTTGCAAAGCCGGAATATATGGAACGCTTTTTGGATATTACGCCCGGTTCTGTGAGTATCATGGGATTGATGAACGATACGGAAAACAAGGTGCAACTGCTGATCGATGAGGATGTGCTGACAGGAGAGTATATAGGGTTTCACCCCTGTATTAACACGTCAAGCATAAAACTCCGGATGCAGGATCTTATGGAGAAGGTGATCCCGGCGATGCACCATGAGCCGCGGTATGTATCCCTGCCGCGGGTCTGACAGAAGGAGGAAATGAAAAATGTGGATTTTATTTGCGTTTGGCTCGGCATTGTTTGCCGGGATTACGGCGATCCTGGCAAAGATCGGGATTAAGCGGACGGATTCGAATGTCGCGACGGCTCTGCGGACGATCGTTGTACTGATTTTTTCGTGGCTGCTGGTATTTATTGACGGTTCATATAAGATGATCGGGGATCTGACTCTGACGAATCTGTTATTCCTGATTTTGTCCGGTCTGTGTACGGGAGCTTCCTGGCTGTGTTATTTTAAAGCACTGCAGCTTGGAGATGTGAACAAGGTGACACCGGTGGACAAAAGCAGTACGATTCTTACGATGATTCTGGCGTTCATCTTCCTCGGGGAGAAGATTACAGCGTTTATGCTGATCGGAATGGTCTGTATCGCGATTGGCACGGTGCTGATGCTGCAGAAGCGGGAACTTTCGGATGAAGAAAAGGAAAAGCAGGAAGAAAATGAACAAAAACATCGCTATGCATGGTTTTTCTTCGCACTGGGTTCTGCATTTTTCGCCAGCCTGACAGCAATCCTCGGGAAAGTCGGAATCCAGGGGGTGGACTCGAATCTTGGAACCGCGATTCGTACGATCGTAGTGCTTGTGATGGCGTGGATGATCGTCGGTCTTCAGAATAAGACAGAGCAGGTGAAAGAAATTGACGCAAAAAGCTGGATTTTTATTATTTTGTCCGGAGTCAGTACCGGACTGTCCTGGCTGTGTTATTACCGTGCGCTGCAGGATGGTTATGCAAGCGTGGTTGTGCCGATCGATAAGCTGAGCATTGTGTTTACAGTAGCATTTTCACGGATCTTCCTGAATGAAAAACTTTCAAAAAAAGCAGCGGTCGGACTGGGACTGATCGTTGCCGGGACGCTGGTATTACTGCTCTGAAAAAAATTCACAAAAGGATAGAATTTTCTCCCAAAAGATGTTACACTAACAGAAGAAGATGCAAAACGTCTTCAGACCTACTATATTAGAATGAAAGGGACAGGTGAAAGAGATGAAAAAATATATTTGTGAGCCATGTGGATACGAATATGATCCGGCAGTAGGAGATCCGGACGCAGGCATTGAACCGGGAACTGCATTTGAAGATCTTCCGGAAGACTGGGTATGCCCGATCTGTGGAATGGGAAAAGATGCATTTGTACCGGAGGACTAAGGAACGTCCAAAGGGTATCCAGACACGTTCTGGGCAGGACAGTTGTCGATGAAGATGACCGGAAGAGTGTCGGATCCAGATCCGCTCTTCCGGTTTTTCTGTTTTCTGCAGCGATTGGGAAAGGGTGCGAAGCATGAAAGATAAATCGGATGAAAAGAAACAAATGGGATATGGCGGATTTCAGTACGCGTTTGCAGGAATTATCACATGCATCAGGCAGGAGCGGAACATGCGTATGCACTGTGTTATGACGATACTTGTCATTCTTGCAGGGACGATTCTCGGACTGTCCGCGTCGGAATGGTGTATCTGCTTGATCCTCTGCGGTTTGATTCTTGCGCTGGAGATGGTGAACACGTCGATCGAGGCAGTTGTGGATCTGGTGACGGAAGAGAAGAAGCCACTTGCAAAGATTGCGAAGGATACGGCGGCAGGAGCGGTATTTGTCATGGCGATCATGGCCGCGGCGGTGGGATGTATCATATTTATACCGAAGATCCTCGCGTTTTTGGGTATACTGTGATACCAATCCGATCCTGAAAAGGTGTATTGCAGGACCGGAAAATGGGAAAAAACAAAAGAAAACGGGAAAGGAGAACAGAAGTATGGAAAAGATGACAGATGGTTTGAAGAAAATTATGCTGGCGGGAATCGGAACAGTGGCGATTACTGCGGAGAAGTCGAAAGAGATTCTGGACGAAATGGTAAAAAAGGGAGAAATTACCGTGGAGCAAGGGAAGGTCATGAACCAAGAACTCCGGCACAATATTAAAAAAGCGGTAAAGGAAAGTGTGAATGGCTCTGTGAAAGTTACTACGCCGGAAGACCTTGACGAGCTGCTGGCTCAGATGACGCCGGAACAGCTTGACGCCCTCAAAGAGCAGATCAGGAAACGAGAAGAGTCGGACACTGAGGAGGAAGACATCCTTGCAGAGCCGGAAGTAAAAGAATCTGTAAAGCCGGAAACTGTAAAATCAGAAAGCGAGGAGTCCGAAGAAGCGGCGGCAACAGACAAAGCCGCAGAAACTCCGGATAATTCGGCAGTTGAGATTACGATTGAATGAAAGACAAAAACGGGAACATGCAGCAAAAGGAAACAGACGTGAAATTAAATAAAAAAAGGAAAATAGATTCAAATCCGGAAGAAAGCCAGGAAAGCAAATCCAGGTCCCGGCTGAGGGAAATGATAGAAATCCTTCAGAAAAATGAAATCCTGAAAGGATTGACGCCGGAAAAATTCCGGCGGATCCTGGAAGATTTTGGCCCCACCTATATCAAACTGGGGCAGATCATGTCCATGCATTCTGATATTCTTCCGAAAGAATACTGCGAGGAGCTGATGCGCCTGCATTCCGAAGTGACGCCGATGCCGTTTCACGAAGTGATCGAGGTGATCGAAGATTCCTACGGATACTCATGGCGTAAAGTGTTTTCGAAGATCGAGGAAAATCCGCTCGGATCTGCCTCTATTGCGCAGGTGCACAGAGCCGTGCTGAAAACAGGGGAGCAAGTCGTAGTCAAGGTGCAGAGGAAGGGAATCTATGAAACGATGTCGCGTGATATCCGGCTGCTGCAGAAAGCGGTCCGGCTTGTTCCTCCGGGAACCCTGCGGAACCTTGCGGATTTACACGCGGTGCTGGACGAACTCTGGAGAGTCACGCAGGATGAGATGGATTTCCTGAAAGAAGCGGATAACATGGAAGAGTTTGCCCGCAGAAATAAGGACGTAGCATTTGTAAGGACTCCGGAGTTATACCGGAAATACACAACACGCTATGTGCTTGTGATGGAATACATCGATGGTTTCGCAGTGGATGATAAGAAAGCTCTTCTGGAAAATGGCTATGATCTGGATGAGGTCGGCAGCAAGCTGGTGGACAATTTTATCCGGCAGGTGATGGTGGACGGCTTTTTCCATGCGGATCCGCATCCGGGAAATGTACGCGTCTGTGAGGGCAAGATTGTCTGGATCGATATGGGAATGATGGGACGTCTTTCCGAAGGGGACAGGCGTCAAATCGCCAAGGCGATCGAGGGGGTTGCCACGCATGATATCGGCAAGATACAGAATGTTGTACTTTCGCTTGGTGAGTTTCGCGGGAAACCGAATCTGGGACAATTGTATGAGGACATTGCGGCGTTGATGGCAAAATACAGTACCATGGACATGGGAGAGGTTGATGTGGCGGAACTGATGCAGGATCTGATGGAAGTCATGAAAGAAAACCGGATTTCCATGCCGCACGGTCTGACGATGCTGGCACGCGGACTGACTCATATAGAAGGCGTGCTTGCAGACATCAGTCCGGGAATCAATATGACAGAGATTGCCACCGCACGGGTAAAGTCAGAATTTCTGCGAAATATGGACTGGAAAAAGGAGCTAAAATCCGAAGGAAAACGACTGTACCGCGCAGCGGATAAAATGTTGGAACTGCCCTCCCAGCTTTCGGACATTCTGCAGGGGTATCTGCATGGACAGACCGGGATCAATCTGGATCTGCGCGTGACAAAAGATTTTGCCGAATTACTGCGGCATCTGGTGCGCAACATTGTAATGGGACTGTGGGTGACGGCGCTGCTGATCAGCTCCAGCATCATCTGCACAACAGACATGTCTCCGAAGATCCTCGGAATTCCTGCGCTTGGCGTACTGGGATATGTATTCGCACTCGTCATCGTTGTGTATATTATGCTCAAGCATTTTCTGTCAAAAAAATAGGAGATAAATAAAATAGAACATCCACTGTACTGATCTTCTTCGTACAGTGGATGTTCATGACGCTCCATTCATTGGATGATCCTCCTTATTCACTTGATATCTATCTGAAACTATTCTCTCAAATAGTGTTTTAAAAAAGATGTTTGGTTGATGATGAATTTACCTTCCCATTGGACCTTACCTCGTTTCTTTTGATTTACTCCTGATTTAAAATTTTGTGTTTGGTGGTCTGTCCTCCTTTTCTTTTGTTGACTTTATAATATCTCATAATTAGTAAAAAGTCAATAGGTAATTTGAAAAAAATAAAAATAATTTTAAATTAGCAGATAATAATAGAAAAAACGAGAAATAGAAGAGTGAATATGGATGGCAATGCGAAAAAGAGAAACTTTACAAATATGAAAATAGCGTTTAGGATGGAAGAAAAGCGAGCAGGAGGGATAGAGATGAAATTAGGATTTATCGGAACCGGAAATATGGCAGGAGCGATCATGGGCGGTGTGTTAAAAGGCGGTCTGTTCAAACCGGAAGAAATCATCGGAGCAGATCTGTCGGAAGCGGGACGTGTACAGACCAAAGAAAAGTATGGGATCTGTGTAACGGCTGACAACAGAGAAGCCGCAAAAAAGGCGGAGGTGATTGTGCTTTCAGTAAAACCGCAGTTTTATGAGAGTGTAATCCGGGAGATCCGTGACGTGATAAGACCGGAGCAGATGATCATTACGATTGCGCCGGGCAAGACACTTGCATGGCTGGCGGAACAGTTCGGAAAAGAGGTAAAGATCGTTCGTACGATGCCGAATACGCCGGCAATGGTCGGTCAGGGAATGACGGCGGCATGTGCAAATGAATTTGTGACCGAGGAAGAGCTGGCTTATGCGTGCAGGATTTTGTCCTCATTTGGCAAGGTGGAGGTTGTAGGCGAACATCTGATGGATGCAGTAGTGTCAGTGAGCGGAAGCTCTCCCGCATATATCTTTCTGCTGATCGAGGCAATGGCGGACGCGGCGGTTGCAGACGGAATGCCAAGACAGCAGGCATATAAATTTGCCGCGCAGGCGGTGAAAGGAAGCGCGGAGATGGTGCTGGAAACCGGGAAACATCCGGGTGAACTCAAAGATATGGTATGCTCTCCGGCAGGGACGACGATCGAGGCGGTCCGTGTACTGGAAAAGAACGGATTCCGGAGTGCAGTCATCGAGGCAATGAAAGCATGTACAGAGATGGCGAAAGGGATGTAAGAGAGAGCGTACTGACGATAAGAGCAATCGAGCAAAGGACACAGGAGGTTTGGAGAAACTATGATGGAGAAAGACAGGGAGATTACGGAAGAGCTGTTTGCGTTCATTGAGTCGGCGCCGACCGCATTTCACGCAGTGGACGAGATGAAGCAGAAACTGGATGAGACGGGATATATACAGCTTTTGGAGGGAGAATGCTGGAATCTGCAAAAAGGCGGGAAATATTATGTGATCCGAAATGGTTCTTCCATACTCGCATTTCGGATTCCGAAGGAAGATTTCCGCGGCTTTCAGATCATGGCGAGCCACAGTGATTCGCCCTCGTTCATGGTTAAGGAAAATCCGGAAATGACTGTGGGAGACGCATATGTGAAGCTGAATGTGGAGAAGTATGGCGGAATGCTCTGCGCACCATGGTTTGACCGTCCGCTGTCTGTGGCGGGACGGCTTGTGTTGAAGAAGGAGGATCATATTGCTGTAAAACTGGTGTCGGCAGACCGCAATCTGGTCATGATCCCGAACCTGGCGATTCATCTGAACCGGGAAGCAAATGACGGCTATAAGTATAATGTGCAGAAAGACATGCTTCCTCTTTTCGCGATGGCGGATGGAGACAGATCGCTTCGAAATGTGATCGCAGAAGCGGCAGGGGTAAAGGAAGAAGATATCATCGGGAGCGATTTGTATCTGTATAACCGGATGCACGGGACGATCTGGGGAGCGAACGAAGAATTTATTTCAATCGGGAGACTGGATGATCTTCAATGTGCATTCGCCTCGTTTCAGGCATTTCTTGCGGCGGAAGACGGCGAAAGCATACCGGTACATTGTGTATTCGATAATGAAGAGATCGGGAGCGGGACGAAACAGGGAGCCGCATCCACATTTTTATATGATACGCTTTCACGGATCGTGGAGAGTCTCGGAGGCAGCGGGAGTGATTACCGGCGTGCGCTTGCCTCGAGCTTTATGATCTCGGCAGATAACGCACAGGCGGTACATCCGAATTATCCGGAGAAATACTGCCCGACGAACCGGGTATTTTTGAACCGTGGGATTGCATTGAAATACAGCGCAAACCAGAAATACACGACGGACGGCGTGGCCGCGGCACTGTTTACGCAATTCTGCGAATATGCGGACGTACCATATCAGGTCTTCTATAATCGCTCGGATATGCCGGGAGGCTCTACGCTCGGTAACCTGTCAGGAAACCAGGTTGCGGTAAAATGTGTGGATATCGGCCTTCCGCAGCTTGCGATGCATTCCCCCTATGAGACGGCAGGAATCCGTGATACGGCATATCTGATCCGTGTGGCGAAGCAGTTTTATGAGAGTTCTGTAGTGGAAAAGGGATATGGTACATACGAGATCTGCCGGTGAAAAACCGGAAAAGAAAATGGATCGGGTGTGAAAGGTGGTTCACGGATGATTCCGCGTTTCGCACTTTCACGATCCTGCCGAAAATGGATAAAAAAAGAGAGCGGGTGATGGGAATCGAACCCACGTGTCCAGCTTGGAAGGCTGGTGTTCTACCATTGAACTACACCCGCATCATTTCTGACCAAGGGATATGATAGCATAACCGTTCAGAAAAATCAAGTTTTTTTGAAAAAATTTTTTTACCCGCATTTTGAACTCGCATTTTTACGTGATTTATACACGGGAGAGGGAAACGTATGGAGAAGCAGATCGACATTAAGCAAACCGGAAAATGGCTTCGTTTTTTGTGCAGGGTGAAGTGTGTTCCCGTGAAGAAAATCTGTCAGGAACTTTGCCTGAGTTGTCCGCAGTCTGTGTATGCATGGTTCAATGGAAAGACCCTGCCGTCACTGGATAACTTCTATGCGTTAAGTCAGATACTCGGGATCACGATGGAGGGAATGCTTGTCACGAGAAATGAGGCATTGCCTGCGTTGTTTGCATCAGACGAGAATCCGGCAGCGGCACGTATGCTGACTTATGCCCTGACCGGTGTCAAAAGCAACTGAGTGTGCAGAAGACAGATGCTTTTGATATCTGAATCAATTTTCAAATATGATCAAATTTTTTCAGGATTAACCAGGAGGAAATCTTGCCATGCAAAAGAAATATCAAACGTCAGACCTGACAGTCGGGAAGCCGATTGTAAAAATTTTCTGGTTTGCATTGCCGCTTGTGTTCGGCACCTTATTTCAGCAGTTGTATAGTTTTGTAGACACGGTGATCGTAGGGCGGTGCATCAGTGCCAACGCGCTGGCTGCAGTCGGGACAACGTATTCCCTGCATTTTTTGATATTGGGGTTCGTGCAGGGATTCTGTGTCGGTCTGGGTGTGCCTGTATCGCAGAGCTTCGGGGCGAAAGAACCGGAGAACATGCACCGATATCTCTGGAACGGAATCTGGCTGTGTGTGGCTGTGAGTCTGGTTCTTTCCGTGGCAATGACTGCGCTGACGGAGCCGCTCCTTACCCTGATGCACACGCCGGGAGAGCTGTTTGAGATGGCGGCGCAGTATATCCGCATTTTATTTATCGGGATCCCGGCAAGTACATTATACAATTTTTCTGCAAGTGTGCTTCGTGCGGTGGGAGATTCGAAACGTCCGTTTTATTTTCTGGTGTTCTCCAGCTTTTTAAACATTGCGCTGGATTATATTCTGATCGTGCCATTCGGGATGGGCGTCGCAGGCGCGGCGATCGCAACGGTGTTCAGTCAGCTCGTAAGCGGTGTATTGAATACATGGTGGCTTTTTGCGAAGACAAGTGTGATTCGGATACGAAAAGAAGAAACTTCCTTTTCCGTGTCTCATGCAAAACGTCTTTGTGTCATTGGCCTGCCGATGGGATTTGAGTATTCGGTGTCGGCGATCGGAGCCGTCATCATGCAGAACTCCATCAATCTGCTCGGCACGGTTGCAGTGACGGCACAGACGGCAGGAGAGAAGATCCGCCAGATGTTCACGCTGCCGATGGAGAGTGTCGGGATGGCGATGACGACTTATACCGGCCAGAATTACGGCGCGGACAGAATGGACCGTGTCAAGAGCGGCATCAAGAGCGGCCTTACGATCCAGGCGATCTACTGTGTCGCGGCATGGATCGTGATCTTTTTTGGCAAATATGCTCTTGTAGCATTGGTCCTGGGCGAGTCATCCAGTGCGGAAGCACAGGGGGCGGTGCAGTACCTGAGCATTATCAGTACATTGTTCATTCTCCACGGATCACTGATGATCTTCCGGAACGTGCTGCAGGGACTGGGGTACAGCTTCCAGGCGATTCTCTCCGGCGTGGGCGAACTGCTGGGGCGCAGCCTTGGCGCATGGCTTGCGGTATGTTTTACAAGCTATACGGCAATCTGCTATTCCAATCCGATCGCATGGGGATTCGCACTGTGCTACTGTGTATTCATGGTGTGGAGAAAACTGCGGAACAACGATAAGGCTTCATAATATCGTACACTTGTGTTTGACGCGGAAATAGTCTATGGCTATAATAAGGCTATAGGAAACACGTATATAGAAAACACAAGGGAGGAAAGCAATGAAAGAAAAAACGGAGAGAAAAAAGAAGCGGTTTCACTGGTGGTATATTCCACTGGGTCTGGTACTGCTGATCGTTGTGCTGCTGGTTGTACTGGTATGCTTCATGAGATCCATGCTGCCGTGGCGCAACATGGTCGCTATGACAAGCAATTTCCAGCTCAATTTATCCGACAGTATGAAGGAATATGCGACAGGCGGGGAGCGGGATTATTCAACTCTGCCGGATCCGCTTGTAATGGAAGACGGGACGGCAGTCGAGACAGAAGCACAGTTTGAAAAGCGTCGTGCGGAGATACTGGCGTTATTTGAAGAGTATGTCTACGGGACAATGCCAAAAGACGGATTTGATACCACGTTTGAAGTGGTTGAGCAGGGCGAGGCACTGAATGGAGCTGCGGTGCGCAAACAGATCAAAATAACGGTATCGACAGAGAAGGGATCTTCGGACGCGCTGATGCTTTTGTATGTGCCGAATACGGATCAGCCATCCCCTGTGGTGATTGGACTGAATTCGTCAGGAAATCATGCCGCGCTTGATGATCCGGAAATTCTTATGCCATATACACTGGAAGAGGAGAGCGAAGACCGGGAAGAGGAACGGGGGAGCAAAGAGTACCGATGGAATATCCCGGATTCCATTTCAAGAGGATACGCGGTGGCGACGATCTACTTCGAAGATTTTGCGCCGGACAATGCAGATACCTATGATTCCAGAGTCATTTCGCTCTTTGATGAAGAAGAATTTAAAGCCGTAGGCGCATGGGCGTTCGGACTGATGCGTGGGGTAGATTATCTTATGGAAGATACAGACATTGATCCGGAGCATATTGCCGTGATCGGTCATTCCCGTCTCGGAAAAGCAGCAGTATGGGCAGGGGCAAATGATACCCGGATCGGGATGGTCATTTCCAATGACTCCGGAAACAGCGGAGCAAGTTTAAGCCGTGATAATCACGGGGAGACCGTGGCAAGTATCAACAGATTATTCCCATACTGGTTCTGCTCGAACTATGCAGAGTATGGAAACCATGAGGACGAACTTCCGGTCGACCAAAACCTGCTCCTCGCATCTATCGCGCCGCGCCATCTGTATGTGGCAAGCGCCGAGGGCGATTTGTGGTCAGATCCGCAGGGGGCATGGAACAGTCTGATGAGCGCGCAGGATGCGTTTGTACTGTACGGTCTGGAAACGCTGCCGGAAAGCGAAACACAGCCGAATATAGACACTTCACTCTGGAGTGAGGCTGTCGGATACCATGTCCGGACCGGCTGGCATGAGATGCAGGAAGATGACTGGGCATTTTATCTGGAGTATATGGATACGTATTTCTTAAACTAAAAACAATCCGGGGGCAGAAAAACCTCCGGATTATTTCTTCTTCATTTTGATTTGGTCTACATCTTTGCACAGATAGTGAGAATATTCTACATTGACAAGATAGGCAAAAAGAATATAATAAACTCATGATATACCAACTTGTGAGTTTGCAAAAATAAGGAGAAGTCTACCTTTATTTTTCGGCTTTGAGTGCATCGTCACAGGAAAATCCGGAGGTACTTTCAAAGCCTCTATCAGTAGGCGGAACAGTCTTTAGAAAATCTTTGGATTCTTACAAGAATCTTCTTTAGATATATTCGATATAATACACATAATCAAAGCGGCGAGGAAACAACAGCAAAGGGGGAGAATTCATCATGGACACATCAGCAATCAATCATGTTCTGGTTGTAGAGGACGATAAAGAAATTCGGGAAGGAGTGCAGATTTATCTGCAGAGTCAGGGATACAAGGTATTTCAGGCGGCGGATGGCATTGAGGGACTTGCGGTCATCGAAAAGGAAGAGATTCATCTGGCGATCGTGGACATCATGATGCCGCGGATGGACGGGATCCACATGACGATGAAGCTGCGGGAGAAATATGATTTTCCGGTAATCATGCTTTCAGCCAAGTCGGAGGAAGTGGATAAAGTCATGGGACTGAACATCGGCGCCGATGATTATGTAACAAAGCCATTTACTCCGATGGAACTGATGGCACGGGTAAATTCTCAGCTTCGGAGATACCGGCGGTTTCTGGAAAAGCTGGAACCGAAAGAGAACATCCATGTGATCGGCGGTCTGGAGATCAATGAGGATACAGTGGAAGTGTCGGTGGACGGCAAGCCGGTAAAGGTGACGCCGATCGAGTACAAGATTCTGCTTTTGCTGGCGAAAAATCCGGGGCGTGTCTTTTCGGCTGAGGAAATTTATGAGCGTGTCTGGCAGGAACGGGCAATCAATACAGATACGATTATGGTGCATGTGCGGAATATCCGTGAAAAAATTGAGCTGGATCCAAGAAATCCAAAATATTTAAAGGTGGTGTGGGGCGTTGGCTACAAAATTGAAAAACAGCCGTAAATTCGGCATAGGTCTGATTTTCGTGATACTGCTTGCCGCGGCAGGCGTAATGGTAGGCTTCTATCCGCTTCTGATGCGGAACGTTTTAGGAGATGCGCAGGCAGAATTTCAGGCGGGAGATTATCTGGAGCTTACATCGGAACTGCTTAAGGGAAATATCTTTCAGTATAATGAGATCTGTGAGGAATCAGATATCAGTGCAATGATGGAAATCTATTCGGACAAAGAGTATTTCCTCCTGAAAAAATATATGGATTATGAAATGTTTAACGCGGACGGCGAGGCACAAAGTAAAAGAAACACTGAGAGTACGGTTAAAAAACTTCAGCAGGAGAACACAGAGTATGCATACCGGGTACGATTTGAGACAGATGGAGAAGGCAATCTGAAACATATAAAAGTAACTGCGAACAGTTTGTCGGAGGAAGAATGCTATGACATTGAAAGTAATATGTACAACTACGACAGCTCAGACTGGGATATCAAGGATACCGTTGCGTATCCGGTGAACAGTACATTTATTTATGGCTTTACGGAGGACAATCTGGAGCGGTATATAGAAAGCACGGATACGTTATGGTATGAAAAGATTGAGGCTTTACGGGAAAACCAGATCTATCTTGCTCTGGAAATGGGACTCATGGCGCTGGTTGCCGCAGCCGCGTTTCTGATCAGCCGGAATCCAAACTGGCGTCTGGATCAATATAAGCTGTTCCATGCGCCGCTGGAAATCGTATTGCTTGCGTTTGTTTTGATCTATGGTAACGGATGGTCCCGTGCGGAGCGTGTCCTAACCCTGCTGAGTTATAGGGCGGTTACGGGATATGCACAGTATAGTGGCAATGAGTTTTATCTGGCGCATCTACAGGGAACCAGCGCTTCGGAGATGAATATCAGTATGATAAAAGATTATCTGCTGTGGGTTCTGCTGTTTGCCGTTGTATATTGGGGCGTTACCTGCCTGCTTCCGATGATTACCATGAAGGGGGCGTACTGGAAGGAGCGGACGCTGATCTGCCGGATTTATGCAGGAGCAAAACAGAGCGCGGAGGAGAAAAAACAGAGAAAAGCGGAGGGAAAACTCGAAAAACAAGAAGGAAATAAAAGACTTAGAGCGCGGATCGTCAATTTCTGCCGGAATACGGTTCGGAAGATCAAAAACTATTTCAGCAGGATTTACGATGGATTGACGCATATGGATCTGCGGGATAAGACAAACCGGACCATTGTGCAGATCGTCTTACTGAATTTTATCGTATTGCTTTTGATCTGCTGCTTCTGGTTTTATGGTGTCTTTGCTCTTCTGGTTTATTCGGTGGTTCTGTATCTGTTCCTGCGGAAATATTTCCGGGACATTCAGAAGCATTATGAGCAATTGCTTCAGGCGACAAATCTTCTGGCGGATGGAAAACTGGACGCGCCGATCGGAGGGGATATGGGGATCTTTAATCCGGTCAGAACAGAATTACAGAAGATCCAGACGGGATTCCAAAAGGCAGTGAAGGAAGAAGTGAAGAGTGAGCGGATGAAAACAGAGCTGATCACGAATGTGTCCCATGATCTGAAGACGCCGCTGACCGCGATCATCACATACGTGGATCTGCTGAAACATGAAACGGATCCGGTAAAGCAAAAAGAGTATCTGGATATACTGGAACGCAAGTCACTGAGGCTGAAAGTGCTGATCGAGGATCTGTTCGAGATCAGCAAAGCAACGAGCAAAAATGTAACCATGAACTTTATGGACGTGGATATTGCCGGACTTTTGAAACAGGTGGCGCTGGAGTGCGACAAGAAGATCCGGGACGCGAACCTGGAATTTCGCTGGAATATGCCGGAGGGAAAAGTGATCCTGCTGCTGGACAGCCAGAAAACATACCGGATTTTTGAAAATCTGGTAGTAAACATTACAAAATATGCGATGCCGCATACCCGTGTCTACATTGAACTGCAGGATCTGGAAAAAGAAGTAGTCATCCGGATGAAAAATATCTCTGCAGCAGAGCTGAACTTTGACACAGAAGAGATTACAGACCGGTTCGTCCGCGGCGACACGTCGCGTAACACCGAAGGCTCCGGCCTGGGACTGGCAATCGCAAAGAGTTTCACAGAATTGCAGTACGGAACACTGAAGATCACGACGGATGCAGATCTGTTTAAAGTAGAAATCCGTTTCCCAAAGAGAACAGAAACGCCGGAGTCGGCGGAGATACCACAGGGGTGATTTTATTGAACGAAATTATTGAATATATAACGCAAACATATCGTCCTCTTTCCATTATCCTTTATGGCTCATATGCCAATGGAACAAATAATCTAAATAGTGATTTTGATGCTCTTGTTATTTCTCACGACCATGAGAAATTCCATGATACATCGTTTGTCAATGGAATCCAGTTAGATGTATTTGTATATCCGGAGTCTTATTTTGACGAAGATTATGACTGCAGTGACTTTGTTCAGATTTTCGACGGAAGCATTATTATGGATACGAACGGCAAAGGAAGAGATGTCCAAAACAATGTTTTATCCTATCTGAAAAACCGTTCATGTAAAACAGCGGAAGAAATTCAGGCAGATGTGGATTGGTGCGTAAAGATGCTTAACCGGGCAAAAAGAGGAGATGTTGAAGGATTGTTCCGATGGCACTGGGTACTGATCGATAGTCTGGAAATTTTTTGCGATATCGTGGGTCATCCTTATTTAGGTCCCAAAAAAACATTAAAATGGATGGAAACAGACTACCCGTCAGCCTACACCTGTTATGGAAAAGCACTTCAGGATTTCAGTATGGAGAGCCTGTCGGACTGGATTTCACACTTGGTATCAATATCGCCCTAATGATTCGCTAATAAATCACCTAACGCCTCTTCCCTTCCCGTGTTATGATAGGTATCGTAGCAAGGAAGTAAGTGATTCAGACGAAAGGATGATTGTGATGTATACTTATTATATCAGAAGTAAAGAAGAGTATGATGCTTGGGTATCTATGTCCGAGTCAATTATGAAATTCCTGAAGAATGCATTTCATGATTATATGGATATGGTTGCACTGCAGTATCAGTACGTATAAGACTGCATGA
>CATXUX010000034.1 GCA_958402795.1 uncultured Lachnospiraceae bacterium | reverse complement strand
GAACATGATTCATTATATGCATGATAAATATTACTATGAGGCGGCGGAGATGGCGCTTATTGACACCAATGTGCGGCGGACATTTGCGACGGGTATTGCCGGATTCTCACATGTGGTGGATTCCCTCAGTGCAATTAAGTACGCGAAAGTAAAACCGGTACGGGATGAGGATGGAATAGCGGTTGATTTCGAGATCGAGGGAGATTTCCCGAGATATGGAAACGATGACGATCGTGCGGATGACATCGCGATCTGGCTGCTCAAGACATTTATGCACAAGCTGAGCAAGTGCCATACATACAGAGATTCCGAACCGACGACTTCGATCCTGACGATCACCTCTAACGTAGTATACGGTAAGGCGACCGGAACACTTCCGGATGGAAGAAAGGGCGGCGAGCCGCTGTCACCGGGCGCGAACCCGTCCTACGGCGCAGAGAAGAACGGACTGCTTGCGTCCCTGAACTCGGTAGCAAAACTGCCGTACGAACTGGCTCTGGATGGAATTTCCAATACCCAGACCATCAGTCCGGGAGCACTTGGACATACGGAAGAGGAGCGTGTAGAGAATCTGGTACACGTAATGGATGGATATTTCGATCAGGGAGCGCATCATCTGAATGTAAATGTATTCGGAACAGAAAAGCTGGTCGATGCAATGGAGCATCCGGAGAAACCGGAATATGCAAACTTCACGATCCGTGTATCCGGTTATGCGGTGAAATTCATCGACCTGACCCGCGAACAGCAGTTGGATGTAATTGCAAGAACCTGCCACGAAGCAATGTAGGATTGCGTCAGGCGATTTTTTCAGCAGGTATAAGACAGTGCGAAAGGGGCAGTCTCTTAATAAAGAAGGGACTGCCTTTTTGAGTAGAGGGATCGGAAATTCTGAAAAAAAGAAGATGAAAAGAAGGAGAGAAAGATGGAGAACGAGGTAAAAGGATATGTACATTCTCTGGAGAGTTTTGGCTCTGTGGACGGACCGGGAGTACGGTTCCTGATTTTTCTGACCGGCTGCGCTATGCGATGCCAGTTCTGCCACAACCCGGATACATGGCATATGCAGGACGGCACGCTTTACACGGCAGACGAACTGCTTGAAAAGGCGCTGAAATACCGTTCTTACTGGGGGAAAGAAGGCGGGATCACAGTCAGCGGCGGAGAGCCGTTCCTGCAGATAGATTTCCTCACGGAATTATTTCGTAAAGCAAAGGAAAAAGGCGTGCATACGACGCTGGATACGAGCGGCAATCCGTTTACAAGAGAAGAACCGTTTTTTGGAAAGTTTCAGGAGCTGATGAAGTATACCGATCTGGTCATGCTGGACATCAAGCATATAGATGAAGAACAGCACCGGATACTGACAGGATGTACGAATGAAAATATTCTGGATCTTGCACGGTATCTGTCGGATACGGGAAAACCGGTCTGGATCCGTCATGTACTTGTTCCGCAGCGGAGCGATTATGACGAATATCTGATCCGGCTGGATGCGTTTATCCGTACATTGAAGAATGTGGAAAAGGTGGAGGTGCTGCCGTACCATACACTCGGCGCTTATAAGTGGGAGCAACTGGGATATGAGTATCCGCTCAAAGGAATCGAACCGCCGACGAAGGAACGGGTGGAGAACGCCAACCGGCTGCTTCATACAGACGTCGGAAATAATGCTTGATTATTTCACAAAATACTTTTAAACTAAGGAAGACGGTTCAGGGATCACCTGACCTAAAATCTGAAAACAAAGGGGTTGTAGGAACGGATGAACAAAAAAGAAGTACTGGAGATCCGCAAGCAGTTCAGTCCGGCGAATTGTGCGATCACACGGATCTGCGGATGTTATGTGGATCATGAGAAGAATAAGAAACTGGAGTCAAAGGATTCCTTTTTGTCACTGCCGGAGGAAGAAGAGTTTAAGTATTTTGACATTTTTAAAAAGACTTTGTCCGGTAACATCGGAAAGAATCTGTTAAATATGGAATTCCCGCTGGAACAGGAGATGCCGGGAGGAACGCAGGAGTTTCTTATGAAACTGAAAAACAGCAAACTGGATGATGATATGCTCCTGGAAGAGTTTTATGACAAAATAATCGAGAATTACATATATGACGAAAATTATTATATTATCCTGATCCATGCGGTGTATGATGTCCCGGGGAAAGCCTCGGACGGGATGGAGATGTATGATGCATCGGACAGTGTGTATGAGCATTTGTTATGCAGCATCTGCCCTGTGTCTCTGTCGAAAGCCGGTCTCAGCTATAATGCACAGGAGAACCGGATTGCCGACCGGGTTCGCGACTGGATCGTGGATATGCCGGACAAAGGATTTCTCTTCCCGTCATTCACGGACCGGAATACAGATATTCACGGGATTCTGTATTACACCAAAAAGTCCGGTGACCTTCAGCCGGATTTGATTGAACATGTTCTGGGAGCGAGAATGCCGATGTCTGCAGATAACCAGAAGGAAGCATTCCAACTGCTGATCGAGGATACGCTCGGGGAGGACGGGGACTATGACACAGTACGAAGCATTCACGAGACGCTGAATGAGATGATCGAGGAGCACAAAGAGGAGCCGGATCCTCTTACGTTGGACAGGACGGATGTGAAAAAGATTTTTGAAAGCAGCGGCGTGTCCGCCGAAAAGATGGAGCATTTTGACCAGACTTATGAGGAGACCGCAGGGGAAAAAACGGCTCTGCTTGCGGACAATATCGCGGAGACCAGAAAGTTTAACATCGAAACACCCGACGTTGTCATCAAAGTAAATCCGGAACGGGCAGACTTGATCGAGACACGGATGATCGATGGACGGCAGTGTATTGTCATCCCGGTAGACGACCATATTGAAGTCAACGGGATCAACGTCCGGACGCTGAAACGCCCGGTGCAGAATGCAGATCACGCGGCTTATGAGGAAGAATGAGGCGATGCGGCAGACGAAAGTTTGCTCTGCGCATATAGTCCGGTTATTTGGAAGTCATATACTAAAAAGGGAATGTGCTTTGCACATTCCCATTATAATACATCCGAATCCAGCAGAATTGTAAATGGCCCGTCATTGACAAGACTTACTTTCATATCTGCGCCGAAGGATCCGGTCTGGACAATCGGTACGGATTCACGGCACTGACCGATGATATATTCATAAAGAGCTTCGGCCATTTCCGGCGGACCTGCCTCGATGAAGCTGGGGCGGTTTCCCTTTTTGCAGTTCGCGTATAAGGTAAACTGGGAGACAAGCAGGAGTTCCCCGCTTACATCGGCAAGCGACAGATTCGTCTTGCCGTTTTCATCTTCAAAAATCCGCAGATTCAGCATTTTCCGGATCAGCTTGTCTGCGATGGCTTTGTTGTCATCGGAAGAAACCCCGATCAGGATAAGGAATCCTTTTTTGATACTTCCGATGGTTTCATGGTCGACTGTGACAGAGGCTTCTGTCACACGCTGGATTACAAATCTCATTCGTATTCACCTCATAAATCGTATTTGCCGGGCAACGGATCCCGCGCATCGGGACTGCTGTGCGGGCGGTTTCTGCTGTTCAGTGTATAATGAGTGAGGGGAAAAGTCAACCCTGTGTGCATGGAAATCAGAAAAGAGATAAGCGCATAGAAATCGAAAAGGAAATCATGGAGGAAACGATGGAAGATCTTACGAAACAAAAAAGAGAATTGCGAAGACGGATGAAGCAGAAAATTGCCGGACTTCCCAAAGAATATTGCCACTGGGCGGATGAAGAGATTTTTCGAAGAGCCGTTTCACTTCCGGAATATCAGAAGGCAAAAACGGTCTTTTGCTTTGTGGGGACAGAAGGAGAAATCAACACGACTCTGCTCCTGGAAAAGATATTATATGATGGCAAACGGCTCGGTGTTCCGTTATGCAGGGAAAAGGGAGTGATGGAAGTACGTGAGATTCACGGACTGGATGAGCTTTGTCCCGGCGCATATGGGATCCCTGAACCAAAAGAACAGAGCAGGCGGATAGAGGCAAAAGAGATTGATCTTGCGTTTATCCCCTGTCTGACCTGCGGGAAAAATGGAACACGGCTCGGGCACGGAGGCGGCTACTATGACCGTTATCTTGCGCAGACGGATTTTACACGAGCCGCGCTGTGCCGGAGCCGGTTGATGGGAGATCAGATCCCGGCCGGGCAATATGACTGCGTGATGGATCTGATCGTTTCAGAAGAAGCAGTCTGCCTTGCAGAGAAAACCCGGCCGGGAAATTTGTCTTTTGGGGCAGGCAGTCCTATACGATGATAAATGCCAGAGCAGCAGGCGGGATAGTAATGGTGCCGCTGTCTCTTTTTTCCGGATACAGTGCGGCAATTTCACCGTTTTCAGACGCACAGAGCGTGTTTCCGTTCAGGCGGATTTCACCTGAACGAAGATCCGGCGCATCCAGAAGCCACAGGTCATAAGATGTTTCGACGTCGATGCACAGAGAGTCCGTCTGGGAATTGTTGATCGCGAGGTAGGCATATCCCTCTTTTTGATCCCGTCTGGAGTGCGCGTACAGATGACAGCCTTCCCGTGTTTCTTCACCTGTATCAAAAACGGCTGTTCCCATCAGGTGATTCCACAGATATACCAGCCAGTAGTTAGGACGCGGAGAATGGGTATCGCGGTCAAGGTATCCGTAATCCGACGAGGCAAGTGTATTGTGGAAGATGATGCCGTCAGTCATGAGTGCAAATCTGGCCAGTTCGTCGGCACTTCGGATGACATCGAGATATGTGGACGCCCATGTGTTTCCGCCCAGTCCTGCATCGGCGCTCTCTGTTACCCACATCTGTCCGTCCGGACAATGCTCATCACGTATCTTTGCATAGTATTTGGCTGCATTTTCCGGCACTTTCAGATAGCGTTCGCCAAGAGCGTCCTTCGCATCCCAGTGTCCTCCGAGTGATGCGCCTCTTTCCGATATGCCCGCATAACAGTGATAGCTGAATACATCCGCCGGTTCTTTGCACCAGGAAAGCATTTCTTCTGTACTGACTGACAAGATTGCAGAACCCGCTCCGGCAGCCTTCTCATCAAAGGAATCTCCGCAGGCACACGGCCCTACAAGCAGGACGTCCGGATAGTTCTCCCTGATAAAACGGAAGAAGGCATCCTGGTCACGTCCGAAATCCTGGGGACCATACCCTTTTACCGGCGGCGCCATCTCCATGACGTTCGGCTCGTTCATAAATTCGGCGGCAGCGATCGGGACGCCATAGTCTCTGCTGTAATCAAACAGAAGCTTTGCCTGTTCCGGCGTCCAGGGTTTCCCGTCCACATGATCGCCTTCGCAGTTGGATACAGAAATCAGGAGCTTCGCGTCAACTGCCTTTACAAAATCCAGCACGCCGTTCCACTGTTCTCTTGTCAGGACGGACTGGTATCCCTGCGGCGCTTTGCCGTTTGTATGCCCGTCAAAATCATAGTATGTTTTGGTTGCCCAGCTTCCGCTGACGCGGACATATACGCTTCCGAGCGCACCGGCAAGACGGCGGAGCTTCTCGTTATAAAGGTCTGCGGGAGGATATACCTGCATCATTTTCGAGAGCTCTCCGAAGTCTTTTACTGCGGGAAATTTTTCGGTTCCGGCGATCTGCCTGGGGGTATATTTTTTCCAGAATGTTCCGCCGGTTACTTCTGTCATTTCGATATTATAGGATACAAGCCGTTCGTCGATGTCTCTTATTTTCTTAAGTTTGTCATTATGTAATGCAATTGTTTCACTCATGATGTTTTTTCCTTTCGATGTATGAGACAGATAAATCCGGGAGGGATTCCCGGATTTATCTGCCTGTTTGAGGTTTCGCATGTCAGATCAGGATCATTCCGTTTTCATCCGGTTTCATCGGAAGTGCGATGATCAGATCAACGATGGTCAGCGCAGCCGGAAACCCGGTCCAGCACAGTGCAAGGTAAAACAGACCAAGTCCCCAGCGTTTTTCATAAAAACGGTGGATGCCGCACCAGCCAAGGAACAATCCAAGAAGGAGATATGTTTTTCTGTTCACGGAATGCTTCTGCCTGTTTGTAGTCCAGACAGAATAACGGTCGCCGATTTTCTGCCACCATGAAAGCGGCGCCTCCTGGTTGTATTTTGCTTCTACTTTGTGCAGTTCATCTTCAAGAAGGGCAAGTTCGACCAGATCTACGTCCTCTTCCTTTTTTCTCTTGTTTTGCATGATGATCTCCTCCTGTTTTTTGATAGCTGCTTTTACTTACACTCTGTGATCTGTCCGGCACGATATGACCGGTAATATTTATTTTTCTGTGGCTGCAGAGGCATTTGCCTGCGCCTTGATCTCGGCGATCCGGTCCTGAATCTCTGCCATCTTTTCCTTGCTCAGCGGATAGAATTTCATGGCTATGATATTACAGATCCAGCCGATCATAGGCGCTCCGATGAAGCATGCCATGGTAACCCAGAAGATGGATGTGCTGTACGGGGTATCCGGAGTCGGCTGCGTTGTGGTAAAGCCGATCGCAGCGATCATCAGGGATACGAAAGTTCCGGCGAGAGAAGAAATCATCTTATCTACAAAGCTGAAAAGGGTTCCCATCAGTCCCGGAACGTACTTTCCGGTCCGGTATACTTCATAATCCGCGCAGTCTGCCGTCATCGGAATTACGATATTTCCTGCTACGCCGGAGAACCCGACCATCAGGATATACAGTCCCATAAATAGGATCGTGAACGCCCCGATGCTTGTAAAGCTCAGTGTTGTCGGATCACCGAAGAAGATTACGAGGAACAGAAGAATTCCGGAGATGATGGATCCCCAGGTACAGATGACCATGGCTTCTTTCTGTCCTCTCTTTCTTGCAATCAACTGTGTGAGAATCAGTGTTACGACGATGGTCGGAATACTGGTGATCGCGCTGAAAGATCCGTACAGTGCGTAATCCCCGCAGATGATACCAAACAGCATAATATAAATGATCGAATTGGATCTCATACTGTTTGCAAGTTTATCTGAGGAAGCAGCGACAACAAGCATCTGGATCGCTCTGTTTTTGCGGAGCACTTCCCAGTAGTCTTTGAACGTGATCCTCTGTACAACGCCGGTTCCATAGTATTCCAGACGGTCTTTTCTGCGGATTCCGATCACTGCCAGAATTGTGAACAGTGCAGAAATCGGCGCAAATACTTTCCAGATTCCAAGGAAGAAGTCCGGATTGCTAAAAGCGGCGTCCCCACCGTACATCGGAACCAGTACGCTTGTGAGGAGGATCGGAAAAATTGCAAACAGAACCGTGTTATAGGTGGCGTCAAACATGGTAAATACCGGGCGCTGTGACGGATCGTTCGTCAGGCAGGACTGTGCGGATTTTGTCACAACACACTGGAATGTATACCCGATGATATATAACATGTACATGACAATATAAAATGGAAATCTTGCAAATTGCGGAATATGCGGAGTCGCGAAGTAAATAATAAAGCTCGTTACCGCAAGAATTGCATTTCCGATGACCATGAACGGACGGTTTTTTCCGAACTTGGTATTTGTTTTATCTACGATATAACCGATAAACGGATCCGTGACGCCGTCCCACATGCGCATAACGGTTGTGATCGTTCCTGCCAGCACAACTCCGACGCCGACAATGCCGGTCAGGAAGTATGTGACATACATAAAGATAAAAGCATAAGTATTTGTTGCAGTGTTATTCAGTGCAAAAAAAGCGATTTCCCACGTTTTTGCTCTGTGTATGGCTTCTGGTTTTGCTGTAGTATTTTGGTTTCCCATGTATCCCTTACCTCTCTTTCTTTTCCCTTGTGTGAGTTTGTCTGTATGTGCCGCGTATCATACAGAAGGCTCCCCTCTGATTTTTTTCTTCATCCCTTCGTCCCTCCTTTTCTGGGAAATATGTCTTGTTAAAATTATAATAAGAGCATAGGGATTTTGCTATGAAAGATATCGCATCTTTTAGCATAATATTCAGTTCTTGTTGAAATATAAAATGTATTATGCTATTATCGGTTCATGTTCAGCACACTAGTTCAGGGAGGCTTATGTATGTGGGAAAAGTATGTATCGTTTACACAGACAATTTTTTGGGAGATGGGAGTGGACGCCAGAGTCATTGTATTTCCATATATTTCAGATCAGCTTTTTGATCATGGCCTGAGACAGGCGCTTTATACGCGGGGTAATGATTTTACGGATTTTCGGGACAAACTTCCGGAAGCATTGCGTGACGCCAACAGGCGGTATCTTCTTTGGACGCATACAGACAGATATGGATGTGAGTATTATGCTCTGCGGCTCCCGAAAGAAGAGTCTATGCTGCTGATCGGCCCGTTTGGTTATACACCTTATGACAAGATCCGGATCGCGTCACTGATGAATGATGCGCAGATCCCGGAATATCTCTCTGATTTTATGGAACAATATTATGCCTCGCTTCCGGTTGTCGCAAATGAAAAATGGCTGCAGGCGCTGATCTTCACGCTTGCAAAAAATTTATATCCGGAAGAGATGATTCAGGTATATCGTTTTAAACCGACAGGAAATTTTGACCAGTCGTATCCCGTTGAAGCAGTTCATCCGTCAGCGGATACACTGGCATATATGGAAAAGAAATATGAATGTGAAGATGCCATGATGTATGACATTGCGGCAGGAAACCTCGAAAAAATAGAACAGATCTGTTCGCATCTTACTTTGTCGGCTATCCGGCAGAAGCTTCCGGAGTCATTGCGCGGGCATAAGAACAATCTGGTAATCTTCAGTACGCTCTGCAGGAAAGCGGCGCAGTACGGGGGCGTGCATCCGGTTTATCTGGATTTGGAATTCGGGAAAATTGCCCAGCGGATTGAAAATGCCGTTTCACTGTCGGAACTTGAAGCCATCTACCGGAACATTCCCAGAAGATACTGTATGCTGGTCCGTACTTACTCCGTGAAAGAATATTCACCGAGTGTACAGAAGATCGTAATGTATATTGAATTCCATATGGAAGAAAAACTCTCCCTGCAGCAGATTGCAGAGCAGTTTTCACTCAACAAAAATTATCTGTCTACGCTGTTTAAAAAGAATACCGGGAAATGTCTTACCGATTACATCAGAGAACGGAGGATTGAAAGGGCAATCATCCTTTTGAACACCACGTCGTTTTCCATTCAGAAAATAGCGGATAACTGTGGATTTCAGGATTTGAATTATTTCTCAAGAGTGTTTCGGGAACAGATCGGAATGTCTCCGAGCAGTTACCGGAAACAGCTAAAAGGAGAGTAGCTGTTTCCGGCTTTCTTCCGACTTCATACACAAGATGAAACAGATTATTCGTATCTCAGTCCAAAACCTAATTCGTAGTAGTTCCCTGCCGCATCGCGGTAAGCGTATGCTTTTCCGTTCTCATCTTTCATTTCATCCGGCATATACTGATCTTTGTCGTAACCCGGCACATCGTTCGGGGAGATGCATACGCCGTCTGCATTGACCTTCAGCACGCTGTCGTCTTTCGGAAGTGTGAGCGGCATCTTTCCGACCGGAGCAAAATCACCGAAGATGACATCCAGTGTTGCGGATGGATAGGTATCGAATCCGGCGAGCAGTGCGTCAGAGTAACGCTCTACATTGCCGACTTCCCATGCCAGTGTGAAGTTGATATTGGAGATCACCTTTCCGCCGTTTTTGTGTACCGCTTCTGCAATCTCAGCAATCTTTCCGGCATTTGCCAGAGTAGTCTCAAAATGGGTAGAAGCAGCCGGACGGCCCTCTTCATCTACATCGCAGACTTCCTTTCCATCACAGATGTCCAGCTCCAGGTAACCTGCGGTTGCGTTAAAGTATTCTCCGGAACTTGGCGTTACGAACAGAATCGCAGCGTCGGCGTCTGCATAGTCGTCTGTCAGAACAACGGATCTTGCCGCAGCCTGCTTACGAAGCTCTTCGGTTGCTTTTACTGCATTCTCTCCGTTTTTCTGGAAGCATTCTACATAAATCTTCTTTCCTTCGGCAGACAGCGGAAGTGTGCCGTCATTTTTCAGAAGGACAACTGATTTTCTGTGAATATCTGCCGCATCGTCCCAGTGCTTCTGATCAGAAACGACTTTTACGGCATTCTTCGGATCACGGTATGGATTCTCGTACAGACCCAGTTCAAAGCGCTCGGTCAGTGTGCGCTCTACGGCTCTTGTCAGCGCAGCGTCGCTTAATGTGATCTGCTCGACTGTGTAGCCTTCCGGAACTGCGTGGGTGGTGTAGTATCCGTTTTGCCCGCGGTCATAGGCTTCTTTTGCATCATCAAGGTCATAGGATCCGCTGATGATGTCTACGCCGGTATTGATCGCCAGTGCGACACGCTCGCAGACTTCCAGTTCTTCTACGCCCCATGCCATGTTCTGTACAATACCGGAATCGCTGTTGATATATCCTTCAAATCCCATCTGATCGCGCAGGATATCCTGGATAAACGCCTTATTAAATGCGAATCCGACCGGAATCCACTCCAGAGGTTTCCCATTTCTGTCATACTGTTCTCCGCTCTTTGCCTTCGCCGGTTTTGCGTAGTACGGCATGATAGAAGCCGCTTTTTTCTCGATCGCCGGAACAAATCCCGGAATGTGATATTTCTCCAGACTGCCTTCGGTCTGATAGACATTCCACTGTCCTTGTTTGTAATGTGGATCGAATCCGTTTTCACGGGCGCCGCCTCCCGGGAAATGCTTTACTGTCAGAGCAACACCGTCTGTAGTCAGACCGTGGTCGCTGCCCTGTACGCCGGGGATCAGACGTTCAAAAATGGTGGCGATCAGATTCGTATCTTCGCCAAATGTTCCGTATGTCCGCTGCCAGCGGGGATCGCTGACACAGTCCGCCATGTACATATAGCCTTTTTTCATGCCGACGGAATCCCACTCAGCCCGGATGCACGCTGCAAAATCATCAACAATACTCAGATCTCCGGTTCCTTTTATGGCAGCCGCGATACCGAGTGTTCCTGGCCATGTGGCGAATACGCCTGCCGCGTCGTTCATACCGAATACGATCTCACCGTTTTCATTTCTGGAGTTGGAAACGACCAGTGCAGGGACAAAATGCTCCGTCTGTTCCGCAACACTGTTCAGCTCGTTGATCCAGTCCGCCAGCTCGTCCGGCTGCGGGTTCGCGCGGAGAATGAATTCGCGGATGTAACGTTCTTTCATCATCGAAGTGGTTCCGGTTGTGGAGTTTACGGCGAAGATGGAGGAACCTTTCTCTACCGGCTTTTCGTCCAGAAGTCCGGTCTCGTCCACAAAGTCCTTATCTTCCTGCTCCAGGCCCATCTTCCAGGAGCTTAAAAAGATCATACCGATCTTTTCCTCTACAGACAGTTCGGAAGCGAGAGCATGCGCACGCTCTTTCGGAGATTTCCGCCAGTCTCCACTGACTGAGAGCTTTCCGTCCCCGTTTACATCACGGAAATACAATCCGTCCACACAAATAGGATCCCGTTCGGTAACACCGATCACGGGACCGTTTTCGTTCTGGTAGTAGCGGATTCTGTCACTTGCTTTTGTCTTGCTCATTTTTTTAACCTCCAATTCTCATAAAAATCTAAGTCTATTTTAACAGTAAAACCCGGAGAAAAGAAATATTATTTTTAGGTATAATCGTAATATTTTTAGGGTATTTTTCTTTGCGCGCGGAATGCTTGACAGAACGAAAAAGATGAATTATCCTACTCCTAACTGACCCGCGCGAAATCAGCAAGAGAAACCGGCGGGCGAGGAATAAAATGCAGTTTTTACTGTCAGGAAAAACCGGAAAGGAGAATCCGTTTATGGGAAAGTTGTTTAAGTATATGCGGCCGTACTGGCGGACGATGCTTGTGATACTGGCCGTTCTCGTTGTGCAGGCATACTGTGAACTGTCTCTTCCGGCGTATACGTCCGATATCGTGAATGTCGGGATTCAGCAGGCTGGTATCGACGATCAGATCCCGGCCGCGATCTCGTCAGAAGAGATGGACAAGGTACTGCTGTTTCTGTCCGGGGAAGAACGGGAGCAGGTGCTGGACGCATATGAGCCGGATGAAGAGACCTATGAGAAAGAGGCTTATGTTCTGAAGGAGTCGGTATCAGAGAATGAAGAAGAGGTCACAGAATTAAGCCGGATCATGGGACTGCCGATGATGCTGACACAGGGATTTGAGTCAGGCAGCGATCAGGTTGCGGCAGTGGAAGAACAATTGATGCAGAACATTCCGGCAGAGATGCTGCCGGAGGATGCGACAGTCTTTGATGTGCTCCGTATGCTGCCGGAAGAACAGATGGCAGAGATGCTGGAACAGATCCGGGAGCAGATGAAAGAGATGCCGGATTCCATTGTGGAGCAGGCAGCCGTCAGCTATGTGAAGACAGCGTATGAAGATCTGGGGATGGATATGGACCAGATTCAGATCCGCTACCTGCTGGGAACCGGCGGCAGGATGCTTCTGCTTGCATTTCTGGGAATGGCGGCGAATATCGCAGTCGGATTTCTTGCCTCGCGTGTCGGCGCATCGGCGGGGCGTGACCTGCGCGGAAAGGTGTTCCGCAAGGTGGTTGGATTTTCCAACCTGGAATTTGACAGGTTCTCTACGGCATCTCTGATCACAAGGAGCACGAACGATATCCAGCAGATCCAGATGCTCATCGTTATGCTGCTTAGGATGGTACTGTACGCGCCGATTCTTGCTGTCGGCGGCGTATATCAGGTGTTTCAGACCAATGTGTCGATGTCGTGGATCATTGCGCTGGCAATCGTCCTGATTGTTCTGGTTGTAGCGGTGTTGTTCATCGTGGCAATGCCGAAGTTTAAGATCATGCAGAAGCTGGTGGACAAACTGAATTTGGTGATGCGGGAAATCCTGACCGGACTTTCGGTAATCCGTGCATTCAGCACAGAGAAACACGAGGAGGAACGGTTTGATAAAGCAAACAAAGACCTGATGAAAACGAACCTGTTCGTCAATCGTGCCATGACCTTTATGATGCCGGTGATGATGATCATTATGAATGTGGTATCGGTACTGATCGTCTGGACGGGAGCGCACGGCATCAATGACGGGCAGATGCAGGTCGGCGATATGATGGCGTTTATTCAGTATACGATGCAGATTATTATGAGTTTCCTGATGATCTGCCTGATCTCCGTTATGCTGCCGAGGGCGGCAGTTGCTGCCGGACGTGTGGATGAGGTGCTGACAAGCGACACGCTCATACTGGATCCCGAGCAGCCGGAGAAGCTGCCGGGGCATACAGAGGGAGTCCTGCGTTTTGACCATGTGTCATTCCGGTATCCCGGCGCGGATGAGAATGTCCTTACGGATATCAATTTTACGGCAAGACCGGGCGAGACGACGGCTGTTATCGGAAGTACCGGAAGCGGAAAGTCTACGCTGCTCAATCTGATCCCCCGGTTCTATGATGTGACAGAGGGAGCAGTTACACTGGACGGAGTAGACGTCCGGAATATGAGCCAGCACGATCTGCGTGAGAAGCTGGGATACGTGCCGCAGAAAGGCGTACTGTTCTCAGGCGATATCCAGTCGAATATCCTGTTCGGAAATCCGGACGGAACAGACGAAGAGATGGTTGAAGCTGCTGAGATCGCGCAGGCAGTGGAGTTCATCTGCACCAAGAAGGAAGGGTATCAGAGTCCGATCGCGCAGGGAGGAACCAATGTGTCTGGCGGGCAGAAACAGCGGTTGTCGATCGCACGTGCAGTCGCGAAACATCCGAAGGTATTCCTCTTTGACGACAGTTTTTCTGCACTGGACTATAAGACAGACGTGGCGCTGCGGCGCGCATTGAAAGAAAAAACAGAAGACAGCACGGTGATCATTGTAGCACAGCGCATCAGCACGATTCTTCATGCAGATCAGATCATTGTGCTGGATGAAGGGAAGGTTGCCGGAATCGGCACACATACGGAATTGCTGGATCAGTGTGAAGTATACCGACAGATCGCGGAGTCGCAGTTATCGGAGGCGGAACTGCGGTCAGGATCACAGGGAAAGGAGGAATCCGACCATGAGTGAGAAGGGAAGAAAACCGGCACGCCCCGGCGGAGGAGCTACAAGAATGGGCGCGGGTGAGAAGGCGAAAGACTTCAAAGGCACAGTGAAGAAGCTGCTTCAATATATGGGTACGTATAAGCTGCAGCTTGTGTTAGTCTCGATTTTTGCCGTGGGCGGAACGATTTTTAATATTGCGGGGCCTAAAATACTTGGAAAAGCGACGACGGAGATCTTTAATGGACTTGTGAGTAAGGTATCCGGCGGCAGCGGGATGAATTTTGAAAAGATCGGACAGATTCTGCTTTTGACGCTGGGCCTGTATGCGGCAAGCGCGGTCTGCTCTTTCGTTCAGGGATTGATCATGACCAGTATTTCCCAGAAAACTTCGTATCATTTCAGAAAGGAAATTTCTGAGAAAATACACCGTATGCCGATGAAATATTTTGAAACACAGACGTATGGCGAGGTGCTCTCCCGCGTGACCAATGATGTAGATACACTCGGACAGAACCTGAACCAGAGTATGACGCAGATCATCACTTCCGTTACGACACTCGTGGGCGTACTTGTTATGATGCTCTCGATCAGTCCGCTGATGACACTTGTTACGCTTTTGATTCTGCCGCTTTCTCTGGTCTTTATTTCACTGATCATGAAACGGTCACAGAAATATTTCCGGGGACAGCAGAAATATCTCGGAGAGGTAAACGGACAAGTAGAAGAGGTATACTCCGGTCATAATATTGTTAAGGCATTCAATAAAGAAGAAGATATGATCCGGGAATTTGAAGAGACGAACCATAAGCTGTATGACTCTGCGTGGAAATCGCAGTTCTTTTCCGGTATGATGGGTCCGATCATGGGATTCATCGGAAACCTCGGTTACGTATGCGTGGTCATTCTGGGTGGATACCTTGCAATCAAACGGACGATTGAAGTGGGAGATATCCAGTCATTTACCCAGTATATCCGCAACTTTACCCAGCCGATCCAGCAGCTCGCACAGGTGGGAAATATGCTTCAGTCCACGGCGGCAGCGGCGGAGCGTGTATTTGAATTCCTGGAGGAGGAAGAGGAAGACCAGACAGTACCGAATCCGGTGTCAGTGGAAGGACTTGCGGGCAATGTGGAGCTGAATCACGTACAGTTCGGCTATAATCCGGATAAAATCATCATCCATGATTTTACCGCAAACGTAAAAGAAGGACAGAAGATCGCGATTGTCGGACCGACCGGGGCGGGCAAGACGACGATGGTAAAACTGCTGATGCGGTTCTATGATGTCAACAGCGGTGAAATTCTGATCGACGGACATAACGTGAAGGACTTTAACCGGAGTGAACTGCGGCAGATGTTCGGTATGGTTTTGCAGGATACCTGGCTGTTCCACGGAACCATCCGGGAGAATATCCGGTACGGCAGACTGGATGCATCTGACGAAGAAGTTGTCGAGGCGGCAAAAGCGGCCCGTGTACACCGCTTTATTCAGACATTGCCGGGAGGCTATGATATGGAACTGAATGAAGAAGCGAGCAATGTGTCACAGGGGCAGAAACAACTGCTGACGATCGCAAGGGCAATTCTGGCAGACCCGAAGATCCTGATCCTCGACGAGGCAACCAGTTCTGTTGACACAAGAACCGAAGTTCAGATCCAGAAAGCCATGGATACGCTGATGAAAGGGAGAACCAGCTTTATCATCGCACACCGGCTGTCCACGATCCGGGACGCAGATCTGATCCTTGTCATGAAAGACGGCGATATCGTAGAACAGGGCAGACACGAAGAACTGCTTGCAAAAGGCGGGTTCTACTCAGAATTGTATAACTCTCAGTTCGAAAATACGACGGACTGCGCATAAAGAACAAAAGGCGGCACTACATGCCGCCTTTAATAATATTTAAAGTAATAAAAGAATGTTGACGTACAGAATACTGTACGTTATAATATATATGAGAGCAGGTATGAGAAAGGAGCAAAATATCATGTTAGCAGTGAATTATACAAATCTTCGGGACAATATGAAAAAGTATATGGATAAAGTGACAGATGATTATGAAACCATGATCATTACAAGAAAAGAGAATAAAAACGTAGTTATGATATCAGAAGAAACCTATAATAATCTGATGGAAAATATTTATGTGATGGGAAACAAGGCAAATTATGACTGGCTGATGGAATCAAAAGCACAGTTGGAAAGCGGTCATTTGTCGAAACATGATCTTGTGGAGGATACGGATGAATAAAGTATTTACTGATAATGGCTGGAAAGATTATGTATACTGGCAGACAGAGGATCGGAAGATGCTGAAAAAGATAAATTCTCTTATTGAAGATATTTCCAGAAACGGAAATGAAGGAATTGGAAAACCAGAAGCATTATCCGGAAATCTGGCAGGATTCTGGAGCAGGCGTATCAATGACAAAGATAGACTGATTTATAAGATTGATAAAGATAATATATATATATTAGCATGCAGGTATCATTACGGAGATAAATGAGAGAAGTGTGACATACTGAACTTATGAGGGAAAAATACAATGAAGAGTGAGGAAGACGAAAGATATACACCAAGGAAAAGAGAAGAACTGCGCCAAAAGCGGGAGCAGGAGGTCAGGAAGCAGAAAAAGATATTGTGCTGTGTAGTCATCGCACTGGTTTTGATTGGCATTGGGGTGATCATATGGCGGAACTTGCGGCAGAAAGCGGTTGAAGTTTCGGGAAAAGAAAATGCTGTCCAAACTGTAGAAACAAACGAGGCTGTTGACCAACAGAATGAATCTCCGGAAGCGGAATCGTCGGAAGAAGACCGGCAAATCTATCAGCGGGAAGGAAAAACAGAGGATACAGCCGAGATTGTGATCGCAGGGGATCTCTGTTTTGCCGAGGATGGATTTGTGCTGGATCATTATGATGAAGTCGGCAGTCTGCCGCAGTGCATTTCACAGGAAATTCTGGATATTACGAACGCGGCTGATATTTTTTATATCAATCATGAATTTTGCACCAGTGAACAGGGGGAACCGCTGGAGGGAAAACTTTATACGTTCCGGGCGAATCCGGAGAGAAATACGCTGCTGGAGGAAATGGGAACAGATATCGTGTCACTTGCAAATAACCATGTGTATGATTATGGAGCGAGTGCTTTTCTGGACACACTGGATTATCTGGATGCGGCGAATATCCCATATGTAGGGGGAGGACGGAACAAAGAGGAAGCGAACCGTCCGGTTTATTTTGATGTAGGTGGAATAAGGATCGGATTTGTCGCGGCAACGAACGCAGAACTGACACTGTACACACCTGCGGCGACAGAAGATTCACCGGGAGTGCTGGAAGCCTATGATACGACGGAATACAATCAGGTGATTGCAAAGGCGGCTGCGCAGTGTGATTTCCTGATCGCATATATCCACTGGGGTACGGAGGACGTCAACTGGCATACAGAGGAACAGACAGAGCAGGGAAGACAGTTCCTCGCTGCGGGAGCGGATATCGTGGTGGGCGGACATCCTCATGTTCTGCAGGGAATCGAATATGTAGACGAGAAACCGATCGTATACAGCCTGGGAGATTTCTGGTTCAATGACGAGACAAAATATACCGGATTATTGAAATTGAATATCATGAAGGACGGACTAAAAGAAATGTCATTTGTGCCATGCCTTCAGACGGGTTATACAACGCAGTACATCAGTGATGCGCAGGGACAAAGAGAACTGTACGATTACCTGCAGGGATTGTCTCCCAATATTATAGTCAATGACGTGGGTGTGATTTTAAAACAGTAAGTGAGGAGGTTAGTCAGGAAGATCCTTGAATAAGGTTATGTGAATCAGTTATCTTTTAAGGTTCATAATCTGGAATTTTTTGTTCCAGATTATGAACATAACACGGATACCCGGATACTGGTATAAACAGTAGGACTTAATTTCTATTATTTTTAAAGAAAGAAAATAACTTCTTTAGATAGCTTTCTAATATACTGTCAGGGGTATTATAAAGTTCATGCTTCGCACCCGGGATGCGAACCAGTTCGGCGTTGCACCGCCTGCTCAGTTTGTCAATGAACCGATTTTGCTCCGAACAGGATACCCATTGATCGTTTTCAGCCTGAAATAACAAGACCGGACACTGAATCTGTTTCCAACCTTTTTTCATCAGAAAAGAGTTCAGCCTTGCCGCAGCGTGAAGCCAGCCGTAGGAAGCACCGCTCATCTGGTATAATGGCTCTTTCAGCCGCTTATCCTGGTAGTACAGAAACCGGGCACGGGAAGTGGCGGCACTTTCTTCAAATGGCTCCGCGCCCCGAAATGGTCCCTGCCCGATGACATATTCCTGAGATCTCCCGGTTTTACAGAATGCCCATGCGATCAGCTTTGTGGCAAACCACGGTACCGTTCCGGTGGCAGGACGAATCATGGGAGAGGAGAGTACCGTTGCAGAAAATAAATCAGGTTCTTTTGCAGCGGCAGCAGCAGCAATCCCGCCGCCCATGGAATGTCCGTACAGGTAAAGGGACAGCTTGGGATACGTCTTTTGTGCCGTGTGCGCGACAAAAAGCAGATCGTCCCGGTAGCGTTCATAGTTGTCTATATGCACCATACAGGGGTGGTCGGTCAGCCGGTAACTGTGCCCGTGTCCGCAGTGCTCCGGTATATAGACCGCATAATTTTGCTGCAGAAAATAATACGCAAGTTCTTTGTACTTTTCTGCAGTCTCAGTAAAGCCATGGGCGATGACCACGACCGCATCCGGGATTTTCTGTGCGAAACGGAGACAGTAGATATTATGTCCTTTTTCCCGTTGAAGGATTATGACTTTTTCATTTTTGCGGAGAAAAGGTTCTGCCTTTCGCTGCATTTCTTCCTGGTAATGTTCTTCCTGAATCAAATCAATTCTTTCATCTGTTGTATCCATCATGATAATTTCCTTTTCTTTTCATACTGCTGTTGCTTATGAGTCGATCTGTTTCATAATCTTTTTTTCATTATATGACACGAAGACGATACCGCCGGCCAGACAGAGAGCCGCCGCAATATATGCGGTGAACCGGTAGCCGGTACCATCCTCTGCGCCGATTGTTGATACGGCGGTAAAGACCAGCATGGACAGGCTTTGTCCGAGCTTAAATGCGAAAGTTCTTGCTGCGTAAAACATCCCTTCCCGGTTGCTTCCGGTAGTTTTGGAGTCGCTCTGCGCGATATCCGCGACGACTGCCTGAGGAAGGATTCCGAAGACTGCCATGGGAAATGCTGCTGCAACGGTCAGGATCCAACCCTGCACGGCAGGGGAAATCCCGGGAAGCTCCCCGAGAAAACCGGAGTAGAAAAAGGCGGCTGTAAAAAGGATAAATGCAGCAAGAATCAGATTTTTCTTGCCATATTTTGACGCCAGTTTATTGATCGGAATATAAAATACGACGGATAGAGCGGTCATTCCGACGAAATACAAGGTCGTCATGGATTCCGGGAGCTTTAGCAGACTGGTTACGAAGAAGGGAAGTCCGGTCTGGAACATGGTGATCGCAATCCAGTATAAAATGTCGGAGCCGACAAATTTGCGAAACTCCTTGTTGGAAAATGTCGCAGTCAGAGATCCGACGGTAGATTCGTTGGTTGGAACTGTGTTGACATATTCCTTTTCCGGGATTGTCCAAACGGGCACAAGCATGCAGATCAGTGCAATCACGGCTACAATGGAAAATGTCAGCCGGATCGCGTTGACTCTTCCAAATGCCGGGACGAATATGCCCCAGATGGACGGCGCCATGTAAGCGACGGCCGTTCCGGCAATATAAGTAAAGGATATCGCAGTAGATATATTCAGCCGTTCCTGCGGCGTGTGTCCAAGTTCTGAAATCAGCGCGTTGTAGGGGGTACAATACGCTGTGATGGAAAGATAGTACAGCATCACCATCACGAACAAAAATACTGCGTTGACCCAGCTTGTTTCATTCATTGGCGACCAGAATACGAGCAGTGTAGAGAATGCCAGCGGAAGCGACGCCCATTTCAGGAATGGAATCCGACGCCCTTGCCTGGAAGTACAGCGGTCGGAGAGCGACGCGATCAGCGGATCGGTAAATGCATCAAAGATACGGCCGAATGCGGTGATCGCTCCGATTACCGTAAAAATACCGAATATGACCAGTCCCTGCGGGATAAAGACAGTCTGTCCCTGATCAATGGCAGCCTGATCCGGCTGATAAAAGTAGACGAGCCAGTTTGCAATGATTCCGGAAAGCATGGACCAGCCAAACTGTCCGACTGCAAAACACCAGATTTTTTTCGTACTTAGTTTCTTCATGTAAAATCTCCTCCGGAATAAAAATATACATATAAGATACCACCGAAAGAACGGTTTTACAAGGTGATAAAATCGCAGATTTGTATCCTGTCAAAGGTGATAAAAGAAGCGTGTTTCCATATACTGTAAAGAGAAAATGATTTTTGGTGTAGTATGAGTATGTCGGCTGTTTATTCCGTATTATATTCACTTCAGCAGTTCCTCTGGAACGGACCGATGCTTGTCCTGCTCCTCGGAACGCATCTTTATTTTACATTCCGTCTCCGATTTATCCAGCGAAAGCTCCCGGAGGGAATCCGGCTGAGTGTTTCCGGGGGCAGATCGGCTTTTTCAGCACTTGCGACCTCTCTTGCCGCGACCATCGGGACCGGGAATATCATCGGGATTTCAACGGCGGTTGCGGTCGGCGGACCGGGGGCGGTCTTCTGGTGCTGGATCACGGGAGTGCTGGGAATCGCGACCTGCTATGCGGAATGCTATCTGTCGGTAAAATACCGTGTACGACAGACGGATGGTACCTATATGGGCGGACCGATGTATGTGATGGACCGTGTACTGCATCAGAAAAGTGCAGCAGTGTTTTTTTCACTCTGTGTGATTCTGGTTTCTTTTGGGATGGGCAGCGGCGTTCAGTCTCATACGATTGCGGCGGCAGTGGCAGAACAGGAAATTCTCAATCCACAGATTACAGGACTTATCACAGCGGCGCTGGCCGGACTGGTAATTCTCGGCGGAGCAAAGCAGATCGCGAAAGTGTGCACATGGCTTGTACCGGGGATGAGTGTGCTGTATCTGGGCGGTTGTGCGGTACTTTTGTGGATGAACCGATCGGTACTTGGCGAGACCGTTGCTGTGATCATACAATCGGCATTTTCTTCCCGTGCTGTGTTCGGCGGAATGACGGGAACGGTAGTGATGGCAGGAATGCGCACGGGAATTGCCAGGGGTTTGTTTACGAACGAGGCGGGACTTGGTTCGATTCCGATGGCAGCGGCATCTGCAGATACAGATTCACCGCGGGAACAAAGTCTGATCTCTATGACAGGTCCATTCTGGGATACGGTAGTGATGTGTGCGGTTACCGGACTGGCAATCGTGAGTTCCATCGTAAAAAATCCGGAGCTGTTTGCCAAAGCGGCAGACGACCGGCTCTGTTTTCTCGCATTTTCCGGACTGCCGTTTCACGGAAGCGAACTGCTGAGTGTTTGTCTGATCTTGTTTGCATTTGCCACGATGATCGGATGGAATTATTATGGCGTATGTGCAGTCCGTTATCTGGCAAAGGGGAAACTGGCGGGAATCCGGATTTATCAGCTTCTTTTTCTGTGTGCGGTTTATGCAGGCGCGGTACTGTCACTTGATTTTGTCTGGACAGTATCAGATCTGTTCAATGCATGGATGGCGCTGCCGAATATATTGTGCCTGTGGCTGCTGCGCAAAGTACCGGCGGATATGGATTAGAAAGACATTTCAACGATTTTCCCACTTTTTTCGGCTTCGCGGATCAGATCTTTCATCCGGCTGTTACAGACACCGACCGGTATTTCGGTGAGGATAATACCGCGGCATTGTTTGACCAGCCGGACCGCCTGGGAATACGTTTCATCGCGAATCGGGCAAAACGGCTCTTCCGAAACAACTTCCGAGGCAAGCAGCCGGGCAAGACGGTAATCAATGTCATTTGTATATAGGATGCCTGCCGCAAACGGGATATTTTGTTTCTGCAGACTTCGGTATACCGGAATTCCTGCTCCGCAGGCAGAGAGAACAAAGAACTCCGGTTTCCCTGTGGGGCGCGGAAGTTCAATGCTTCCGAAAAGCGGATCGAAAGATCCGTTATCAATTTCATAAAGTTCCTGAATGAGGTCTTCCCGGAAAATCTCATCCGGAGTTCCGTAGTGAGAGATGGTTTCCCCTTTGATGCACAGCACTTTATCTGAAATCTTTTCGGCCAGATCAATTTCGTGCAGGGACATGATGACTGTAATCTGCTTCTCCTTTGCAAGGCTTCGCAGAGTGGAGAGCAGTTCCAGTTTGTGCCGGATATCCAGAAAAGAGGTCGGTTCGTCCAGAACCAGAACGTCCGGTTCCTGACAGAGCGCGCGTGCAAGCAGGACTCGCTGTCGCTGTCCGTCGCTGATCGCGTCAAAATTCTGACTGCCAAGTTCCAGTACATGCACGGCAGACATGGATTCATTTACTATTTTTTCATCTTCAGGAGACAAAACACCCAGCCGCCCGGTATACGGATACCGCCCAGCTGCCACGATATCCCGACAGGTCATCAGTTCCGGCTTGATCCGTTCCGTAAGCATGACGGACATGCGGGTGGACAATTCTTTATGTGAATGCTCCCGGAGTTCCCGGCCATCCAGATATACGGCGCCGCCGATCATACGGAGCTGCCGTGTAATACTTTTGAGAATCGTAGATTTTCCGGAACCATTTGGGCCGATCAGGGTAACGATCTCTCCTTTTTGAATGTCCAGACAGATATCATGGATCAGAGGGGTATTATGATAACCGACAGATACATGATCCAGTTGAAAATAGGAGAGACTGTTTTCTGTATCGTTATATACGGAATGATTGCTTCCTATATTTTTTTGTTTCGTTTCTTTGATGCGATTTGTCATGGTTTGTTTCCTGCTTTCTGCCTTGTGTTTTATGCTTCTATGATTCTGTTTTTTGTCTATGGTTGTCTGATTACCGTTCATCTTTGCGCCGGAGCATCATAAAGATGACGATCGGAGCGCCGAAGATGGAAGTTACTGTGCTGATATTCAACTCCAAAGGAGCGAATGCCGTCCGCGCGATCAGATCACATGCCATACAGAACACTGCGCCCCCGAGAAATGTAGCCGGGATCACAACCAGCGGACGGGAAGTTCCGAGCATCTGCTTGACGAGGTAGGGAACTGCAATACCGACAAAAGACACGGGACCGGCAAATGCGGTCACACAGGCGGAAAATACACTGGAAAGCAGAATCAGCGCTGCACGGAAAAACCGGACATTGACTCCCATGCTGCGTGCATAGGCTTCCCCAAGCTGATAGGCTCCGATCGGTTTGGAAAGTAAAAAGGTAAGGACCAGGGCAATCCCGGTGATCAGCGCCGCGATCCTGACATTGCTCCAGCTCATACCGGAAAAACTTCCCTGCGACCAGTTGTGAAGATTTACAATATCGGAATCGTCAGCGAAAGTTACAATGAAATCCGTGACTGCTGAACAAATGTATCCGATCATGATTCCGCCGACCAGAAGGGTGGACATATTGTTTACTTTCCGGGAAAAAAGCAGAATCAATGCTGTGGCCGCCAGGGAGCCGATGAATGCCGCTGCGATCAGTGTATAGGAGGATACCTGATGGAAACGCTGCAGAAAAACAATCATCGTTACAGCAACGACCATTTTTGCTCCGGAAGAAATTCCGAGTACATACGGTCCTGCAATCGGATTGTGAAAAAAGGTCTGCAGCAGGAAACCGGATAATGATAAGGCACCGCCGAGAATCGCCGCCATCAGAAGTCTCGGGAGACGAATCTTCCATATAATATTGACGGAAACCGGATCGCCTTCACGGAAAAACAGGATGCGCAGGATATCAGGGAGAGAGATCCGGACATTTCCCGTGTTGATATTCAGCACTGTAATAATGCAGAATGCGGCTGTAAGAATCAAAAACACAGCCGTATAGCGGGAGCGCCGTCTGATATTTTCACTGTGAAAATCTGTAATCTGGTCCATAGTTTCTCCTTTGTTCATTTTCATTTAAGGCAAAAAGGTCATGTATGTTACCCGGGATGTTTCAGACGTCAGTCTACGTGATATAAAAACGTCATTTCCTCCGGACTGCCGTCTGTCAGCATCAAGTGAAAGTCCTTGATCATCTCTCCGAGAATATCGGTTGCCTGATACAGATACTTGCCGGTACACCAGACATTCCCCTCCTGTACCGCCCGAAAATCAGCAAATAGCTCGTCTTTTGCAAGCAGTTCATCTATACTTGTTAAAGCATTGTCGATGCTGGAGTTGTATACGAGATAGTCTGCGTCCGCCGCCTGTGCATAAAATTCTTCCATGGTCAGATTCACTGCGGCGCTGCTGCTTTCCTCATTTGTCAGATCATCAAAAATATATCTGCCGCCGGCAATCTCGATCATACGCGGGATATAGTCATCAGTTTTTCGGACAATGACTGTTCCATTTGTACTGACATAGAAAAAAGCGACAGTTTTTTCTGTGTTTTCAAAATCTTCCAGATTTTCTATAATCGCTTCCTGTGTCTGGAAAAATTCATCCGCTGTCTCTTCTTTGTCAACAAGGACTGAGTAGAGACGGATCCATTCAGTTCTGCCAAGCGGGTGGGACTCGTAGCTGGACCGGTCGGTAAATACCGGGATATCGAGCGATTCCAGCATTTCCTGCACCTTCGGCGTGTGAAGGATCATTGTGGATTCCACTGCGAGGTCACAGCCTTCATCTATGAGCAGTTCATAATCCGGTTCACTGTACTTTCCGGCGAACAAAATATCCCCGCGCTCCATTGCGGCAGATGCGTTTTCTACATACCACCCGGATGCCTGCGTACCGGAAAAACGGATGGAATCCAGTGCATCCAGCGAATCAAACAGAGCCATTGCAGAGGTCGCTGCCAGATAGATATGGTCAAGAGGCTGCTGCAGTACGATGATCTCTTCCGAAAGATGATCCGGAACTTCTGCACCTTCCGGGACTACCAGATATTGCGCGCTGTCGTGCACATCGATCAGCGCATAGCCGCCGCTGTAATAGTAAACATCGAAACACTCCGCATAGGACAGATCCATTGTGGATTCATAGGTAAGACCATCAATGACAGGGACGTCTGCATCTGTCTGCCTGGCTTGACTGCTCCCAGTATCATCCGGCGTACTGCCGCAGCCGGTGAGCAGAGACACGATCAGAAGCAGCGGTAATAGCATATGCCGGCAGACATAAAATCCTTTCTTTAAATTAAAAAATATTTTTTTTATCATGTTTTGATTTCACCCTTTAAATGTGTTGTGTAACTCCTATGTTATGATGATAGCAGATTTTAAACGTGATATCAACTGCATAAGCAAAGGTTTCAACTGCAAAACCAAAAGAGTCTTCTGTGCAGGACGGAAGACAGAGAACTAATGAGATTACAGGAACCAGATTACGAATAAAGTGCCTGCTTGCAATTCCTAAGGACTGATGGTAAAATTTGTTTATAAAATATCCGGCAGTACAAAGATCAGGAGGGGCGATTATGAAAAAGTGGAACAGAGTATGTGCCGTTTTATGTGCAGTAATGCTGATGCTGACAGTCGGAACGGCGGGTTGTAGTAAAAAGGCGGAGATTGACCCGGAACAGGTGACAGATGCCGTTATGAAGCTTGCTTTGCAGGGAGACGTTGAAGACTATGTGGCGCTTTCGGGAGAAGATGCAGCCGAGGTTGAAAAAGAATATAATGAAATGCTGAAGGAATTTAGCGAGGAGTTTGTAGAACTTGGTTTTAGCAGTGAATTTTCAGAGAATTATGTGGAAATGGCAAAGAAAATGCTGGCGTCCGGAAAGTATGAAATTCTGGATTCACTTAAAGATGAGGAAGACAATTATACGGTAGATATTGCAGTGTATCCGTCGGATCTTTTTACCCTTACCATGGATAAGGTCATAGAGAAAGCGTTGGCTTCATCCGGAACAGTGGATATGGACAGCACTTGGGAATTTGCAGAAACAGCCTTTCTGGAAGCCGTGGATGAGGCGGTGGAAGAACAGACATATGGGGAAGCACAGACTTTTCAGTTCCATCTGATACATGATGAAGAGTATGTATATAGCTATGATCCGGAGGAAATCACTCAAATCACACAGATTATGTTTGCAGTTCCGGACACCTTGATGCAGGGAAGTGGAACTGATTATGGAAACGACTATCTGAATTGGACGTCGGCTGACTGGAATGCAGCTTCAGAAGAGGAAAAGACGATGTGTTGTCTGGCGATTGTTCAAAAAATCTCTGGCTTCACAGATGAGCAGATTGCGATGATCGACCCGGCAGATCCGGAAATTCAGGAAGGAATTGACCAGATGAAATCAGGACTGGATATGGTATTTTCCAGTGGCTTCCATCTCAGTGTGGGAGATTATACTACATTTTTGACGGATGCCGGTATGACTGGTTCGGCTGAATAGGAACATTTGGCCAGGACTTTCACGAACTTAGTGAATATGGTACAATGTCTTAAAAACGCAAAGGAGAGAAAGTCAGATGTTGTTTATTTATTATCCGAGATGCAGTACATGCCAAAAGGCGAAGAAATGGCTGGATGAAAGAGGAATCGCTTATGAGGAGCGTGATATCAAGACGCAGAATCCGTCGAGGGCGGAGCTGGAAGCGTGGTATCAAAAAAGTGGTCTTCCGCTGAAGCGTTTCTTTAATACGAGCGGCGTACTTTATAAAGAAATGAAATTAAAGGACAGACTTCCCGGGATGAGCGAAGAGGAGCAGTTGGAGCTGCTTGCAACGGACGGAATGCTGGTAAAGCGTCCACTTGTTGTGGGGGATGATTTTGTCCTGACAGGATTCCGGGAAAAGGACTGGGAAGAAAGATTTAAAACAGAATAAAGCTGCAAGTAAGTGTTGCTAAAATGAACCGGGAGAATCTGAGATGCTGTGATTTACAGTAAGTTGGGTTACCCGGTTTATTTTTTTACAACTTGACAACCTATACCCCTATATGTATAATAATCATACCAATACCCCTAATGGTATTGAGAAGGAGGGATTATATGAAAAATTTCATGCGGAAATTAGAGGAGATGTTGGAGCTTGGCGGTGTGAAAAAGGACGTCACCTTATTGATTATTTCCGGAATTGCTTTGCTCGTCAGTTTGCTTGATCTGGAGATACTGCCTTTTGATGCGGCATGGGTATCTGTGATACTCTGCGGAGTTCCGATTATTCTGGAGGCTGTGATCGGTCTTGTGACAGCGTTTGACATTAAAGCAGATGTGCTGGTTTCTCTGGCGCTGATCGCATCAATTTGTATTGGGGAAGATTTTGCGGCGGGAGAAGTGGCGTTTATCATGCAGCTTGGTTCCCTGCTGGAGGAACTGACTGTCGCGAAGGCACGTGCCGGGATTGAGAAGCTGGTACATCTGACGCCGCAGACAGCCAGAGTCATCAGAACAGACACAGGGGAAGAAAAAATCGTTGCCGCTAAACAAGTTCAGGCAGGCGACCTGCTGCGGGTACTTCCCGGGGAAACAGTCCCGGTGGACGGGGTGATCATATCCGGGCAAACGTCGATCAATCAGGCGGTCATGACCGGAGAATCCCTGCCGGTAGACAAGGGAACGGGAGATATGGTTTCTTCTGGCACGGTCAACCAGTTCGGAACTTTTGAGATGAAGGCAACAAAAGTCGGCGAGGACAGCTCTATACAGAGAATGATCCGCCTGGTTCAGTCGGCTGATGCGGGAAAGGCGAAAATCGTCGGTCTTGCCGACAGGTGGGCCACCTGGATTGTAGTAACGGCGCTGGCTGCCGCTGCACTTACCTGGCTGATATCCGGAGAAATCATTCGAGCCGTGACCATTCTTGTCGTATTCTGTCCGTGTGCGCTGGTTCTGGCAACGCCTACTGCCATCATGGCCGCCATTGGCAATGCGACCAGACATGGGTTTCTTGTCAGAGAGGGGGATGCACTGGAACGTCTGGCGAATGTATCCAGAATTACATTTGATAAAACAGGCACACTGACGTATGGAACGCCGGAGGTTGTAGCGGTAGAAAGTGTCTCCGGATATGAGAAGGAAGATATTTTCGCACTGACTGCCGCGGCGGAACAGTTTTCGGAGCACCCGCTCGGCAAGGCAATCGTGAAGTGCTATGGGATGCAGTTAAAGGCGGCGGAAGAGTTTCATATGATTCCCGGCGAGGGTGTTACGGCAGTGGTGGATGGAATCCGGATCAAAGCGGGAAATGAGAGGATGATCTGCAAAGAAGATGCAGTTTCGGTATCTGATTCTCTGGCGGCAGGAGCCGGAAAATATCTGGCGGAGGGAAGTACGGTGATCTATGTGACGGCAGACGATGAGCCGGCAGGATATATTGTACTTGCAGACACGGTCCGAAAAGAAAGCAGGGCAATGATCCAGGCACTGAAACAGATCGGCGCAGAGCCGGTTCTTCTTACGGGAGATCATCAAAATGCCGCGTCTGCGATCGCAAAACAGCTTCATATTGATGCAGTTCACGCGGACTGTCTCCCGGAGGATAAGCTGAAATGGATCCGCTTTTATCAGGAAAAGAAAGAAGCAGTATGTATGATCGGAGATGGTGTGAACGACGCGCCTGCCCTGAAGAGAGCGGATGTGGGAATCGCCATGGGCGGGGTTGGCAGTGATATTGCCGTGGATGCCGCCGATATTGCACTGGTAGATGATGAAGTGAAAGAACTTCCACATCTTCTGGCTCTTTCGAAACGGATGATGAAAACGATCAAGCTGAACATCACCTTTTCTCTGACGTTAAACTTTATCGCGATTACGCTGGCAATCACCGGCATCCTGAATCCTGTAGTCGGCGCGCTGGTTCACAATGCAGGTTCTGTGCTGGTGATCATCAATTCGGCATTGCTGCTGAACTGGAAGGGAAAATTTTTAGATTGACAATTTCCCAACAAAGAGGTATACTGGCAATATGAGTTAGCTTAAGCTAACTCATATTGCAACACAAGTTACAAGCGAAACTGTAGATTTCTAGATTCTATTTCATGATGCGGTACAGCGCAGTCAGGAGGTTCATATGAGTATAGTAATCGTCGGCGGGCACGACAGAATGGTCGCCCAGTATAAAAAAATATGTAAATCATATAAATGCAAAGTGAAGGTCTTTACACAGATGAGGGCAGACTTTGATAAGCAGATCGGCAGTCCGGATCTGTTAGTTTTGTTTACAAATACGGTATCCCACAAGATGGTACGTGCCGCGCTGGATGAGATTGACAGTTCCAGAACCGATGTTGTGCGCTGTCACACAAGCAGTGGAAACGCTCTGACAGAGATTCTTGAAAATTGCTGCTGTGAATAGTGATTTATTGAGAAAAAATCTCAATAAGAGATATTGACATCTAACGTTGATGAGCGTAAACTAACCTATGGCAAACGTTAATGGAATTTTTTCTCAATAACAGGAATGGAAGGTGTGATATGATGCCGCTCACAATGGCTAATACCGGGGAAGAGAGTATTATTAAAAAGGTAGGGGGAAAAGAAGAAACCAGAAGATTTCTGGAAGGTCTCGGATTCGTCGTGGGAGGAACCGTGACTGTTGTGTCAGAAGTCGGCGGAAATCTGATCGTGAATGTAAAAGATTCCAGAGTAGCAATTGGGAAAGACATGGCGAACCGGATCATGGTTTGAAAAAAATGCCAGAAAGAAGGGATTTGAGGATGGAAACATTAAGAGATGTTGCCTGTGGAGAAACCGTAAGGGTTACAAAACTCACAGGGGAAGGACCGGTCAAGAGAAGAATTATGGATATGGGGATCACAAAGGGCGTTGAGATCTATGTACGCAAAGTGGCTCCGCTCGGCGATCCGGTGGAAGTGACCGTCAGAGGGTATGAACTGTCGCTGCGCAAGGCGGACGCTGAGATGATTCAGGTAGAGAAGTCCGCATAATTTTTTTTGAAAGCGAGTTAGCTCATGCTAATAAAAATGAGTAAAAGGAAACCCGAATAAGGAAGGAGAACATTATGTCAGTAAAAATTGCGCTTGCAGGAAACCCGAACAGCGGAAAGACAACGTTGTTCAATGCGCTGACCGGATCCAATCAGTATGTCGGAAACTGGCCGGGGGTAACTGTAGAAAAAAAAGAGGGTAAATTAAAGAGACACAAAGATGTGGTCATCACAGACCTGCCGGGTATTTATTCTTTGTCACCGTATACACTGGAAGAGGTTGTTGCGAGAAATTATCTGATCGAGGAGCATCCGGACGCGATCATCAATATCGTTGACGGTACGAATATCGAGCGAAATCTGTATCTGTCCACACAGCTTATGGAACTTGGTATTCCGGTCGTGCTGGCAGTAAATATGATGGACGTTGTAGAGAAGAACGGCGATCAGATACATATTGACAAACTGGCGAAAAAACTTGGCTGTCAGGTCGTGGCGATCTCGGCGTTGAAAGGAACCGGTATCAGCAAGGCGGCGGATCTTGCAGTAAAGCTGGCACAGAAAAAGACGGCTGCAACTCCGGCAATTACATTTTCAAAGGATCTTGAAGACAGCATTGCATGGGTAGAGAACAGCCTGACCGGAGTTGTCCCGGAGGCGGAGTCCAGATTCTTCGCGATCAAACTGCTGGAGAAGGATAACCGGATCGAGGAGAAGATGAGCCGTAAGGTAGATGTATCCTCTGAGATTGAGAAGCTGGAGAAGGCATATGATGACGATACCGAAAGCATCATCACGAATGAACGGTATGTATTTATTTCGTCCATCATCGGAGAATGTATCTCCAAGACGGCAAAGAAAGGTGAGCTTACGATTTCCGATAAGATCGACCGGGTTGTGACAAACCGGTGGGCAGCGCTTCCGATTTTTGCACTTGTAATGTGGCTCGTATACTATGTATCTGTGACCACAGTGGGCGCATTTGTAACAGACTGGACAAACGACGTGCTTTTTGGCGAATGGATCGTACCGGGCGCACAGAGCCTGATGGAGAGTATCGGCTGCGCAGACTGGCTGACGGGACTGATCGTTGACGGTATCATCTCCGGTGTGGGAGCCGTGCTTGGTTTCGTGCCTCAGATGCTGGTACTGTTTTTATTCCTTGCATTTCTGGAGTCCTGCGGATATATGTCCCGTGTTGCATTTATCATGGACCGTATCTTCCGCAAATTCGGTCTTTCCGGAAAGTCCTTTATCCCGATGCTGATCAGCTCAGGCTGTGGGGTTCCGGGCGTGATGTCCTGCCGGACGATTGAAAATGAACGCGACCGGCGTATGACGGTTATGACAACGACATTTATCCCATGCGGCGCCAAGATGCCGATCATTGCATTGATCGCAGGTGCATTCTTTGATAATTCAGGATGGGTTGCATGGTCTTCTTATATCATTGGTATTGCGGCAGTCATCTGCTCCGGTATTATTCTGAAGAAGACGAAGATGTTTGAGGGAGATCCGGCACCGTTCGTTATGGAGCTTCCGGCTTACCGCTGGCCAACGGTAGGAAATGTGCTCCGCAGTGTATGGGAGCGTGCATGGTCCTTCATTAAAAAAGCAGGAACGATCATTCTTCTGTCCACGATCGTACTGTGGTTCCTCATGAATTTTGGCTGGACAGAAAGCGGATTTGGAATGCTCAGCTTTGACGGTCTGGAAGGCGCTGCGCTGGAGACAGCACAGGCAGAGTGCATCCTTGCGAAACTCGGAAATCTGATCGCATGGATCTTTGCACCGCTCGGATGGACGCTGAACGGAAATGGCTGGAAGATGGCGGTTGCGGCCGTTACCGGTCTGATCGCAAAAGAAAATGTGGTAGCAACGTTTGGTATGCTGTTTGGTTTCGCAGAAGTAGCAGAAGACGGCGCTGAGATCTGGGGAATGCTCTCCCAGAGCCTGACTCCGGTCGCTGCATATGGTTTCCTTGTATTCAACCTGCTGTGTGCACCGTGCTTTGCGGCAATGGGCGCGATCAAGCGTGAGATGAATAATGCGAAGTGGTTCTGGTTCGCGATCGGATATCAGTGCGGACTGGCATATGTCGTGGCGCTGATCATTTATCAGCTTGGAACCGTAGCTACAGGCGGCGGATTCGGAATCGGAACAGTTGTTGCACTTGTACTTCTTGCAGGTCTGCTCTATCTGTTGTTCAGACCGGCAAAGCGCAGTGGAACGGTGAAAGGAAAGGAAATGGCAGGAGCAAGATGAGTAGAGCCGGTGCAGCAGAGAATTACCAGAGAACTCAGATGAAAAAGGAGACAGTCCTTCGAAAGCTGAAAGAGCAGGGATGCCGTATCACCAGACAGCGGCAGATGCTTGTGGATATTATACTGGCCGAGGACTGCACCAGTTGTAAAGAAATCTATTATAAGGCGTCCCGGCAGGATCCGGGGATTGGCAGGGCGACCGTCTATCGCATGGTCAATACGCTGGAATCTGTCGGCGCCATCAGCAGAAGAGGCATCTATAAACTTGCCTGCGAACCGGGTGAGAAAGATTATTTCCTGATCGAGCTGGATGATAACACGGAACAACATCTGACAAAAGAGACGATGAATACCGTGCTGCTCGCCGGACTGAAAGCCTGCGGGTATGTGGAAGACCAGAAAGTCAGGAATGTGAAAAGTATCTCTCTGCTGGAGACAAATTAAGAAGAGCCGCCCATGGGCGGCTCTTCTTAATTTGTCTTCGAAGCACTATTCATATTTTTTCCCAGCTACATATATCGGTACAAAAAGGAAGCAGAAGAAAAGGATCAATAATATATAGTTTCCGGTAGTATCCCAGCCTTTCAACAGGAAGCTGCCTGCGGCATTGAGAACCGGAAGAATTAACATGGATACCCCACACCATATGCGTGCCGTTTTCACAATATGCGGCCAGTTACGGTTGTTCAGCCTTACTCCGGGGATATTCATGCGAAGCGGACCGTCATAATAGAGACTGATGCTATTTTCATCATAAAATGGCGGTAGCTTTATTTTTACAAAGCCGCAGAAATATCCTCCGAATACTGCGCAGAGAAGAATCGCGATCATGAGCATTTCGATACATGGCTGTTCTGTGATATAGTTCAGAAATGTACCGGTACAGCCTGCAAAAAGACACAGTACATAGAACACGATCCATTGGTCTTTTATCTGGTACGCCCTTTTATCTTCCTGCCCGGAATATGTAATGGCAGTTTTGACGATGTCTTCTACCTGATCGGTTTCCAATACGTCACGCTGCGCTGTCCTTTCACATAATAAAAGTTCTGTGACAGAGACGCCTAATAGATCAGCCAGCGGGATCAGCAGAGCCGTGTCAGGGATGCTCACGCCGGTTTCCCATAGTTAAAGATATTGGTGTCGTTCAATCAATTTTGCCGATGAAGCGGTAGAAGATTTCTACCTCCTGTTCCCGGCTCCCGTCCTCGTTCTTGACCGCCTCATGGACAAGGATTTTTTCAATCAGCGTGTTCAAGAGTTCGGCGGTGAGTTCCGTGGGATTGACGCACTCTTTCATCAAGGCAATCCATTTTTCTGCGTCTGCGGCGCTCTGGCTTTCAGCGGCAATGACAGATTGAAGCTGTTCAATCTTTTCTTCCAGTTCCGCCTGTTCGCTTTGGTACTTCCCGGACAGCATATTGAAGTTGTATTCCGTGATACGCCCCGTCGCCCAGTCCTCATACATCCGGGCAAACAGGGTATCGACCTCTGCTTTCCGCTTCTCCGCTTTTTTCAGTTCAGCGGCCTGTTTTTTTCTTGCGGCGGCCTGTCCTTTGTCATTGGCGTTCAGCAGCCGTTTCAAAAGCTGTTCTTCATCGTGCTGTACCAGCCCCGACCAGTATTGCAGACGGGAGAGGACATAGGCGTAAAGCACATCATAGCGGATATAGTGCATGGAGCATTGGCGTGTGCCCTGTCCGTACTTGCTACAATGATAATGGCCGTAAGGCTTGCTGTTCTGCCTGTTCTCCCCATAGGACAACGACCAGCCGCAATCCGAACATTTTACCAATCCGGAAAAAATCTGTGTTGTACCGTCCTTGCATTTTCTGCGGCGGTTTGCTATCTGCTCCTGTACCTGCCGGAAAACCTGTTCGCTGATAATCGGCTCCTGCGTGTTCTCCACCCGCACCCATTCACTTTGGGGCTTGCGTATCCTCCGCTTGTTCTTAAAGGAAATGTTTGTTTCCCGGTAGTGGATGGTATGGCCGATATAGGTTTCGTCTTTCATAATGCTCTTGACCTGCGCTATCGTCCATGCGTAGCTTTTTTCCTCTGGCGCACCCGCATAGATGTTTGCGAAAGTCCCGTCACGCTGGAAGTTGATAAATCCCGGCGTGGGAACCTTTTCCGCAATCAGTATTCTTGTGATACTGGCCGCCCCTCTGCCATGAATGGCGAGGTCAAAAATCTTCTCCACTATCCAGCGGGTTTCCTCGTCGATTATCAGCTTGTTTTTGATTTCCGGGTGTTTCCTGTACCCGATGGGAGCATAAGCGCCGATACGCTGTCCTGTGGCAAACTTTGCTTTGAAAGCGGCCTTTACCTTGCGGCTTGTATCTTTCGCAAACCATTCATTGAACAGGTTTTTGAACGGGACAAAATCGGAAAGCCCTTTCTCTGTGTCCTCATTCTCCGCAACGGCGATGTAGCGCACCCGTTTTTCCGGGAACAGAAATTCCAGATAGTAGTCCATCATCACATGTTCCCGCCCGAAACGGGAAAGGTCTTTCGTGACAATGCAGTTTACTTTTCCGGCTTCCACATCGTCCATCATGCGCTGAAAATCCGGGCGTTCAAAGTTCGTCCCCGACCAGCCATCGTCCACATACTCACCGACTACATGAAGTCCCTGTTCCTTTGCGTACTGTTGCAGGATTGTCCGCTGTGTTTCAATGCTTACGCTGTCACCATAGTTTTCATCGTCCCGGCTCAATCTCATATAAAGCGCCGTGTTGTAAATCGTAGTATTGTAAGGTTGTTTCACCGTTAAAAATCCTCCTTCTAAAGAAACAACCCACGCTTACAATACTTTTGCTCTATGGCAATTATATCATAAGCGTGGGCGTGTTATCAATGATGGGCTATCAGGTTGAAGCGGCTTTTTCTGCGGTATGCCGCACCACATCTACAATCAGATCACCGAGGGGCTTCCCGCCTGCGGCGAAGTGTTCGGAGATTTTTATACGGTTGTTCCCACATACAAAATACTGCGTGCCGTTCTCTGCTTGTATGACCTGCCCTGTCCGGGGCGTAAAAATATCGCTTTCGCTTTTTGCCATCCAGTGTCCTCCATATTCAGTTTTCAAGGTACAATGCCGCACAGGGGCGGCGAAAATTTCTGCTTATATCTATCACCTTTCCTTTACCGTGTGCCGCTGCTGCCGTTTCAGTTCCGCCAGTATATCCGGCGGGATACGGTCAACCAGCCGCTGTAAATTGTCCAGTTCGCTTTTCAGCTTTGCCCGTTCCATCGTATCTTTCATCTTGCCTTTTTCACTGGCCTTTGCCCTTGCTTCCAGCTTTTCATTTTCCGCCAGCAGGTCATTGATTGTGACCTTGTACTTTTTCAACTGCCCGGAGAAGTTCTCCATCTGCGGGAACCACTTTTTCAGCATGAAGAGGGCTTCCTCTTTTTTCTTTCCGGCGTTCAGCGGGTTAATGCCGTCAAGGGCGGCTTCAATGGCTCTGGCCTGTTTGGAGAGGGAAACCGCCTGTTTGAAAAGCCGGGTGGGGATATGCTTCCGGCCTGTCCTGCTGGCGCTCTCCCCACGCTCCAAGTCGGGATATTTCTCCACCATATAGGCGTGAAAATCGTCCTGCCACTTCGTCAGGTTTGCCCGGTTGCCGATAATCTCCTTTGCACACAGGCGGTTGTCCTTTGTCAGCGGAACAAAGGTCAAATGCAGGTGGGGCGTTTTCTCGTCCATGTGTACCACCGCCGACACGATATTTTCTTTCCCTACCCGCCCGATTAAGAAATCAGCCGCCCTCTGGAAAAATTCCTGTATCTCCTTTGGGGACTTCTTCTTAAAAAATTCCGGGCTGGCGGTAATCAGCGTATCCACAAACCGGGTACTGTCCTTGCGGGTTCGGCAGCCTGCCTGTTCAATACGGTTCTGTATAAAGTGGTTATACCTGCCCTCCGGCTTAACGATATGGAAGTTGTACTTGCTCCGGCTGGTGTCAATGTCGGGATTGCTGGCGTACTGTTCCTTTTGCCGTTCGTGATGGGCTTCCAGCGGCCTTGCCGGGTTGCCCTTGTGCTTCTCAAAACGCAAAATTGCGTGTTGTGCCATTCTGCTCCTTTCCCCATTCCTTTCCTATCCGGGGTTTTCCACAGGGAAAATCCCGCAGAAATTAGCTCGGATAGGATTGGAATGGATAGAATATAAATCAATCTTTTTAATCTTTGTATTTCTATATACCGTCCGGTTTTCGTACTTCTCAGGAGTGATTTCCGTACTTCATGGGTACGGTTTTCAGTCCTCCGGCGTACCAGAACGGGATTTCTTGAAGTCGGTGTTTGGAACCGCTTCATAGGATTTTGGGAAAATGCGGTTGGGTTTTCCACAGCCCTGCTTCTGGATCTCCACCAGCCCGGCGTATTGCAGTTCCCGCAGGGTGTTCACCGCTTTCTGCCGCCCACAGCGGAGCAGGTCAACCACCTCGCAGATGGGATAATACAGGTAAATCCGCCCATACTCGTCCGCCCACCCATTTTTCCGGGATAACTCTGTCCGGCGCAGGATAAAGGCATACAGTAGCTTTGCCTCGTTGGACAGGGGCTGGAATGTAGGGGCTTCAAAGAGAAAATTGGGGAGCCGGGTGAAGCTGAACGCCTGTTCCGGCTGATGAATGTAAATCGTGTTTGTCATAGCGTGTTTTGTGGACGGTTAGAAGCCCGTTTTCCGGGGTGGGCGATAATTTATACTACCCGCCCCGGTTTGGGGCTTGCAAAGCCTGATAAATCAAGGCTTTTTTCACTCCTAACTGTCCACACAAGACCTCCTTTTCCGTTCACTTTCTGTTTTCTGCCGCCTGTGAACTTTGGCGGCACAGCCGGGGCAGTATTTAGCCCGGTTGGATTTGGAGACGAATACGCCGCCGCAGACTGCACAGCGTTTCAAGTCCTTATCCCGGAAAATCTCTGCTTCCAATGCCCCGTCCAGCGGCAAGACCGCCCAGCGGAACCACTTGCAGCAGACTGAGAAAGAAACCGTCTGCGGGCAGATGCAGGCGTCCCCATCGTCAAGGGCAATGCAGTTGCCGTCCTCACAGCAACAGCACTCCCGGCGTATCAGGGCGCTTGCCCGTTTCCGCTGCGCTGGTGTCATGCGGTAAAGGGAACCGTCCGGCCTGCGTTCCAGCGGCGGCAAATCTTTGTAGGGGTTATTTTTCATGCGTTCCCTCCATTTTGCTTTCCGCTGCCGTTCTCCCCGAAAAGGCTTCCTGCCCCATTCCTGCGGCGTGTTCCGGCGTTGGCACGCTCCCCATCACTTCGGGACAACTTGTCCCGAAGTGACCTCTGGACAAAGTGTCCAGAAGTACGGCTCCTTGCGGTGCTTCCCCAGCCGGGGTATTCCTTTTCGGACGGTCATTCTGTTTTCAAGGTGCTGTCCATCGATGAACTACCCTAAGTCTACACCTAAATGACCGCCCGTCCCGTATATCCGAAAGGTGGGAAATCGGCCTAAAAAACAGCCTGTTTCCACGCTCTCGGAATTGTGGTACAATGATAAGTACAGAGTGATAAATCGGAATTGAACAAAATCGCTGCGCGATGGCCTGCCAAGGCTGTGGCATAGCGATTT
>CATXUX010000033.1 GCA_958402795.1 uncultured Lachnospiraceae bacterium | reverse complement strand
AGAAATCACGGGGAATCCGTGACTTCCTCGCCCTTATCCGAAATTATCAAGGCTTAAAAGAACTGGATGCAACAGTTATAAACGCACTCATAGACAAGATACTTGTTTCGGAGCGTGAGAAGATGGCAGACGGAACAGTGAAGCAGGAAATCAAGATTTACTATAAATTCATCGGCTTTGTCGATGAATTACATATCATACCTACAAAACGGTGGGCAGCAATGCCCGCTAAAAATTGTACGGTGTGCGGCGTTGAATATGTCCCGGGCTCTGGTGCATCAAGGTATTGTCCTGCTTGTGCCAAGAAGATACGGAGGGAGAAATCAAACGAGAGCAAACGCAGGAGCAGAGAACAGAAAAGGATAGCATGTATGAACTGTCCGCAAAAAATGACCGACTGATATGACACAGAGAAATGGGCGTATCATCCGCCAGGGCAACCGAAACAAAGAGGTTCAGATCTACCAGTATGTGACGGAAGGCACTTTTGACGCTTACCTTTACCAAACGCTGGAGAACAAGCAGAAATTTATTTCGCAGATTATGACCAGCAAATCGCCGGTGCGAGCCTGTGACGATGTGGATGAGCAGGCACTCAGCTATGCGGAGATCAAAGCACTGTGCGCCGGTGACAGCCGGATCAAGGAAAAGATGGACTTGGATATTGATGTGGCGCGTCTGAAAGTGCTGAAATCTGACCATCAGAGCCAGCAGTACCGGCTGGAAGACCGCCTGTTAAAGTATTTCCCAGCAGAGATGGAAAAACAGCGCGGCTTTATTCAGGGATTTGAAGCCGATATGCAGACCGTGACAGCACATCCTCTTCCGAAAGAGGGATTTGTCGGCGCGGAGATTCAGGGACGCACATTCTCTGAAAAGGAATTGGCAGGTGAGGCGATTCTGGCAGCCTGCAAGAGCTATACTGGCATGGAGCCGGTGGCGCTGGGAACGTACCGTGGTTTTTCCATGGAACTTTCGTACAACAGCCTCAGCCAGGAATACGAGATTGCGCTGAAAGGCTCCATGACCCATACGGTTACGTTGGGAACAGATGCCAGAGGAAATTTCACTCGTATGGATAATACGCTCGCCGGTTTGGAGGGCCGTAAAGAAAAGGCGCAGGTACAGCTGGAAAACCTGCACAATCAGCAGGAAGCGGCGAAGGCAGAGCTTGGCAAGCCCTTCCCCCAGGAAGCGGAACTGGCTGAGAAAAGCGCACGGCTGGCTGAACTGGACGCCGCCCTCAATATGGACAATCACGGCATAGAGGAGGAAGTAACAGAGCCGGAAGGCCGTTCTTCTGTGTTGGCAGATTTAAAGGCAAAAGCAGCGATAGTCGGTGAAGCGCCCAAACGGCATACGGAACAAGAAGAGGTGCGATGATGGAAAAACTGAATGATACGATTATCCTGCGGGTTTCAAAAGCAGACCGTGAGCGTATCCGGGCAAAAATGGACGAGCTGGGTGTAATGAATATGAGTGCCTACATCCGTAAAATGGCACTGGATGGCTACTGTGTGAAGCTGGATTTACAAGACTTGAAAGAGCTGATCCGGCTGCTGCGCATCTGCAGTAATAATCTGAATCAGTATGCAAAGAAAGCGAATGAAACCGGGAGTATTTACCTGGCTGACATTCAGGATTTACAGGTGCGGCTGGATGATTTGTGGCAGGCAGCAAAAGTGCTGCTGGTACGACTGGCCAGCATTTCGTGAATCAGCCATATCAGGTGTTTCGCAGAAAGAAACGCCTGAAACATAATTGCAGAATACCACTTGTGATTTGGATAGACTTATTTGCCTATTTTCTGTATACTTCTTTTATAAGATAACAACAAATCTGAATTGGATGTGTACTCTATGAAATATGTTTTGTTAAGTGCAGATGGTGAGATAAGTGTGTTTTCTGTTCCGGATAAAGTGGCAAATAATCTACAAAAATATTGTTTGGAATTTTGCTGTAATTGGCTATATCAAAGCCCTGAAGCAGCAAAGTTTCGTGTCCAAATGGGCGATACAGTCGGTGTATGCTATGACGAAAAAGATTTTATAGATTATCTCAATCAATACATTTGTGATGAGCAGTCAACGTTGATTGCAACTCTTACGGATGTATACGGTGAAGAGAATTTGCCTAAGGAATATATTGGATTGCCTTATATCAATTTCTAGCTAATAATTTCCTGTTTGGTGATGAGATAAACAATTATCACTTTTACAGCATAGATCACCTTTATATCCTTGCCTGAGTAAATGCAAACCGATATAATATTAAGTAGAAAGAAAGGCGGTGAGCATGGTGATGAAATTCATAAAACTCCCCTTTAAGCTACTGGCACTGCCCATCATTCTGATTTTGATGGCAGCGGCTCTTTTGATAAAACTTGTAACCAACCTGTCAGCTTATGTAATGGGGCCTCTGATGCTGTTTATACTCGGATGCGGGATTTATTCGGCTGTACAGCAGATGTGGACTTCGGTGGCAATTCTGGTCGTTCTGGAAATTCTATGTGTAGCCGCCATGTTCTTTGCCGTAGTGATCGAGACAGCCCTGAACGGGATGAAGGATTCTCTGGTGGGCTTTGTACATTCATAAAATAAAATGTTTCGGGCAGGCTGCTCCGCAAGAAATGAGCGGAACGGTCTGCCTTCTTTTTAGTTATGGGGAGGACGGTGAGCTATGGCGGCAACAAGACTGATTGCATTGCATATCAACAAAGGGAAGACCATTGCACAGTGCCTGCGCGACCGGACTGATTATGCTCAGAATCCGGAAAAGACGGAAAAAGGCGAACTGGTGAGCGGATATGAATGCGATCCCATGACGGCAGACGAGGAATTTCTTCTGGCTAAGCGACAATATCTCCACATCACCGGCAGACGGCAGCAAAATGATGTGATTGCCTATCAGATTCGTCAGTCCTTCAAACCGGGTGAGATTACACCGGAGGAAGCCAACCGGGTTGGTTATGAACTGGGGCTGCGGTTCACCAAAGGAAAACACGCTTTTTTAGTAGCAACTCACACAGACCGTGCCCACATCCATAATCATATCGTTTTCAATTCCACTTCGCTGGACTGCAAGCGTAAATTTCGTGACTTCCATAACTCCGGCCTTGCTCTTCAGAAGGTCAGCGACATCATTTGTGTGGAGCATGGGCTGTCTATTATTGAGAAGAAACCATACAAAGAGCGTGTCAAACGAACCACTTATCCGAAGCGGCACTGCTTTCGTGATGAAATCCGGCAGGCTATCGATCAGGCGCTTCTAAAGAAACCAAAGGATTTTGAAGAATTTCTTCGACTTCTGGAACAGGACGGCTATACCTGCAAGCGAGGCAAACACACGGCGCTCTGGAAGGCAGGACAGGATCGTTTTTTGCGGTTCCGCTCTTTGGGAGATGGATACGCAGAGGAAGAAATCCGTGCTGTCATTTTGGGTGAAAAAGAACACCGTATCCGCAGCAAGAATAAACAGTCTGTTAGCCAGAAACGTCTGAATCTGCTGTTAGATATTGACGCCAGACTTCAGGCAAAAGGAAGCGGCTATCAGCGATGGGCTACGGTCTATAATCTGAAACAAATGGCGCAGACCATGATTTTCCTTCGTGAGCATGGAATTGAGAATATCGACCAGCTTCATGAGAAAACGAAACAGTCAACAGAACGCTTCGACCAACTGGATGAAAAAATCAAGACGGCAGAAAAACGTCTGGTGGAGATTGCTTCCCTGAAAAAACACATCATCAACTATGCCAAAACAAAGGATGTATATGTAGATTACCGTAAGTCTGGATACAGCAGAAAATTTTATGAATCCCACCGGGAAGCAATAACCCTGCACAAAGCAGCAAAGGATGCCTTTAACGAATTGGAAATCAAGAAACTTCCAAAGGTAAAGGACTTATCAGCAGAATATGCCGAAGTTCTGGCAGACAAGAAATCCGCCTACACACAATACCGGAATGCACGGGCTGAGATGCAGGACTATTTAAAAGCGGAAAAAAATGTGGAGCAATTCTTGAATCTGACTCGTCAGGAAGAAGAAAAGGCTCAGGAAGAAAAGAGAAAAGAAGAAACTCAAAGATAAGCATGAATGCCCCGGATTGACTGTAATTGGTCGTCCGGGGCGTTTTTTGTGTATGAACTGCTATCAGGAGCTTTGCCGCAGCCATCTGCGGATTTGCAGTTCGCCTCTGTTTACCAACTGCTGTGCGCGGTTATAAGATACGCCTAATTGTTCAGCAAGCTGCCGATAGGTTGTACCACTGTTAATCGCCAACACGGCGTTTCTCTCCCGTTCGGGAAGCTGCTCGATTAGGATGTCAATCCTGTCTTTGGTTTTTGGCAGATAAAGATGATGTAGTGCCGGTCTGGAGTTTCCGGATGTAGCAGTTCTGGCGGTTCTTTGCGTAATATTTGGAAGATTGTCATAATAATAGGCAATCATGTCATCACATTGATGGTAAAGCCAGCGGTCAATTTTATAAAAGTGTTGAATGAAGCGCCTTTCGTCTTTCTCACATTTACCGTCAAATGCGGGAGCAAAGTCAATCCGGTCAACACTACCACGGGGGAATTGATCGTGGCGAAATGGGATTTCCTCATTAAACTTATCCTCTCCCCACCTCAAGGGATCGATAATGGCTATTATTGACAGATGTTTTTCCGGTCGCTCCCTACGCAATTTCTGGATACAGGCGACTGCCTTTTGTGCAAAAATCTCGTGGCAAGTATGAAAATAGAACTCAACGACGCGATCCTCATTTGAAATTTTATTGATTTCCTGATATAACAAATCGCCCATTTCCTCTTCCCAGAAAAAGCGATCCGCTACAAAACACACTTTCTTCATGATCGCCTCCTCCAGATAGACATTCCGAGATCACCACGCAGTTTTTGAGCCGACTTTTTGATGAATTGCTCTGGTGAGGGGCATCTTTTATCAAAGCCCATTTCCTTCCATAGTGCCTGAGACTCCTGTGTGTCATCCTTGTGGCTGTATGCATCTGCAAGAGCTATCTGCATCTCACGGTAAACATCTTCTGGTGTCGTATTATTTTCGGTGGCAACTTGTTTCAGAATCTTTTGGAAATTCATAATTTCATCCTCCGTTAGAGTTTGTACTTGTTCTTTAGAACTACTTTAACATAAAATGATTGTCGGTGGATGGCCTCTTTTGTCGAAATTATAAAAATTCTATAAAAAGAAAGAGAGCCTTTACGGCTCCCCTGATATTTCTTATTCTTCTGTCAGAATGCGGAATGCATTCAGGATCTTCATTCTCTCCCGATGCGGCAGATGAGAAATCCGATTGGATAGCTCACAGGCTGCGCTCTCCGTGGCATGGTCAACTACATCAATCAGCAGTGAATCTGCGGAAACGCCCAGTGCGTTTGCGATGGCTACAAAAGAATCCAGATTGGGAATCTTAAGACCTCGTTCTATTACGCTCACATGAGTGGGGCTGAGATCGACCAACGCTGCCAGTCCTTCCTGTGTTAGTCCCTTTGCCTCACGGGCAGCTTTGATCCGTTGTCCAACAGCTTGTGCGTCCATCTCGTCACCTCCTCCTTTAGAACTATTTCTCGTTCCCCTTTAGTATATCGGTCATCTTCTGTGTAATACAGAAGATAAAGAACATGAAATAGTGCTAAAGAACGAATTGCGTGAATTTATCTGTATTCCGGTCTGCAGTGTTTGAGATGGATATATTTATGTATATGAAAATGGGTTTGACAGCTTTCGAGCAGGTTTGGACTGTTTTTTTCGATTGGATCTGCTATAATTTTGATAAGCAGATGATCAACGCCAGCAGAATAACATCTCAGTAAGGAAGGTGACTGATTTGGACAATGAGTTTTTTGTGGACAGCAGGGATTATCTCTATCAGCCATTTAGCCATGAGGGTTTTTCCGGGCAGCTGCTTTTGGCAACTCCCATAAGAAAAGGTCTGACACCTCTTCTCATAAAACAGGAACAGCCATGTTCGGCCTGCTGTGAATTCATATATTCCCGGCTCGCGCAGGAAATGCAAATTCCGGTTCCGAAGGCGTTCCTGGTAAAAAAGAGCGCCCGCAAAGAGAGCTGGCCGTTTAAGACACCTTATGTTGTTGGAATCACTTACTTGGAAGGACTGCATCCATTCACAACGGAAGACCTGCAAAATTCTATCAATATGGCTTTTGAGTATGCCTGTCACTATGCTTTGGCGGTCATGTTCGAGCAAATTGATGCGGTGCAGATAGCAGCAACGCCTGACGGAAATCTTGTTGGCTTTGATTTTACGGATTGCTTCCGTCTTAGTGATTTGACCGAAGCAATATTAAAAAAGCAGGATACTTTGCTAATCCATTTCCTGAAAATGCTACTGAACGCATTCAAACAGGATGATTTTTCATCTCCTGCAAGACTTGGTGCTGAAGTGGTTGCAAAGCATCTTGGCGTTCCTCAGATACCGGCAGTATACCCATTCTACCTTGAGCCGATGAAGCGATTCTGTAGGATTGGAAATGAGCAGATCAAAGAGATTTTGGAAGCACTGGATGAGGTGTATCCGGTGGCAATCAGTGTATATTTTGAAGAATACCTGGCTGAATTAAAGCTGAAAATCAGCAAGTATCTTGAAACTATTTAAGACGAAGGAGGCTATTATTATGAAGTACAAACTGTATCGTTCTTTTGGTGACCTGGACAAAGATGTGAAAAAGCATGAATTGGTTGCTGTCGAGTATGGCAGTACGATTGAAGACGTAGAGGACGCATTGATAAAGGATGTGGCCGATGATTTGGCTGGTGACGCTGACTATGCTGGATGCGAAACGTCTGCCTATGCACCAGAACCTATAAAGAGTTTCCGAAAAGTGAAGAGATATGATTACGAGATGATGGGAATCGTTTATCCGCCTCGCGCCGAGACGAATGTACTGATTGACTATGGCATTATAGAGGAATCGGAGAATTGAGAATTCGGAAAAATATTTACGGTCTTGTTGCCGTGCTTATCTAAAAGCTGACAGGAAGGAGGCGTTGAACAATGTCAGATAAAACGTATATTGCCATAGATTTGAAATCGTTCTACGCTTCCGTTGAGTGTATGGAGCGTGGACTTGATCCGATGACAACCAATCTGGTGGTCGCAGACGCCAGCAGGACGGAAAAGACTATCTGCCTTGCGGTATCTCCGGCTTTAAAATCCTATGGGATTCCCGGAAGACCCAGACTGTTTGAAGTCGTGCAAAAGGTCAAAGAGGTCAACTTCATACGACAGCAAAAAGCACCGGGACGGAAACTGACAGGTTCTTCAGTTCAGGATGGAGAACTGAAAGCAAATCCCGCTTTAGCTGTAGACTATGTGGTGGCACCGCCGCAGATGGCACATTATATGAAAATCAGTGCCAGGATTTATGAGGTATATCTCAAATATATTGCACCGGAAGATATTCATGTTTATTCGATTGATGAAGTCTTTATTGACGCAACCAGTTACTTAAGAACGTATCAGCTGACAGCCCGCGAACTGGCAATGAAAATGATTCTTGATGTTCTGGACACTACTGGAATTACTGCGACAGCCGGAATTGGCACGAACCTGTATCTCTGTAAAGTTGCGATGGACATAGAGGCAAAACATATTTCGCCGGATCAGAATGGTGTCCGGATTGCCGAACTGGATGAAATGTCGTACCGCCGTTCCCTGTGGTCACATCGCCCTTTGACCGATTTCTGGCGGGTAGGAAAAGGGTACGCAAAAAAGCTGGAAGAACATGGCCTTTATACGATGGGTGATATAGCCCGCTGCTCGGAAGGTAAACCGGGTGACTACTATAACGAGGAACTTTTGTATCAGCTTTTCGGCATCAATGCGGAATTGCTGATTGACCATGCCTGGGGCTGGGAGCCTTGTACGATTGCAGATATTAAAGCCTACAAACCGGAAAGTAACAGTGTCGGCTCCGGTCAGGTGCTGCAATGTCCGTATCCGTTTGAAAAAGCAAAACTTGTAGTACGGGAAATGACCGACCTGCTGGTTCTTGATTTAGTGGATAAAGGACTTGTGACAAATCAAATTGTTTTGACAGTCGGGTATGATATTGATAATCTGAAAGACCCAGCGCGGCGAAAGAAGTATCATGGAGAAATCAAGACAGACCGGTATGGACGAAGCATTCCAAAGCACGCCCACGGTACTGCCAATCTGAAAAAATACACTTCTTCCACCCGCTTGATTACCCAGGCTGTGATGGATCTGTTTGATCGGATTGTAGATAAAGATCTTCTGGTACGCAGGATTAACATGGCTGCTACTCATGTTATCACTGAGGCCGAAGCACAGGCGCAAAGTGAAAATAGCTTCGAGCAGCTGGATTTATTTACAGACTATTCCGCTCGTCAAAACCTGCAGGAAAAGGAGGAACTGGAGAAGGAGCGGAAAATGCAGCAGGCCATGCTGGAAATCAAGAAAAAATTTGGCAAGAATGCAATCCTGAAGGGAATGAATTTGCAGGAAGGGGCGACGGCAAAAGACCGCAATCAGCAGATTGGAGGTCATAAAGCATAGAAATATTTGAGCCAGCAAATATCCGGAAGATGTGATAATTATTTTGCTAAATAGAGATAACACAAAAAATTCTTATGATGACATTATCAATCATCCCCATCACGTTTCTACACGGCATCCCAGGATGCCGATGATAGACCGGGCGGCCCAGTTTTCTCCATTCGCTGCGCTGACCGGATATGGAGATGTGATAAAGGAAACTGCACGGCTGACGGATCGCAAGCCGGAACTTTCTGAGTCGGAAAAAGCAGAGCTGGATTATAAGTTACGGATGGCTTGTGATTATCCCGGAGAAAAGCCAGCGCTTACAATTACTTACTTTGTTCCGGATCAGAGAAAAGCTGGCGGTTCTTACCATACGATTTCCGGACAGATTAAGAAAATAGATGATTACCAAAAGCAAGTGATTCTGATGGACAAGACACGGATTGATATTGACTGTATTCTCGATATAGACGGACAAATCTATGAACTCGTCAATGAGTCAGAAAAAGAATTTGATTAAGCTCATAATTGTTATACCGTATTTTCGATGGAACGCGTAGCGTAAAGCGTTCGGGACGAATGCGCAGCCCCGTATCGCCAGATACGGATCTTCAAGGGGATTGGGGATTCCCCCAACGAGAAAAATACCGATGTAGCCTAGAAAGCTGCACCGGTATTTTTGCCTTTGTATATACAAAGGCCCTGCTCGCCAATTTGCCAATTTGTACAATTTTCATTAAGGCAAAACTACATTTAGCTTGTCGTCAGTTGGTGACAAGTGCTCGTTGACTTCATTCGCAATTAGGCTTACAATAAATCATGGATTGTTATATATTCTGCTTGAAAAAGAGGACGAAATATATGATAGAGTATCTTTCAATACGGCAAACTGCTGAAAAATGGGGCTTATCAAAGCGCAGGGTACAGGTTCTATGTACGGAAGATCGAATACCAGGAGCGATTCGTATTGATTCCACCTGGGCTATTCCTTTCAATGCTGAAAAACCTGCTGATGCTCGTATAAAAAGCGGTAAATATAGAAAATGTTTGAAAGACATATCGAAAGATAAAACATGAGAGGAGAAACGGTATGGCAAGGCTTGAGGACATAACGGTTGGAAGTACAGTAAAAGGAATAGCCGGGAATGAGCCTGTATCCATCGTTGCTGTTCAATGGTACGGAACGAATGTGATTGACATTACCTACAAAAATAGCCAGAACGTTCCGGGAACACAACTCTTGTATCGAGAAGATGAATATCATATCGAAGTAATGGACAACAACTTGCCATGGAGCTTCGACGCGGATGGTGAACAAATGAAACTGGCTTCTGAGGCGTATCGCATCAGCCTTGCACATTTATTCGACCCGTATCTTGCAGTACATACATCCTCTGTTGAACCCCTCCCGCATCAAATCTCCGCTGTATATCAGGAAATGCTTCCTAAATTGCCGCTTCGATATGTTTTGGCGGACGATCCCGGCGCAGGAAAAACAATCATGACCGGACTATATATCAAGGAATTGATTGCACGAGGAGACCTAAAACGCTGCCTCATTGTTTGTCCGGGCAGTCTTGCCGAGCAATGGCAGGATGAGTTGTATTCAAAATTTCATCTTCGGTTTGAAATCCTGACGAATGATCGAATGGAGTCTGCCGTCAGCGGGAATATTTTTTCGGAAGTTGATTTGTGTATTGCCCGGTTGGATAAGTTGGCGAGAAATGATGATTTGCAGGAGAAGTTAAAAGTTACGGAATGGGACTTGATCGTATGTGATGAGGCCCACAAAATGGCGGCAACCGTCTGGGGCGGCGAGGTCAAATATACCAAACGCTTTTTGCTTGGAAGGCTGCTTTCTAATATCACGCGAAATTTCTTGTTGCTTACGGCCACGCCGCATAATGGTAAAGAAGAAGATTTTCAGCTCTTTTTATCCCTGGTAGACCCGGACCGTTTTGAAGGCATACACGGTTCCAGCCAACAGGCAGTTGATGTAAGTGATGTCATGCGACGGCTGGTAAAAGAGGAGCTCCTGACATTTGAGGGCAAACCTCTTTTCCCAGAGCGAATCGCCTACACAGTCAACTATGACCTTTCTCCAGAGGAAGCGAAGCTGTATTCTGCGGTTACTGATTATGTGCGGGAAGAATTTAACCGTGCAGATAATCTTAATAATGAGCACAAGACAACGGTTGGATTTGCTCTTACCATTTTGCAGAGGCGTCTTGCGTCCTCACCGGAAGCAATCTATCAATCCCTGAGACGCCGGCGGGAACGTCTTGAGCACAGGCTTGCCGAAGAAAAATTAGGTAAACGTGCGAAGGAGTTTCACGATCCTGATTTTGACGACTTCGACGAAGATGATCTGTCTGCGGATGAGCAGGAGAATTTTGAAGAAAAAGTTGTAGACCACGCTTCTGCTGCGGCAACGATAGCAGAGCTTGAAGCGGAAATCAATACGCTGAAACGCCTTGAAAATATGGCTAACAACGTCCGTGTAAGAGGCGTTGATCGGAAATGGGAAGAACTTTCCAGGCTTCTTCAGGATGATGGAGCCATGTTCGACTCCAATGGAAACCGTGAAAAGCTCATTATTTTCACAGAACATAGGGACACGCTGAACTACTTAACGGATAAAATCCGTTCTCTGTTGGGAAGTGATGAGGCCGTTGTGACGATTCATGGCGGGATGCTCCGTGACGAGCGCCGCAAGGTGGAAGAACTGTTTAAGCAGGATGTAGGTGTCCGCATTTTGATTGCAACAGATGCTGCCGGTGAAGGTATTAACTTACAGCGTGCTCATCTGATGATTAACTATGACCTGCCGTGGAACCCAAATCGTCTGGAGCAGCGCTTTGGCCGTATTCACCGTATTGGCCAGACGGAAGTATGCCACTTATGGAATCTGGTTGCCAACGAAACACGGGAAGGCTTTGTCTTCCAACGATTATTTCAAAAGTTGGAGGAAGAACGCCAGGCACTGGGCGGAAAAGTCTTTGACATTCTTGGCAAAGTGACTTTTGAAAATCGGTCTTTAAGGGATCTATTGATTGAAGCGGTCCGATATGGAAATGACCCAAAAGTACGGGCACGATTAGATCAGGTTGTGGATCATTCCATGAACCGCGAATCGTTCCAGAAATTGCTGGATGAACGTGCGTTGACCGAAGATGTTATGGATATAAATATGGTCAACAACATTCGGGAGGACATGGAACGGATTGAAGCACATAAACTTCAGCCGCATTTTATTGAAGCATTCTTCCTGGAGGCGTTCAAAAGTGTTGGAGGGAAAATCCGAAAACGTGAAACCGGACGCTACGAAATCACATCTGTTCCCTACGCGGTTCGCAACCGTGATATGCAGATTGGTTACGGTGAACCCGTGCTAAACCGTTATGAGCGGATTTGCTTTGACAAACAATATTGCAATGTTCCCGGTCTTGTGCAGGCTTCTTTGATCTGCCCGGGGCAACCGCTGCTGGAGGCTGTCATTGATTTGATTCGGGAACGCAATGTTGATGTGATGAAGCGCGGCACCATTCTTGTGGATGATGAAGATTACGGTACGAATGCCAGGCTCTTGTTCTATATTGAAGATGCAATTCAAGACGGCGTGATTCTGAAAAATGGAAGCAGACGGACTATTTCAAAACATATTCACTTTGTTGAGATGAAAGAAGATGGCACAGCTGCCTCCGCCGGGTATGCGCCCTACCTGGACTATCGTACCGTGACGGACGAAGAAAATCAGGCAATCAGAGAGTGGATGAAGCAGCAGAAATGGCTGTGTACTGATGTTGAAGATATGGCAAAGGGATATGCCATTCAAAATTTAATCCCTGTTCATTTTTCTGAAGTGAAATCACAGAAAGAAAAATTGCTGAATAAGACAGCAAAGGCAGTCAAGGATCGTTTGACAGCCGAAATTCAGTATTGGGATTTCCGTGCGGCTGATCTTGCGCAAAAAGAGGCTGCGGGGAAGACGAATGCACGGTTGAACTCCAAATTGGCTGCAAGGCGCGCAGAGGAATTGGAACTCCGGATGAAAAACCGTCTTGCGGAAATTGAGAAGGAGCGCAGAATTGCTCCGATGCCACCCAGCATCACAGGAGGTATTTTGGTCATTCCCAAAGGGCTGCTGCATCAGTTAATGGGCAGAAATCTTTCTGGAGATGATTTTGGCCGAGGTGACAAAAAGAGCGTGGAAGATGCCGCCATGAACGCTGTCATGGAAATTGAATCTTCCTTTGGCTATCATCCCAGCGATGTCAGTGCAGCAAAATGCGGCTACGACATAGAATCTCAGATCCCAAAAGGAATGATAGAACGTGTAGGTGCTTATGCTCTGCGCTTTATCGAAGTTAAGGGCCGCGCTAAAGGTGCAACGACTGTGACAGTGAGCAAAAATGAAATTTTGACGGCACTGAATAAACCGGAGGAATTCATTTTAGCCATTGTGGAAGTTGACGGCAATCAGACACATACGATTTATCTGAAGCATCCGTTTACCAACGCACCTGATTTTACGGCAACCAGCGTAAATTACAATATACAAGACTTGATAGCAGAATCCGAGATTCTCTATCAGAAATGAGGATACAGTTATGGCAACAAAAAAGCTGATAGAGGTCGCTTTGCCTCTTGAAAAAATCAACGCAGAATCGGCAAGAGAAAAGTCCATCCGACATGGCCACCCTTCCACACTGCACTTATGGTGGGCCAGACGGCCCTTGGCGGCAGCGCGGGCTGTCATCTGGGCATCGCTGGTGGACGATCCTTCTTCTCACCCGGAACAGTTCCCGACAGAGGAAGACCAAAATACAGAACGACAGAGGCTCTTTAAGATTCTGGAAGATCTGGTTGTATGGGAAAATTCCAATAACGAGAAAGTTCTGGATGCGGCGAAGGCAGAGATCATGAAAAGTACCAATGGGAACCCGCCTGCCCTTCTTGACCCATTTGCCGGCGGCGGTGCCATCCCATTAGAGGCGCAGAGACTGGGGCTAGAAGCTCACGCACATGATCTGAACCCGGTTGCCGTCATGATCAACAAGGCAATGATTGAGATTCCGCCCAAATTTTCTGGTATGGCACCGGTCAATTCAGATGCACAGGTCAACTCCATGCATGACGCGTGGGCGAGAGCAGAAGGCTTGGCTGAGGATGTGCGCTATTATGGCGAGTGGATGAAACAGGAAGCCTACAAACGGATTGGCCATCTTTATCCGAAAGTGAAAGTACCAGAAGAACAAGGCGGCGGAGAGGCAACTGTAATCGCATGGATATGGGCCAGGACAGTGAAGTGCCCTAATCCAGCTTGCGGATGTGAAATGCCGCTAGTTCGCTCTTTTACTTTATCAAAAAAGAAGGGACATGAGGCATATGTTGAGCCACAATTTTTCGATTCGAAATGTAGTTATACTGTTAAATTGGGCGAACATAAGGAAAAAGGCACAGTAAACCGAACGGGTGCCTCCTGTGTTGCATGTGGTACATCAGTTCCATTAGATTATGTGCGTTCTGAAGGCAGTAATCATCGAATGGGGCGACATCTTATAGCTGTTGTTGCAGAAGGGAAAAATGGAAGAGCTTACTATTCGCCTGATGATATCCAACTATGTGCTTCGCAAGTCGGAGAGCCAGAAAACGTTCCTTGTGAGGACTTGCCAGAAAAGGCACTTGGTTTTAGAATTCAAGCCTATGGCATTACAAAGTGGAAAGACCTCTATACAAATCGTCAACTTACTGCTTTAACCACCTTCAGTGACTTAGTTGTAGAAACTCAGAAAAAAGTTGAGGCTGATGCGATTGCGGTTGGAATGTCTGATGATCATGTTCCCCTTTGTAAAGGTGGACATGGTGCAAGGGCATACGGTGAGGCTGTAGGTGTATACTTAGCTTTTGCGGTAGATAGACAAGCAGATATAGGATCTACTATTGCATCATGGATTAATACCATAGGTGCAATTAGGAATACATTCGGGAGACAAGCTATTCCTATGACATGGGACTTTGCAGAAGCAAATCCATTTAGCAGTTCGACAGGTTGCTTTAGTAATATGGTTGATTGGATTGTAAAGTGTATTGATAATTTCCCTATTGCTCAGTTTGAGGCAGAAGTTAGCCAAAGAGACGCTCAAAGTGATTGCGGTCTACGGAATATTATGATTTCTACAGATCCACCATATTACGATAATATTGATTATGCAGATTTGTCAGACTATTTTTATATTTGGATGCGACGATCACTTAAAGATAGTTATCCAGGACTTTTTTCCACTGTTTTGGTCCCAAAAACAGAGGAACTCATTGCTACTCCATTTCGGCATGGGAGCAGCATGGAAAAAGCAAAATCATTTTTCGAAAGTGGAATGCTTTCAGCAAGTAAGCAGATGTATCTTTATGCTCGTGAAGATGTTCCTGTAACAATATACTATGCCTATAAGCAAAGTGATTCGGATGCTGATGGTACAGCATCATCAGGGTGGGAAACCATGCTAAATTCTATAGTTAAAGCGGGATTTGCAATTACCGGTACATGGCCAATGAGAACTGAACGTGGAAATCGAATGCGTGGGAATGGGTCCAATGCTTTGGCCTCTTCTATAGTACTTGTTTGCCGTAAGCGTCCAGAGGACGCCCCACAGACCACCCGCCGCAATCTGATTGCCACGCTGCGGCATGAGTTACGTCCGGCCTTGAAAAAATTACAGGCAAGCAACATTGCTCCCGTTGACCTGGCACAGTCTGCCATTGGCCCCGGTATGGGTGTGTTCAGCCGTTATCGCCGCGTATTGGAGGCGGACGGTACACCAATGTCTGTCCGCAGCGCATTGCAGATTATCAATGAAGAACTTGACTTGTACTTTAACGAGCAGGTTGGCGATCTGGATACGGCCAGCCGCTTCTGCGTTGATCTATATACCCAGTACGCTTATAACGTCGTGAAGTATGGTGAGGCAGAGGTTCTGGCCAATGCAAAGAGTACTTCCATCCCCATGCTGGCAGCCAACGGTGTCGTCTACGCCAAAGCCGGTGATGTCCACCTGGTGGAACGGGCAGATCTGCCGGAAAAGGTGGATGTTGATGAAAAAAACATCTGGCTGCTAACGCAGCAGTTGACCCAGGCTATGGCAAAAGGCGGCGTGGAAGCCTGCGCGCAGATCGTAGCCTCCATGTTTGGCTCCAATGCAGAGCGTGCAAAAGATTTGGCCTATCGCTTATATACGATTGCCGAACAGAAGAAGTGGTCAAACGAGGCCTATGCGTATAATGCCCTTGTTGTGGCATGGCCGGATATTCAATCTCGCGCGGCAGCTTTGAAACTGGAAGTTCCTGAGCAGCTTGACCTGTTCTCTACCGGCCTTCTGGATAATTAAGCAAGTAGATCATTGAAAGGGGGTGAAGCTCCATGAAAAAGTTAATAGAGACGGCACTCCCTCTACGAGAAATAACTGCGTCTTCTATTGAGGAAAAAGTCAGAAAAGGACATCCTGGGAACCTGCATCTCTGGTGGAACCGCAGCCCGATTGTTTCCAGTTCCGTTTTAATCTATGCTGCTATGACAGACGAAGATCAGGACTCGGAGAAAAGAAATAATCAGATAGCGTTACTCAAAAAGCTTGCTCATAATGATGCCACTGCTTTTGAACAGGCAACAGCTGCATTGCAAAACCTAAAATTGCCTGCTATCTGGGATGGTTTTTCGGGCTTTGGCGGCCTCCCCCTGGCCTGCGAAAAACTTGGGGTGTCGGCATACGCCGGGGATATAAACCCGGTTGCTTCCCTGCTTACAAAAGCCGTTGTTGAATTTCCATCGCGTTTTGTATCTAACAAGCCGGTTCATCCTGATTCAGACAGTACAAAGACAGGCATGGCAGCATTGGCCGATGACATCCGTTTCTATGGTCAATGGATGGAGAGACAAGCTTATGAAAAAATTGGACAGATTTATCCTGCCACAAACGATGTTGTTACATCCGCCTGGCTATGGGTGCGCACAGTAGAATGTCCGAATCCCGTTTGCAAATGCAAGATGCCCCTTGCCAGCAGTTTTGTTTTGAACAAAAGCAAAGGGAACGAACGTTGGGCAGAACCTGTTTTCAAGGACGGTAAAATCCGATTTCAAATCCGTGAAGGAATATGCCCCGAAGAAAAAGAAAGCAATAAACTCGGCACAATGGGGGCAAAATTCCAGTGCCCAGTGTGTGGCGAAGTGGCTACTGACACTTACATCAAGAAAATGGGGAAAAAGCACCTCTTGGGTGCTCAAATGATGGCTGTTGTTCGTTCATCAAACGGCGTAAAGGTTTTTGAGCCTGTTGACGAAGTACAAGAGACGGCGGCAGCGATTACAGCACCGGAAAGCATCCCATCAGGGCAAATTGCAGAAAATAGCCGTTGGTTTAGTCCGCCAGGATATGGATTTACTGACTATACTGACCTTTTTACCAACCGTCAGTTAACCATGCTTTCTGCTTTTTGCGATTTGATTCCTCAAGTAATTAACAAAGTTGCTTCAGACGCTCTGGCCTCAGGAATGAGTGAAGCTGGTGGCCCGTTATGTGATGCCGGAAACGGAGCCTGGGCATATGGGCAGGCCATCGGAACTTATTTGTCGCTGGCTATCAGCAAAATGGCAAATTACCATTCCACAATCTGTTCCTGGGATAATCGCAAAGGAACCGGCAGGGCGACATTTACGCGACAGGCCATCCCCATGACATGGACATTTGTGGAGGAGAATCCTTTTGCAGAAACAACAGGAAGTTTTCATTCTGTTGTTGACAGTATTGCAGAGGCAGTATCGCACCTGCCTTCGTACAGAGAAATTATTGTGAAGAATGAAGATGCCATCGAAAAGGCTATTCAAAAGAACACTGTTCTCTTTACGGAACTGCCCTATTACGATAATGTCGGTTATGCTGACCTGTCAGATTACTTTTATATTTGGCTTCGGAAATGCCTAAAAAATGTGTTCCCTGATTTGTTCAAAGGGGCGCTTACTTCGAAAGATGAGCTGTCTTCTATTCCTGAACACTATGGTGGAGATACTGAAAAAGCAAAAACCGCGTATCATGGGAAAATAAATAAGATGTTGTCACACTTTTCTGAAATGGCATCGACGGAGTATCCATTTGTTATTTTCTTCGCATATAGCAAAGCGGATCGCATGGTAATTCGTAATGCGAATGGAAATATTTCATTGGAAAGCCCGCTGTCGCATTTACTCCAGAGCATTGTAGATACAGGCTTTTGTGTGACAGCAATCTGGCCAATACGAACGGAAAAACCAAATGAGAAGTTTGAGTCTACGCGGATCGCGATTGTGTTCCGAAAGAATCAAGATGCACTTCCACAGACTACAAGAAGGAATCTGATTGCGTCCCTTGGCCGGGAATTGCCAAGTCTGCTGGAATCACTGACAAGTGAGCTAATCGATGACATAGACCGTCCAATCGCCGCTTTGGGCTTTGGACTTTCCATCGTAACACGATATAAAAAAATACTCAATGCAGATGGTTCTGTTATGAACATTCAGGATAGCCTAATACTGATTGCACAAGAATCGGAAAAATATTTTGCTTCGCACGAGGCAGAAACAAATGAAAATCATGAGGAGGTATAGACCATGCAGGAGAATTACGAACTTGTCCAAAAAGGCTTTCGCATCCTTCATCCTTTAATGGCTGGTTACATTGGCCGGGAATTTAACCGAGTATATCACGATAACTGGTGGCAAGAAGTGCTTGACACACTCAGCGATCAGCTCCGTGATTTGCCCGATCACGGTGATTATAGTACCCTGGTAGACTCCCTGGATATTGCAAATTGCCTGCGTCTGATTGATCGGAAATGGCGGGAAGTCTTTTCCTCAAAACTGTCTACTGATTACCGTACATGGTCGAAAGAACTCATGGGCGTGCGAAATAAGATGGCTCATATCGGTCAACAGGACATCGATCAGTCTTATGCAGAACGTGCGTTGGATACCATGGCACTGCTCTGTGCTGCCTTTGACGCGGATGGTGCAGAGGAAATTCGGGATTTGTATCGCACTCTCCGCTATGGGTCTGCTGCCGGTTCCGCTGCTGTAACTGAAAATGTCGCCCCTGTAAAAACTGGTAAAAAATCTTCTAATACCGCTGGCGTCTTGGAGTATAACGTCGGTGAAGGCCATACGCTTCCCAGCTGGCGAGATATTATGCAGCCCCATCCAGATGTTGCTGAAGGCCGTTACCAAACAGCAGAATTTGCTGCTGATCTGGCACAGGTCTCTCGCGGAGAGGGAGCTTTTGAATACCGTGACCCTGTGGAATTTTTTGCACGCACTTACATCACCGAAGGAATGTCCGGGCTGCTTGTAAAATCTCTGCAACGAATCGCGGGCAAGGGCGGCGAACCTGTCATCCAGCTGAAAACCGCATTTGGCGGAGGAAAAACGCACAGTATGCTTGCCCTTTATCATCTGGTAAAAGGCGGCGCTTCGGTAGATAAAATTCCGAGTCTTAAACCAATCTTGGAAAAGGCTGGTTTGGATACCTTGCCCAAAGCTAATGTGGCTGTTCTTGTAGGCACAGCCCTTGACCCGAATAAAAAGAAAAATCCTGCCAATCTGCCGGGGTATACAGTCAATACGATCTGGGGTGAAATGGCTTATCAGCTGGTTACATCTGCCGGTCGTCCGGATTTGTATGCAATGATCCGTGAAGCAGATCGCCATGGTGTATCCCCTGGATCGGAAACCTTAAAAAATCTCTTGAATGAATGCGGCCCCTGCTTGATTTTAATGGATGAGCTGGTTGCTTATGCAAAGAAACTCTATGGTGTCGATGGACTTCCGGCTGGCTCCTACGATAATTTTATTACGTTCATTCAAGAAATTACGGAAGCCGCACGTGCAAGTGAGAACAGCATTGTTGTCGCTTCTATCCCTGAGTCAACGATTGAAATCGGTGGTGATGCAGGTAAAACTGCACTCGAAACGATTGAGCATACATTCGGGAGAATGGAGGCCATCTGGAAACCTGTTGCCGCCAACGAAGGGTTTGAGGTCGTGCGCCGACGGCTGTTTCTTGACTGCAAAGATGAGGCTACACGAGATGCAGTATGTACGGCATTTAGCCGGATGTATCAGGAAAATCCATCTGATTTCCCAATGGAAGCAAGAGAAGTCGAATATCGGAACCGAATGATTTCCTGCTATCCGATTCACCCAGAGGTCTTTGACCGCCTATATGATGACTGGGCAACACTGGAACGCTTTCAACGCACTCGTGGTGTCCTGCGTTTAATGGCTGCCGTTATTCACGAATTGTGGATGGCCAATGACGCGGGTGCAATGATTATGCCAGGGTCAATCCCGTTGGATATGCCGAATGTAAGAGACGAATTGGTTCGTCACCTGCCGGATACATGGAACAGCATTATTGATCATGAGGTAGATGGAAAAAATTCTATTCCTTATCAAAAAGATAAAGCAAATCCTCGCTATGGACGCAAACTCGCCGCTCGTCGTGTCGCCAGAACGATCATGCTTGGAAGCGCGCCCACAAGCCGGGATCAGGCTGTACGCGGATTGGAAGCCTCCAGAATCCGTTTGGGAGTAGTTCAGCCTGGCGAGAGTATTGCTGACTTTAACGACGCGTTAAACACACTGCATGGCTCTCTTTCGTATCTCTATAATAATCCGAGCGGAAGCAGATACTGGTATGACACGCGCCCTACTCTGCGCAAAACTGCGGAAGACCGTGCTTCTCAGCAAACATTGGCTGATGTGGATGCGGAAATTGAATCTCGCCTGAAAAAAATACGGAAAGAGAATCCGTTTACCGGCATTCACATTTGTCCGTATTCTTCTCTGGATGTTCCAGATGAGCAGGCTGTCCGTTTGGTGATTTTGAGAACTGGTGATTGCTATAACCTAAAGTCTAAAAAGACAACCCCTGCTGAAACCACTGTTAATGATATTCTGTACAACAGGGGGACTGCTCCGCGTATTTTCAAAAATATGCTTGCTTTTGTGGCACCCGATGAAAACCAGCTGGAATCTTTGCGTGCAGAAGTTCGTCGTTTTATTGCGTGGACGTCAATCATGTCTGATAAAGATGATCTGAATTTGGATGGAAATCAAATCCGGGAAACGCAGAGTAATCTAAACCGCAGCAATGATACCGTAGAACTTCGGCTCAAGGAAACGTATCGATGGCTTCTGGTTCCTTATATCGACCAGTTTGGCGATATGAAAACAATTCAATGGGAGATCAGTGATATTAGCGGCGGAACTGAAAGCATCGTAACAAAAGCAGCAAAGAAAATGCAGCAAAGTGAGCAGATTATCACAAACTGGGCCCCTGCACTTTTGCAAATGAGCCTGGACGATTTGCTCTGGAAAGATTCCGATAATATTCAAGTAAAAAAACTATGGGAATATCTGAGCACATACTGCTATCTTCCGAGACTGGCAAATTATTCTGTGCTTGAAGATACGATTCGTCGAGGAGTTGCCTCTGATGAGTTTTTCGCACTTGCCGCCGGTTACGTTAATAATCGGTATGTTGACCTGAAGTTTAATACGAATGTATTGAGCATCAACTCATCCGATTTGCTTGTAAAGGCAAATGTTGCAATGAAACAAATTGTTGCCGAAAAGCAGGAAAAAGCAAGCGCCCAGGCAGCAGGTGATATTTTTGGCAGCGCTACATATCATGAGTCTCAAAATAATGAAGGGGCAGTACAGTCTAAAGGTGATGAAGGAAGTCTTAGTGCTAACACAGATACTGATGCAGCGGCTTCTGTTCCGGTAAATAAGCATTTTTATATGACTGCAAAACTGGATAATACGCGAGTAAATCGTGATGTTCAAAATTATTTACAAGAAATTATTCAGCATTTGATGGCCGTTGACGGCAGTCAGGTTGAGCTAAAATTGGATGTTGATGTAGTTGCTCCAAATGGCATACCAGCTTCTACCGTGCGAACTGTGTCAGAAAACTGTCGCACGCTTAAGATCGAAGATTTTGGTTTTGACGATTAAATGAACTGGTGAAATTATAGTTGAAAAGGAAGTGCAGTATGGCAAAATCGTCATTAGAACGACAAATTGAACGGCAAATGAAACAATCGAAACAACTTGCTAATAAGAAACGTAGAGAACAGGATAAAGCTGAAAGAAGGGCTATACTTAAAGATAGGGCAGCGACTATCATCAATGGACAACCGATAATAGAAGGTTTCCGGGTTATGGATCAGACAGCTGAAGCAATTCTTGAATGTTTACTGAACTGCGAAAGGGGTAATGGTACACATATTTGTTTTGAGAATGACATTTTTCCAGATTATGTACAAACGTCGTTGGGATTAGAGTTTGAAAAGTTAATTCAATATGGAATGATTGGTGGTTTATTCTTTTATGATAACGGCGGGATGCTGGATTTGCTTCCGCCCGCATTTAGTTACTTTGAAAGCAAAAATGCCGCATATGAAAAACAGAAAGAGCAGGAAGAATCGAATAAACTGAAAAACATTATAAATTACGGGAATTTAGTGTTTGGTGATGTGTCTGGCTCCACACTAACCGTTGATAATTCTATTCATAAAATCGAACAGGCAATTGAAGAAAATGGTGGCACAGATAAAGAGGACTTGTATGAGATTCTGAATGATGTTAAAGAACTTATAGAGAACATACAGACAAGCCGAACCATACCAAAGCAGAAAAAACTTTTTGAAAGAATTTCTGATCACATGGAAAAACACGGATGGTTTTATGGTGCGGTAGTACAGCTGTTGGGAACAGCGGCAATAAATCTGTTGGGTGCATGATATGATCATACCTTCATGAAATGATTGTAGTATGCATTACTTCAGGAGTAAAAAGAATTAGTTGTTAGATAATTCTTGAAAGAATGGCAAGAGATAAGGCTAAGGGAGGGAAACTCTAATGAGATTAATAAATCTTGAAATACATAACTTTCGTGGAATTCAAAATGCAAAAATTGATTTTCCAATGAATAACAGATTTATTTGCTTGATTGGCGCAGGAGATAGTACCAAATCTACGATTTTGCTCTCCCTTGAGTGGCTCTTTTCACAAACATGGAATTTGCCAATCTGTGACAATGATTTTTATCTTGCAAATACTGAAAACAAGATCACGATCTGTGGAACATTTACTGAGTTTCCTGATTATTTCTTAGCAGAAGATAAATTCGGCTTATTCTTACGGAAACCTGGAATTCCATATGATGGCATCACAAACGACGAACCAGCAGATGGAGAGCCACTTTGTCTTACCATTCAATTTACGGCAGACAGTTCCTTGGAACCGCATTGGAATGTTGTATGTAATAGAAATGATCCTAAAACTATAACCAACAAGGAACGGGCTCAGCTTGCAGTTGGATGTGTTGGCGAAAATTGCGCAAGAGACATGACGTGGGGACGGTATTCTGTTCTACAAAAGTATGCTGATTCTAAAGGAGTTCTTCATAATGCCTATACTAAAGCTATGAGAGAGGCTGCTGCAAACACTGATTTGGACTTGTTAGATGGCCTTTCTGACGATATTAAGAGCATCGGAGGACGATATGGCGTTGGATTTGAAAACGATATTAAGAGTAAACTGTTGATTCAGAGTGGATCATTCACTACATCTGCAGGACTCTATGACGGACAAATTCCTTTGAATTTAAGAGGAGTTGGCAGTCAAAGGCTTCTGTCTATAGGGTTGAATATCAAAGCTTATTCTAATGGCACTGTTTTATTGATTGACGAGATTGAGCGCGGCCTTGAGCCTTATAGATTACGCAGTCTGATAAATGAACTACGAAATCAGACGGGAACATCCGGACAGGTTATTATTACAACACACTCTCCTGTTGTATTAACGGAGTGTTCTGCCTCCGAACTAGTCATTGTACACTCTCAAAACGGAGATACAAACGTATTCTATTTTAATAAAAGTGATGAAAAAGTATATGAGCAGCTTCAGAAACAGATTCGCAGTGATGCTGATGCTTTCTTGTGTAAGGCCTTAATTGTCTGCGAAGGAAAAACAGAATATGGATTTGTCAAGGCATTTGATGATTTTATAGCTCAAAATCTCGGAATTAGAATGGCTCATAAAGGAGTAGGTATAGCTCTTGGAGGAGGAGATACCACGTTTGCTTATGCTGATTCACTTCGAGATCGAGGATATGAAATTAGCATCTTTATGGATTCTGATAAGGAAAGCGATGCTGCTGAAAAAGAGAAGAGACGGCGTTTATACGGAACAACAATATTCGATTGGGATAATCCGAATGCTATAGAACAACAGCTGTTTCTTGATTTGCCGGAATCTTTGATCCAACAGCTTATAGATATTACTGTAGATGAAAAAGGTGCGACAGCGATGGCTGGCACTTTGTACTCTGAGGGTATTTCATTTGATATTTGTGAAGATGGAACCAAACTCATTCTAAATGATTTTTCACAAGTCACACGTCTTACTCTTGGAAAATTGGCAAAACAAAAAGGGAAAAATGGACGTATTGGAGAATGGTATAAACGGATTGATTTGGGACGCGAAATCGGCCAAATTATTTTTGAACACTGGTCAGAGATTGATCAAAGTACAAAACTGTTTCAAACGGTATCTTCTATGATTGAGTGGGTAAAAAATCTATGACGCCTGAAGAATTAGTAAAGATTGAAAGTAAATATAATGTTGCAATTATAGCACCTGCTGGACACGGAAAAACAGAAATGGTAGCCGATATGGTCGCTGGATTTTCTGGAAAGCAGTTGGTGCTTACACACACGAATGCAGGTGTTGATGCCATACAAAAACGTCTTTCGAAAAGAAAAGTAGACACACACAAATATACAATTTTGACTATCGCAGCTTTTTGTAATCGTTGGGGTTATTCGTACCACTGGACATCTAGAATGGATGCAACGCTATCGCCATTTAAAAAAGAAGATCAGAAACAATATTATGCTCAGTTATATACAGGAGCATTGGAATTATTTAAACATACGTGGGTTGGCAAAGTACTCTCATCTTCGTATAAAGGAATAATTGTCGATGAGTATCAGGACTGTACACTTGCTCAACACGCATTGATTAAACAATTAAATAAGTATCTCCCAGTAAGAGTTCTCGGAGATCCTCTTCAGGGGATATTTGGGTTTAAAGATCCCATTGTGAATTGGTCTGATATTTCTTTTGAACTTATTGATGTGGATACGTATCCATGGCGCTGGGAAAATTCTAATCCAAAACTCGGAGCATATCTGGAAGAACTAAGATCCCATTTGTTACCTGCCATTCAAGGGCGACAATGTATGATTAGTATTGCTCCTATTAGCAATATCTTAGAAGTTATTGCTCCATTGGATTTTGATGGATACAAGCTGCTTCGACAGTTACAGCAGTATAAGTCTGTCCTGTATCTGACAAAATGGGAAAATGATCAATTAGCCTTCTGCAAAAAGATGCCTGGAATTTTTCAGCAAGATGAAAAACAAGATTGTGGCATTCTGTTTGAGTACGCACGTCTTTTTGATCAAAGTGAAAATGAACAACTTGCATTGTCTATATTATGCTTTATAAACGAATGTGCCACTCGAGTATCTTCTGAGTGTAATTCGTACATTAAGAGACTTAAATCCGGATCTTCAGATTTTTCGAGAATTAAAAAGTATGAACAATTGGGAAGATTGCTAAAATTAGTAATTGAAAATAACTCATCGCAAAATCTTATAGAAGTATTTCACTGGTTTGAAGAAAATAAACAATTTAAGTTTTATCGCATGGAGCTTTATCAAGAAATGCTTCGGAGTATCAGGCTTGCCGCAACCAAAGCAATCGACATTTATGATGCTGCTACTCTTGTCCGAAATGACTCTACTTTGCAAAAAAGATATACGAACTTCAAGTATTTGTCATCCAGAACACTTCTTTCAAAAGGTTTGGAATTCGACTGTGTTATTGTTGATATGACAAAAGAACTGACAGCAAAAGAATTTTATGTGGCCATGACAAGAGCAAAGAAAATGGTCTACTTAATCACAGATAAATCCACTATGATTTTGAAACCATAACTAAAAATGAGAACCGGGATATATGGTATGTGGAGGATACAAAACAATGGAAAATGATCACCAACTTAGAATTTTATACTTATATCAAATATTGCTCCGTCACTCCGATGTAGATCATCCAGTCTCCACCAAAGAGCTGATTGATATGATGGAAACCTATCATCAAATCAAATTGCATCGGACAACCATCCCTAAATACATAGAACTGCTGAACGCCGGTGGCCTTGAAGTGATGGAGATTCGTTCCCGTGAAAAGAAATATTATCTGAATGACCGTCTGTTTGAACTGCCGGAAGTGAAATTGCTGATTGATGCGGTGCAGTCTTCAAAGTTTATCTCCGTAGGCAAAAGCCAGGTGCTGATTTCTAAACTGATGGCGCTTACCAGTGAAGCCAATGCGGCAAAGCTCAAGCGCAATCTATATGTGACCGGACGTGTTAAATCAGACAACGAAAAAAGCTACTACATTGTCGAAGCAATCAATGATGCGATTAACGAAGGTAAACGGATTTCATTCTACTATACGGATTACAATACTCAAAAAGAGAGGGTGCTGAAAAACGATGGGTTACCGTATGTTATCAGTCCCTATGCGCTGATATGGGATGGTGACTTCTACTATGTTCTTGGCCTGAACCATATCCGGAATCAAATCAATACCTTCCGGGTAGATCGGATCAGCAGACAGCCGGAAATTCTTGATGAGGCAGCGACATCGGCACCAGACAGCCTGAATCTGGCAAATTATTCGCGTGAGGTCTTTCGGATGTACGATACGGAGGAACCTGTTGAAGTATCGCTGCTTTGCGAAAACAGTCTGATGAAACATCTGATAGATCACTTTGGTCTGGATGTAGAGACGGAAACTGTAGATGACAATCATTTCAGAGCAAGAGTATTGGTTTGTACCAGCCCAACTTTTTACCGCTGGGTCTTTGGTTGGTGCGGCAGGATGAAGATAGAAAGCCCTGCTTTCGTACTGGATGAATATCATCGGATGGCGAGGGCTGCGCTGGAATGAGTCTGTTTCAGATTTAACGGAGACGGTAACTGTATGAACCGACAACGAATGAACAATCCAAATAAGAAATATAAGGAACTAAAGCAGAAGCAAAAAGCCCGTATCTCCGATTTGATGTATCGGGAAACCGACCGGTTTCTGCAGGAAAAGAAGCAGCCACCGGATGATAATGAAGTTGTTCAAATTGCTGAGCGGGTATACTGTTGTATTCAGGGGCTTGGATTCTGGATTCCTTATGGCGAAGTGCTGAATGAATACCAAAAAAAATGTCCACATATTCTCCAGCGACTACAAGAATCCGGTTTGCCACAGCACTTGCTTCCCAAAACGAAAAAAGAACCATCTGCTGGCTCAATGAGCACATCAAAGGCGAAACAGCGCAAAACAAAAGGACACAGGCGGCAAAAGCCAAAAGAAATTCCTCTTCTCGAACAGGATGATACCTTTTTCTTTATTGCCGGCTATACTTCCGGCGGCGCTCCCTATGGTGTGACCTGGGAGGAAATGGGATTAGAACCATGGGAGGAAATCGAATAAGCAATGATATTTCGCACGAGATGTCGCCAGTTGGCGACATCTCATTTTTTCTGGCAAAATATCCCTTGCAGGAAGAACGGGTGTTCGCTATAATATAAATATCTGAAACGAACCGTTTCATTTAGAATGTGAGGAATGACCATGAGAAGCAAGAACCCGGAAGTGATGAATGCAATCTGTACCTTTGTTGACCAGTATTACCGTGAACACCACGCCTCTCCGTCTGTAAATGAGATTGCACAAGGCGTTGGCGTGTCAAAGGCGACTTCCTATCGCTACCTTGTCGCCATGAATGAGCGCGGTATGCTTTCCTATGATGGCAAAACCATTGTGACAAAGCAGGTCGGCAAATGTACCTCCGGGTACTTTTCCGCACCGGTGGTTGGCAGTATCCGCTGTGGTGACCCGGAGCGTGAAGAGGAAAGCGTAGAGGAATATGTAAGCCTTCCCAAATCCATTTTTGGTGAGGGAAAATTTTATATTCTCCGTGCTAAAGGTGACTCCATGGTAGATGCGGGCATCGAGGATGAAGATCTGATCGTTATCAGAATACAAGATACAGCGGCGGTCGGCGATATTGTCGTCGCGCTGGATGAGGACAATGAGAACACTCTGAAAATCTTTGGCGGAATTGATGAGGAAAACGGCGATGTGATTCTTCGCTATGCGAATCAAACGAAGTATCCAGGCAAAGAAATTCGAGTGAAGCAGCTCATTGTACAGGGCGTGGCAAAACACGTCATCAAGGCCCTGTAACACTGGCCTTTACGATAAATCAGGAAAGGATGTGTTCTGACAATGGAAACCTACGATGTACGCTGTCCAATCTGCGGGGAGCTGAACCATAACCTCTATCTGGAGGAAACGGATGGCTGGATGGAGTGTGAGCATTGCCATCAGGCAGTGCAGATACTGGCATATGCTAAGACAAAGCCAATCCCTGTTTATACCGGCAGAGAGCTGGCAGAGAAATTTTTGATTTCAACAAAGTGACAAGACCATGGAGGGAGGATGGACTTATGCAGGAAAAAGAAATTTGGCGACCATTCTCATGGCATTGTCCAAACTGCGGTGAAATCTCCGTTGGATATAAAAACTCCAGCGGCACGATCAAGGTGGAATGCTCAAAATGCCATGCAGTAATGGTCAGAAAAGTAATGGGGCGTAGGCATGACCGAATTGACATCTACGCCCCCAAAGGCGAAGTCAATGAGACTGGGCGGCTCGCCGGTCTCTGACAAAAAATGAATACACAGGTATAACGACGGACAGGTTGAGATGAAACAGGCTGCGTAAATCCTGCTCCAGGTCACATACCTTAACAGTCCAGAGGTTTAACCAGACATTAGATGAGAGGCCGCTGGCAGAATTGGATTCCAATTTTGGAGTCCGGCTCTGTCGGCGGCCTTCTTTTGTTTTCCGGCAGGGCTTTCAAAAAATATCGAAAGCCTGATATGCATTAAGGGCTGAGGATACAAATATTGCACTGATCCTGTTTTAGGAAAGTGCGGTATCGGTACCCTTCTCTTTTTGCGCTCATTTTCAGGCTGTGAGATGGGAAACCGCTGCGAAGTTTGTATCCTTTGCCGCTTTTCGCACAGGCGGAAAGGAAAAATTATGTATTACGATCCGATGGAATGTGGAATGAGAATTTCGAAACTGCGTATGGAATGCGGCAAGACCCAGCAACAGATGGCCGACAAGCTGAACATTAGTCTGGATCATTACAGGGCGTTGGAAAACGGAAGACGCGGTGGTTCGCTCGACTTGCTGATTGAACTTGCTATTACGTTTGATATTTCTCTGGACTATCTGATCTTAGGGCGGGTGAAATATTCGGACAGTGAGCGTATCCAGAGAGAACTGGAAAACATAATGGGTCAGATTGGACAACTGAAGGCTTCTCTTTAATCTACCGTGACAAACTCGACCAGTACCGTGACAACGAGTCACTCTGGAAACAATTTGGATTCGGCTACAATTTAATCACAGCCAGGGAACACCGGCTGGGAACCTTGAAAACCGAATACTCATTCATCAGGTACATTACCGTATGTCAGAGCCGGACAGGCAGTACGCCATGACCTTCCACCCGGAGGCGAGCGAATCATACTTGCTACAAAATACCGGATTGCAACCGGCAGGGCCAGGACGGCATACAGGGATAATGATACTTCTGTAATTCGCAGCCCGGCCACGAGGAAGGCGGGGAGGTTAGATGCCTATGGAGCAGCCCAGCAAGCCGCCGCCTGATGATTTCCCGCTTCTCAGGGGTGTCGAGGACAAATGTGAGAAAATAACCGCTTAAGAAATTTTCGGGAGCCATGACCGGGAAGGTTATTCCCGTGTTCTGGCTCCTTTAACATATCCACAAGGAAGGAGTACACACAATGGATCGAGATTTCAAACAATACCATCGCGGAGAGATATACTTCGCAAACTTAAACCCCGCCTATGGCTGTGAGCACGGTGGTATCCGCCCTGTGCTGATCCTGCAGAATGACATAGGCAACTTCTATTCACCCACGCTGATTGTCACACCTGCTACAAAGCAGGCCGACAAAAAGCCATATCTGCCGACACACGTTGTTCTGAGCAAGATCCCCGGAATGAAGTATGACGGAGACTCCTTGTTCATGTTGGAACAGTTACGGGTGATCGATAAGCACCGCATACGCGGCTACGCTGGGCGGTTGACCAAAGCTCAGATGGAACTGATTGATAAAGCGGTATGTGCCAGCCTGGGGCTTTCCCAGGATAGTGTATGACGCGCCTGACCCGGCAAGGAAATGACAGGAATTCCCTGATCTGTCTTTGCCCCACCTGCCGGGAAAACTTCGAGATCACAGGGAGTTATCGTATCCGGCGGGCAAATTACCAGCAGACAGTAAAGGAAATCTGCACCTACTGCCAGATTCGCATGGGCTATGACTACTATGTAACGCCGGTATCGGAACGGGGGTGATGAGATGGATGAACTACTGCGGATTGACCCAGAGTTCGAGTCTAAAATTCCACATCTGACTGAGGAAGAATATCAACTGCTGGAAGAAAATATTCTCCAGGACGGCGTTGTGCTGAATCCGTTGATTGTCTGGAACGGCTGCATCGTAGATGGTCATAATCGCTTTCGTATTATTCAAGCACATCCGGAAATCAAATACACAGTCTTTGAAAAGGAGTTTCCTGACCGCTATGCCGCCATTGCTTGGATTTGCTGTAACCAGCTTGGTCGTCGAAATTTGACACCACAGCAGAAGAAATATTTGATTGGACAGCGGTATGAAGCGGAGAAGCTGGCTAATTGCTTCCGAGGAAATCAATACGCTTTAGTAGGCAAAAGTGCTTCGGGTCAAAATGACCCGAAGCAAAAATCCGAACGAACCAGTGAATGCATCGCACGAGAAATTAACACCAGCGAAAGCTATGTCCGTCGTGCTGAGCGTTATGCTAAGGGAGTCGATGCTGCCGAGGAAATAGAACCCGGCATCAAAGAGGAACTGCTTTCAGGCTCCATTAAACCCACGGATACTGCTGTGGCAGCTATTGCCAAAGCCAATCCCGATGATCGTCCAGCTTTAGTTGAACAGCTACGTCAGTCAAAGCTAATGTCAGATAAAGCACCAGTCTCAGTTGAACAGCAAGCATCGACGGAGATTGAGCCTTCATCAATTACTGATGATGAAGCTCAGCCAGAGCCGGAAGAATCTAAGCTTCCTACCCGCCCCATGACAGAAATCCAAAAAATCCTTGCGATTTCATCCGGCATGGAAACTGCGGAAGAACTGGCAGATGAAAGCACCATGTTCTATGAACTGGAGGATGCGGTATCCACCATGATACGCCGATGTCTCCGCTGCTTTGAAAGCTATCCGGGACTTTTAAATAAGAAATCGTACCGCCGCAAGGTACTGAAAATATTCAAAGAAGCCATTCAATTCATTCACAAAATCGAACAGGAGGAACCAACATGAAGAACCTGATTAACTGCCCCTTTGACGAGATGATGATCTATAGCAAGAACCTGGAAGTCCCTCGTAACGCTTACCAGCGGGAACTGAATCCAAACCGTGTCCGCAAGATCGCGGCAGAATTTGACGAGCATATCGCCAATGACCCGAAGGTCAGCTTCCGCGACGGTCACTACTATGTTTTTGACGGTCAGCACACCATTGCTGCCAGGAAGCTCCGCAACGGCGGTCAGGATTTGCCCATTCGCTGCAAAGTGTTCTATGGCCTCTCCGAACTGGATGAGGCTATTTTGTTTGCCCAGCAGACTGGTACTTCTGCCCAGCTTACTGCTGGTGCGAAACTACGGGCGCTGATTTACGGCAATGACCCGGATGCGGTGGCGTTCCTGAAAGCCACGGAGGATGTAGGCTTGCGGCTGGACTACAACCAGGACAGAGGCAAGTGCCGGATCGGCTGCGTTGGCACTGCCTACTCCATCTACAAAAAGGTGGGCGAAAAAATTTATAAGGAAGGAATGCAGCATATTGTAAATGCCTGGGACGGCGCTCCGGATTCCCTTCGTTTTGAGATTCTGCTTGGCGTAGTATTTTTCGTTGATCTCTATCACGATGAATATAGCCCTAAGCGTCTGGTCGAGCAGCTGCGCCGGTACGATCCGCTTACCATTTACCGGGAAGGTCGTTCCCTCGGAGTAAATATGGCTGGGTACAAAAAGTATATGTACCAGGTCTACCGGATGTATAACGGAAGCAGCCGCCGCTATATGCTTCCCCTGAAATTCTGATGCCGGACGGATAAAGAAGACCGACCCGTAATAGGTATAGAATAACGAACCCCGGAAGGGAGGTCGCCGTGACTATTTTATTGAGCCGCATCATAAGATGGAAGGGGGAAATCATGTGGCGTATCAATCCGTAGAGGAAATGAAAAACGTAGACCCTCGGACGGTTGACCGCTCCCAGCTGGTTGACCGCGAGAGCGTCCGTTTAGACCCGGACGCCGGATATGAGGAACGCTTGAAATCCCATATCCGGCAAATCCGCAATCCTTACTGTTACTTAGACGGAGGCATTGTTGTGAAGCTGGCGTTCCAGCCGAAAGGCCCTACCATAGAGGAGCGCGTCAACAGCGTATATCTCTCCGGCAGCTGACATCCTTTTCAAATGTCCTGCCGGGATGGTAAGATAAAACCGGGTCAAAAACAAAACAGGAACACGAGCCGCAGTCATGATTTGCTGGGGCTTGTACTCCTGCGTTTATAGTAGGATCAGCCTCCGTCTTTCTGTGGTGATACATTGGAAAGATTGGAGGTTTTTATTGTGCCAGAAAGGATTTATCGAACGGGAATCTATGCGAGACTTTCCCGTGAGGACAACGAACACGGAGAAAGCAATTCCATATCCAGTCAAAAGGCCATTTGCATGGAGTATATCTCCCGCCATCCAGACCTGGAACTGGTGGAGATTTACGATGAAGATGACGGTTACAGCGGAACCAACATGGAGCGTCCGGGATTTCAGCGGATGCTTCAGGATATGCGCTCCGGCAAAATTGACTGTGCAATCAGCAAGGATCTGAGCCGGTTTTCCAGAAACTACATTGAGGCAGGAAATTATCTGGAGAAGATTTTCCCGTCCTTGGGCATCCGCTATATTGCCGTCAATGACTGTTATGACAGTCTGGCACCGGGAAGTGCTTCGGATGCTATCACACTGCCGTTTAAGAATCTGGTAAACGACATTTACTGCCGGGATATATCGGTAAAAATCCGAACCAACCTGGAAGTGAAGCGCCGGAAAGGTGAATATGTTGGCTCTTTCGCTCCGTATGGCTACCAGAAATCCACAGAGGATAAAAACCGTCTGGTGGTGGATGACGATGCAGCTGAGATCGTAACCATGATTTTCGGAATGTTTAAGGACGGTTTTCCCATCCTGCGCATTGCACAGCGGCTGAATCAAAGCGGTGTGCCCACTCCGATGGAACACAAACGCCAGCAAGGGGTAAGATTTCAGACAGCGTTTCGGCGGCGGGATGTTCCCCAATGGGAATACAACACCATCGCCAGAATATTGAAGAACGAAGTTTACTTAGGCAACCTGACTCAGGGCAAGCGAGGAACGCCCAACCACAAGGTACATGATATTCGTCTGAAAGATGAAGCAGACTGGATTCATGCAGAAGCTACCCATGAAGCGCTGATCTCACCGGATGATTTCATGGTGGTGTCGGAACTGCTCAAACGGGATATGCGGGCTGCGGATGACAGCGGACAGCATTATTTGTTTTCCGGATTCCTTTACTGCGGGGATTGTAAGCAGGGTATGGTGAGAAAAACTGTGACGCGCAGTGGGAAAAAGTATATTTATTATGTCTGCGGAAAACATCGGAAAGAAAAGAACTGCTCTCCCCATTCTTTCAGTGAGAACCGACTGCGGGAAGTTGTATTCCATGCGATCCATGACCAGATTGAAACCGTTATGCACCTGGATCAGGTGGTTACGTTTATCGAACGTCTTCCTCTGGAAAATCGGAAATCTTTCAACTATGAAGCACAGATTGTCAAAGTAGAGGAAGAAATCGAACGGTACAGGAAACTGAAGCTCCGGCTCTATGAAGATCTGGCAGATGGCGTGATTACAAAGAGTGAGTATACGGAGTTCCGCAACGCCTATACGGCTCGGATTGAAGAGAAATCGGAAACCGTGGAACGTCTGAAGAAAGAACAGGCGCAGGCGGTAACTACCGGTATGACGAACCGTGCCTGGGTACAGGCGTTTGCTCAGTTCCAAAATATTTCGGAGCTGGATCGCCGGGTGTTGGTGGCACTGGTAGACCGGATTTTTATTTACGAGAACAAAGCGATTGAGATTCAATTCAAATACCGGGATGAATACGAGCTGGCGCTCCGCTATGTCCAGGAATTTGAAGAAAGGCCAGCTGCGGCTGGCTGAACATAGGAGGATACCATGGCAAGAAAAAGTAGAAAAAACAGCAGTCAGCCGGAATCGACAGCACAGATCGGGCAGATGTCCTATGTCACTGCAATCTATGCACGGCTGTCTGTAGAGAACAGCGGAAAACAGGACGAAGGCGCTTCTCTCCAGAACCAGATTGATGTTTGTAAGGAGTATGTTGCAGGCTGTCCCTATCTCAGACTTGCGGAGGTTTACGCCGATAACGGAAAAACCGGCACGGTTTTTGACCGTCCTGCCTGGAACCGGCTGATGGATGATGTGCGTAGCGGTAAGGTGGAAGCTATCGTGGTTCGTGATCTGAGCCGATTCGGGAGAGATTACATTGAAGTAGGCAACTATCTGGAAAAGATTTTTCCGGCATTGGGAACACGCTTCATCTCTGTCAAAGAAAACTTTGACAACTTTACCTGCGGCAGTTCCATGGAGTCCCTCTCTGTGTCGTTGCAAAATTTGATTAACGCCCTGTATTCCAGAGATATTTCCCGTAAGGTTTCCACGGCACTCCTGGCGCAGCAGCAAAACGGAACCTTTCAGAGCCGTAACCCGCCTTACGGGTATATGTGGAATGAAGATAAGTCCGCTTATGTAATTGACGAGGCTGCCGCTCCTTATGTGCGGAATATATTTCGCTGGAAGATGGAGGGCGTTTCCGTCAATTCCATGATTCACCGCTTAGAAGAAGCAGGCGCTGTCCATCCGGAACTTCGCAAGCGTGAAAATGGTTCTCGACATGGCAATCAGGTTGGAAAAGGTTGGGCAAAGTCCACGATCAATTCCATTCTTGAAAACCCGGTCTATCTGGGACACACGATTCACGGCAGAATGCGTACCGCTATTTATAAGGGTGTCAAGAAGCATAAGGAAGATCCAGAAAACTGGATTTGGTATGAAAATACGCATCCGGCGATCATTTGCCAGGAAGATTTCGATACAGTTCAGTATATTCTGGCGGAGGCCAGTCGTATCCGGCAGGAGAAAATGAAACAGTCTGCCATTATCCGGGAACAGATGATTGATTTCTTTGACCAGAAAATATTCTGTGCAGACTGTAAAAAGCGAATGTACTTTCACCGACACCGGATTGACAAAAAGGGACCGGAAGAATGGATGGGGTCATATGAGTGCAGCACCTATACTTCACGCCGCCACGAACATTGTACAAAGCATTATATACGACAGAATGTTCTGAATGAAAAAGTGCTCACTGTCATACAGGATCAGCTACGGGTTGCCCTCAACTACGAGCGGCTGCTTAATATCTTAAAGGGAAGCAAGGAAGAAAGCAATCTCAAAGAAAAGTACAACGCCGCTGTCTCCAGTATCAGCTTGAAGCTGAATGCCCTGAATCAAAAACGAAGCAAGTTATATGAAAGCTACGTGGAAGGTATTCTGAATGAAGAAGAATATTCTTTTGCTAAGAAGACCTATGAGAAAGAACATGAACGCCTGAGTCAGCTGATAGATGAAGCGGTTCAGCGCCGGACAAAGTTTCTTGATTCTATTTCTCCGGATAATAAATGGATGTCTATGATGAAGGCGGCCACCGGTACTACGGAACTGACGCAGAAGCTGGTGAATACCATGATAGAGAAAGTTCTGATTTATGAAAATGGCGCTGTCGAAGTTGTTCTTTATTACGATGATGTGTATCAGGAAATGTGCCAGAGTATTCTGGAAATGCAAAAGAAGAAGGAGGCGAACTCATGAAAGAACCAAAAGTTGCCATTTATATCCGTTTATCCATGGCTGACGAGGATACACGCCGATCCAAAGAGGAAAGCGACAGCGTACAGCACCAGCGTCTGCTGATTCATGAATTTCTGAACCGGCATCCGGAATTAAAAGATGCTTCACGCACGGAATTTGTAGACGACGGTTTTACTGGTACAAACACCAATCGTCCGGCTTTTCAGAATATGATGAAAAAGCTCCGCTCCGGTGAACTGAACGTCCTCGTTACCAAAGATTTTTCAAGAGCCATGCGGGACTACACAGAAATGGGAAACTATCTGGAATGTGTGTTTCCTTTTTTGGGTGTGAGGTATATCTCAATCAATGATGGTTATGACAGCAACGATTATAAAGGTGTTACCAGCGGAATGGATGTAGTAATCCGAAATATTGTCTATGCGTCTTACAGCAAAGACCTGTCCGTGAAGACCACAACGGCAAAGCTGCAAATGATGAAGCAGGGCAAGTATGTGGGCAGCATTGCTCCTTACGGCTATCAGTTTCACCCGACTATCCGCAACAAGCTGGCGATTGACCCGGAATCTGCTTCGGTGGTGCGAAGGATTTTTGATCTGGCGCTGGCAGGAAAAAAGACCAGACAGATTGCGGAGATTTTGAACATAGACGGCATACTGACACCGGGCAGTTACTTCCGTCTGAAACATCCAGGCCAGAACCGTTTTCAGAAACGGAAAGAAAGCAACGGCTGGAATTATCATACGGTGCTGGGCATCTTGCATCAGTACGAATACACTGGCGCAACAGTTGGGCATAAGCGTTCCAAAGCTGCTGTCAATGTCAAAAAAGCGCTTCCGAATAAGAAAGAGGACTGGATTGTAGTGGAGAATATGCACGAAGCCATCGTAACCCATGAGGAATTTCAGAAGGTGCAGGAAATACTGAAGCTCGGCAGGAAACGCGGTAGTCATGGAATACAGGAGTACCCATTAAAAGGTGTTGTCCGATGTGCAGAGTGCCATCGGATAATGACTCGCCGGACTGGCAGAAAAGGCGTTGTATATTATCTATGTGATAAGTCGGCATCCGATCCGGGCGCATCCTGCCCACGGGGAAAGCATTTCATGGAGACTGACATTGAACAGGTAGTGCTTCATGCCATTCAGCAAATGCTTACTTTGTATCGGCAAAAAGAAAACCAGAAAACAGCCTTACAGTTTACCCGGACAGGCAGGATCAACGCCTGCATGGCTGAATTAACCCGTCTGCAGCAGCTTCAGGAGCGCTACCGGCAGGAAAAACTGACTCTGTATGAAAGTTATATTGCCGGTGACTGTAGCAAGGAACGCTATCTTAAGAAAAAGGCTGAGATTGATAAAACAGTTCAAGAACTGGATGAAGATGTAAAGAAACAGGAATCGGCTTTGGCCGCTCTGGAGGAGGAAGCTCATACCTCGGAAAATCCACTGCGGGAACTGAGCAGACAGTACCAGGATACCCCATCTCTTACCAAAGAAATGGTACGGGGATTTATTCAGGATATTTACATCTATCTGGATTCGCAGATTGAGATTGTATGGAAATTCCGGGACTGCTTTGCAGACCTGACAGACAATCAAACAGAAGAAACGGAGGACAATTATGGAACTGACATTCAAAGATAATACTGCCGCAGATTTGCAGGATCGTGCGTGTAGTATTCTGTTATCGCTGAGCATGATGGCTGACGTGAGAAACAGAAAGATTGATGGAACCAGTGAAGTGGCTCGTGTATGCCGCCAGGAGCAGAAATATCATTATCAACGTGCCGTGCTTAATACCTTGAGGCTTCTCGGCGTGATAATCGGACATACCGAAATGGCAAGCGACAAAACTCTTGAAACTATCAGCGAAACCGGTTATGATGGCTTCCTTCACATAATTCGTCAATATAAGGCATACTTTGATTTAGACGACAAATTCGAGGCATAATCCTCCTGATGAAAAGTCGGAGGACGCGGCGGGCAGACAGCCCGGAAACGTCCTCTGGCTTTTCAAAATTTTTTGGTTCTTTGTTGACACAAGGAGACATGAGCCGGTTAGGGCGAAACTACTTGCAGGTGGGATTTTACACGGAAATGCTGTTCCCTCAAAAGGGAGTGCGGTTTATCGCTGTCAACGACAATGTGGACAGTGCAAACGGCGGCATGGACAACGATTTTACCCCTCTGCGAAATCTGTTCAATGAATGGCTGGTGAGAGATACGAGCAAGAAAATCAAGGCAGTAAAACGAGCAAAAGGCATGAGCGGCAAGCCTGTTACCAGCAAGCCGGTCTATGGCTACCTCATGGACGAGGACGAGAACTATATCGTTGACGAGGAAACCGCGCCGGTTGTCCAGCAGATATACCAGCTTTGCCTTGCCGGGAATGGCCCGACCAAGATTGCCCGTATGCTTACGGAGCAGCAAATCCCCACGCCGGGGA
>CATXUX010000032.1 GCA_958402795.1 uncultured Lachnospiraceae bacterium | reverse complement strand
TATTTCTGTTGCACTGGCCTTGGAGTCACCTCCACCGGACGTTATCCGGCATCCTGCCCTGTGAGGCCCGGACTTTCCTCGTCTGCAGCCTTTCGGCAGTTGCAGCCGCGATTGTCTGTCTTACTTAACACAATTAGAGATTATACAATGATTTTCCGCAAATGTCCAGCCGTTTTCTCGCCTATCAATATCTTACGATATTTACAATATTTTTCAATACTTTCAAACTTACCATCCCTCTCGTCTCATCAAATGATTTCATTTATATGATACTATAGGTTAATTTTATAGTCGCATAATTGTATCATTTTTTCATCATGTGTAATAATTATTTTGATTTTATCTTTCCATTCATTTACAAGAAGATTTTCAAGTTTCTTGCAGGAACTTTGATCCAAAGCCGCTGTAGGTTCATCCATTATTATCACATCAGGTTTTCTTATAATTGCCCTGATAATCGCAATTTTTTCTTTTTCTCCTCCAGACAAATTATTAGATTTTTCACCAATTTTCAAATCCAGATTTTGAAATGTCACATCGTCAAACCATTCTTTAATAATACTTTGAACAATATTTTTCGAAATATTCAAATCTAGCACAATATTATTGTATAGTGTGTCTTCAATCATTTCCGGCTCCTGCTCAATGAACAGGATTCGATTTTTCCGAAATTTCTCGAAATCATATTCCTTTGCAGATATACCATTATACATCAGTTCTCCCGTATAATTTTTGTATAAGCCAGTAATCACATTGCATAATGTTGTTTTTCCAATTCCATTTTTTCCTATTACTGCATATGAATATCCTTTCTCGAATTTGAAGTTTATATCACTAAAAACATACTTATTGCCATACGAAAACCCTAATCCTTTAGCCTTAATTTCATATATGGATTCAATTATACGTTTTCCTTCAAATTCTTCTTCTTGTTCAATAATTGCTTGCAATCGGTTGTATGCCACTAATGCTTCCTGTTTCCTTTTTCCAAGTCCAAAGAAATATCTGACTGCAGTTACACCCATGCCAAAATAAGTATTGATGATTGTAAATTCTCCAATTGACATTCTCTTACTGATCACCATTTCTCCGCCTACAAGAAAAAGTCCCAACTGTCCTATAAACATGATGCCTGTATCCAAACCTGAATAAATATATTGCGTTACCTGTAATTTTAATGCAGATTTAAGTAATTGTGAAAATGATTTTTTTATGATTTGGTTAAACCACTCTACCACACTATATATTTTCAAAAACTTTATTTTAGATAATTGTTCATATAAATTTCCAAAATAAGTATTTTCCTTATTTTTCACTTCATAGTTAGCTAAATATAATTTATTTCGAAAATACATATAAGCCAAAAAATATATTAAAATAAGTCCAAGCAATAAAATACACAATTTTTTACTGATATTAAAAATCAATAAAACCGGAATTATAATTTTCAATAAATTAATACTTGCATTAGAAAAAAAATCAAAAAAAAAGTCAACTATTGTTTTTATATCAGTACTTATCTGTTGAGTTATTTTGGAAATATTTTTATTACTGAAATATAAAATGTTCATTTTCTGCATATGACGCACATATGCCTGCTCCATTGTGAATGAAATCCTTAAATTTAATCGTGTATAAATTCTATTAGCCAGAAAACCAATTCCTATATTTAAAATACTTGTAATCGCAAAAGCAATACAGAAAAAATATATCCCCCGCGAATCTTCATAATTAATTAAATAATCGACAAATCTTCCAGAAATCACCGGAGTAATCAAAGTACATATTCCGGACAAAATAATCGTAATAAAAAGAGCATATATCCAAGGCATAAATTGCCTTATGTAATTCTTTATTAAACCAAATATTTTTTTCATGTTATCGCCTCACTGCAATCGTGAATACTATTAACTCTATACAACAATCATTTAAGCTCTATAAAATTGCGGTTTTACGAACTATATCCCATTATTTTTCCATTCCCCTAGGTATCTATGTCTTTACTTACAGGAACTCTATCAAATTCAAGCTAAAGTTTTATAAATTTAACTTTAATAGAGTTCCATAAGCAAAGTCAAGCTTTCTAGCAAGAAACAGCATTATTAGCATTATCCTTTGCGCCATCTCTATCATGTCATCATATTGATTCAAGCACACTTTTCTTACGAATGCATTAATAGCAAGACAATGAATATGCCTACTAGCAAAAGCAATATATATGTCAATGGACATTTGAAATTGAGTGTAAACCCAATGCCTATTTTCTTAGGCACAAATAGTTGCCATTTCGAATACACCCGTGGGGATTCTCCTGTTATGTTTTCTCTTATTTTTTGCCCTACACTGTAGTTTTGGGCATAAACTAATAAATGTATCACTAATTCCACTATAAATAGTCCGGCAACTATTCCATCTTTTAGTTCAACCAATGTGCTGAAATAAAATACTCCCAAAGCGATTGACTGCATTATAACAAAAATTTGCAAAAGTGCATCTTTTTCATCAAGTAGTCTACCAATTTGATTATCTTCTAGGTTTATATTCCGCAAAGCATTTTGCTCCGAACAATTGTATATGAGACTGAATATTGTTATCGTCAATAATACTATAATCGGAATAAATCCTTCCGATTTTCTTCCCACAATAGTAAGCGACACCAAAAAAATTCCTATTGGTAATACATAAAAATAGTTGGGTACTTCAGCATACTGTCTAATAATCAGTAAAACATCTGTCTCTTTACATATTCTTTTCTGGTGTGCATATAAATAAAAAAACAGTAAAAGAATATGAGATACGAAAAATGTTCCCCAAACACCTATCTGGATGTCATTAACGCCAAAGAGGAAAATTAAAAATATTGCACATATACCAACAATAATCACTTTTAAATTTCGAAAAGATTCTTCAACAGAAATTATTATGGTCTGTAACATAATGAGACCCATGATCAGCAAATACATTACTACACCCCCTTTGCTAGGCTGTCTTGAATTCTTTTAATGTATGTTTTGCGTTAAATCTCTCCAATATTTCTTTATAACATACACTGTAATTCTTACTAATTATTTCTTGAACCCGTTTATTTTGATAAATAAAGGCACATGCCTGACAAGTATGCATAAATTTGGGTATTACCATTTCCTTATCCCAGTCCTTCACATAATCAAGAATTTTATTTGGACCATCTACATATAACCAGACTTTCAGAAAATCCTGAAACTGTTTTTCAAAAAGATCCGACAAGTTTTCGCCAAATTTTCCTATTGTCATTTCCGGAATATGCTCTACACTTAATCCACAGCATCCGACAATTGTACGGTTCGGTGTTAAGCAGATTGATTCAAAAAGGGAATCGCATCCTTTATATTCTACATAGTCCTCCTTTTTTTCACTGTATTCAAAAACAGTGTCGCTATGATACGATACCCATATAGCGCTAAGAATAGTGACATACTTTTTCAGTCCTGTATTTTCAATTTCTTTCTGATAACGCGGATTATTGATAAAACTATCTCTAGTAACCTTTGTTTTTTCTCTGGTTTCTATGGAGATTACAACCCTCATATTTAATTTTGCAGCTGCAATTACTGCATTTAAAATCCGTTCTTCCGGCACATACATCTGATGTTCATCACCCGTTGACAGATTCAACTCTTCTAACCCCAGATTATGCAGTTTCTCCAATTTTTTATAGGCTACTGCCTCACTTATTGCCCAGAACCCATTTGTCACACATCTTGAATACATACCCAGTTGCTTTGCATAGGCAATTCCCTTTTCAAGATCTTCTCCTAATAAAAAGCATTCGCCGCCACTCCAAATAACACGCTTTATTTTCCATTGTTCATAACATTGATTTAAAAAATCTGCTATTTCAGGATAAGATAAAATCTTATTATTGTCAGGCGAACACTCAAAGCAGCATTCCGGACAAGCAGCAGTACACTTAAATGTGGTTAGAACAACCGCCTGTATTGGTTCAAACATCTTAGCAATGTCTCCTTTCCGCTTCCATTTGTAATAATTCGCAATATCGGTTTATTACTTTTTCTCCGAACTCCTTACCCCCGCATACTACTGCCGCACTAGAAATATTGGACGGTCCCGGTTCTTCCCCTGGTTCGTCTGCTGGAACGATAGTTACTACGATAGCTCCTATTTCTGCAGCCACTACTAATCCTGCTGCAACCACAGCTTCCATATAAAGCACATAATCCGATTCTACTTTCCACTTTCCGTCAACAATCCGTATACTTCTATCCAATATTTCTCCTAAATTCGTGTGGTATATATTATCCAAACAGTATTGAATAAACGTATCGCAATCCTCATTCTCGGCCAATTGTTTAGCATACTCAGATTTTGCAAACTTAACCAGCTTTACTTCTGTACTTTCTGATTTTGCACGGTTGATATCCATTTTCATATCTTCCGGATTCATTGTAATAATAAATCTGGTTTGAATATTTCCCTCTTTTTCCGCTAAACTCGTTGGTTTTCCAAAAATCCGATTTTCTCTTTCCCTATACATAATTACCGCTCCATTTCATTCACTATTTTCAGAATTTTACAAACTTTTATTTCTGTCTTTCTTTTCATCCCGTTTTACAGTATAATACACTGTAGCGTCCGTACGATTAGGTCTTCTTAAAATGTGCATATAGCCATTCAATTACGTCATCTAATCCATATGTCATCATTTTTATCACCTCCTGACCTCTTGACTGCTATTTTATTTACGAATCAGCCTAAAAGCAAGAAATACGGTACAAACGGTAACTTTTTGTAATGATCGGTCAATATAGAGGAGGATGTGTATATGAGTTTGCCAAAATATACCCTGGGGGTCTGCGATGATGAAGTATACTGGCAAAAAGAGCTTATAGCAAATTGCCAAACACTACAGGCAAATAAGCCTTTTGAATTTGAATACCACATTTTTTCTTCCGGAGAAGAATTAATGAAAAATAAAATTGATTTGGATATTCTTTTTTTAGACGAGGAAATGTATAAAATTTCCGGTCAAATGGTAAAGGACTATTTTGAAGACCACAATATAAATACAATGATTGTTTTTGTAACCAGCCATACAGAAATCTTGTATGATTCCTTTGGGAAAAACGTATATGGCTTTTTAAACAAGCCTATTATCTTTTCTGATTTTTCTAAAATCATGAATAAGCTGCTTGACAAATTAAACAATGCGCAATACATTATTGTTCCTGTCTCGATTCATGGTGAACAGAAAATATTATGTAAAAATATTCTTTACATTCAGGCAGAAGGCAATTATGTAAAAATTGTTTTGGAGAATTTAAGTGAATATCTTATTCGAAAAAATCTGAATGAGATCAAGCAGCTTATACGCTATAAATATATTGTATGTGTTCATAAGTCCTACCTTGTTAATTTAGCTCAACAATGTAAATTGACTCCGAATTGCGCTTCACTTATACTGAAAACAGGCATCGAAATTCCTGTTGCCAGGCGCAGGAAAAAAGAAGTACAGCAATTATACCTGGAATTTATAACGGAACGGGCAAATATATTATGGGAATCTTAAATGCTGAAAGTTTTAATATAATTATTGATTTTTTACTTATACTGGTTTTATTCTCAAACCATCTTACAAAAGTGCATTTTAAATATATCGCATGCTTTGTAATTACCATTATTTCTTTGATTGGTCTATACTTTTTCCCTACTCAGGGGATATTAGTAATTGTCGATCTTTTATTATGTTTATTATTTGTTTTCGTTTTATTGGAAGAAAGCTGGTATGAAAAAATTTTTTCATTTTTACTCGTTTACATTTTATCTTCCTTAGTTTATCAATGTTTTGCTTTAGTCATGGATTTGTTGCTTAACCTGCCGATCTTTAGCGGAATGAATACTGTTACGGAACAAGTTACTACAAAATTGCTCGTAATAATAGCTTTGATCGGATTTCTTTTTATTGTGCGGAAAATCCACTATTATTTTATGTTGTCTTTTGTTGATAAAATATTTTTATGCTGTTACAGTGGCGTGGTCTGCACTATATTAACTCTGTTTCATTTGGACCAGGCTGATGCTAATTATACTGTGTTACATTTATTTGCAATTCTTTGTATTGCATCCGCCGGAATCCTGATTTCTTATCTTACGGCGCCTTCAAGGAAAAACAGGGATTTAAAAATAATATATAGCCAGAATCAATATATTAAAACACTGAAAGCCTACTATAATGAAATAAAAGAAAATGCCTTAGAAATCCGGAAATTACGGCATGATTTCCGAAACCATATTAACGTCCTGAAAGGACTTTTAGATTCTGACAACATGGAACAGGCTAAAGCATACATCCAGAGCATTGATAATAACATCACTCAAAGAACCACTGCGATTCCCAATGTAGGGAATGCCCTGGTTAATGCAGTCCTCTTACAAAAAAGTTTAGAATTTCCAGAAATCAAAATCGTATTCAAGGGAACTATATCCGAAACATTACATGTCGACGATTATGATCTCTGTACTATTTTAAATAATTTACTGGACAATGCACTGGAATATAGTTCTAAGCATAATTTTAAATCAATTAATTTATACATATATCAAGAAGACGCCGTTTTACTACTGAAATTAGAGAATTGTATATCTGCCCCTATTGATACCGATGCTTTCAATAAAACAACAAAAAAAGATTCTCAATTTCATGGTTTGGGACTTCAAAATGTACGGGATGCTCTCGAACATTATCATGGTTCTCTGACATATACGCAAGATTCTGGTAAATTAAGCGCAAATGTTCAGCTTTTTTTACACTCAAACACAAGGAAATAAACTCGTAGTCTTACCGATTTCTGGTTTTAACTTTCTGAAAATAATAGCATCCTTATTTGGACGGTTCTTCTACTGCCGGAAACCGTAATTCCATTTCGAACCCCTTCTGCCACTGCGACCTTGCGCATAATTCGATCTTCAGATCGTCTGCAAGGATTCTTGCCAGATATAATCCCATTCCTGTCGCTTTTGTCCGCACAGAACCAGTGTCGCCGGTAAACCCTTTTTCAAAGATATACGGCAGGTCGCCGGAACGGACTCCGATCCCGTTATCCGCAAAATACAGAGAAATCTGGTTCTGCGTATGCGCGGTTCTGATGGATATCACGGGATTTTCATTCCTCTTCCTATATTTCACCGAATTGCTGAGAATCTGTCCGAACAGAAACTTCAATCCGCGCCGGTCTGAGAAAATGACCTCTGGTCCGATATCCAGACGCAGTTCTATCTCGTTTTCTTTCAGGATCGGGCGCTGCTCCTCCAGCACCTCTTCCATACAGTCTTTTAATGAAAGAGGCTCAAACAAATAGTCTTTCACTGTTCCCCGCAGGCGCGCATAATACAGCATCTGGTCGATGGATTTCTGCAGATCACTCCGTATGTACTCCAGCCTTTCCGTGATGACCGGAGACATCTCATCTTTCCGGTTATCTACAAGCAGCGTCAGCAGGGAAAGCGGATTCTTGATCTCATGCGCCCATGCTTCTACATAGACGGCATAATCGTCTGCGCGGACTGCCAGGGCATTCTGCGCCTGCACGGATTTTCGCAGGACTTCTCCGATCTGACGAACCAGTTCTCCCTCTTGTTTTCCAAGCTGCTGGACAATCTGCTCTTCTCTTTGTTTGTCCGGGTGGTACAGAAATTCAAGGAACAGCTCTTCTTTCTGCCTCTCGCGGCGGCACAGATATGCGCAGATTCCTGCAAACAGGAGGACAGAACCAAGGATCTGCATCAGAAGCATCTCTCCAAATGCCTCCGCATCCACAAGCCAGAGCAGCAGAGCCGTCCATAAATCCAGCACCAAAATCAAAAGAAGCCACGGAAAATATTTTCTCAGATATTTCCAGTTATGTTTCATCTTCCCCACCTTTCTCCGGCACCATACGGTACCCGTTCTTTCGAACGAACTCAATCCGCCACCCGACGGACAACTTTTTCATCGTTTTTTTCAGGCGAGAAAGATTGACCTGCAATGCATTTTCGTCAATATATTCTGTCGTCTTCCAGAGTGCTTCCGAGAGTTCCTCTTTTGTCACGGTTTCTCCCCGCCGCAAAAGGAATACTTCCAGTAGTCTACCCTGGTTCTTCGGAAGAATGACCGACTGATCCGCGATGTACATCGTATAAGTCTGCCGGTCCAGAAGAAATCCGGGACCTTCCAGCAGTCCGGACCGCCCTTCGTAGCGTTTGAGCAAATTTGCTGTGCGCGCAAGCAGACGCTCCCTGCGGCATGGTTTAGTCAGATACTCGTCTGCTCCCAGATCCAGCGCACACAGCTCGTCTCTCATCTGGTCCCGGGAAGTCAGGATCAATACCGGCAGCGCTTCTGTGCGTTTCAGCTCACGGCAGATTTGAAATCCGCTCACACCCGGCAGGTTCAGATCCAGTACGACCAACCCGGGAGTCATTTGCAGAATATGTTCTGTAACCGGACTTATGAAAGAATTCATTGCCGGACTCGACGCCCCGCCTGATGTCGAAGCAGTTCCCTGTTCTTCCTCTTCCCCGAATTTTGTCACGCAGTCTGTCTGGTATCCCGCCTTTTCGTAAGCAGTCTGCAGTTCCATTCTCATAAACGCGTCGTCTTCTACGATTACAATCTTTTTCATTCCCGGTCTTCTCCTCTGCTACTCTTCCCGTTCCGGCTCCTGCAAAGCCAGCATCTGCCGCTTTGCCATTTTCTTTACCATTCTAATATATCCGAATTCTGCCGCGCACACAAGTAAAAGAATGCCTGCCGCGATCAGCAGCATCTTCTGATATTCGCCGGATACGCCTGACGGCAGCAATCCGGAAAACAAGGATAAGATTCCAAATCCACTGCTGAACATAGCCACCGCTGCCGGAATTCCAAAAAACCACCGGACCTGCCTTTCCACAGATCTGCACAGCATTTCAAAACTGCACCCAAGGCGCAGCAGCGTACGGTATCTGCAGCCGTTTTTTTGCTGTCTCATCAAAAACTGCACCCCCAGCATCGTGTTTCCCGTCACCAGAAAGATCACCGCAAGATAAATCGATATATAACCTTCCGCCACCGCATAAAACAACTGACGTCCCATGTTTTGCAGATAGCTCTCATATGAAAGTCCTGCCCGGTCCAGTTTTTCATTTTCCTGCATGATCGCCTGCATCAGTCCCATCTCCTCTACAATCTCAGGCGAAAGAACCGCATTCCAGTATGTTTCGGCGTTTTCCTTTGCATAAACTTCAAACAGTTCATCCGGCACGATCAGGGCAAAGGAAAGTGTGATCGCAGAATCCGTCACAAAATTTTCGTCGTATATTTTATCTGTAAGTGTATACATTTCTCCGCCAAGCTCGATCTGTGGGTTTTGCTCCAGCGCAGACTTCATCAGCTCATCTGCCGCCCATGCTTCATCACGGTATACTGCCGCCTGTCTCTCCTGCAGTGTAATAGGTTCCTTTCCTGCGATTTCAAGCAGATGATTATAACCGGACAATGCGATCATATAGCAGCTTTCTTCTGCTATACTCAAGTCATAGGAATATGCAGATTCTTCTCCCGTTGTTTCTTCCAGGTTTTCAATCTGTTCGCGCAGTCCCTTCAGGCTGATCAGATCATACGTCTGACAGATTTTCACTTCAAAGACATCTGAAAAGTCCTTTCTGATCTCGTGCTTCTGCAATTGAGCATCTATATTCTGGTCATTTTCCCAGTCAGGAAACGTATAGTCCAGAACATGACCGGAAGCACTACCCTGCGTCCACACTGCAGCGGCGCCAAATCCGAAAAGGCAGGCTGCCGCCAGAATCAGCAGGGAGCAGACTGCAAGGGTTCCTGACTGCAGAATCGTATTTTCCTGAAGCTGCCGGAATGTAAATGTCGAAATTGTATCGCGTTTTCCACGCTTTTTTGCCAGTCCCGAAAACACCACCCTCAGTCCGTAGAAGAAAAGAAACATTCCCGCCACACCGATTGCCAGCGTCAGCGTCATGTAACGCAGATTTAACCAGCTTGTTCCTGAGATTGCCAGCATATATGCCGCTGCCAGTGAAATAATACCGGCCAATAACGAAACCACATACCACCATGTCCGCCGCTGCGGTTTTGCCTGCTCCGGCGTCGGATTCAGTAGATCTCCTGTTTCTTTCTGCATCATTTTTCCGCTCAGACTCAAAAATGCGGCCATACGGACAACCAAAAAGCCAATCACGGTCCAAAATATCGCTTTTGCGGAAAGCGTAACCTGATGTCCGAGGATTCCGATTCCTACCAGACGCACTGTTACAAGACTGACAGCCTCTGCCAGAAAAACTGCCGCCAGAATCCCGACAGCCAGAGTCAGAAGACTCCCGACCGTTTCCTCTGACAACAGCATAAGAAACAGTTTCCCACGTCGCATGCCCAGCATCAGGTAAACGCCAAATTCATGAGAACGCTGCTCCATCTGATATTTTGTCACATAATAGACCAGAAAAAATAAAATCACAAGCGTTACTCCGTAAAGCAGCGGAATCAGCAGCAGGAGCTTTTGCACCGCATCGCTTTCGATTTTCCGGAGAAAACGCATCACGTCCTGCGAATCCAATGAAAGGATCATATAAAACGCCGCCACGGAGATCAAAAGAGAAGCGTAATATAACTGGTTTTCCTTTCTGCTGCGCCGGCTGTTGCGGCGGATGAGATCAAAATACATTTGCATTCCCTCCTCCCAACTGCGCCATTACCCGGAGAATCCGTTCATAAAATTCTTCCCGTGTCTCCTCCGGCATTCTTCTGCGCAGTTCATGAAAGATCACCCCATCCTGGATAAACAAGATTCTTGCACAGTAACTCGCCGCTCTGGAATCATGTGTCACCATCAGAATCGTGGTATTCTGTTCCCGGTTCAGTCCGGACAGCTTTTCCATCAGTGCCTTCGCGTTTCTGGAATCAAGCGCCCCGGTCGGCTCGTCCGCAAGCAGGATCTCCGGTTCCAGGATCAGCGCCCGTGCTGCTGCAACCCGCTGCTTCTCTCCTCCGGACATCTGAGCCGGGAACTTATCCATAACATCCACAATCTCCAGATATTCTGCCAGCACTTCCAGACGTTTTTTCCCTATATCTTCCTGTGTCTTATGGATGGAAACCGGAAGCAGGATATTCTCCCGCCCTGTCAGGTTATCCAGCAGTTCAAAATTCTGGAACAGGTATCCGATCTTTTTCCCACGGTATTCCGCCAGCTTTTTTCCTTTCAGAGAATCTATTTCCACACCTTTCATCCGGATCAGACCTTCTGTCGGCTGCACCACTGCGGCAATGCAGTGACACAACGTGGACTTGCCGGAACCGCTGCTTCCCATGATCCCAAGGAATTCTCCTTCCGCCACCTGCATCGTAATTCCGTTCAGCGCTTTCGTCTGACTTTCGCCCTGTCCGTAATATTTGCGAAGAGATTCTATTTCCAGTATATTTTCTCTCATATCAGCACCTCCCATGAAAACCTTTTGACTCCAACGATGAGCGAGCTCATGTGGGTTTAACCCCTTTGCCTTGGCACCTTTATCTTATCATGAGAGTACAGAAAAGAACACTTACATTACGTGAAAGGAAAGTTCTTTCACGCCGCCAGATCCTTCCTCCGGTACCACGCGCACGCCCCCAAAAGCGCAGCCAAGATCACCGACGCCCCGATCAAAAGCATTACTTTATCCGCTTTCCCCTCGGTAAACAAATCCGCGGCGTTGGCATAATAAAACGGTGTGACATATTTCAGATTTTCAATCGCCGGAACGATTCTGCACATCATATCCGCAGCGAACAAAATCAATACGATCCCCAGCCCCGCTCCCATCAGATTCCGTCTGGAAAACGCGGACATCAGAAAACAAACCGCCCCCACTTCGACCTGCATCCATGCAGAGGCACACTGGAACAACACCAGTTCCGACACATCGATTGTCTCCCCCATCAGCCAAAATGCCGCCATATAAAGCCCCAGACAAACCACGTTCAGGATGATAATATTGCTCAAAAGCGCCAATATTTTCTGCCAAACAATGCTCCCCCGGTCTGCCGGCAGCGTATTTAAAAACTCGGAAGTATGCCCGCTCTCCTCCTTAGACAACAGCGTGCTGCCTAAAACGGCTGCAAACATCGCCCCTCCCAGATTGTGCATCATTGCAATCTCCGTGGCATAATACCCCCGCATCGTCGCCAGACTCATCTTGTCCAGCCCAAGCGCCACGGACATCGCCCCCAGACCGGAAAACGTGTCCGCCATCTCCGATACGGATTCCTCCAGACTGCCGTACAGAAGGATACAGCCGAAACACATCAGCCCCACACATATCGTCCAGATCAAAAGGGACTTACGATTCATTTTCATCTCATGGAAATACAACGTCATGACTCTTCCTCCTCATAATAATGCATGAAAATCTCATCCAGCTCTGGCTCCTCGATCAGGATATCCGAGACATCGTGCCCGGCAAAACCGGCAAGCAATTGATTTAGATCGCCTTTCCAGACAAATTCCTCCTCCCGACCGTCCTTTACTACCCGCACCCGCTTGGCGTTGGTCTTTGTCAGATTTTCCACCGTATCGGTACAGATCAGCCGGCCGTCCTTGATGATCGCCGCGTGGCGGCAGTATCTGCGCACCTCCGACAAAACGTGAGAAGAAAGGAAACACGTTGCGCCCGCCCGGTTATATTCTGTCAGCAGTTTGAAAAATTCCGCCTGCATCAGCGGATCCAATCCGCTCGTCGGCTCGTCTAGGATAAACAGTTTCGGTCTGTGCTGCATGGCGCACACAATGCTAACCTTCTTGCGGTTTCCCAACGAAAGTTCTTCTATCTTCTTGTTTTCGTCTATCAAAAAACGTTCACACAGCATAGCCGCCTCCTCACGGCAGTCTTTCTTTCTCATATCCGCCGCAAACCGGATCACGTCCCGGACTTTCATGGAGGGATAAAACATTGCCTCCGACGGCATATACCCGACTTCCTTTAAAATCTCTTTCTGCTGCTTTTTCGCATCCATCCCAAGTACAAAGGCATTTCCCTCCTGAAAATGGATCAGCCCCAGCAGGCTGCGGATCGTCGTAGATTTTCCGGCTCCGTTCGGACCCAAAAAGCCGAACACATCCCCCTGCTCCACTTTCAAAGACAGATCGGCGACTCCCCGATGTTTTCCATAAGTTTTCGTCAGATGATCAATCACGATCGCATATTCCTGATTCATGCCGCGCCTCCCTTTTTTGTTTCTTGAAAGATTCCAGTTCCTCGTTCAACTGCTCTGTGTCGATATCCCGTTTTACCTTATATACCAAAAAAGCACAAATATAACAAAGAAATGTCCAAAGAAAGAACAGTCCTGTCACCAGCGGATCCCGGTCGAACCACGCTCCCGCATAACTGATTGCCGTATAGATCGACGTCCCCAGCAGCATTCCGCCGATCTCCCGCCGTCCAAGTCGCTCCGCCTCGTCAAAATTGTGCAAAAGATATACCTGCGCATATCCCATAAAATAGGTAGAGAAAATCATTTCCATCATCACCAAAATGCTGGCATACCAATTCCCCTGCATGATCTGATACATGGCATAGAAAAACAACATCGTAAAGAAATACAGGCAAGCCTTAAACTCAATTCCAATCTCCGCAGACAAATATCGCTTAAATCGTCTCATCTTGTTTTCCTCCCAAAATATTTCTCAACTTTCCGGCGTAACGCCTCGATATCACCACATGTTCCCCGTTGTCCATCACGGCGTCGATGCGGCTGCCCGGCATACTTTTTAATCGTTTGATCCGGTAAATGTTGAGGATCATCGACTTGCTGCAGCGGAAAAATCCTTCCGCCTCATAGAGCATTTCGCAGAGGGCAAGCGTCAGATTGGTACGGTACACTTCCTCCTCCGTATAAAGCCATGTCACGCCGTCCACACTTTCCAGATACACGACCTCGCTAATGCCGATCACAAACTGCTGTCCGTCTTTCACCGCCATCAGCCTGTTTCCCCGCCTCTGTACACATTTGACAATCTCCTCGATCTCTGGCGTCATCTGCCTATATTTGACAACGACTTCTTCCTCCCCCTGATCGATCCTCTGTAATCTGACTCTCATATGTCACCCTTTCCCCTTGCCTCGTCCGGTTTTTGTGTAAAGCGGACAATTCGCATTCCGCTTTTTTTGTTGCCATGCATACGACAAAAACGTCCAGTGGACGTTTTTAGTTCCAAAGTCATCATAAATCCAAACCATACGCATGGCAAGTGCAAAACCAGTAAGCTGCACTTTCCCGCGGGCAGGATGCATTTCATCTGGTCATTCTTTTCTTTTTTGCTATACTATACTTACAAACGGAAAGGAACCAAGTTTATGCTCAGATATAATAAGACCGGCTGTAAAACAGAATACCGAAAGATTCCTCTGACACACGGAAAAGCTATGAAACTGCTGATTGTCAGACCGGATTGTCCTTCAGAAACAAAACCTGCCACAGGAGTGCTGTGGTTGCACGGCGGAGGCTACCTCACCGGTTTTCCTGAAATGGTTTTTATGTCCCGCGCGGCAGATCTGGTCCGTGAATTTGGGGTGGTTCTTCTGTGCCCGGACTATCGCCTGTCCTGGCAGGCTCCCTATCCTGCCGCCATCTCGGATTGTTACCGCGCTCTCCTCTATATGAAGAACCACGCGCAGGAGCTTGGCATACGCCCCGATCAGATCATGGTTGGCGGAGAAAGTGCAGGAGGGGGACTCGCTGCCGCACTCTGTCTGCGTGCCAGAGATCAGGGTACTGTCCGCATCGCGTTCCAGATGCCTTTATATCCGATGCTGGACTGCGAGGACACCCCGTCCTCCGTCAACAACCATGCCAAAGTGTGGAATACCTGGCGAAATCATCTGGCATGGAAACTATACCTCCGCTCCGTAAAGCAGAAAAAAGTTTCTCCTTATGCCTCACCTTCCAGATGCAGCGATTATCGTGACCTGCCCCCGGCATATACTTTTGTCGGCGACGCGGAGCCTTTCTACTCGGAAACACTTGCTTACATAGAAAACCTGCAAAAAGCAGGTGTTCCCGCAACGGTAGACGTATATCCCGGTCAGTATCACGCCTTCGACATGATGGAACCGGACTCTTTACAGGGAGAGGAGGCGGCAGAATGTTTCTGTGATGCGTTCGACTACGCCAGAACTCATTATTACGCCAAACAAGACTAAACGATTTACTTAATCGCTTGCCGCGCTCGCCGCCGCAGCCGAACTGGCGGCAACCGCCGCCAGCATAGCGGTCTCCTGTGCGATCACCATCGCCGCCAGCGGCAGATACATGGAGCCGGAAAACCCTTTTTTGAGCAACTCGTAGACTCCCAATCCACGCTCCAGCACTTGCTCCGGATCGGTGCTGGCCGCCAGCAGAGAAATGATTTCCGGCATAGCCAGACAAGACCTCCTTCCCACGCAAACACATTCTTCACCGCATCCCGGTTTTCCATCAACAATTCACATTTTCGTTTTGTCTCGTTTTTCATTTCCGCTCTCCTCTACTTTCCCCAATCTCTCCGCGTACTCCATCAATTCCCGCTCGGACTCGATCTCATTCGGATACGGGTACTTCGCCGCGTTTTTCTCGAATTTCTCCCGTATCTGCGCTGCTTTTCCTTCGTTCTTCTCATACAACAACACATATACATACTCTGTGCGCAAAATGGACGGATACTGTTTCATTGTCTTGCCAAACTTCATCTGCTCTTTGTCGTACAGCCGCCCTAACCGCTCCTCGTTTCTGTCTCCTACCAGTTCACAATAGATCTGGTCGTTTCTCATCATGCGACGATGCAGTTCTACAATGCCGCTGTCTAAGCTAAGCAGCCGCTCCATTTCTTTGTCCGCCTCGGCAAATTTCATCTGATCCATCAAACGGTTACAGGCAAAAACGCCCATCGCGGCAGTCATACTGTTTTTCATATCCTCATCCGACGGGACTTCAAACCACTCGTCCGACATATTTTTCAGACGCTCTCCCGCCGCCAGCCGCTCATTCATCTTCATCTGCCGCCAAAAGGCACTAAGCGCCTGCGGTGTCTTTCCCAGCGACCAAGCGTTGTACCCGTCGTTGTCCACCTGCCCGACATGCATCGGAATGCCGTTCAAAAGCGCGTACGCAATCCCGATCACCACCATCATCATGCAAAAAACATATCCATATTCCCATGCCCGTAAGATCCGCGCCAAAATCCCGCACAACGCCGCCGCAAACAAATTCATCAAAACTCCGCCCAAATTATACAGAATATACGGGATTTTTCCGTCCTTCCAATCCGGCGGACACATCAGACACTGGCCTCCGGTTCCGACAATCGACATTCTCTTTAATTTCAGTTTCCCGCCCTCTTTCAGCCACATGAAACTGCCGATGCGAAAAGAGGAAAACCGGTATCCACTGTACAGCCCGAACACCAAATGCCCGCTCTCATGGATGACGAGCTGTAAAAACAACGCCACATACAGCTCTGTCAAAAACAAAATACAGACCAACGCGATCTCCCCTACCGTTTTTCCTTCCGACAATCGCGCGATATACTCTCCCATATAGAATCCGCATATGCCGCCTGCCAGCATCATCCCCGCCAGCGGTACGATCTGACTCCATTTCCGCCTCTTGTTTCGGTTCTCTGTTTTCCTTTCGTTTATGCTCTCCATTTCTCCGTTTCCTGTCCTTTATCTCTGATTTTTGATTTTCCTCTCTGTTTTTGGATCTATCGCTTTAACCTAAATCCGTGAAGTTCACAACCTCATAAATTTCGGAATGCCTTTAAAATAAGGTCAATCGACATTTTAACAAATACGCGCAGCATCCCGTCTGAGAAAACGCTGCGTCAGTGCATGGATGATATCGGTGGTTCTCTCCGTAAGCAGATTCTAATGGAAAACATTGAAATGCTCCGCCAAAATGGCATTGTGCCTTCGAAACTTGGTGGACGAACACCGACATGTCAGATGAGGAGGTAATTGATAATTACCATGCGCATGGAGAATGCGAACAGTTTCCACAGTGAGATTAAGATCGATATGGATGTCAAGCGTCTTCCATCCGGAAAGTTTGACACGAACGAACTCGTGTTGGAGTTAACAATCCTTACATACAATATTCTTCGGATGATTGGGCAGGAAACCATTGGCCGCCGGACCCCTAAAAAGAAAAGGGATGTCCGGAGGCATCGGATCCGCACAGTAATCAGCAATCTGGTAATGATGGCATGTCACGTAACAGCGCATGCCCGGTCATCTTCCACAATTGCCACTTTCATTTTTCTGTGTTTCCCCTAAAGTATTTTTCAAAATTAATCTTCCAGTCCCGGATCCGGGATCAGTCCGTCCCCGTCCGCTGCCGTTGTAGCAAGTGCATCGCAGCGTTCATTCTGAGGATGTCCGTCATGCCCCTTTACCCAATGGAACCGGACCGTATGCTGCTCCTTCGCCGCGAGAAGCCGTTTCCACAGATCGACATTCTTCACCGGTTCATTCTTTCCGCGTTTCCAGTTTCTTTTCAGCCAGCCGTCCACCCAGTGCTGATTAAATGCGTCTACCACATATTTGGAATCGGAGTAAATGTCCACCTCACACGGACGGTTCAGCGCCTCAAGTCCCGCGATCACCGCCATCAGTTCCATCCGGTTATTGGTTGTTCTTACATATCCCTGGGACAATTCTTTTGTGTGCATCTGCCCTTTCGTATCCACATATTCCAGCAGTGCGCCGTAGCCGCCCGGACCGTCCGGATTTCCTCTCGCCGCGCCGTCGGTATATAACTTCACCTGCATGAATTCCAACCCGCCTTTTTTATACATTTAATGTTTCCATAGCGCTCATCAGTTCCGGCAGTACATATTCCAGACTGTCGTCCGCTGCTCTCACACTCTCCGGCAGATTCAGAAGAATCGTTTTGTTGCGGATCCCGGCCAGTGAACGGTCCAGAATCACTTTCTTTGTATACCGGATATTGTATGCGCGGATTGCTTCCGGGATTCCCGGGAGAAGCCGGTCCGCGATCTCTTCCAGCGCAGCCGGCGCACAGTCTTTTTTCAGATATCCCGACGCCCCGATCGTCACGATCAACTGTACTGCTCCGGAATCTGCGAGCTGCTTCATCACCGCTGCCACTACTGTTTTGTCCTCCGGAAGCGCCCCCGTCTTCACCTCCAGACCAACCTGCTCTAATGTCTGTTTCAGCGCATCGCTCTCACGGCTTCCTTTCTTTGCCTCATAAGCGCTTGTACTGACTATAAATACTGCTGCTTTCATTCTTTCGTACCCCTTTCTTAATTATGCATTTGACTTCCCCTACCCCAAAATCTTCTTCGCGTATTCATTCGCTTTGCGGAAGATTTCTTCTTTTGAATGACTCAGATAAAATTCCCCGTCCTGATACCGCACCTTTCCGCCGATCATGGTCATCTTTACATTCTGCTTGCTGCCGCTGTATACGAGATTTTTTTCGATATTGCGGAGCGGCTGCATATTCGGCTGGTCCAGATCGATCAGGATCAGATCTGCCTTTTTCCCCTCACTTATCGTATCGCACTCATTCAGTCCCATCGCGTATGCACCGTTCACCGCTGCCATACGAAGCACATCCATCGCCGGAACTGCCTCCGGGTCATCGCACACTGCTTTCTGCAGTCCGGTCACAAGGAACATCTCCCGGAACATATCCAGACAGTTATTACTTGCCGGACCGTCCGTACCGATCGCAACCGGGATGTTCTCTCCGAGAAACCGCTGTATCGGAGCGATACCACTGGCAAGTTTCAGGTTGGACGCCGGATTCGTCACCACATAGATTCCTCTTTTTTTCAATATTGCGTAATCACTCTCGTCCATGTGGACGCAGTGAAACAAGGTTCCTCCGTGGTTGAACAGACCGATCGAATCCATGTATGCGACCGGGGAGAGTCCTCCGCTTCTCTGTCTGCATTCCTCGACTTCCTTACGTGTTTCCGAACAGTGTACACTGACCGGAGCCTGATACTTGTCTGAGAGCGCCGCAATGGACTCCATCAGATCCCGGCTTGTCGTATACTCCGCATGGAATCCCATGCGGTGGCTTAACAGCCTGTCCTCATCTGTATTAAACCGGAGATAATCCTTTTCCATCCGGGCGGCGTCCCCGCCGAAGTCATTCGTGCTGTCGCAGAATACATAACGAAATCCGCAGTCTTTCGCCGCGCGCGCGCCTTCATCCACATAATAATACATATCGTACGCCGCCGTGATCCCGCTGGTCAGATATTCCATCATGGCAAGACAGGTAAACCAGTGCACGCTTTCTCCGTCCAGCTTCGCTTCGTTCGGAAATACCTGCTTGTTCAGCCAGTCGTCCAGCTTCATATCGTCCGCGTAGGAACGCAGAAATGTCATCGCAGAATGGGTATGCGCATTCTTAAATCCCGGCATCAGCAGATTTCCCTGACCGTCAATTTCCTTGTCCCAGCCGGTTTCTCCGGCGTCCGCCGCTTCCTCTGGCTCTCCGACATAGGAAATGGTATCTCCGTCAATGTGTACTTCGCCGTCAAAAATTTCTTTGTCGTTTTCCATAGTCAGTATCTTTACATTATAGATTCGTGTTCTCATCTGTCTTTTTTCCTCCTGTCATAATTTCCGGATCACGCCGGTAACGAGCCGTTCAAATTCACCGGAACGCTGATCTGCTACTTTCTGCACATCGATGTGGCTGAGTTCTTCCTTTGCGATTCCTGCCGCCATGTTGGACACACAGGAGATCCCGCACACGCTTACCCCCGCATGTCTCGCCGCGATCGCCTCGCACGCTGTACTCATGCCGACCACATCGGCCCCAAGAAGTCCGTACATGCGGATCTCCGCCGGACTCTCAAAGTTTGGTCCGCTTGTCTGAAGATAGACGCCTTCCTGTACCGCGATTTTTTCTTCCGCGGCCGTATCCCGGATGATCTGCTGCAGTCCCGGATCATAGATCTGCGTCATATCCGGGAAACGCACTCCAAGCTCGGATGCATTTTCTCCGATCAGCGGCGACGGTACAAAACTGGAGATCTGATCGGTTATGATCATAAAGTCCCCTTCCCGAAAACTCCGGTTGATCGCACCGGAGGCATTGGTCAGGAATAAGACTTTGATTCCCAGCAGGCTCATCAGCCGCTCCGGCAGCACCACTTCCTCCATCGCATACCCCTCATAGTAATGTACGCGTCCTTTCATCAGCACTGCCGGGACTTCCCCGATATATCCGAACAGAAACCGTCCGTCGTGTCCTTCTACCGTCGAGACCGGGAATCCCGGAATATCACCATAAGGGATCTCGCACTCAACCTTCATATTCTTTGCATAGTTTCCCAGACCGGAGCCGAGGACCAGACCGACACGCGGTTCAAAATCCGTCACCGTCCTGCAATAATCATAACACTTCTTTACTCTGTCATACTGTATGCTCATCATCATTTCCTCTTATCTGAAGCTTCTGCCATCTGAATCGTAACCATCTATTATCATAACATACTCTTTCTAAAAAGGAAACCGCCTTGCGGACACAAATTCCCGTTAAATAATAATACACACCAGTCCGCCGTTGCTGTCGTTTACGATCTTCTGCATGGTATCCTGCAGCTTCACCTGACTTTCTTCATTGATCTTCGTGATCTTTCCATGCATGCCGTCCATTACGAGGTCTTCAATTGATTTCCCGAAAATGTTGGTCGACCACACGCCGTCCTCGGTCTCACTTTCCGATTTGATATACTCTACAAGATCCTGCGCCTGCTGCTCATTGCCGACGATCGGCGCGATCTCCGTCTCAATATTTGCCCGGATCATATGGATCGAGGGAGCTTCGGAATGAATCTTCACGCCGTACTTATTCCCCTGCTTAATGATGACCGGTTCATCCAGCACGATTTCCTCCCGTTTCGGACTGACTACCCCGTACCCCTTCATCTTGACATCCGCAAAGGCGTCTTTAATCTGTGTATATTCCGTTTTCATTGCGGAAAGTTCCCGTAATACAGAAATCAGTCCGTACTCATTCTCGATCGACGCCCCGGTCAGTTCACTGAGTACCTCATAGTAATATTTCTTTTCAAACCGGATCTGTACGGTCACTTTTCCGGTATCCATCTCGATCCGGTCGATCCCCGCCTGCTCTATGTAGGGACTGTCCTGAGGCGGAAGTCCCGACGCCGCGCTCCGGATGTCGGTAAAGTGTGTCATCATCTCCCTTACCACACGGAGAAGATCCTGTTTGACCGGATGTTCTCCTGACAACATTTCCACCCATTTCGGAATATAAAAATCAACCTCGGATACAGGAAATTCATAGAGAATTTTGCGCATGATCGTGTGGATGTCTTCTTCCTTGAGCTGTTCACAATTCACCGGAAGCACAGACACCTTGTATTTTTCCTCCAGCTCACTTTGGAGCTTTTTCACCTCTTCTCCATATGGTTTTCTGCAATTGAGCAGGATCATAAACGGTTTTCCGATCGCCTGCAGTTCCTGCACCGTCCGTTCTTCCGCTGCGACATAGTGGTCCCGGGGAATCTCTCCGATACTTCCGTCGGTTGTTACTACCAGTCCGATCGTCGCATGGTCCCGGATCACTTTCTGTGTTCCGATGGCTGCCGCTTTTGTAAACGGGATCTCATAATCAAACCACGGCGTCTTTACCTGCCGTTCGGAATCGTTCTCCATATGCCCCGACGCCCCGTCTACCATAAATCCTACACAGTCGATCAGACGTATTTTTACTTCTACATCTTCTGATAGTTTTAGCTCGGCCGCTTCTTTCGGTACAAATTTCGGCTCCGTCGTCATCACTGTCGTACCGGACGCCGACTGTGGGAGTTCATCCTTCGTCCGTTCTTTCGCATGCTCATCTTTCATATTCGGCAGCACGAGCAGGTCCATAAAACGCTTGATAAATGTCGATTTGCCTGTCCGTACCGGACCGACCACTCCGATGTAGATTTCTCCGTTTGTACGTGCCTGCATATCTTTGTATAACTGAAATGAATCCATAAAAATACCCCCTTGTTCTGCTGATACCAATCTATGCAGAACAAAGGGGATTTATTCTCTTTTACTCATCCTCCGGCCACGGAAGCGACGCGTTTTCACTCTTGGAGTCGCGAAGCATCAGCTCGTCCACTGCCTCTGCCGGATTCTTTCCCGCAAACAGCACCTCGTTCACCGCTTTCACAATCGGCATGGACACTTCGTACTGATCCGCCAGCTTTGCCGCCGCTTTCGCAGAATAAACACCTTCCACGACCATGTTGACCTCATCCATCGCTTCCTGCATCGTCATTCCCTGTCCGATCAGGTAACCGGCCTTCCGGTTCCGGCTGTGAACACTGCTGCAGGTCACGATCAGATCTCCGATCCCGGTCAGTCCGGAAAATGTCTCTGCTTTTCCGCCCATTCGGATGCCGAGTCTCGCGATCTCCGCAATGCCGCGCGTGATTAGTGCCGCCTTGGTATTGTCTCCATATCCCAGTCCGTCTGCAATGCCTGCTGCAAGCGCGATCACATTTTTCAGGGAACCGCCCAGTTCAATCCCCAGAATATCCGGACTGGTGTAGACACGGAATACTTTGCTCGTGAACATCTCCTGCAGATATTCAGCCGTCTTCTTTGTCTTCGCGCCGACTACGCAGGTCGTCGGCAGCTTTCGCCCGACTTCTTCCGCATGGCTCGGTCCGGAAAGAACCGCTACGTCCGCCTGCGGGATCTCCTGTTCAATCTGCCGGGATAATGTCAGAAGCGTATTGTCCTCGATTCCCTTTGCAACATCTACAATGATCTGCCCCTCTGCAACATACGGGCACATTTTTTTTGCGGTCGACCTCGTAAAAGCAGACGGAACCGCAAGCACGATAAAATCCTTTCCCCGGACCGCTTCTTCCAGATCCCCTGTGATGTTCAGTTCTCCGGGAATTTTCACTCCCGGAAGTTTTTTTACATGTTCCCGCTGTTCATCCAGCATCTTCACCTCATCGGGATCGATCGACCAGATGGTTACCTGATGTCCGTTGTCATGAAGCAGGACCGACAAGGCAGTTCCCCAGCTTCCTGCACCGATTACCCCTACTTTTTCCATTTTTTGTTCCTTTCCGTCTTATTTTTTATCTGTATCTGACTCTTTGGATTTGCTTCCGAGCCGGCTCTCCGTCCCCGCCATCAGCCGCTTGATATTTTCTCTGTGCCGGTACCATGCAAGCGCCATGATAATGAATCCCAGCACATACAGTTCGATCTTCGACGCGCCCTCCATCGGGAATCCGCCCATGACGCCATATCCGACCAGTTCCATAAAAAACATGGTCGCCGCAAGCAGAGAGCCGACAGAGACATACCGTGTCAGCAGCACGGCGATAAGAAACGCCGCAAGCGGGATCGGCACAAGTCCCGGGTGGATCGACACGACCAGACCGGCCAGCACGGCGATTCCCTTCCCGCCTTTAAATTTCAGATAAAACGGATAGTTGTGTCCCAGTGTCGCTCCCAGTCCCGCATACATGGCAAGCAGGGGAACGCATCCGCTGTCCCGGAAGAGATAGCGTGCAAGACATACCGCCAGCACACATTTGAGCACATCGCCTGCAAAGGTCAGAAGACCCGCTTTCCACCCCATGACCCGGAGCATATTCGTGGAACCGGAGTTTCCGCTTCCTTTCTTCCGGATATCCACGTGATTGATCTTCCCGATGATATATCCCGTCTGAAACAAACCGCACACATATCCTATCAATAAACAGATCACTCGTTCCATCGTTCTATTACTCCTTCTCTTTTCTCTCCCGGATGAAGAATTTCAGGGACGTCCCCCGGAATCCAAACGCTTCCCGTATTTTATTTTCCAGATATCTGGTGTAAGAAAAATGCATCAGCTTCTTGTCGTTCACAAAAATAACAAAGGTCGGCGGTTTTACCGCTACCTGTGTGATATAAAACAGCTTCAGGCGGCGTCCCTTGTCCGACGGCGGCTGCTGCATGGCAACTGCTTCCGTCATGATCTCGTTGAGTACGCCGGTCGCAACCCGCATCGTCTGATTTGCGATGACCATATCGATCGTATCAAACAGCTTATTCAGCCGCTGCCCGGTCCTGGCGGACACATACATGATCTCCGCATATGGCATGAAAGACAATACCTGCCGCACTTTGCTTTCATATTCTTTTACCGTCTTGTCATTCTTCTCGATCGCGTCCCACTTATTCACAACGATGATGATTCCCTTGCCGCGTTCGTGCGCGATGCCGGCGATCTTCGCATCCTGCTCGGTCACACCCTCCACGGCGTCGATCACCATCAGCACCACATCGGCACGTTCCACGGCTGTCACCGTCCGGATAATGCTGTAGCGCTCCAGCTCTTCTTTGATCTTGCTCTTGCGCCGGAGTCCTGCCGTGTCAATAAACACGTATTCCTTTCCGCCATGAACGATCTCCATATCGATCGCATCGCGCGTCGTCCCGGCAATCTCGGATACTATCGCCCGGTTTTCTCCCGACAGTTTATTGATGATGGAGGATTTTCCCACATTCGGTTTTCCCACAATGGCCACCCGGGGGCGTTCGTCTTCCTCTTCTTCGCCGGTTCCCTCCGGGAAATATGACACCACGATATCCAGCATATCTCCAAAGCCAAGCCGGGAGGAAGCGGAAACCGGTACGGGATCGCCGATGCCGAGATTATAAAACTCATAAACATCCGGCATCAGCTTTTCAAAATTGTCCACCTTATTCACGACAAGCACGACCGGCTTTCCGGAACGCCGCAGCAAATCCGCCACTTTGGTGTCCGCATCCTGTACTCCCTGCCGGACATCCGTGATAAAAAGAATGACGTCCGCCGTATCAATGGCAATCTGTGCCTGTTCTTTCATCTGGGAAAGTATGATATCCTTGCTGTCCGGTTCGATTCCGCCGGTGTCGATCAATGTAAATTCCTTATCCAGCCATGTTACGTCCGCATAGATCCGGTCGCGTGTCACGCCCGGCGTATCCTGCACGATGGAGATCATCTCTCCCGCCAGCGCGTTAAACAGCGTCGACTTTCCCACGTTCGGCCGCCCTACGACCGCTACTACTGGTTTACTCATCTATTCTACCTCTTTCTTAAAATTGCATCCAATAAATCCTGCCCGCCTGATTGTACAATAATCAGCTCGGTTTGTAAAGCGCTCTTCACATCCTCCACGGTATAGTCGTCCAGGAAAATATCCTCGTCCACCTTCAGCATGTTGCAGGGAATCAAAAGCTGTCCCCCCCGCACGTTTCCTTTCATCTGCGCGATCAGGTCCTGCGCCGTGATCAGGCCGGAAACTGTGATCGATTCTCCGAAGAAATCATTGCGTATCGCAGTGACTTCTACTGTTGTATGCGGGAACTTCTCCTGCATTGCCTCCACAAGCCGGACAATATAAGGATACGCAAGCCTCCCGGTCGCCAGCGACATCTCCCGCCTTACGGTATCTCCCTTCTCCTCGTCAAGCGCCGCTATAAACTCATCATGAAGCAGCCGGAGCATACCGACTCCGTTCTCAAGCTGCAGATATCCGTCATACCGCTCTTCCTCCGGAAGTTCTTCCTCCGCCAGGATATACCATTCGTCACTGGCATGAATGAAATGCAGTCCGAACTGCGGATACATCTTTTCCTGCCATCCATGTATGATATCCAGCGTCTTTTTGGCGTCTTCCTTCGTAAACGGCTCCAGCGGTTCCAGTCCGTCCCGGAACTTGCTCAGTCCGACCGGGACCACGGAAACACTGCGCAGAAACGGCAGATACTTCGTGAGGTCACGGATACTGCGGTCAAGCTCTGCCCCGTCGTTAAACCCTTTACACAGTACGATCTGCCCGTTCATCTCGATCCCGGCGTCATACAGAACATCCACTTTTTTCAGTGCCTCTCCAGCAAAACGGTTGTGCAGCATCCTGCACCGAAGCTCAGGGTTCGTCGTTTGAAACGAAATGTTGATGGGTTCCAGATGGTACTTGATGATTCTCTGAATATCATGGTCGCTCATGTTCGTAAGCGTCACATAATTTCCCTGCAGGAACGAAAGCCGCGAGTCGTCATCTTTAAAATACAGCGTGTCCCGCATTCCCGGCGGCATCTGGTCGATAAAACAGAAAATACATTTATTGTGACAGGAGCGGTATTCGTCCATCAAACCCTGTTCAAATTCCATCCCGAGGTCTTCCAGCTCATCCTTCTCGATCTCCAGTTCCCATTGTTCACCGTCTGCCTTTTCAATCAGGAGAACGACATACTCTTCTTCCATATAATACCGGTAATCGAAAATATCTTCGATCTCATTTCCATTGACTGACAGCAGAACGTCGCCCGGTTCAATCTCCATCTCTTCTGCGATACTGCCCGGCAATACTTTGCCGATCACATGCTTTTTCTGTTTCATAGCAAGTCCTTTCTGCCAATCTCTGTGTACGCATCGGCTTTACCATTTTAACACAGACTTTCTCTTTCTTCAATGAATTCCTGCGGCAGTGCTTGAATTTCACGTAAAAAAATGATATAAAAGAGGGAGAAAAAATAACCGGGACATACCGGAACCATACCGGACATGTCCTGACACACAGGAGAATGCGATGTCTAAGAATAATATTGAAGAGCTTGAGAAAACACTTCCCGCCGCACCGTTAAAGCTCGTTGCGATGGAGAGTTGTGCCGCACTTGGAAAAAAGGTCAATGATTATCTCGTTTCCTTTCGCGAGAATACGATCAACGAAGCAGAAGAATCCCCCTTATATGTCAATTATAAATCCAGAAACTATCTGGTAGACTGCTGCTGCCCGCGCTTTGGCACCGGCGAAGCCAAAGGGATTCTCGGCGAGAGTATCCGCGGAACCGATTTATTCATCATGACAGATGTATGCAACTACAGTCTCACCTACACGGTAAACGGATACGAAAACCATATGTCGCCGGATGACCATTACCAGGATCTGAAGCGGATCATCTCCGCCGCTACAGGCAAGGCCAAGCGGATCACAGCGATCATGCCGTTCCTCTATGAGAGTCGCCAGCACAAGCGCACGAAGCGCGAATCTCTGGACTGCGCGCTCGCTCTTGAGGAGCTGATTGACATGGGTGTCTCAAACATCGTCACATTCGATGCTCATGATCCCCGTGTGCAGAATTCCATTCCGCTTCACGGGTTTGACAGTTTTCAGGCATATTATCAGTTTTTAAAGGCGCTGTTCCGCGCAGTACCGGATATCCGGCCGGATAAGGATCATCTGATGATCGTCAGTCCGGATGAAGGCGCCATGCACCGTGCCGTCTATTTTTCCAATGTTCTCGGCGTCGATATGGGAATGTTTTATAAGCGCCGCGATTACTCTACTATTGTAAACGGAAAGAATCCGATCGTCGCGCATGAATTTCTCGGAGACGATGTATCCGGCAAAGACGTCATCATTGTGGACGATATGATCTCCTCCGGCGAGAGTATGCTTGACGTCGCAAAGCAGATCAAGGAACGCGGCGCCGCCCGTGTCTTTGTCTGCACTACATTCGGACTTTTTACTAACGGGTTTGATGAATTTGATTTGTTTTATGAGAAAGGCTATATTGATAAAGTCATCACCACAAACCTGACCTATCTGCCTCCTGCCGTAAATGATAAACCGTATTTTGTCACTGCAGATATGAGTAAATTTCTGGCGCTGATCATTGATTCTCTGAATCATGACGTCACCATCGGGAAAGTGCTCAATCCAACTGACCGGATTCATACACTGCTTGAGCAGTACAGAGGGGATCTTGCATAGTCTTCTGTAACAAAATTACGATTCACAGCCGGTTTGGAATTCCGGCTGTGAATCGCTAAGTACAGATATCTTGTTTTTCCTATCCTTGATAAATCCTAATAAAGTTTCGCATTGATCAGTTTCGGACGGAAGCCTTCCCGCTCAAGAGCGTCGAGGATTTCTTTCTTATGTTCCGTTCCGAACGCTTCCATTGTAATCCCGAGTTCTACCGCCGCATTCCGGTTTGTGCTGACAAACTGATTATGTTCCAGACGGATGATGTTTCCTTTTGCCTCGGCGATCGTGGCAGATACACGCATCAGTTCACCCGGTTTATCCGGAAGGAGTACCGATACGGAGAAAATACGGTCTCTCTGGATTAACCCGTGCTGCACGATCGAAGACATCGTGATCACATCCATGTTGCCGCCGCTGAGTACGCATACCACTTTTTTCCCTTTGCAGTCAAGCTGTTTCAATGCGGCAACGGAGAGCAGTCCGGAATTTTCCACGATCATCTTATGGTTCTCCACCATATCAAGAAATGCTCCGATCAGTTCGTCGTCCTCCACCTGCAGGATTTCCTCAACATTTTCCTGCACATACGGTAAAATCTGATGTCCTACCGCCTTCACCGCCGTGCCGTCCGCAATCGTATTGGCGCTTTCCAGCTCCACAACTTCCCCTGCTTCCAGCGCCGCAGTCATACTCGCCGCCCCGGTCGGCTCTGCTCCGATCACCTTAATCTTGGGATTGAGCATCTTTGCCAGCGTCGCCACACCTGTGATCAGTCCGCCGCCGCCTACAGGAACGATGATATAATCCACCGTAGGCAGTTCCTGTACGATTTCCATCGCGATCGTCCCCTGTCCGGTCGCCACGTCGAGATCATCAAACGGGTGTACGAAAGTATACCCCTTTTCCTCCGCCAGTTTTACCGCATATTCATATGCGTCGTCATACACGTCTCCATAAAGGATCACTTCTGCTCCGTAGCTCTTTGTCCGGTTCACCTTGATCAGCGGCGTAACCGTCGGCATAACGATCGTTGCCTTGCAGCCATATGCGCTGGCCGCATACGCCACTCCCTGCGCATGGTTTCCGGCAGACGCCGTGATCAGTCCGCGGGAGCGTTCCTCTTCCGTAAGCGTGCTGATCTTATAATATGCGCCCCGCAGCTTGTATGCGCCGGTATGCTGCATATTTTCCGGTTTCAGGTACACTTTTGCCCCGCTCTGGCGGCTCAGGTAATCACTGCGGATCAGCTTGGTCGGATTTGTCACCCTTTTAACGATTTCACTTGCTTCTTCAAATTTTTCTAATGTCATCATCGTTTTGTTCTCCTCCTATTCTTCTTCCTCATTTTCCCTGTCACGGTAGAAAAGTGCATTCACAAATTCATCTGCGTCGAACTTCTGCAGGTCATCAATGCTCTCTCCCACGCCGATATATTTTACAGGAATCCCGAGCTCTGACTGGATTGCCACAGCGATCCCGCCCTTGGCCGTCCCGTCCATCTTCGTCAGGACTACGCCTGTAATGTCCGCCACTTCGTTGAACTGTCTCGCCTGTTCCAGCGCATTCTGCCCGGTTGTCGCATCCAGCACGACCAGTGTCTCCTTATATGCTTCCGGGTACTCCCGCTCGATCACACGGTTGATCTTCTTAAGCTCTTCCATCAGATTCTTCTTGTTATGCAGCCGCCCTGCCGTATCGCAGAGCAGGATATCTGCATGTCTCGCCTTCGCCGCCGAAACAGCATCGTACACGACCGCCGCCGGATCTGAGCCTTCCTGTCCGCCGATCATCTCCACCTGTGCGCGGTCTGTCCACTCTTTTAGCTGCTCTCCCGCCGCCGCGCGGAATGTATCTGCTGCCGCCACAATGACTTTCTTTCCCTCTGCACGGTACTTTCCGGCCAGCTTGCCGATCGTTGTCGTCTTCCCCACGCCGTTCACTCCGATCACAAAGACAACCGACTGTCTCTGCTCAAATTCATATGCTGTTTCCCCGATATCCATCTGCTCCCGGATACTTTCGATCAGAAGATCCCGGCACTCTGACGGTTCTTTGATATGCTGCTCGCGGACACGCTCCCGCAGTTTTTCCAGAATCTCATCGGTCGTTCGAACGCCAAGGTCTCCCATGATCAGAGTCTCTTCGAGTTCTTCGTAAAAGTCCTCGTCTATCTTCGAAAAGCCATGAAAAATACTGTCCATACCGGACACGATATTATCTCTTGTTTTCGTCAGTCCTGAAACAAGTCTTTTAAAAAATCCCTGTTTTTCTTTCTTTTCTTCTTCCATTTTTCCCTTCCTTTCCGATTGTCACTGCCCGCAGCTTGTCTCTGATCTTAATTTCCCAGTTCGTCCTCTAAAAGATCCACCGATACCAGCGTGGATACTCCTTTTTCCTGCATTGTAATTCCATACAGACGGTCAGCCGCCGTCATCGTACCTCTCCGGTGGGTGATCACGATAAACTGCGTGTGGTCTGTGAGTTTATGTAAATACTGTGCGAATCTGCCTACATTACTGTCATCCAGCGCCGCCTCGATCTCGTCTAACAGACAGAACGGAGACGGCTTGAGATTCTGTATTGCAAACAGCAGGGCAATCGCAGTCAGCGCCTTCTCCCCTCCGGAGAGCTGCATCATATTCTGCAGCTTCTTTCCCGGCGGCTGGGCGATGATCCGGATTCCGGCCTCGAGTACGTCTTCTCCCTCTGTCAGTTCCAGCGTTCCTTTTCCTCCGCCGAACAGCTCCTTGAACACTTTGTTAAATTCTTCTTTGATCAGAACAAACTGTTCATTAAACTGTCTGCGCATGGCGGCGTCCAGCTCATCGACGATCTTCACAAGGGAAGCTTCTGCTTCTACCAGATCGTCGTGCTGTCCCTTGAGGAATTCATACCGCTCGGATACTTCCTTGTATTCCTCGATCGCATTGACATTGACATTTCCCAGCTTCTTAATTTCTCCCTTTAATTCCTGGATCCGCCGTTTCATATAGGAAAGATCTGTCAGATTCGGATTCCGAAGCTCCATGGCACGGTTATAGGTCAGTTCATATTCATCCCACATATAATTGATCTGCTTGTCCGACGCTTCCTCACAGGATTCCTTACGGCTGTTCAGACGAAAGCACTCTTTGTCCAGATCAGACATATGCTGTGAAAGTTCTTCTCTCCGGGTGAGAAACGATTTATGCTTTCGGTTCAGTTCTTCCCGTTTCGCCGTCTCTGTCTCGATTTCTGCCTGAATCTCCACAAACAGATCTCCGGCACTCGCGATCGCATCCTGCAGACTTGCAATCTCTTCTTCCTTTAAGCGGATCTCTTCGGACGCATTCCCCTTATTCAGATCCAGATCTTTGAGTTCTGATTCAAACTTCTCTGTTTCTTCGGAAACACGCCGGATATTTTCCATAATAAACTGATGCTGCTGTTCCAGGCTTGCACAGGAAAGATGTGCCTCCTCCGAATGCTTCATCTGAACAGTTTCCTTCTCCCGGTCCTCCTCCAGACGCTTCTGCAGGGAGTCGATCTTTTCATTTAATTCCTGCTCCAGCCGTTTCGATGTCTCCAGTTCCATCTGGATGGATTCTTCATTGTCCGCAATTTCCTGCAGACGTCCCCGCAGGTCCCGCTGCTCATTCTGATAGCGCTGCTGGCGCATGGCAAGTTCCCGCAGCTTTGACTGGATCTGTTCCACATTCATCTTCGCCGTATTTTCCACAACGGACGCTTTCTGCAGCTTTTGACGGATCTCGTCGATCTTCTGATATCTGGCGGAACGTTCCTGCCGGATTTGATCGACGGACTCTTCTGCCGCATCCATATCCTTTTTCAGCAGAACCACTGTTTTTTCCAGTTCTTCGATCTCCCGTCTCCTGCTGAGCAGATTGCCTGAGTTCTTAAACGCGCCTCCGGTCATGGAACCACCGGGGTTGATCAGATCGCCGTCCAGCGTCACAAGACGGAGCGACTGCCGGTATTTTCTTGCGATCGCGATCCCGTGGTCAATGTGGTCGACCACGATGGTCCTGCCAAGAAGCTGGTCTGCCAGCGGCCGAAACCGTTCTTCTACCTGAACCAGTGTATTCGCCAGACCTATGACTCCCGGCTCATGCAGCGCTTTCTCTTCCCGAAGTCCTGAATTTCCATGTACGGCACTCAGCGGAAGGAATGTCGCACGGCCAAATTTATTTTTCTTCAAATATGCGATCATCCGCTTTGCCGTCTCTTCCGTGTCCGTCACAATATTCTGGATGTTTCCGCCCAGAGCGGTCTCGATCGCAAGTTCATACTCTTTCTCTACCTTAATAATATCCGCAACAACCCCGAGGAGTCCGCTTTCCCGTTCTTTATTACTCATCACACGGCGGATACTGCTGCCATATCCGTCATAACGCTCGGTAATATTCTTCAGGGATTCCAGCCGGGAGGACTCCCTATGGTAGGCAGTCTGTCCGATTCGAAGCTGCTCCTGCTTTTCGGACATCTCTTTCTGGAGTTTTTCAATTTCCTGTTCATTCTCCGTGATCTGTCCGCTGTATATGGAGATCTTCTCCGATACCTTCTGCAGCTCCTCCTCATACCCGGCCAGTACCGAATTCTGCTGCTCTCCCTCGCTTGCGATCTCAAGGATCAGACGGTTGAGTTCTGAGCGTCTCTGGGTGATCTGCTCCTGTGTCGTATCAAAATGCTGGATCTGTGCTTTCGTAGAAGCGCGGTTGTCGAGCAGTTCCATGATCTCCTGCTGGCTCTGCTCAATTTCCGCAGACGCCTCGGCGATCCGGCTCTGCGTCTCCAGAAGCTCCTGCTGTGCCTGTCTGTCTCCCTCTGTTTCCTCTGACAGTCTCTCCTGCACCTTTTCCTGCTCCTCTTTGAGCTCTGCCCTCTGGCTTTTTCTTGCTTCCAGCTCCGTCCGGATCGTGTTCAGACGGTTGTCATAGTGCTCATCGTTCATGCGCACTGTGTTGATCTGCTCTTTCAGGACATTGATCTTTCCTTCCAACTGCTGCTTTAACAGTGTGGTTTCATTCAATTGCGCCTTTGCTTTTTCAACGGAGTCGTCGATGGAATCCATCTCTCCCTCGATTGCTTCATACTCCGCCTTCATCGCATCATAACGTGCGCCTGCCTGTGAGAGTTCCTCTGTCGCAATCTGCAGTTTCTCATCAAGTTCTGCTGTCTGTTCTTTGAGCCGCTCCGTCTCCAGAAGGAACATATTAATATCAAATGTTTTCAGTTCATCCTTTTTCTTCAGATATTCCCGTGCGACTTCAGACTGCCGTTCCAGTGGACCGATCTGTTTTTCCAGCTCAGACAAAATGTCATTCACCCGCGTAAGGTTCTGTCGCTCCTCCTCCAGCTTCTTTAAGGACATCCCTTTCCGGCGCTTAAACTTCACGATTCCTGCCGCTTCGTCAAAAAGCTCTCTTCGCTCCTCCGGTTTGCCGCTCAGAATCCTGTCGATCTGTCCCTGTCCGATGATGGAATACCCTTCTTTCCCGATACCGGTATCATAGAACATCTCGTTAATATCCTTGAGCCTGCATGCGGTTCCGTTGATCAGGTACTCGCTCTCGCCGGAACGGTAAAGCTTTCGCGTCACCGTTACTTCTTCATAATCGACCGGAAGTTTATGGTCGGCATTATTCAGCGTAATTGCAACGGAGGCATAGCTCAGCGGTTTCCGGTTCTCCGTTCCGGAGAAGATCACATCCTGCATGGAACCGCCCCGAAGCTGCTTTACCCGCTGCTCGCCCAGCACCCATCTCACGGCGTCGGCGACATTGCTTTTTCCACTTCCGTTTGGACCGACAATCCCGGTGATGCCTTCATGAAAATCAAATTTTATTTTGTTAGCGAAGGACTTAAACCCTTGTATTTCAATGCTTTTTAAGTACATATGTCACCTGCTTATGATTGTTTTTTCATTTTCAGAATTGCCTGGTAAGCCGCCTGCTGCTCCGCCGCTTTCTTCGTGTGTCCTCTTCCTGCGCCGAATACCTCACCGTCGACAAGGACCTCCACAAAAAATGCTTTATCGTGATCCGGCCCCTGCTCGTCCGTCAGCCGGTAAGCGACCGGATGGTTTCCTTTTGCCTGTACCATCTCCTGTAAAATGGTCTTGCTATCAAAAAAGAGTTTTTTATGCTCCAGATCCGACAGGATAAATGTATGGATAAACTCTTTCGCATTAGCAAAACCACCGTCCAGATAAATTGCTCCGATCAGTGCTTCCATCGCGTCTGAAGTCAGCGATTCCCGCAGTCTTCCGCCGGACGCATCTTCTCCTTTCCCGAGCAAAAGATACGAACCGAGATCCAGATCTCTCGCACAAAATGCGAGGGATGGTTCGCACACCATACTTGCGCGTGTCTTTGTCATCTCCCCTTCTGAAACTTTCGGGTTTTCCTTGTATAAAAATTCACTTGACACCAGTTCCAGCACAGCGTCTCCCAGAAATTCCAGCCTTTCGTTGCACTCGTATTTCGGCATATGCTTTTCATTCGTATAGGAACTGTGCATCATAGATCTCCTGAGAAGCGTTTTGTCCCGAAACTGATATCCGATCTTCTGTTCCAGTTCTTTCAGCCTGTCCTTCATAAAACTCCTTTCTTTATGAAGAAAAAGCCCGGCGGGGCTTTCTCTTTTTTTGTTCTTCTTATTCTGATGATCCGTTTCTTACTTTCCCGTCGCATTCTTGATCTGATCGACCGCATCCTGCACTGTGGAAATCTTCTCAACTGCTTCGTCCGGGATCTTGATGTCAAATTCATCCTCCAGTTCTAACACGATCTGGATCACATCCAGAGAGTCCGCACCGAGATCGTCCACAAATCTGCTTTCCGGTTTGATATCTTCCTTTTTCATATCCATCTCTTCGGCAATGATTGCCTGAATCTTCTCAAATTCCATCTTTTCTTTTCCTTTCTTTATTTCTTTATTCCTTTGATGAAAGAATCGCTTCACCGATGCGCCGGTTAATCTGCTGCTCCTTGAATGTCACACACTGGATAATGGAATTACATACCTCTTTGGCAGTCGCATTTCCGTGTGTTTTTACGACCAGGCCTTTGAGTCCCAGCATCGGCGCTCCGCCGTACTTAGAAGCGTCAAACTCTTTTAGCGTAGACTTCAGCGCCGGTTTGATCAAAACTGCGCCGATCTTGCTTCGCAGGGATGACATCAGGCCTCCTTTGATTTTACTGATCAGAGTGCCTGCCAGTCCTTCGTAAAGCTTCAGGATGACATTTCCGACAAATGCTTCGCAGACAATGACGTCCACATCACCCTTCGGAATGTCCCGCGCCTCCACACTGCCGACAAAGTTGATATCCTTACACTCCTTCAGCAGCGGGAACGTCTCCTTCACAAGCGCATTTCCCTTTTCTTCTTCCGCTCCGATATTCACGATCCCGACCGTCGGATTCTTCTTTCCGATGACATTCTCCATATAAATGGAACCCATCTGCGCGAACTGTACCAGATGTGCCGGCCGCGCGTCTACATTTGCTCCGCAGTCAATCAGAAGGGATACTCCTTTTGCCGTAGGAATCAGCGGTGCGAGCGGTGTACGCTCCACGCCCTTCTGCTTGCCGATCAAAAGCTGACCGCCTACCAGAACCGCACCGGAGTTCCCCGCGGACACAACCGCGTCTGCTTTGCCGTCGTGCACAAGTCGCATGGCAACTGACAGGGATGAATCCTTCTTCCGGCGAATCGCAAGCACCGGAGCTTCTGCCATCTCCACAACTTCTGTTGCGTTGACGATCTCGATCCGGTCCTTCGGATACTCGCAACCTTCCAGTTCCCTGCGGACCACTTCTTCCTTTCCGACCAGCAGTACCTGAATATCCTGCCTTTCCTTCACTGCCTTTACTGCTCCCTTTACAATCTCGCCCGGAGCGTTGTCCCCGCCCATGGCGTCAAGAGCTACTTTTGTAATTTCGGACATGTTCCTTCCTCCTTGTACTACCTCGTCTTATTCTACTAGACATCAAAATAAAAATCAACATAAAACAAGTTAAAAGTTATGTTTTTTCATGGTCATATTTTATGTTATTTTAGCACGCAAGCGTTGATTCCCTGCTTTTCCGGCAGTATAATGCATATTGAAACCTGAAAAAAATGTTTGTTTTCTAATATATCCGGGAATTATAGAATATAAGGGTAAAAGTTCCCTGCTATGATAACTGCGGATTATCTTGCGCAGAGTGCGGCTGCGTAAAGAAACATATTCAGAAGGAGATTGCTATGATAAATCGTATTTTATGCCTGCTTTTCGGCTATGTCTGCGGGAACCTGCTGACAGCCGAATTTGTCTCGAAACATCAGTCAGGAAAGAGCGCTTTTACAGTCGGTACCGGAAATCCGGGTATGGCGAATATCGTCAAACAGTACGGCATCGGATGCGGAGCCGCCACGCTGGCCGGAGATATCGCAAAAACAATACTCTCCTGTCTTTTGTGCCGTCTGCTCATCTTTCCTGAATTGGGCGTATCCGCCGCTGCATGGGCGGGACTCGGCTGCACGCTGGGGCACAATTATCCGCTCTGGCATCATCTGAAAGGTGGAAAAGGCGTTGCCTGTACCTGTACTGCCCTTGTTCTGATCTCTCCACTGTGGGGACTGATTTCCTGTATTGCCGGACTGGTCGCCGTGCTGATTACCGGATATCTTCCCATCGGCGCGGTCATCATTCCCCTTTTCTTTTTGTTCCCGGCATTTCTGGTATACGGAGCCGAAATCGGAGTGATCGCGTCTGCAATGACCATCCTCATGATTTCGCGCCATTATAGCGGACTCAAAAATATTCCCACCGGTACGGAACATAAAGTGAATCTGCTAAAATACTTGAAGCGGGAGTGAGCACAAATTGAATTTGTGCTCTCCTTCCCGCTTCTTTTCGCCAGTTATTTTTTTGTTTCCAGTTTCCGTTTAAAAATATGATAGTAGCAATTCAGTTCAAAATCATCCTGAATGATAAGATTCGATGGAAGTAACTGTAAGAGAGCCTCTTTCACTTCCGGAGTAATCGCATCTTCCAATGTGTAGTCAAGTCCATTTATTTTCAGGAAATGCTTTACTTCACGTATCCCCTCCTGTATACGTCCAATCTCCAACACAAAATCAAAATTGTATCTCGTATCAGATTCCCACGATTCTATTTCGTATTGATTTTGTTCAATCCAGTCCGTTAATTTCACTGCCGATCCATTATTTTTAGACATTGCTATCAATTTATAGATATTGTGAGTCGGTGGAACCGTCACACCCTTACATTCCAGATATGCTTTTAATACTTTCTCTACGCACTGCTGAAGATTATATGCTGCATCATTGATATACAATTCATCCGAATGATAAAACTGGATCAAACGGTTTGCAACATCCCAGTTGTGATACGCCGCCTTAAAATATTTCATATTGCACATACATTTCATCCCCTCTCATACACGACCACTCCAGTCCTTGCAATTTCATCTGCCAGACGCACACCTAATTTTGTGTGAAATATAATATCAAGATTGCTTTTCACTTCACTCAGATTGCAGTTTAATATCTGTTTATCATCATCACGTATCACCAAAATATCAATATCACTCCCGGAATGGCAATCAAATCGTACCGCACTTCCAAAAACAATCAACCCGGCTACCTGTGTATCAGACCGGATACACCGGACTAATTTTGCCACATCGTCCTGTTTTAGCGGATGAATCCGGTTGACATTAAAAAACAAATCGTCTGTTACAACTTCAAAGTCCCACAAAACATCATCTGTATGCGAAATATATTCTGTTACCTTTTTATAGGCAGCACACATGGCAAACACCATCCCAATCAGTAAAAATCCTTTGCTTTCCCTGCTTTTATAAAGCAATTATACACGCAATTTTTTCTTCTGGCAAGCTGTTTTCTATTTCAAGACGGCGTAAATTTACTGTAGGAATTATAGTGGCAGAAACTACCTGATGTGTATCAGACATATCAGCTCGACGTTTCTTTATACTATAAATCACTCCGCACTTTCTACTATGAATTTTACACTTCCCCTTGTTTTTTCTCCTATTACTGTTACTGTATATGTTCCGCTTTTTTCTATCTCAACATCAAAGTCTTCTGAAGATGAAATATCTTCACTTTCAGCGATAGGTTCATCATCATTTTTCTGAATTTTATATGATAACTGACCGTCCTCAATTACTATTTCCGCATGAATAGTATCCCCGGCTTCAACAACTAAATCTTGAGAATCAGTAGTATCAAACGCTGTATACTCCATCATTAGTTGATTGTTATTTCCTATTCTACTTCCATCGAAATCTGTCGAACAAGATGTTAGTAATGTAACAAGAAATATAACACTAAAAATAGTTATGATTTTTTTCATCGTTTTTCTCCTCAAATAAAAATTTTAACTGAAAAATCCTAATGCAAAAGCTATTACTAAAATAGCGATAGGTTGATTGCTTGAAACATATTTCATGAACATCCCCTCCCAAATTTGATTACTCTTTTGCAAAAAATATAACAATAATTCTTTAAAATACTCTATCAAAAATCTTAAGAAAAACGAAATTTCCTAATATCATAAAAGATCCGGACCACAACCGTGATCCGGATCTTTCATCTCATCCCTCAGCATATCGTTCTTTTCCCCACCATTTTGGCATTAACTCTTTTAATTTGACGACCTCTCTGCTCTCATAATCTACCATTATTTCCATATCTTCATTTCCCTCATTTAATTGATACAGAAACTCTCGGCACGCTCCGCAAGGCATACCACTGCCATCACCATATGGAGCCTTATCACGAAATGCAATCAGTCGCTTAATTTTGGTTTGTCCGCTGTTCACATACATATTTAATGCAGCTACTCGCTCAGCACATAAATCCATAACACCACTGCACGCCTCAATGCAGAAGCCCGTATAAATCTCTCCGTTTTCAGCCTCTAATGCGCAAACCACATGATGCGCATAGACAAAAGGAGTCACATCTTCCGGATGATATTGCTCTTTTGCTTTTTCATATAATTTCTCCCAGATATCCATTATCTTCGTTTCCTCCACAATTCCCGATTGAACAAAATCGCTGCGCGATGGCCTGCCAAGGCTGTGGCATAGCGATTTTT
>CATXUX010000031.1 GCA_958402795.1 uncultured Lachnospiraceae bacterium | reverse complement strand
CATTTTCTGGCACAGATTATCAATAATATCTTCCATCATAGGCGTCATAACATAGCCGGGGCAGTAACAGTTTGTTGTAATATTATATTTGCCAAATTCCTTTGCGGCCGCCTGTGTTAAGGAACGCACGGCAAATTTGGTCGAGGAATAGCCGCCGTGCGCAGGCTGTACTTTATATCCGCCGATGGAGGAGGCATTAATAATCTTTCCTCCGCTTCCCTGTGCGAGAAACTGTGCTGCCGCCGCCTGAATTCCGAAGAGAACGCCCTTGACGTTAATGCTCCATAATTCGTCGTATTGCTCCTCAGTCATTTCCAACAAGCTGTACTCTCTGGAGATTCCTGCATTGTTGACCATGACGTCGAGCCTGCCAAAATCCCGGACGACATCGGCAACAAGCTGGTCTACGTCAGATTTTTTGGATACGTCAGCGCGATAGGCTTTTGCTTTTCCATTACACTCCGCCGCGACTTTTTCTGCTGCGCCAATCCCTCTTGCAGCAATAGCGACATGAAAGCCGTCGGCTGCAAGGTGTTTTACAATTGCTTCTCCGATCCCCATACTTCCTCCGGTTACGATTGCTACTTTCTGTTCCATAACTTAAATTCTCCTATGATAATTTTACAACAAGGTCATTCGCCGCCCAAATGGCTTTCCGCAGGTTTCCGACTTTGTCTGCATCGCCAATGACATGGACATGTTCGGATTCTTGTCCCACAAATGGGTGTCCAGAAGTATAGCCCATAGATACGATGACGCTGTTTGCCGGGATTTCTTCCCGTGTGCCGTCTTTACGTTCAATAACTACCGCGTATTTCCGTACTTCTGTTACTTGTGACTCTAAATACACTGGAACTTTGTAAAAATCCAATGCATCTTTGAGATAGTGTGAGTTTGCCATGGAAATGCCCGCGCCGATAATCAGATCGTTTCTGATTTCGATAATAACCGGGTGCTTTCCTTCCATGGCGAGTTCATAAGCGATTTCACATCCGGTCAATCCGCCGCCGATGACCGCGATATGATCGCCAACCTCTGCTTTTCCACGTAAATATTCTACGGCAGGAATGGTATATTCACCGCCATATACGTGTAAAGTATTTGTTGAAGCTGCGCCGGTGGCAATGACTATTTCGTCGGCATCCAAATCCGAAAGGTCGGTTATCTCACAATTCATATGTACGTGCACATCGGATCTCAGTATGTGTTTTCTGTAGTAGGCAAGTAATTCTCTGTCCTTTCCCTTATAGGAAGGCGCCGCAGCAGCGATATATACGCCGCCAAGTTCATTGCTTTTCTCATATAACGTTACGTTATGACCTCGCTCGCATGCACGCAGCGCAAATTCCATACCTGCGATTCCACCGCCGATCACAGCCATTTTTTTCGGATTCTTTGCTGGCGTCGGCGCATATTTTTTTTCATTTCTTGTATACGGACGAAGCGCGCAAATGCCGTATTCTTCCTCAAAGTTTGTCACGCATCCGCTATCCTTATATAACGAAAGGGGCAGACATCCTGTGTGGCAGGAAATACAGGGAAGGATGTCATCCATGCGGTCTTCCCTGATTTTTGTCAGAAATTTTTCATCGGTGAGAAATTGTCTTGCGATGCCGACAAAATCAATTTCGCCTGACCGGACCGCCTCCGCCGCTTCGTCCAGCTGCATTCTTCCGGCGACGCCTATAGGAGCTGTTGTAAATTTTTTAATATGAACCGCTTCCTCAAGATTGCAGTTATAGGGCATATACACCGGCGGATGTGCGTAATACCATGCATCATATGTACCGTTGTCACAATTAAATCCGTCATATCCGGCTTGCGTCAGTAATTGGATTGCTTTTTCAGAGTCTTCCATATCTCTTCCAATTTCTAAGCTAACGTCGTCTCCGGGGATGATCCCTTTCATAATCCCTTTTGTCTTGGAAGTAACGGAGTACCGCAGGATTACAGGAAAATCTTCACCGCAGCGTTTCTTTATTGCTTTTACCACTTCGCAGGGGAAGCGATACCTGTTTTCAAGACTTCCCCCATATGCATCCGTTCTGTGGTTCATATAGGGCGTCGTGAAGGAATCCATCAGGTATCCTTCATGTACGGCATGCACCTCGATACCGTCCGCGCCAAGCTGTTTCATCAGATAAGAGGTTTCCGCATAAGCGGTTACAAATTCCTGTATTTCTTCTACGGTTAGTCCGTGTGTTTTTTCATCTGGCTCCCAGATATTCGGAAGTCCGTCGTCTGCCGCCGCGTTAAAGTAATCAATGTCAATCAGCGGCCTTAACATTTCCTTATTCTCGGAAAAGATTTTCATCATCGGGAAACTTCGCCCCATGCCGCAAGTCATCTGAATGAATATTTTGGAGCCGTATTTGTGAATCTTGGAAAACAGTTTATCCACTCCGGTAAAAGCCTGCGGATGTTGGTAGCACCACTGTTTTCCTATAAAACTACGTAGGTGCAGCGCACCCGGAATAATGAGGCCGACGCCGTCCTTTGCCCGGTTGACCAGCAGATCGGCCACTTCCCCGTTATATCCTTTTGCCATCATCCAGTCTACAATCGTAGTTCCTTCCATGGCGCAGAGGATAAACCGGTTCGGGATCTCGCAGTTCCCTATTTTAGCCGGAGTGAAGAGTGACTCATATGCTTTTTTCATTGAAGACACCTCCTGATTTTTTTTTGTTAAAAAGTAAACATACACGTGTTGTTTTTCTGATATTTATATGATAAAGTATCTATTATAGAAAAACAATAGTCAGTATTTTGCGTTGTGTTTTGAAACATACACGTAACGGAAATGTGTTGGGTAAAGGAGTATCGGAATGGAACAGGCAAAAAAAGACAGGCGTGTAAAGTACACGGTGGAGAAGATTAAGAAGAGTTTTTTCGCTTTGGCAAAAGAAAAAAACCTGCGATCTATTTCTGTAAAAGAGATCTGTGAACGTGCGGATATTAACCGCTGTACGTTTTATGCGCATTATGAAGATATTAATGCATTGATGAAAGAGATGGAAACAGAATTTGCCGAGCAGTTTCTTACAGCGATTCAGGACTATAAATATGACCGTAATGTGGGATTTGTATATGAAAAGTTTTTATGTGCCGTTATGAATAACAAGGAATTGTTTGAGTTTTTCACATCGGAAGAAAGTACCGGAAGCGGGAATGAGATTGTCTATACTTTTTTACATGACCGCACGATCAGCGAATGGGTACAGCACAGCAATCTGCCGCCGGAGAAAGCGGAAGTCCTTTTTCAATACTATATGTGTGGGATATTTGCTGTAATCAAAGAATGGTGTCGGTCAGATTTTGCAATTCCTATGAGTGAGATGATGGAATTGTTGGAAAATGTATCCAAATATGGAACATATTATTATCTTTATAAAAAGTAAAGAAAATAAGGAAATGAACACAAGGGCAATAAAATATCTATGACGGCAGCACATCTGAATTGCCGGATCCTTTTAGGCAAATCTACCGGACATGTCTGTTTTTTAAACATATCACTCCTGTTTACCCATGGCGGAAATCTCGTATGGTTTTTACAATAGAGATATCAAAGTCAGAAAGAGGCGATTTTAATGAGAATCCGCTGCTTTCAGGAAGGCCTGCGCGCCCAGTCCGTCAAACAGATCCGTAAGCCGGATAAAGCTTTCCACGAGATCATAGTTCATTCCGTCGTCCAGCCAGTCCAGATAGATTCCTACGAGGGCGCATTTATAGAAGCGGATAAGCAGCGTTTTGTCCTTTGGAGGGAGGGTAAGTCCTGCCGTCGCGGTGTTGATATATTCGGTTACAGCATAAAGGGCGACCTGATCCAACGCGCGAAGGAATATCTCGCGCTGCACAGAGCGGTAAATATGCAGGATAGCCTTTTTGCGGTTCAAGGTATTCTGTACGAGAGGAACAAGGCAGTCGATAGGCGAACCGAAGCAGAAGTATTCCTGAATGACAGCGTCCTGCTCTGCTCTGATGCTGACCTCCAGCAGTTCCGGAATATCGTGAAAATGGTAGTAAAAGGTATTGCGGTTTAGATGACAGCGATCCACAATATCTTTGACGGTTATCTTGTTGTAAGGCTTTTCTTCCAGCAACTGCCAGAATGCGTTGATGATGATTTCTTTCGTGCGGTTCATATGCATCAGCTCACTTTTATAAAAACATGAATAGAGGTACATTTTTTTAGTATAGCACAAAAGAATAAAGGTTACAAAGAAAATGCAAAAAAACATTTGCATAGGGAAACACGTTTAACAAAAGCAAAAGGAGAAAATGAACATGAAAACAGGGATTGTAGATGTAGGCGGCGGTCTGCGCGGGATTTATGCGGCAGGCATTTTTGATTATTGCATGGACAGGGGAATCCGGTTTGACGCCGGCATCGGCGTATCGGCGGGAAGCGCGAATATCGCCTCCTATCTGGCGGGACAAAGAGGACGAAACTATTTGTTTTATTCGGAGTATTCTTTTAGAAAAGAGTATATGGGACTGCAAAATTTCATCAAGAAGAAATCCTACATAGATATGGATTATTTATATGGGACGCTTAGCAACTCATCGGGCGAGAATCCGCTGAACTATGAAAAGATCATGCAAAATCCGGCGGATCTGATTGTGGTTGCTACAAATGCAAAAAACGGCAAGGCAAAGTATTTTGGGAAAGAGGATATGAAAAAGGATGAATATGGAATTTTGAAGGCCTCCTGTTCCATTCCCTACGTTTGCAAACCTTATGTTATCGAAAACACGCCTTACTATGACGGCGCCCTTAGCGATCCGGTTCCGGTGGAAAAGGCATTTCAATGCGGCTGCGACCGTGTCGTCGTCATTTTGACGAAACCGGAAGATTATATACGGGATTCTAAAAAAGATGAGAAGATTGCGGCGCGTATACAGAAAAAATACCCGGAAGCCGCCGAAATGCTCCGCCAGAGAGCCATGCGGTATAACCGGGAAGTGGAACGGACGAAAGAATACCGCAGGCAGAATAAGGTGCTGATCCTGTCCCCGGACGATACATGTGGCGTAGATACGCTAACGCGGGACAAGGCCGCATTACACAGGCTTTATGAAAAAGGATATGCTGATGCGGCGGCGTTGGAAACGTTTATGAAACTTGCAGAATAAATCATAATTAGTAAAAAACAATTGACAATATGGTCATTCAGTAATAATATGTACTTAGTAATACAAAGTATTTATGAATTTAATATTGAATGAGTGGACAGAGGTGAGGAAACTGAATGAAAAGTATGAACGGCAGATGAAAAAAGGGGTTTTGGATATGCTCGTTTTGAAACTGCTGGAAGATGAGAAGAAGTACGGATATCAGATGATCATCGAACTGAACGAGAAAAGCGGAGGCAGGTTCGCTCTGAAAGAGGGAACGCTGTATCCTGTCTTATATCGTCTGGAAGAGGACGGACTGGTAGAAAGTCAGTGGAGTGAAGCACAGGAGAAGAAAGTACCGCGTAAGTATTACGTCATAACAGATAAAGGAAAGCGGGAGTTTCGCCAGATTAAAACGCTCTGGCAGGATATCTGCAAAAGTGTCGCAGAGGTTATGGAGGAGAAGCGTGATGAATGAGAAGTATATACGAAATATCTTGAAACGGCTGACATGTTCAAAGGGAAAAAGAGAAGAAATCGGGAAGGAACTGAAGTCAGAACTTGAGGCAAGAATTGAAAGTGGGAAAAAAGAAGAGGATGTGATCCGGGAGATGGGGACACCTTCAGAGATTGCAGAAGAGTTTAACCGGAATTTCCCGGAAGAAGAGGTAAAAAAATACCGCAGAGAGAAATTAAAAAGACATTTGATCATTGCTGTAATTATTATTGCAGCGCTTGCCGCATTCGTATACTGGATTTTGCCCAAAAGTACAGAAATAGGGAAAAGTGGTGTATTTCAGGCGGAAACAGTGGAGGAAACAGCAAAGACGGTGATCAATGTGTTCAATGAGGAAGATTACGGGACCATGCAGCAGATGTCCGCAGAGAAGCTTAAGGATTCGCTGACAAAAGAAGGAATGGACGAGGCAAAGAATACGTTCGGATCGGACTGGGGCGATTTCCAATCTTTCGGCAACATCTATATGGCCGAAAGTACACAGTATGGGAAAAAGTCAGCAATCGCACAGGTAAACGCGTCTTACGAGAATGTAAGCATTACATTTACGCTTGTATTTGACAAAGATATGAAGCTGACCGGTTTCTGGATGAAGTGATTCTTAGGCTGAGTGATTTAAGAGGAGGTTTTACGATGAACATTTGGTGTGAAGTATTCATTATTTCAATGATTGTACCGAGTCTCATATTTATAGCAGGACGGAGTTGGATGGTTAAACCGCCTAAAAATATCAATCCAATTTATGGATATCGTACGATGATGTCCATGAAGAATGAAAATACATGGACATTCGCACACAAATATATCGGAAGAATATGGGCCGTTGCCGGAAAAATCATGCTGTTTGTTTCACTTGCTGTCATGATACTTGTGAGTAAAAGAAGCGAGGATACGATTACGAATGCAGCGATTGTTTTGCTTCTCATACAGACGGCGGTCATTGTGCTTTCGATCATTCCTACTGAAATCGCACTTCGAAAAAAGTTTGATAAATATGGAATCTTACGGCAGGAATAAATTTGAGAAGAAAGGTCGGTGATTGCTGTGTATAACCCTCAACTTGAAACTTTTATCCGGGTTGCAGACGCCGGCAGCTTTAACAAGGCGGCGGAACAATCTTATATCACGCCTACAGCTGTGATTAAACAGATCAACCTGCTGGAAGCAGATCTGGATGTGAAGCTCTTTGAGCGTACCCATCGCGGACTGAAGCTGACAAAAGCCGGGATGTCTCTCTATAATGACGCAAAATATGTGATTCAATATTGTAAGGATTCTGTCATCCGGGCAAAGAATGCCATGCAGGAAGGGGATAATGTCATCCGCATCGGGACTTCTCCTATGACGCCTGCAGGAGTTCTGGTAGATCTTTGGCCGAAGATCCATGAACTCTGCCCGGAAATTAAATTCCAGTTGATTCCCTATGAAAACACGCCGGAGAATGCCAGGGAGATTCTGAAAAATCTTGGGACAAACATTGACGTGGTTGCCGGGATATTTGATGATACGATGCTGAATCTGCGAAACTGCGCAGGGTTTGAAATTTCCAGACAGCCAATCTGCTGTGCGGTTTCCATCCACCACCGTCTTGCGGATAAAAACCGGCTGGCCATTCAGGATCTATATGGCGAACGGCTGATGCTGATGCACCGGAACTGGAGCCACTATGTGGACATCCTTCGGGATGACATCTGGCAGAATCACAGCCAGATTCAGATAGTCGACTTTGATTTTTACAGCGTGGAGGTGTTCAACCGCTGCGAAAACAGCAACGATGTGCTGATGGCCGTTCAGGCATGGGACAATGTCCATCCTTTGTTAAAGGTCATTCCGGTGGAGTGGAATCACTCAATCCCCTATGGTCTGCTACATTCCCATACGCCTTCGGAAACCGTGAAACGATTTCTGTCGGCGGTTCAGACGGTAGTGCACCAGGCAAATACTCCGTAGTGTACTGCGAGGTATTTTTTAGATATAACTTTCAGGTATAAACTAATGAACGAATCGAGACTTCTTAAGGAGCCTCGATTTTTTTATACTATAGATAACAAATGACAAGAAAGCGGCTTGCGAAGGAGGAATACGTGCATGAAACAGGCAATGGGAATGGGAATTTGGGCTGTCCTTTTTATGGCAGTGCTGACTGCCTGTGGAAATTCAACCGAACCGAATGATTCCCGGGAGGTGCAGGACATGACGAATACGATGGATGCCGAATATGAGCAAAATGCTACAGAGGATGATACGTTGGCGGGCAGTCTTTATACTGTCGATACCCTCATATCTGACGTTATGAGTGATCCTGTTTTTGGGGATTACGGCAGGCTGATCTTTCCGGTGGATGACTGGTACTATAGCGGAGATACGCTGGGAGATCTGCAGTTGACCTATTACAGCAATATTGACCCGGATGAAACCGTGGAAATCACAAATTACATGAAGAAACACGCCGCTTCGGGCGATACCATTTTTTATGATATTTACAAAGAGGAAGAAAAGGCGGCTGATCCGGAAAAAGAGGACACCGGGTTGTTCTTCTTCAAGGGAAATCCCGGTGAGCGGTTTGCCGTCTGCAATGCGGGCGGGGCGTTTGCCTATGTGGGAGCCATGCAGGACAGCTTTCCCCATGCTCTGGAACTTTCCAAACAGGGATATAACGCCTTTGCCCTGATCTACCGGCCCGGCGCACAAACTGCCTGTGAAGATCTGGCGCGGGCGATTCAGTTTATTTTTGAATACGCGGAAGAACTGGAAGTAAACACGGACGGCTATTCCCTATGGGGCGGCAGCGCAGGGGCAAGAATGGCGGCATGGATCGGTTCCTATGGAACGGCAGCGTTTGGAGCAGATGATCTTCCGCAGCCTGCGGCGGTTATCATGCAGTATACAGGTCTTAGCGAATACAGCGAAAACGACCCGGCGACCTTCGTGACAGTCGGGGAAAGCGACGGCATTGCCAACTGGCGGACGATGAAGCGGCGGCTTGACGGTATGAGCTCTTTGGGAATCGACACGGAATTTCATTCCTATCCGGGTCTTTCCCATGGTTTTGGTCTGGGAACCGGCACGGTGGCGGAGGGGTGGATTGATGAAGCAATCGCATTCTGGCAGAGGCAAGTGTAGCAGGAAGGTATAAGTTATGAATTTATAAAGGAGAACGACGATGAATAACTTTATTTTTGAAAACACAACAAAAGTCTATTTTGGAAAGGGATGTGTGAAAGAATATCTGGCCTGCCTTTCCGGGCATTACGGACAGACCGTTATGCTCTGTTTTGGCGGCAGCTCTGTTAAGAAGAATGGCATCTATGATGAGGTGACGGCCTGTCTGCAAAAAGCCGGGCAAACCATCGTGGAGTTCTCCGGCATTGGGGCGAATCCAACCTATACCAAGGTGCTGGAGGGGGCGAAGCTGGCACGGGAAAATCATGTGGATTGGATCCTTGCCGTGGGCGGTGGCAGTGTGATGGATTGCTGCAAGGCAATTTCCATGGCGGCGGTCTATGACGGTGATATCTGGACGGATTTCTGGGCAAGGCCCGGCGTGATTGATTTTGAACCGCTTCCCCTGGGGACCATCGTTACAGTAGCCGGAACCGGCAGTGAGATGAACGGCGGCGCGGTGATTACCAACGAGGAACTGAAAGTTAAGACCGGACGGGATTACCCGAAATGCAACGCCAGGTTTGCGCTGCTGGATCCCACCTATACCTACAGTGTTCCCAGACAGCAGATGGTATCCGGCGGATTCGACATCCTTTCCCATATCATGGAGACCTATTTCAGCGAACCGGACGAGAATAATGTGTCGGACGACATTTCCGAGGCGCTGATGCGGGGTGTGATTCGGGATCTGCGGGCGGCGATTCAAAACCCGGAGAACTATACCGCCAGGAGCAACCTGATGTGGGAGTCTACCATGGCGGAGAACCGCATCATCAAGTTGGGAAAGCAGATGGACTTCCAGTGTCATCAGATGGAGCATCAGCTTGGAGCATATACAAACTGCAACCACGGCGCAGGACTGGCGGTGCTGCACCCGGTCTATTACCGGCATATTTATAAGGACGGCGCTGCCAAATTTGCGCGGTTCGCCGTCAACGTTTGGGGCATTTCTCCGAAGGGGAAAAACGAAGAAACGCTGGCCCGCGCCGGTGTGGATGCACTGGCTGATTTTATCCGGGAGATCGGCCTGCCTACTACTCTGCGGGAGCTGGGCGTGACCGAAGAGACGGATCTCAAAGCAATCGCGGATTCCTGCAATCTCGTTTCCGGCAGTTATCGGAAGATGACACATGAGGAAATCCTGAAGATTTTTCAGGAATGCTATTAAAAATACCGCAAGGGTATACCATGATGTCTTAAAAAAGGAGACAAAAATAAGGAAATACCGCAAGGGTATACCATGATGTCTTAAAAAAGCAGACAAAAATAAGGAAAAGGAAGGACGATTACCATGAAAAAATTAGTTGCATTATTTTTGAGCGTATCCATGATTTGGGGTCTGACCGCCTGCGGTGGTAACAGCAACACAGACAGTACCTCAGACACGCAGTCTGACAGCGAAAGTACCGGGACTGTTGCCGAAACACCTGAAGCAGACACAGAAGAAGCTTCGGGGGATACGGAATCCAAAGAAGGAAAAACACTGGTTGTCTATTATTCTGCGACCGGCAATACCGAGGAAGCTGCAAACTATATTGCAGCGGCAACCGGCGGAAATTTATTTGAGCTGGTACCCGCAGAACCCTATACGGATGAAGACCTGAACTACAATGATGACAGCAGCCGGGTCGTGTATGAGCATGACAATCCCGATGCAAGAGATGTGGAACTTGTGGAATCTACCGTTTCGGATTGGGAATCCTATGACACCGTGTTTATAGGGTATCCCATCTGGTGGGGCATCGCCGCATGGCCGGTAGACGGTTTCATTGAAGCCAATGACTTTACGGGGAAAACGGTAATTCCTTTCTGTACTTCCGCCTCTTCCGGACTGGGAGAAAGCGGCGAACTTTTGGCGGAAGCAGCCGGAACCGGAGAGTGGCTGGAAGGGATTCGGTTCTCGTCCGGCGTTTCAGAAGAGGATGTCCAGACCTGGCTGGAAGATTTGGAACTATAATCCACACTGCTTTCTGCAGATGAGGTTACGGAACTTGTGAAGGAGTGCCTTCGTTGAATGGAACAGAAAAAAAGAGAGGAAGAATTTTATGAACACGAGAATTTTGGGAAAAGATTTGAAAGTTTCTGCTGTCGGATTAGGCTGTATGGGTATGACTCATGCCTACGGCGCTCCGGCAGACAAGCGGGAGATGACAGAACTGATCGCACAGGCCGTAGATCAGGGATGCACTTTTTTTGACACGGCGGAGACCTATGGAACAAGGGAACATCCCCATGACAACGAGGAGCTGGTAGGTGCGGCCCTGAAACCCTTCCGGGATCAAGTGGTAATCGCTACCAAGTTTGGCATTCATTTTGATTGGAGCAGCAAGGCGGTCAATCTGCCTGTGGTGACGGATTCCCGCCCGGAAACCATCCGCGTATCAGTGGAGGGCTCCCTGAAACGGCTGCAGACGGATCACATTGACCTGTATTATCAGCATCGACTTGATCCGCAGGTTCCCATTGAGGAAGTAGCCGGAGTGATGTCAGAACTGATCCAGGAGGGAAAAATCACCCATTGGGGACTGTCGGAAGCAACGGAGGAAACCATCCGCCGCGCCCATGCCGTCTGCCCGGTAACCGCCATTCAGAACCGTTACTCCATGATGGCCCGGTGGTATGAAACTCTGTTCCCGGTACTGGAAGAACTGGGGATTGGCTATGTGGCGTTCTCGCCTATGGCAAACGGCTTACTCAGCGGCAAATACGGAAAGGATACGGTGTTCGGCGGCCATGAGGATTACCGCAGCGTGATGCCCCAGTATCAGCCGGAAAATATCGAACGCAACCGGGAACTTCTGGACTTGCTGCGGCATACGGCGGAAGAAAAGAACGCTACGCCTGCGCAGATTTCTCTGGCGTGGATGCTGTGCAAAAAGCCTTACATTGTACCGATTCCCGGCACCCGCAAGCCGGAGCGCCTGACGGAGAATCTGGGAGCCGCAGATGTGAAGCTGACTGCTGCGGAGGTGGCTGCGCTGGATGCTGCATTGGAGCAAATTCCCATGTCTGAGGTATATGGCGGCGCTCCTGTGATTCAGAAATAATCACTATCATAAGCAAAAATACGAAATAGGAGGAATTTCATTATGCGTAAAAATTTTGGAGCAAAACCCTGGTTTTATCCTTTGCCGGTGCTGATCATCGGCACCTATGGTGAGGACGGTACACCGGATGCCATGAATGCTGCATGGGGAGGTCTGTACGACGCGGATAAAGTTGTTCTTTGCCTGAGCGAAGGACACAAGACTACCGCAAACATTAAGGCAAAGGGAGCGTTTACCATCAGCTTTGCCGATGCTGCCCATGTAACGGAAGCTGACTATGTGGGTCTGGAGTCTGGCAATCAGGTGAAGGACAAGCTTAAAAAGGCGGGCCTTCATGTCAGCAAGAGCGAATTTGTGGATGCCCCTGTCATCGACGAGTTTCCTTTGACCTTGGACTGCGAATTGCTGAAGGTGAGCGAGGATGGAAACATCATCGGCAAGATCGTCAATGTCAGCGCAGACGAGAGTATTCTGGGAGATGACGGAAAGATCGATCCCGCCAAGCTCCAGGCCATCTCCTTCGACCCGGTACATAATGCCTATCTGAAACTGGGTGAAAAGGTGGGCAATGCCTTTCAGGACGGAGCAAAACTGAAATAATTCATTGAAAAAGCCGCCGCTATGATCTTATCCATGCGGCGGCAATCTATATAATGTGATGCTAATGATTAGAGCAAACTGACTTTCAATCCTTTTTTGAAAACTAACACGGCTCTCTTACTCCTCATGTTTTTCTTTCTATTTTATCACTACCCGGGAAAAGCAGAAGTATCGAAAAGTTGTGCGGCGTATACCTTTGACTTATAACTGCATAACGAATGGAGACTTCTGCTTTGAGTTTAAAATCGGTAAAATGGAATCAGAAAGTAAAAGCGCTACAAAAACGAAAGGATCAACATGAAGAAAAGAAAAAAGATGATAATTGCTGGAGTTATACTTGTTGCTTTTCTGGGGATCGGGTGTTGGTATCTGTTCCTTGGCAGCCGGATTACCGATGGCAGCAGCGAGATCATGACCGGGGAGGATGGAACCCGTTCTCTGGAGCAAACAGATGGGTGCGATGAGGCAGGCGGTGAGCAGACGGAACCGGAAAAGACAACGAACATCACCCGGACAGAAAGCTCCCTTGGCTCCGTCACAGAAGGAACAGAAGAATACCGTGGCTTTGTCATCGACAACGTGTTTCATTCTGTCAGTGAGAGTGATATTCATTACAATGTCTACATTCCCGAAAGCTATGACGGCAGCGAACCCTATGCCCTGTACTTTACGCTGCCCGGTTATGAGGGACTGTATTTTCAGGGAGTTGCAGCAAACCTACAATCCGAGGAATTTGGTTTTGAAGCGCTGAAATACAATGAGAAGATGATTATTGTCGCTCCGCAGCTTAGTGACTGGGGCGAAACTTCTGCCAATCAGACGATTGCGCTTGTGGAATATTTTCTGGATGCGTACAGCATTGACCGGACGAAGGTGTATGGCAACGGGTTTTCCGGCGGCGGGGAGACCATGTCCCAGGTAATGGGAAAAAGACCAGACCTGTTCACTGCCTATCTGCAGGTTAGTTCCCAGTGGGATGGGGATTATGAACCAGTCGCAGCGCAGAGGCTGCCGGTCTATTTCGCCATCGGGCAGGGCGATGAATATTATGGCCCGGAACCAACTCAGGAGGCTTATGATACCCTTTATGCTCTGTATGAGCAGCAGGGATTGACAGAAGCGGAGATTGACGAACTGCTCGTATTGGATATCAAGGAACATTCGTATTTTACAGAGCGTGGGATGTCCAATGAACATGGGGGTGGTGGCCTGTTCGCTTACGATGAGGAAATCATGGGATGGCTGTTTTCCCAAGATAAGTTTATATGGGAGGAATGACGATGAAGGAAGAAAAAGAGCCGGATCTGGGCAGTGGAAAAGCGTTAGATATGCTTCACGGCCCCCTGCTGAAGAAAATCATTCTCTTTGCGCTGCCCATTGCGGCCAGCAGCATCTTACAACAGCTGTTTAATTCTGCGGATGTTGCGGTTGTGGGGCGTTTTGCAGAGAGCGGCGCGCTGGCAGCAGTCGGGAGCAATTCCGTCCTGGTCGGTCTGTTTGTCAATTTGTTTGTGGGACTTTCTGTGGGAACCAATGTGGTCATTGCACAGTATATCGGACAGAAACAGACGAAAGAGGTGGGAACGGTTGTCCACACTTCCATACTGTTTTCCCTGATCTGCGGACTGGTGATGATGGTGGTGGGACTTGCGCTGTCCCGCTTCCTGCTGGTGCTTGTGGATACACCAGAGGATGTATTGGAGCGTGCGCTGGTTTATTTGCGGATCTACTGTGTTGGAATGATTTTTATCATCCCATATAACTTCGGCGCTGCCATCCTGCGCAGCATTGGGGATACTCGGCGACCCTTGTACTGCTTGATTGCGTCCGGAGTATTGAATATCTGCCTGAATCTGTTTCTGGTGATTGTGTTCCATCTTGGCGTTGCGGGGGTGGCCATTGCAACGGTCATATCCAATGCGTTCAGCGCCTCGATTGTGCTGTGCATTTTATGCCATGAAGATGAAATGATTCGGCTGCATTGGGACAGATTGAAGATCCAGGGCGCTGCGCTGAAAAGAATTGTTCAGATCGGGGCGCCTGCCGCGCTTCAATCCGCTGTTTTTTCCATATCCAATATCTGTATCCAGACGGCAATCAACAGCTTTGGCTCCAGTGCCGTGGCGGGAATGACAGCGGCGCTGAACTTTGAATATATTGGTTATTTTATTGTCAGCGCTTTTTCACAGACGGTTGTTACATTTATCGGGCAGAATTATGGCGCGAGGCAGTATGAGCGCTGCAGGAAGATTCTGCGCCTCTGTATGGTCGGCGGGATGATCGGTACTTTTCTGGTCAGCTCTGTATTTATTCTTGCCCGTAGTACAGTTATCCGGATATTTACCGTTGACCCTGCGGAAATCGAGTACGCAATGGCAAGATTTCTATATGCCATGCCGTTTTTGTTTCTGACCAGTACCTATGAAATTGTAGGTTCCGCCTTACGGGGGATGGGACGGTCAACACTGCCTGCGGTTTTCACCTTGCTTGGAACGGTTGTTTTTCGTGTGTTCTGGGTTTATGTGATTTTTCCTCTGTGGAATAGCTTCCCGGCGTTGATTATCGTATACCCGATTTCATGGGTGCTGACCGGTACCATGATGATCCTTTACTATTTGGGGCAGAGGGGAAAGCTGTTTGCAAAGAGTCAGGAAACGCAGACTTTGCGGTGAGAAAAAGGAGGAATGGAGGTATGAAACAACGTGGATGGCTGGCAGCGGTACTGATGCTTGCGCTGGTATTGGCCGGATGCAGTAGGGTTTCCGACGGAAATAGTACCGCGGAAACGCCGGAAACCAGAGCAGAAGATACGGCTGCCGGTACAGATGAGGCAGAAGAAAGGAAGGAGGAAACCGTGACAAAAGCAGTGCTTCCAAAAGAGCTGGAACAAATACCGACAGATTATTTTGAAAAATCGGAATCACCGGGCACCCTGGTGGAGCTGGAATACGATACGTATGAATCGATGACGTATGAGGAGCATAGCCAGGTGTTGCATAAAAGGGCGATTGTCTACCTGCCCTATGGCTATTCAGAGGAAGAAAAATATAATGTATTCTATCTGATGCATGGGGGTTGGAGTGATGAGACCACGTATCTCGGTACGCCGGACAGTCCTTCTGAATTTAAGAATGTCCTGGACAACGGGATCGCAGACGGCAGGATTCAGCCGATGATTGTGGTATGCCCTACCTACAATAATACCAGTCCGGATGACAGCGGCGATTACAGTCTTGCGATCCGTTTGACGGAGAATTATCACAGGGAACTGGTGAATGATCTGATTCCAGCAGTAGAAGGTACTTACAGCACCTACGCGGAGGATACCACTGAGGAAGGTCTTCAGGCTTCGAGAGATCACCGTGCCTTTGCCGGATTTTCCATGGGTTCTGTGGCGACCTGGAGAACCTTTCAGTATTGTCTGGACTACTTCCGCTACTTTATGCCGTCCAGCGGGAACCTTACCTCTGACGGGGAGTACATGGCGTCCATGGTAACGGATTCAGGGCATACATGGAACGATTTCTTTATCTTTGCAGCGTCCGGTACGGATGACTTTGCCTATTCGTCTTTCAAATATCAGATTGAGGCGATGGCGGCGGTGGAGGACGGCACCTTCCGGTATGCGGATAATGAACAGGATGGCAACCTATATTTTCTGGAGCAGGAGGGCGGTACCCACAGCGGCGAGTATGCGATAGAATATTTCTACAATGGCCTGTGCTGGATCTGGCAGGCATAAAAAGCAAAAGCACTTTCCGGGAAAATCTGATGGGAAAGTGCAGAAAGGATACGATGAGATGAAGAAGATATTGTTTTTAACGACAACGCCGACAGCAGGCGGAAACGGAGATACCTTGATTGGCGCAGCTATGGAAGAAGCAAAAGAACATGGGGCAGAGATTCATCTGGTCCATATCAGAGAAAAGCGGATCGGATTTTGCCGCGCCTGTTATGGTTGCGCCCAAACCGGAGTCTGCGTCCAGAAGGATGATTTTATGAACATCCTGCGGCTGGCCCATGAGGCAGACGCCATCATCGCAGAGGCTCCGATTTATTACAACTGCATGGCGGCACAGATGATGACGGTGATCAATCGGCTGTGCTGCACTTTTGCCTGCAAGACGTATCAGGTCGGGCCGAAAAAGCGGGTCGGTATTTTTCTGACCTGCACCGGCTCAGAACCGGAGGAAATGAAGCGCCATGTACGTAATATTTTAACTCTGCCCAGTGTGAGCCGTGCCATTTCAGAATATCGGACGGAGGTATTTACCCAGTGTATTTCTGATTCAACCTGTCACGACCGCCCGGACTATCTGGAACGGGCAAGAGAAACTGCCCGCTGGGCGGTAGAAGTGTAGAAAGGGGTATTACAAATGAAACGACCTTATGTGATTTGTCACATTTTAAGTTCCCTGGACGGGAAGATCAACGGGCCTTTTATGGCGACGGAGACAACACGAGATCTGAGCGGCGTGTATGGCAATCTCCGCCGGGAGATGAATGCCGACGCATGGCTGTATGGAACGACGACGGTAAAAGAATTTCTAAACTTCCGGGAACCGATGATTTCCGAAAACGCTGCCGTGCCGGAGGGTGATTTCGTTGCCGGGGATGAAACGAAACCGTATTTTGTGGCTCTGGATGCCAAAGGAGAACTTGGCTGGGAGTCCGGAAGATTTGCAAATAAAGGGCGTGCCGAGGCCCATATCATTGAAATTCTGACAGAAGCGGCGCCGCTGTCCTACTGCGCGTATCTGCGGGAACGGAGCGTATCCTACATTCTTGCGGGAAAAAAAGAACTGGACTGCCGGCTTGCCATGGAGAAGCTGCATCGGCTGTTTCACATAGAAAAGTTACTGATCTGTGGAGGAGGCGCGGCAGATTGGACATTTTTACAGGCCGGCATGGTGGATGAGCTGAGTCTGGTGCTTTCTCCGGTGACAGATGGAAGCAGCGGTACGGCTTCGATTTTTGCACAGTTCCCGGTGCAGAAGGCCGTACAGCCGGTGGAATTTGACCTGAAATCCGTGCAGCCGCTGGATGGCGGCGGTCTCTATCTGCGCTATCTGGCAAAGGACGTCAAGCTGAATGACTGAGTTATAACCTAGAGGTTCAAACTCGTGAACCAGAAGAAACTTCTGCTGACAGTCCCCCGGCGTTATAATGAATGCATAATCCAGAAAGATAAGAAAGGAAAAAAGGGGTGAGGAATCATTATGGAATATGTAACATTAAATAATGGAGTAAAAGTTCCGAGGGTCGGTATCGGAACCTTCCAACTGAACCCGGATGAAGCGGAGTTGTCTGTAACCAGCGCTCTGCAGTCCGGTTATCGTCTGATTGACACCGCCAATGCATATGTAAATGAAAAAGCAGTGGGCCGTGCGATGAAAAAGTCCGGCGTTGACCGCAAAGAGATTTTTCTGGAAACCAAGCTGTGGCCGTCTTTTTATGAACAGGCGGATGCGGTGGAAAAGACGCTGGAACGGCTGGGTACGGAGTATATTGATCTTCTGCTGATTCACCAGCCTGCAGGTAACTATGTGGCAGGGTACAAACTGATGGAAAAGGCCTATCAAGAAGGCAAGGTCAGAGCTATCGGTTTGTCTAACTTCACACCGGATCAGATCCAGGAGATTATGGATATCTGTGAAGTGAAGCCGACTATCTTACAGACTGAAGTGCATCCCTATTCACAGGAGCAGGAGCTGAAAGCGTTTCTTGCAAAAAAAGAAATGGCTATTCAGGCATGGTATCCTTTGGGGCATGGCGATAAAGCGCTGCTTGAAGAGCCGGTATTCACGAAACTGGCTGCAAAGTATGGAAAAAGTAATGCGCAGATCATCCTGCGCTGGCACATTCAGGATGGTAATGTGGTGATTCCGGGATCAAAGAATACGGATCATATCCGTGCCAATTTTGAACTGTTTGATTTCAGCCTGAGCGATGCGGAAATGGCGGAAATTGCAGCGCTTAATAAAAATAAACGCTACTATAGAAATTCATTTTTAAAGCTAAAGGCTTATGCTAAAATGCGTCCGCCTGTAGACGAGCAGAAATAAAAGATTGGAGTATTGGCAATGAGAAAAGAATCCAAGCTGCCCAATTCTGGCTGTGTTCTCATTTTTTGTGTTTGAAGTAGAGGATAAGCTGCCAAAAACGGATATACTCAATATAAAAATATGGAGGAATCATTATGGAATATGTAACCTTATCAAACGGAGTAAAAATGCCGATTTTCGGATACGGTGTTTATCAGGTAACCAAAGATGAATGTGAGCGGTGCGTGCTGGATGCACTGGAAGTGGGATACCGGAGCATTGATACCGCACAGTCCTATTTCAACGAGGAAGAAGTTGGCTCTGCCATGAAAAAGAGCGGTATTGCGCGGGAAGAAATCTTCCTTACCTCCAAGGTGTGGGTAGAGCATTACGGATATGAGGAAACCAGAAAATCCGTGGAAGAATCCCTGCGGAAGCTCCAAACAGACTATCTGGATCTGCTGCTGCTTCATCAGCCTTTCAACGATTACTATGGCGCATACCGCGCACTGGAAGATCTGTATGACGAAGGGAAACTGCGTGCAATTGGCGTTTCCAACTTCTATCCGGACCGCCTGGTGGATCTTGCTTCATTTACCCGTATCCCGCCGATGGTCAACCAGATTGAAACCCATGTGCTGAACCAGCGCAAAGAAGACCATGAGTGGATGGAGAAATATCATGTTGCCCATGAAGCCTGGGCACCCTTTGGCGAAGGTCGCGGAGGCCTTTTTGACAACGAGGTATTAAAACAGATCGGTGAAAAATATGGAAAGACTGCCGCGCAGGTGATGCTCCGCTGGAACATCCAGAGAGGCGTGATCGTGCTTCCGAAGTCTACACATAAAGAAAGAATGATCCAGAATCTGAATGTATTCGATTTTGTCCTGACAGCTGAGGATATGAGTGCCATTGCAGGACTGGATACGAAAAACAGTTCTTTCTTCTCCCACTATGATCCGAACATGGTGGAATGGTTCGTCAAGATGGTGGAGGAACGCAAGAGCCAGCACGACAGCAGCAAGGAAAAGAAAAACTGGTAAAGCACTTGAAGTATAAAGAAATGAAACGGCCGTTTATTTCGCAAAACAGAGAAAGGGAGAAAAAGAAATGCTGGAATTAAACTGGAGTGATGTGATAAGCACGCTCACGCAGATCAGAGGATACCTAATCGCAATTGGTGCAATTATTGCTGTGGCAGTTATTTTGATGATTGCCTGCATGAAACTTGCCGCACATAAGAAATATGTGGTGCGTACACAGGCGTTTGTTGCCATGATCGTGGGAATCGCCATTGTCGTAAATTTAATCTGTACCGGTCCCATGTACACCATATTGTCGCTGGCATCCGGTGAGGGCACGCTTACGGAAGAAAGTATCGCTGGGGCGGAGGAACTGGCGCAGCAGATTGCTGAAGAGGGGATTGTTTTGCTGAAGAATGATGATCAGCTTCTTCCGCTGGCAGATCATAAGAACCTGAATGTGTTCGGATGGGCATCTACAGCGCCATGTTACGGCGGAACCGGCTCGGGAGCCCTTAATGACAGCTACCATATTGTAGACCTGCTGGAGGGACTCTCTAATGCAGGATTTACCACAAACACGGAGATTTCTGACTTTTACAGGGAATATGCGGAAGCGCGGCCGGAAATCGGAATGTTCGCACAGGACTGGACACTTCCGGAGCCGCCGGCAGAAACCTATCCTGATGAGATGATGGAAAATGCCAGGGAATTCTCTGAAAATGCAGTGATTGTTCTTACCCGTGCAGGCGGTGAGCAGACAGATCTGCCAAGAACATTGACGGACGTTACATACAACAACAATTCAGAAGATTATGAGGATTTTCCGGAAGGAACCCATTATCTGGAACCAAGCCAGAGCGAACGCAACATGATTGATCTTGTATGCGAGAACTTTGACAACGTCATTCTGGTATACAACGGTGCAAATACAATGGAACTGCAGATTGCAGATGAATATGAGCAGATTAAGAGCGTACTCTGGGTTCCAGGCACCGGGCAAAACGGTTTTAATGCTCTGGGAGAAATTCTTTCAGGCGAGATAAATCCGTCTGCAAAGACGGCAGATACTTTCGTAAGAGATCTGACGGCGACTCCCAGCTGGAACAACTTTGGAGATTATGAGTATGACAATATGGATGAATTTATGATTTCCGAAAGCGATCCGTATGTTCCGGGCGCACTGCCTCATTTTGTAAATTATACAGACGGAATCTACATTGGATATAAATTCTATGAAACAGCGGCAGAGGAAGGACTGATCGAGTATGAAGATCTTGTCCAGTATCCGTTCGGTTATGGTCTCAGCTATACAAGCTTTACACAGGAAATGGGTGTGATGACTGCGGATGAGGACGGAAATATCCGCTTTGATGTGACCGTTACAAATACAGGCGATGCTGCAGGAAAAGACGTTGTGGAGGTTTACTATAATCCACCTTACACCAACGGGGGAATTGAAAAAGCGTCTGCAAATCTGATCGCATATGATAAGACAGATATGCTGGAGCCGGGCGAGTCCCAGACATTAAGCATTTCCCTTCGCGCAGAGGATATGGCGTCCTATGATAACAAGGAGAACGGCTGCTATGTACTGGAAGAGGGAGAATATGTGATCTCCATAAATTCAGATTCCCATACGATCCTTGACGCTCAGACATATGAAGTGGAAAGCACGGTTGTCTACGATGAAAACAATGCAAGAAGTACAGATCTGGTGGCAGCGCAGAATCAGTTTGACTTTGCGAAAGGCGAGCTGACCTACCTGTCAAGGGAAAACGGATTTGAAAACTATGAGGAAGCGGTGGCTGCACCGGCAACCTACAGTATGCCGGAGAAAGACAAAGCCGGATTTGTTAACAATTCCAATTTTGAACCGGAGGAAGACCCGGATGCAGAAATGCCTGTTACCGGGGCGGATAATGACATTTCGATCCTGGATCTGCGGGGAGCAGATTACGACGATGAAAAGTGGGAAACTCTTCTTGACAATCTGACCATTGACGAAATGGTAGAAATGATTGCCCTGGGCGGTTATCAGACAGCTCCGGCGAAAAGTATTGACAAGATGGCAACTATAGACTGTGACGGACCGGCAGCACTGAACAATAATTTTACCGGCGTTGGCTCTATCGGATTCCCGGCAGGGGTTATGCTCGCAAACTGCTGGAATGAAGATTTGGCGTATGCCTTTGGTGAAAATATCGGACTTATGGCTGACGATATGAATGTATCCGGATGGTATGCCCCGGCGATGAATATTCACCGCTCCGCCTTTGCAGGACGTAACTTTGAGTATTATTCCGAAGACGCCTTCCTTTCCGGAAAATGTGCGGTAAACGCTGTATCCGGGGCGTGGAGCCAGGGAGTATATGCCTATATAAAGCATTTTGCATTGAATGACCAGGAAACAAACCGCTGGGAAATGCTGTGCGTATGGGCTGACGAACAGGCGATTCGTGAGATTTATCTGAAGCCGTTTGAGATGTGTGTAAAAGATGGAGCTGCGACAGCAGTCATGTCCTCCTACAACTACATTGGTAACTGCTGGGCAGGCGCATGCAGTCCGCTGCTGATCAATGTACTCAGAAATGAGTGGGGATTCAGAGGCTCTGTACTGACGGACTACTTTGCAGACTTTGGTTATATGGATGCAGAGCGTGCGATTTATAACGGCGGTTCCACCTGCCTGATCAACAGAGATGTGAATACAAATTACATCAAAAATACAGACAATCCGACAACGGTACGTCACATGAGAGAGGCGTGTCATGATGTCCTTTATACAGCAGTCAACAGCAGAGGATTCGAGGAAGAAAATCTGTCCTCAGGTCTGATGACATGGCAGATCATTATGATTACAGCGGATATTGTGATTGCAGTTCTTCTGCTTGCATTCGAGTTCTTTATTGTGCGCAAAGGTTATCAGAAACGGAAAAAGAATGCTGTAAAAAGTGAAACTGTAAAAGAAGAATAACAGAAATTATGGAAAGAGGAATTTACAATGGCAAAAAAATATCCTAATTTAAACAAACCTCTTAAGATTGGAAGTGTGACGATTAAAAACCGTTTCGTTATGGCACCAATGGATACTGGTCCTACGTTTTTAGGACCGGATGGGGAATTCAATGAGAATGGAATTGATTATTTCGTGCGTCGGGCGCAAGGAGGATTTGCTCTTCTGTACTCTGGCGGACAGCAGATTGATGATGTAGTAGACCACAATCCGAAGACGATTCTGAAAAATCCAGGAGCGTATATTACTGCAGGACAGGAACTGAATGCAAGAATCTCCGCATATGGTGCTAAGATGTTTCTGCAACTGTGCTTCGGACTTGGAAGGAATATTCCGGGAATGCACGCCCCATCGGAACTTCCGGTTTGGTTAAATCCGAATATGACTTCACCTGCGCTTACAAAAGAGCAAATTCAGACGAAGATCGATCTCTTTGTGCAGTCTGCGGTTGTTGCAAAACAGGCGGGGTTTGCAGGAGTTGATGTTCATGCACTTCACTGGGGACATCTTTTGGATCAGTTTGCTATGAGTATTACGAACCGAAGGACAGATGAATATGGTGGGTCGCTGGAGAACCGTCTACGTGTTACCCGTGAGATTGTAGAACGCGTAAAAGCAGAGTGCGGAAAAGATTTTCCGGTTACGATTCGTCTCAGCCTTCGCCAGTTTATGAAAGGCTTTGACCAGGGATCTTATACTGGAGAGGAAGAAGTAGGAAGAACGCTGGAAGAAAGTGTCGAAATTGCGAAACTGCTGGAACAGTATGGATATGATGCGCTTAGTGTGGATAGCGGTAATTTGGATGCATATTATTACGCGTGCCCACCGTCCTATTTAAAGAGCGGATATATGCTGGAACTTGTAGATGCAGTGAAAAAAGCAGTGTCTATTCCGGTTTTGGTAGGCAGCAGAATGGATGTGCCGGAACTGGCAGAACAGGCAATCGCAGACGGCAGAATGGATGCAGTGGTCATCGGCAGACCATCCATCGCAGATCCAGACTATGCAATCAAAGTCCTTCAGGAAAAGGAGGAACAGATTCGTCCGTGCCTTGCTTGTAATCAGGGATGTATCCACAGATATCTGACAGTGGGAAACGTATGCTGTGCAGTAAATCCGGAGATGGGAAGAGGAATCACTTACCGTGCAGTTCCTGCATTAACAAAGAAAAAGATTGTCATTGTCGGAGGTGGTGTTGCAGGAATGGAAGCCGCACGGACATGCGCGATCCGTGGCCATGAAGTTGTTCTTTTTGAGAAATCTGACAGGCTGGGAGGAAATCTGATTCCAGCGGGCAAGCATGCTTTTAAGAAAGAGGTTCAGAGATTGAACGAATGGTATCAGGCAGAGATAAAAAAACTTCCTGTTGATATTCATATGCAGGAGGAGGCTACTCCGGACAAGATTAAGGAGCTTGGCGCAGATGCAGTGATACTGGCAGCAGGCTCATATGCAGTGATTCCCGGGATTCCAGGCATTGATCAGGAAAAATGTATGTCCTGTAGTGAAGCGCTTGCAGAGAAGAAACCGATAGGCGATAAGGTTGTAATCGTAGGCGGAGGTTTGGTTGGATGTGAAATGGCGCTTGAATATCTTCAGGAAGGGAAGAAAGTTACCATTGTGGAAGCACTGGATCATATCCTATCTGCAGGCGCGCCAATCCCGATTCAGAATGTGCAGATGCTCAAAGACGCTTTTGAACATTACAAGGCAGAAATCCTGGAAGGACATCGGATTGTCGAGGTTAATGAACAAGGCGCAGTTGTGGAGGACAAAGATGGAATGCGTAAAACCGTAGAGGCGGATACCGTAATCATGTCTGTTGGGTTCCGACCACTTCCATCCATGAAGGAAGAATTGGAGGAATACGTGCCAGAGATATACCAGGTCGGAGATGGCAGACAGGTTGGAAGTATCATGAGCGCAGTCTGGGAAGCATATGAAGTAGCACATTCTATTTGACAGTTTGAAAATCGAGACTTCCGATGAGGTCTCGATTTTTTATCAATTCTAGTCCAGTATGCACACAGATTATAGCGAATTGACGAATCGACATTGTACTTTTCTGGACTTATCCTATACAATGTACTTGAAAGCAAGAAAATAGAAAAATCTTTTACTACAAATAGAATGCAAAACGAAGGAGGACAACATCATGTCAACAAGAAAAAATTTCGGAGCAAAACCATTTCTTTTTCCGCAGCCGGTTCTGATCATCGGAACCTATGATGAAAACGGAAAGGCAAATGCCATGAATGCTGCATGGGGCAGTATCGTGGGCATGGACGAGATCATCATTGATCTTTCTCATCATAAGACCACGGAAAATCTGCTGGTAACGAAAGCCTTCACCGTGAGTGCGGCAGATGCGGAGCATGTGCCTGCCTGCGATTATGTGGGCCTTGTATCCGGAAGTAAGGAGCCGGAGAAAATGGAGAAAGCGGGTTTTACCACGACAAAAAGCAGCTTTGTCAACGCTCCGATTATCAATGAGCTTCCGGTAACGCTGGAATGTGAGCTTATGAAAGTGATCGATGACAGCAAGTATCTGGGGCGGATTGTCAATGTCAGCGTGGATGAACGGGTACTTGGCGAGGACGGAGAGATCAGTCTGGATTTGTTCAGTCCCATTACATACGATACGGTGCATTACGGTTACTACAAGCTGGGCGAACGGGTTGGCAATGCGTTCAAAGACGGGGCGCAGTTGAAGTAAAAATCGTGCCGGGCAGAAGCGATTCTTTTCGGCAGAATGACAAGGAGGAATCTATGATGAAGCGAAAAAACAGAGTTCTTTGTCTCCTTTTGGGTACTGCATTAGCAGCTTCTGCTTTAGCCGGTTGCGGCAACAGTACGAACAGCAACAAAAGTTCGGATGTTTCTCAGGAGCAGACGGGAATCTCCCAGACTGCGCAGGAGGCTGTGCCGGGAGAAAGTATTGTAACCAATGGCGGCGAGGTGATTTCCCTGACCTCCCTGGAGCATCGGGATGAGGCTTCCGATGCAGTCGTTTACTATACCTCAGACATCAGCGCTCAGGCCATGCTGGATATTTATGCGTCTCTCGGCGTGGAACTGACGGGAGATAACATCGCAGTGAAGCTCTCTACCGGGGAGCCGCCTGAGAGCAACTATCTGGATCCGGATCTGATTGCCGATCTGGTGCATCAGGTGGACGGAACCATCGTGGAAAATAATACGGCTTACGGCGGACAGCGTTCCAGCACCGCCATGCACTATCAGGTGGCGGAGGATCATGGATTTACAGACATTGCCGACTTCGTTGTGCTGGATGAGAACGGCTCTGTCAGCCTGCCGGTAGAGGGCGGGACGCAGCTTACAGAGAATCTGGTGGGCGCGCATTTTCCGGAATATGACGGTTATCTGGTGCTTTCCCACTTTAAGGGGCATGCCATGGCTGGATTCGGCGGCGCAATTAAGAACATCTCCATTGGCCTTGGATCCCAGGAAGGGAAGTGCCTGATCCATACCGCAGGGGAAAGCCATACCAGTCCCTGGGGCGGCAAGCAGGATCCTTTTACGGAGAGTATGGCGGAGGCAGGAAAATCTGTGGTGGATGCCCTTGACGGAAATATCCTTTATATCAGTGTGATGAACCGTCTGTCTATCGACTGTGACTGCGACGGAAATCCGGCGGAACCGGATATGCACGACATGGGGATTCTGGCTTCCACAGACCCGGTAGCGCTGGATCAGGCGTGTGTGGATCTGGTCTACGCCTCCCGGGATGATACAGCTTCCCTGATTCAGAGAATGGAGTCCCGCAACGCCATTCACGTTCTGGAGCATGGAGAAGAAATCGGACTTGGCAGCAGAAGTTATCAGTTGGTGAGCATTGATGATTGAGACTCTGCACCGGGAATTTGTATATCTCTGGTACTACTTTGATGTACAGTTGCGGCAGATTTTCTGGTACTGGGTTCTGGGAATTGTATTAGGCTCCTGTGTTTCGGTTTTTCTGAAGGACAAGATTCATGGCCTTATGCGCTCCATGAGCGAAAGCCGGATGGGGCTTGTGGGAATTGTACCGGCAAGCCTCCTGGGGATTGCCTCTCCCCTTTGTATGTATGGCACGATTCCGCTGGCGGCTTCTTTTTCCAAAAGCGGGATGCGGGATGAATGGCTGGCGTCCTTCATGATGTGTTCCATTCTGTTGAATCCGCAGCTGATTATTTACAGTACGGCGCTTGGAACAACGGCACTGGCAGTCCGTATCGTTTCCTGCTTTATCTGCGGGATCGTGGCAGGATTGCTGATTCACTTCTTTTGCAAGGGAAAGCCATTTTTCAATTTTGATGGATTTGAGGAACCGCATAATCACGATACCGACCCGAATCTGTTCCTGCGTCTGGTTAAGAATATCGGACGGAACATCCGGGCAACCGGTCTTTACTTCCTGTTCGGTGTGTTCCTGTCAGCGGTGTTCCAGCGCTATGTGCCGGAGGATCTGATAACAGCCTTCTTCGGGGGCAATGAGGCGTTCGGCGTCCTGATGGCAGCGACCATCGGCGTACCGCTGTATGCCTGCGGCGGGGGTACGATTCCCCTTTTGCAGGCATGGCTGATGGATGGGATGAGCATGGGCAGCGCGGCGGCATTTATGATCACCGGGCCGTCCACCAAGATCACAAACCTGGGAGCGTTGAAAATCGTCCTAGGAATTAAGAATTTTGTGATTTATATCGCATTTGTGATGATATTTTCTTTTGCCACCGGACTGGTGGTAAATCTTCTGGTATAGTGTGTGAGACAGCAGATTTTTACCTATTGCGATCCGCCGGAAGATAGGTCTTATGAGATTTATGGACACAGCAATAAAAGCTGATATGAGCTTCCGGGTCAAGGATGGGAAGCACCAGACGGTTAGTTCGCTCTGCCCATTGTTCGCTGTGTTTTAGGGTCAGGTCTGAAGCAAAGGCGGGTAGTGCGGAAGCCTGGATGAGCGCAGAGAAAGTTTCATCCTGATCCTGAAGAATGAAGTTTGTTTCCGGCATTTTGGAGATCACTCTCTCTTTCCAAATGCCGATTTCTTTGAAAAGGAGCATGGTTTCTCCTGCCAGATCATCCAGATAAATACCCTCTTTGCTGTTTGCAAGAGGATGTGCCGGAGGGACGGTAAGGTAAAGTTCTTCCGTACAAAACGCCTGGCAGAGAATGTCCGGCGCAGTTACTTCCTGATCGGTAATGATGATCTGGTAGGTGCCTTTTTCTAATCCGGGAAGTAAGCATTCCAAAGGAACTGTTTCAGAGTTCAGCGCCATTCCATAGAAGCGCTCTGTCAGTTCCGGGAGTAATTCCAGTAAAGGACCGGGAGCGCAGGTTCCGATAGATATGGTATGCAGGCTCCGGTCATAAGACTGAATCGCATCTGTCATTGTATTTACATCGTCCAGAATCCGTCTGGCATACTGGACGGCAAGTTCCCCTGTCTTGTTCAGAGTAATTTTATTTTTCTGCCGGTCAAATAGCGTTACATTCCATTCAGCTTCCAGTTTCTGCATGGAACGTGTAAGCGCCGGCTGAGAGATATGGACAATCTCTGCGGTTTTTGAAAGTGTGCCGGTATCGGCAATGGTAACCAACTGGTAAAACTGATTCAATTCGGCCATGGCAAGTTCTCCTTCGCAGTATGTGTCTGTATTATAACAGATTCCAAAGTAAATGGGGAAATTTTTCTGGCCGATTCTTTTCACATTACCAATTAAGGTAAAGGCAGTAAGAAAGGAACGAAAGAAACATGAAAAGGAAACTCGCATTTGTATTAGCTGCTGCACTGATGCTTGGACTGACGGCCTGCAGGGCAGCGAATGACTCTGACAATACCAACATTACTTTGCAGAACTTTTAAAACGCTGTAACTTTCTATATACCAGCGGTGGCATTCCGTAATATTTCTTGAAAGTTTCGCAGTAATAGCTTGCCCCGCCAAAACCATATTCATAGGCTATGTCAGCGATACTGCTATTTGAGTCAAGCAGCGTGGAAAGGCTTTTTTGCAGCCTGAGTTTCGTGGTATAAGTGATAGGGGTATCGCGCAGATACTTTTTAAAGAGCAGGGAACATTTACTTTTGCAGCAGGCGCCGGACAGGGCGATATCTGTCAGGGTGATGTGTTCCATGTAGTGTTCTTCTATGTAGGTCATCATGTTTCTGAGGGAAGACAGGTCGGGAGATTCCGGTTTCCGGGTCTGTCTTCCAATATCAAGATCAAGATTTTCATACAATATTTTCATGAGCATAAAATAATCTTCCAGCAATTCAAAATAGGATAAAGGTTCTGCGGGGATTTTGCCAAAAGACGCATAAATCTCATCCAGTTTTTCCATGACGGATGCCATCCAGCCATTCCGGCTGAGATACAGGTAAGGGTATGCTGAATTTTCAGTGACTGGCTCAATATAGTTCTGGTAAAACCAACCGTTCACCTGCAATAATTCCGGGGAGAGCAGGATGCAGACAAATTCGCATTCGTTATGTTCCGCGGAAAAACCATAATGGAGCTGATAGCTGTTTACCATGATTCCGCTGCCTTCCTCCAGTTCAATCAGCCGACCGTTTACATTATAGGTCATAGTTCCACTTTTTATCAGAATAAACTCCAGATCCTTGTGCCAGTGACTGACGGCAGAATAGTCCGGATAGGAGGAAAGGAGCCCGTATACTACATAAGCGGGAAACTGAGGATTATTATATGCAACCGTTTCAGAGGAATCTGAATTGAACACAGAGCAGTATTTTGTGTTGTTATCCATAAAATCACCTCATAAATGGAAAATTGTTATATAAAAACAGAGAATACTGAATGATTTTAATGCAAAAACCTGATATTGTCAAATAAAAACATATTAGGCGGATGAAAAGATGAAAGAGAAAAAATCCTATGATTTTACAAAAAAGTTGTTGACGCTTGTGTTTCCCATTGCTTTCCAGCAGTTCATGCTGGCGCTGGTCAGTGCGTCTGACGCACTTATGCTCGGTATGCTGACGCAGGATTCTCTGTCTGCGGTATCCCTTGCAAGCCAGGTTACATTTGTTGAAAATTTATTTCTCATGGCCATGACGATAGGACTTTCCATGTTCGCTGCCCAGTATTGGGGAAAGGAAGATAAAGAGACTGTTGAACGGATTTTTGCCTATGTTATGAAAGTTACCGCAGCGGTTTCGTTATTATTTTTCCTTGCGGGAATGTGTATTCCGGGATCTTTAATGCGTATATTTACAAACGAGCTGCCATTGATTGAAGGCGGCAGGGTTTACCTGCGGACGGTCTCCCCGTCGTTTTTGCTGACAGGTATCTCACAGGTATATCTCTGTATATTGAAGAACACGGGCAAAGCGGCAAAAGCCAGCGTGATCAGTTCTGTAAGTGTGGTGGTCAATATCATATTGAACGCAATTCTTATCTTTGGCTGGTTTGGATTACCCCAAATGGGAATTGCGGGTGCAGCGCTGGCCACGGTGATTGCCAGAGTAATAGAGGTGGCGTGGTGTATTTTTGAAACCGTAAAAAAAGATAGCGCGAAACTGAGGATATGTCACATGATACACAATGACAGACGATTGCGGCACGATTTTTGGAAATATTCTTCTCCCGTTCTTGGCAACGAGATTGTCTGGGGTGTGGGATTTACCATGTATTCCGTTATCATGGGGCATCTTGGGTCGGATGCCGTCGCGGCCAATTCGATTGCCAATATTGTGAAAAACCTTGTTTCTTGCTTCTGCCTGGGACTTGGGAGCGGCGGCGGGATCATGGTTGGCAATGAACTGGGAGCCGGCAGGCTGGATAAGGCAAAAGAATATGGAGGCAGGCTGTGCAGATTGTCTGTCCTGTGTGGTGCGGCATCAGGAATCGTGCTGCTTGCCTTAAGTCCTCTGATCCTCGCGGTGACGGATTTAAGTGTTACTGCAAATGCATATCTCAAATGGATGCTTGTCATGTGTTCCTACTACATGGTGGGAAAGTCTGTGAACGGAACGACAATTGCAGGTATTTTTTGTGCAGGAGGGGATTCCAAATTCGGTTTTCTGTGTGATACAGTGACCATGTGGTGTATTACCGTACCGCTTGGACTTCTGACGGCATTTGTGCTGAAACTTCCGGTGCCGGCTGTATATTTTATTGTCAATCTGGATGAGATTGTAAAGCTTCCGGCGGTGTATCGCCATTATAAAAAATATAAATGGGTCAAAGATCTTACGGTGAATAATGGAAAGGCGAAAGCAGAATGAAAATTAAAAAAGACTACAGATTAAAATTGTAGTATTATATGAACACTTGGCGAGGTCCTTTCGAGCCTAGTGAGAATATATGCCTAGACACTTAGCGAGGTCTTTCACGAGCTTAGTGAATATGGTAAAATAAAACAAAAAAACGGAGGATGATGAAAATGGATATGACAAACAGACAGCGCCGGGATGCAGGACTGGCGTATATTTCGGATGATACGGTTTTTGAGGAACAGCTTGTATGCAGAAAAATCTTGCAGAAACTGAATTTTATGGATCGTTCGGATTTTGCGGGGATTAAGGAAACAGTAAAGGAGCTTTTCGGGAAATCTGAGGACGCTTTTGTGAACCCGCCGTTCTACTGCGATTATGGAAAACATATCGAAGTGGGAAAGAATTTCTTTGCAAACTATAACTGTACGCTTTTAGACGTGGCAAAAATCAAGATAGGCGATAACTGCCAGTTGGCTCCCAATGTGGCAATCTACACGGCGGGACATCCTATCCATCCGGTCAGCCGCAATTCGGCATATGAGTATGGCAAGGAAGTGACGGTAGGGGATAACGTATGGATCGGGGGAAACACGGTGGTATGCCCCGGCGTACATATAGGGGATAACGTGGTGATCGGCGCCGGCAGCGTGGTGACAAGGGATATCCCTGACTGGTGTATCGCGGCAGGCAATCCATGCAGGGTTATCCGGAAGATTACGGAAAAGGACAGACGGAAACTGTTCCGTGACGAGGAGATAGACGAAGAGGCATGGCAGGATATTTTGGAGCGGATGGAATTTTAGGCTGAAGAGGCTGGGACTTCAGTATTTTTGCGCCTATGAAAAACAGTAGCCAGTGTTTTACGGATTATGATGTTGTGATTGGCTCAGGGGCGGTGGTGACAAAGGATATTCCCAGCCATGTCATAGCAACAGCGAAGTTATTTCCCGGTATCAAATTCTTTCACACCGTACCGCTCCCTATATTGGTGAAGAGTCATACCGGTAACTTTTTTGAACTTTGCCCCGAGGTAGCTCTGGGAAGAAAATCCCAGATAATTGGCAATCTCGATATAAGAATACCGGGAGTATACCAGCATATTTTTTACCAGCTTGATCTTCTCCTGAAGAATAAATTCGGTTATGGTGATCCCTTCTTCTTTTTTGAACAGGTCCGAAAGGTAGCTGGGACTCATGAGCATGGCTTTTGCCACATCCGAGGCAGAGAGCTTTTCATGAAGGTGGGAATAAATATAGTCTTTGCAGCTGCTGATTCTTGAGTTGGGAGTATGAGGTTCCAGATGGGATTCTTTTTGTTCCCGGATTTCTTTTACCAGAACAGCGTACTGATATTCTGCCTGTCTTCCCAGAGAAATGGCTGCCTCTGCATTTTTTACTTCTTCGATCTGATTGATATAACTGTCGCTGAGGGAAAAGGCGGCTTCTGGTATAACGCCTCCTTTAATGGCAGCTCTGGCGCCTAAGGTGACCAGAACGATCCCCAGATTCTGGCAGTGGCGCAGAGAGTTTTTCGCAAGAATACCGATGTGCCCGTCGTAATCTTCCTCCCAGCTTTTGGAAAGCTGTTCTGTGTCTCCTGCGGTAATGCTTGACAGTTCCCGTATTTCCTGGTCATAAGGATTATGCCGGCTGGTATATTCCTGATTTTCAAAAGTAATATCTGTAAAATTTTTCTGTACGTTGTAGCTTGTCCGGGCGTCCAGGCAGTTAAAGTCAAAGGCCTTCTGAAGAGTCAGGGATTCTGTATGGAAAAGATTATGCACAAACAAAGCTTCTTTCAGTAGAGAGTAGGGCATACAATGATGGAGCGCTGACAGCCAGTCTTCGGAGACTTCCGGAAGATCCGGGAGTCTGTGCTTATACCGGGTGTTTCCCAGAAGACAGACAGGACCGATGAGAAATCTCCCCTGCTCTCCCGAAGCCATGGCATAGGCGACATTATGACTGTCTGCAGCGATCACAGGAGCCTGGCAGACACTCTTTTGAAAGGTCACTGATATCATTTTTTCTGTTTCTTCACTGATATAATCCTCTAAATCTGCACGTTCGCAGACCTGTTCCAATAATCTTCCCCGGCAGTCGTATCTTCGCAGGATGGTATGAAGCTGTCTGGAGAGGTATTCCATTAATGCATGGATATTCATATTCCTGTACATCTCCTTTTTATTTTCCAGTATATCATATTTTTCCAAAAATCGTGATAAACAACGAAAAAAAATGATATAATTTCAAAACCGTTCTGCTTAAAATGAAGACACAGAAGAGAGAAAGGAAGAACGGAAATGAAAGTAAAAGGCGTAAATCTTGGAAACTGGCTGGTATTGGAAAAATGGATGAGTCCCGCGTTATTTGAAGGAACCACAGCAGAAGACGAATGTTCTCTGCCCTTCCAGCTTCCAAAAGAAGTTTATGAAGCGAGGATAAAGGTACATCGGTCCGAATATATTACGGAACGCGATTTCAGCAGGATAAAATCCATGGGTATGGAAGCAGTGCGCATCCCTGTTCCCTATTTTATTTTCGGCGACAGACCTCCCTTCCTGGGATGTATCCGGGAGCTGGATAAAGCGTTCAACTGGGCGGAACGATATGGCCTGAAGATCCTCATCGACCTTCACACGGCTCCGGACAGCCAGAACGGATTTGACAACGGAGGAATCTGCGGCGTCTGCAAGTGGTCTCTGGAACCGGAGGAAGTGGAATTTGAATTAAGTGTGCTGGAAAGACTTGCCATGCGCTATGGAAACCGTCCCGGACTCTGGGGAATTGAAGTTCTGAATGAGCCTGTTCTGGAAGATATGTGGGACGTTGCAGAAATCCAAAAACGATACCCGCCAAAAGACCAGGAAAAAGCCAAAGGCTCTAAGGGAATTTCTCCTGCATTTCTCCGCCGGTTCTATCTGGATGCCTATGAGCGCCTGAGAAAATATATGCCGGAAGATAAATATGTGGTAATCCATGATGCCTTCCATTTGAAGATGTGGAAGGATTTTATGCAGGACCCCGGATATAAAAACGTTGTCCTGGATACCCATCAGTATTTAACGGTAGCAGAAATGACGGGTTGCGGCCAGTCTCTGGAAGATTATCTCCGGGCGATCCGGAACTGGGGGGAGGATATGGCAGAAATGGAAAACTATTTTCCTGTTATCTGTGGAGAATGGTGCCTGGCCAATTCTGTGGCCATAGGGTATGACACAAAGGGCGGACAGACCGTTTTAAACGGTCTGGAAAATGAAAGCCGGGAAGACCTGAACAATGAAAAACGAAAGGACATTTATCATCAGCTCGGAAATGCACAGCTCTCGGCATGGAAGAGAGGATCCGGATCATTTTACTGGAGTTATAAACTTCTGATCGATACAGTAAATGAAAAAGAGTGGGCCGGCTGGGACTGCTGGGATCTGGGAAGATGCGTGGACTTTGGATGGTTTCCTTCAGAGGAAGCTGTAACAGAAGAGAAGAAATAAGGAGGATCATACAATGAGTAATAAAAATGCAGATGTTAAACTTTCATTCATAGAAAGATTCGGATACGGACTGGGAGATTATGCCGGAAACCTGGTATGTTCTGCGCTCTCTGCTTTTTTACTGGTATATTATACAAATGTTGTTGGCGCTAACGCAGCCATCGCCGCGTCTGTGATCGCTTTTTCTAAAATTCTGGACGGAGTTTCGGATCTGGGGATGGGTTATATTGTGGACCATACCCACAGTAAATACGGCAAAGCACGTCCCTGGATACTGAGACTGTGTATTCCGCTTGCCGTCTCCACGGTACTGATGTTCAGCGTGCCCGCCGGACTGAAAGGTACAATGCAGATTGTATACATGTTCCTGACCTACAACCTGGTATCCACCATTTTCTACACAGGGATCAATGTTCACTATGCTACCCTTCACGGACTGATGACTACAAACCAGTATGAGAGAGGCCTTTTGGGAAATTTTCGTATGCTTCTGGCCACAGCGGGAACCATTACCATTAACACCGTGGTTCTGAAACTGACCGGTTACTTCGGCGACGGCGATATCTATTCCCAGAAAGGCTGGACAATGACCTTTATTGTCCTGATGATCGTCTTTGTGATCCTGAACATTTTTGTGTTTTCCGTATGCAAGGAACGTGTGGTAGAACAGGATCCGGAGAATGGGCAGCAGAATCATGTATCCTTTGTAAAAGGACTGATCGGTCTGTTGAAAAACCGTTACTGGCTGATCATGGTCTTCTGCCTCTTTGCGATCTACTTTATGATGTCCTGCTTTTTCGGTTCCGCACTTTATTTCGCCCAGTACAATCTGGGAAATGAAAAATATTACGCAATGATCGCCAACCTGCTTTCCATTGCACAGATCGTTACCATGATCTTTACGCCGCTGTTAATGAAAAAGCTGTCTAAAAAATCCATATTAATGATCGGTATCCTTATCGCACTTGTAGGATTTATCTGTACCGGATTTACTACAAGCTATCCTGTGCTCTGCTTCCTTTCTGTTGTAAAAGGCATTGGATTCGGCTGCTGTTCCGCTACCGTATTCGGCTGTCTTCAGGATACCATTACTTATGGAGAGTGGTATAATGGGTATGGAACAGCAGGTATGGGAAATGCCGCATCTTCCTTCAGCATGAAAGTCGGTTCCGGAGTGGGAACGGCAGTCCTTGGCTGGATCTTAAACATGGGAGGATTTGATGCAGCAAAAGCAGTTCAGAGCAGCAGCGCCCTTACTTCCATATCGATAGCCTTTGTATGGCTTCCTGCAGTTGCCATACTGCTTACGACAATCGGACTGCTGTTTTACGATCTGGATAAAAAGTATCCAAAGGTCATAGCAGACTTGGCAGAAGGCCGTCACAGAACAGACAAGGAGAACCGGTAAAATGAATATGGAATTATATGTAACAGACAAGCAGGGTGAGAAAACGAAAAAAATGATTTCCGGAGATGCAGAGGCTTATGTCGAAAATCAGGTACTCAACATCTATCCTGACATGGAATTTCAGACCTTTGAAGGCTTCGGAGGTGCATTGACCGACGCCTCCGGTTATGTCTTTTCCCACCTGACAGAGGAGCAGCAGGATGAACTGCTTACCATGTATTTTGATGAAAAACAGATGGGGTATACCCAGGTGCGGATTCCTGTAGACAGCTGCGATTTTTCCACACATCTTTATGAGGCAGACGGCTGTGAATCTGACGAAAACCTAGAAAAATTTTCTTTTGCAGATACAGAAAGATATATTCTCCCTCTTTTGGAGGCTGCTCAGAAAAAGGCAGGGAAAAGGCTGAAGCTCATGCTTTCTCCCTGGTCTCCTCCGGCCTACATGAAGACAAACAGCAGCAGAGTCCGGGGCGGAGAGCTGAAACCGGAGTATCGGAAACGCTGGGCCGAATATCTCTGTCGGTATGCAGAAGAATTCATCAAAAGAGGGTATGAAGTAACCCGCATGTCCATACAAAATGAGCCTGCTGCCGTACAGACCTGGGATTCTTGTATCTACAGCTCCGCGCAGGAAAAGGAATTTCTCCGGGATTATCTGGTTCCTGCTCTTAAAGCTCACGGTCTGGAAAATATCCAGTTGTTTATCTGGGATCATAATAAAGAAAGGGCCTATGAGCGGGCCAGAGACACGATAGATGAAACAACCAGAGACCTGATCTCCGGCATCGCATTTCACTGGTACAGCGGAGAACATTTTGAAGCATTGGATATGATACGGAGAAAATTCCCGGAAAAGAAACTGATCCTGTCAGAAAGCTGCCTGGAATTCGGCAAATACGAAAAAGGTCAGCAGTTGGAAAATGCCCACCGTCTGGCCCATGACATGATCGGAAATCTGAACCATGGCATGAATGGATTCTATGACTGGAATATCCTGCTGGATGAAAAGGGCGGTCCGAACCATACCGAAAACTACTGTGACGCCCCCTACCTCTTCGATATGGAGAAGAAGACGCTGGAAAGGCGCATGTGTCTGGACTATTACTGGCATTTTTCCCACTTTATCAGACCGGGTGCTGTCCGTCTGGCTTCTACCAGATATACCGATATGCTGGATTTCACCGTCTGGAAAAATAGAGATCAGGAAGTCGTGTTTGTCCTTTTAAATAGAAAAGATGCTCCAATGTCCTGTCATATCCGTTTTCAAGGAGAAGCCTTCTCGTTTGAAGCAGCTCCCTGTTCGATTATAAGCGGAAGGATCCAATAGTAGCAAAAATGAAAAAGGAGATGCTCGATCGGCAGTATTCCTGTCGGGCATTTCCTTACGTCATATTGTAGAGATAAGAAACATTACAATCAATTTTCATCTTCGCGTCCGTTCATGTCCATGATTTTTTCCGTTTTTTCGTTTTTTTCGCCTAAAAACAGCTTTGCACGCTCGGACATGATCGTGAGTTCTTCTTGAGAAAGCTCCGGAAGCCGCTGCAGTTTATCAATAAATGCTGCAAGCGTTTCCTTTTGCCGGATCTGAATGAGCTGGTTATAGTAATTAACGATAACACCGGTTACAAGCGCAATCACGATTATAGAATAGATTGTCAGTAGTACAGAAGCAGTTTTTGCAATCAGTGTTGTAACGACGATATCTCCAAATCCGACAGTAGAAATCACAGCATAACAATACCACAAGGCATCCCGGTATGTATGGATGTGAGGTTCGGCCAGTTGGATGACCAGAGCGTCCGCCAGGAGAAACAACAGATAAGAAAGAAGTATCTGTGTTGCGTGTGTTCTGATCAGTATAGATTTTAAGACGCGTAATTTTTTCATAGTCAGCTCCTTTTTTGCATTCAACCTAAAAATTTTACTTCATTTACAAATTTTACTACATCCTCTGGCGGATCAAGTGCATACAGCAGTCCATAGGGAGAACTGTAATCCCATTTTACCGGAATCGTCACAAGAGCCGGATGGACGTCTTTCCAACATTCCAGAATCAATAGGACATTTCCGGTTTCCACACAGCGGTTAAAAACAGAAATATCATAGAAATGCGGCGTGTCCTCAATCTGAATGGCTGGGTGGTTACGGGTCAAATCCTCACGGATGCGGTCATTCACTTCGGAATCTCCCTGCTTTACCATCATCAGGGTTTCTCCGTACAGATCGGATATTTCAAGCTGTTTTTTCTGCGCCAGCGGATGTTCTCTGGAAACTGCACACATTTTCCTGTATCTTCCCAAAGGCAGCATATTACATTTGTCGAGCCAGAGCTTTGAATCGCAGACTCCAAGCAGAAAATCAAATTTTTCTCCAAGCTGTGCAATTTCGGAAAGGATGCCTTCATGGTCGTCCTCGAAAGGAACCAGATGCAGCTTGTAATTCGCAAATTCTTTATTGACGCGATACCACAGATCCATAAAAGGTTTTGCCGGATTCAGCAGGGAGGTTCCGACACAGAAAGTCGTGTCGCGGACATTCATGGCTTGTCTTGCGTTTTCTATGGAACGCCTGGAATAGTCAAAAAGAAATTTGGCATCCCGGTAAATCACATCGCCCGCAGGCGTCAGAAGGATTCCGCGGGGTGTTCTTTCTATCAATTTTAAGTTCAAATGCTTTTCCAGAGAATTGATCTGCTTCATCACGGCGGTGGCAGAGATAAACAACTTTTCTGCTGCTTTAGAAAAACTGCCGCAGTCTGCAACACAGACAAAAACCGTTAGCTGGCTGTTATACATATGAGTTTCCTCCTCAAAAGACCTTAAACTTTAAGTTAAAACTATGGTAACATATAGGAGATTCTCAGTCAAGGAAAAAGGGCTTATAATAAGGTCAGAACAAAAGAAAGGAGCAGGTGAGATGGCAGAGCTTATTGTGTATTTCTCCCGCAAAGATGAAAATTATGTGAGCGGTACGATCAGAAAGCTGGAGAAAGGAAATACAGAAATTGCAGCGGAATTTCTTCAAAAGCTGACCGGTGCGGGATTGTTTAAGCTGGAGCCGATGCAGGAATATTCTAAAGATTATAATGAATGTATTGCACAGGCGCAGGCAGATCAGCGGCGGGGTGCAAGACCAGAACTGAAGACCTACCCGGAAAATCTGGCACAGTACGATACCATATATCTGGGGTATCCCAACTATTGGGGGACAATGCCGATGGCGGTGTTTACTTTTCTGGAGCATTTTGATTTTACGGGAAAGCGAATTTTTCCATTCTGCACTCACGAGGGCAGCGGAATGGGACGCAGTGAATCCGATATTAAAAAACTTTGTCCCGGAGCGCAGATTGGAAAAGGACTTGCTTTGAGAGGCGCGAGCGTGAATTACGCAGAACCGGAAATCAAAGACTGGCTGGAAGAAATAAAAAAACAATAAATGGAGGATGTAAAGAAAGGAAACAGAAAATGAACAGACCTTATATTTTTTGTCATATGATGACTTCCTTGGATGGGAAGATCATGGGGAAATACATGGAGACGCCGGAGGGCAGCGCTGCCGGGAATGTGTTTTACAATATTTCTTTCGGCAAAAATCCGTATTACAAACATCAGGGATGGCTGTCTGGGCGCGTGACGACGGATGACAATTGCCGGTCAGCTTTGCGCTGCAGAGCGCGGAGGTCAGGGACGGCGGAAGTGTTTGGCTGCGTTATCTGGTGAAAGAAAAGGAGTAAGAATGGAACATACGGAAAACGAAGGTTCAGAAATAGAAACCCGCGAACGGCAGATTTTTGCGGAATATCCTGTTCCGAAAGCGGTGGCATTCATGGTAGTTCCTACTATCATCAGCCAGATTATTACAGTAATTTATAATCTGGCTGACACCTGGTATGTAGGACTGACCGGGAATGCGGCGGCAGTGGCCGCTATATCCTTGTGCCTTCCTGTGTATAACATCATGACTGCGATTGCGAATCTTTTCGGAATCGGTGGCTCCAGTGTGATTGCGAGAGCTATGGGGACCGGACATCACAACAGGGCGCGGCGTGCATTTGTTCTCTCAATTTATGGGGCGCTTGCCGCCGCTGCTTTCTATGCTTTGTTTCTTGCCATGTTTGCGAGGCCGTTCTTAATGCGGATTGGCGGAGATGCAGCCAGTATTGATTATGCGGTTTGGTATACTCATGTTACGATGGTGATCGGCAGTATTCCCACCATATTGTCAGCCGTGTTTGCACATTTGATCCGAAGCATCGGACAGGCCAGAGCTGCCAGTATGGGTGTTGCTTTTGGGGCTGTTTTAAACATGGCTTTAGATCCGCTGTTTATGTTTATATTATTACCGGATGGAAATGAAGTTCTCGGTGCGGCAATCGCAACGGCTGTTTCCAATACGGCCGCCATGTGCTATTTCCTGCATTATATTATCACGCACCATGCGGTTCCTGTTTTCCGCTTTACGCTGAATGGGCGAAAAAATATCCGTGTTACGATGCTGGACATTTTCCGCTGCGGCATACCGAGCTTTTTTCTGTTGGCGGCAGGACAAATTTCAAATTTCTTTTTAAACGGCATGATTGCCGAATTGGGAGCCAGTGCTGCTGTGGCAGGACTTGGTGTCGTCCGAAAAATAGATTCCCTTGCTTATGCGGTAAATCAGGGCATTACACAGGGAATGCTGCCGATTGTATCTTATTGCTATGCTTCTGACCGAATTTCCAGGATGAAGAAAGTGGCGGCTTTTTCGGCTGTATGTACACTGCTTTTTTCTCTGATCTGCAGCGTGTGCTCTTATGTATTTGCACCATGGCTGATCGGTTTCTTTATAAAGGATGCCGTAACGATTGCTTATGGAACGGATTTTTTGCGGGTACTGTGTATCGCCATTTCCATTTATCCACTGTTGTTTGTGATTATAGCTGTATTTCAGGCGGTGGGGCAAAGTGTAAAGCCGTTTTTGCTGTCGCTGCTGCATAAAGGATCGCTGGATATTGTTCTGTTCTTTGTAATCAGAGACCGCTTCGGATTGGAATATATTTTGTGGGCATCTCCTATCATGGAAACTGTTGCATTGACGGTAGGAATCATACTGATACTTCGGTGGTTCCGATCTTAAAAATAAATAAGTCTGATACATTTAAAGCATGACTTGCAATTCGATATAGGTATTAGACATTTAAGCAGACGATAGGTACAATATAGGTATCCGGGAAAGGATGCCTGCCTATATTTTGGTTGGAGGATATGATTATGGAATATACAAAATTAGGAAATACAGATATTGAAATTTCTAAGCTGTGCGTGGGTTGTATGAGTTTTGGCAAAGCCGGAACCATGCATGACTGGACTTTGGATGAAAGCGATACGGAGCGGCTCGTCAGGCATGCTTTGGATCTTGGCATCAATTTCTTTGATACGGCAAACGGCTACTCTGCCGGAACCAGTGAGGAATATCTGGGGCGGGCGCTGAAAAAGAACATTGCCCGTGATAAGGTTGTCATTGCCTCGAAAGTCTATTTTAACCCCGGCAGGTTGTCCGCTCCGGCCATTCGCCGGGAGATCGACGGGACGTTGAAACGGCTGGGGTCGGATTATCTGGATCTGTACATCATCCACCGTTTTGACTATGAAACTCCCATTGAGGAAACGATGGAGGCCTTGAACGAGCTTGTAAAAGCCGGAAAAGTTCGGGCGCTGGGCGCTTCCGCCATGTACGGGTATCAGTTTTACAACATGCAGATCGCTGCCCATGACCACGGATGGGCGCAGTTTGAGGCTATGGAGAACCATTATAATCTCCTCTACCGGGAAGATGAGCGGGAACTGATTCCCATTTGCAAACAGATGGGCGTGTCCCTGATGCCGTACAGTCCCTTGGCAGCAGGACATCTGGCGCGGCCGGAGTGGAAGGCAGATACCCTGCGAAGCCGTACGGACCGGGTGGCTATAGGGAAATACGACCGTACCGAAGAGCAGGATATGCAGATTGTGAGCCGGGTTCACGAACTGGCGGAGCGGTATGGAGTAAAGATGTCCCAGATCGCCATTGCGTGGCACTGGGCCAAAGGCGTTGCATCTCCCATCATCGGGGCAACGAAGGCTTCCTATTTGGATGATGCGGCGGGAGCACTGGCAGTGAAACTGACGGCGGAGGATATCGCCTGGCTGGAAGAACCTTATCTTCCCCACCGGATTGTAGGCGCGATCGACCACAATCCCGCAGACGGAGTCGTGCTGCTGGATGAAAAGAAATAAGTCAAAAGAAAGAAATAAAATAATAACCGGAGGATGTAGAAAATGATTTTTGATGAAATGTATACCTTATCAAATGAAGTGAAAATCCCGAAACTGGGACTTGGAACATGGTTCATTCCCGACGATAAAGCGGCACAGGCAGTATGTGACGCGGTAAAGCTGGGATACCGGCATTTTGACACAGCGCAGGCATATGAGAATGAACACGGCGTGGGAGAAGGAATCCGTACCTGCGGGATTGCAAGAGACGAATTGTTTGTGACGACAAAGCTGGCGGCGGAAGTAAAGACCTATCAGGAGGCCGTCTCTGCGATCGATGGTTCCCTGAAAACGATGGGACTTGACTATATTGATATGATGCTGATCCACAGTCCGCAGCCGTGGACGCAGTTTCGGGAAGAAGACCGTTATGAGGAAGGAAACCGGGAGGCGTGGCGCGCGCTGGAGGAAGCATATCAGGCCGGAAAACTGCGGGCAATCGGTGTTTCCAATTTTGAAAAGCAGGACATTGACAGTCTGCTGGCTGGATGCAGCGTTGCCCCGATGGTAAACCAGTTGCTGGCTCACGTAAGCAATACACCTTTTGAATTGATTCAGTATTCGGAAAGCAAAGGAATGCTGGTGGAAGCATACTCTCCCGTGGCCCACGGCGAGATGCTGAAAAACGGAGCGGTTCAGGCAATGGCCGCAAAATACGGCGTTTCTATCCCGCAGCTCTGTATCCGGTATGTTCTTCAGCTTGGACTGCTGCCCCTTCCGAAAACTGCAAATCCGGAACATATGCGCAACAACGCAGAGGTGGACTTTGTGATTTCCGATGCGGATATGGAAACAATGAAAACGATGGAGCAGATCAAGGACTATGGCGAATACAGCGGATTCCCGGTTTTCGGAGGAAAGATGAAATAAGGGGTTTTAATGATCATATGATGTTTTAAAAGGAGTAAAAAAAATCATGGAAAAAATAACAAGTGTATTCCCTATGGGAGATAAGAACGAGGCGTTTGCAAAATATTTTACCGGGCAGAGCTATCTGAATATGCTCTCCACGGAGCAGGTGGCAATCGGCAATGTGACTTTTGAGCCGGGATGCCGTAACAACTGGCATATCCACCATGCAAAATCCGGCGGCGGACAGATTCTGCTTGTCACCGCAGGCAGAGGCTATTATCAGGAATGGGGAAAAGAACCCCGCGAACTGCATCCCGGCGATGTGGTAAACATTCCTGCAGAAGTAAAGCACTGGCATGGCGCGGCGCCGGATAGCTGGTTCGCACATCTGGCCGTAGAGGTTCCGGCAGAGGGAGCATCCAATGAATGGCTGGAGCCGGTCAGCGATGAAAAATACAGTAAGCTGCAATAAGGCTCCTTCGGAACGAGCGAGTAATTCTGTTGAATGACTTCGCTAAAAAAATGAAGGGACTGCGAAGTAACGTGGTCCCTCTTTTTTTTCAGGATGTAGACAAAATAATTACCGATTCAGAAACATTATGAAAGAAATATAAAGTATATTGACAAGTCAAAATTATCTGCTATTATATTAAAAATAAATAGTTTAATTTTAAAATAAATGAACGGAGGAGAAGAAAATGAATTATTCTCTTGAATCATTATTGTATGGAATGCAATTCAGAAAATTATTGGAAAAGAAGCTGGAGCCTTTAGAAAAAGAATACGGGTTATATAAGATAGATATGCAGATCCTGTTTTATCTTGATCATGCGGGGGAAAAAAATACATCGTCTGATATGATGGAGCTGAAAATGTTTACCAGAGGACACATTTCACAGTCATTAACCAGACTCCAGAAAAAAGGTTATATTCAGATGGAGCAGGATCTGGAGGACAGACGGTGTACACATAATTATCTGACGAAGGAGGCATATGTTGTAATAGAGCAAGTGGAAAAGATTTATGAAAGTG
>CATXUX010000030.1 GCA_958402795.1 uncultured Lachnospiraceae bacterium | reverse complement strand
TGGTACTTTAGATAGACATATCCCTTTTTCAATTACAATTTACGGAAACTCAAGCGATCAAGAGTTCATAAAAATCATGCAGGTGCGGTGGCTTGGAATTAAACTGACGGATTTCTGCTTCGCTATAAAAATGATAGGTGTAGGTTCGTGACGGGGAGGTCATGAGGATATTGATATAATCTGATTCACCTGTACCGCTGCAAAACTCTAACGTAAACTGAAGAGGAGCCAGAATCTTTAGATAGGAGTTGATGGAACTCCCCAGATTTTCTCCCTGAATGATATCTTTCACCACATACGATGTCTGCGTTTCCATAAAACAACCTCCATTGCTCTTATTCACGAATATGATAATTTTTTAAGTAGATTATAACACATTTGACATAGTATTTGTGAATGAAATTTCCTATTATGATATATATAAGATGTATAGCCTGATTACGGAGAAGAATGAGGTGATCAGGCTGAAAGGAAAAAAGGAGGCATACAAAATGGAAAAAACAGAAAAGAAGTACCTGAAATGGTATCAGAAGGTAGCGTATGGGGCGGGGGATCTTGCGTCGAACACAAGTTATGGGTTAGTGTCGAGTTTCTTGCTTTTGTATCTTTCGGATACAGTGGGACTGAATACAGGAATCGTTGGTACGCTGATGCTGCTGTCTAAGGTGCTGGATGGAATCAGTGATGTCATATTCGGTAATTTAATCGATCACACAAAATCAAAGATGGGAAAGGCAAGACCGTGGATGCTGTATGCACAGATTGGTGTTTCGGCTTGTCTGATCTTCTTGTTCTCGATTCCGGAAGGAATTGGAGAGACAGCGAAGTATGTCTATTTCTTTGCATTTTATACGTCATTGAACGCGGTCTTCTATACGGCGAATGGAATTGCGTATTCGGCACTGTCCGCCCTGATCACGAGAAATAAAAACGAGCGGGTGCAGTTGGGATCTGTCCGGTTTATGTTTTCGGTCGCGACAAACATTGTGATGGGATTTTCCGTTACAAACGGTGTGGAAGCATTCGGAGGAGGAGCGGCCGGATGGCGGATGGTTGCGATCATTTGCGCAGTTATTGGACTGGTCGTGAATACAATCAGTTGTCTCTGCGTAAAAGAATTGCCGGAAGAAGAGGATGCATCTGTCAACGATACGAAACAACAAGATGACGAAGTCAGCTTTATCCAATCATTGAAATTATTGCTTAGCAACAAATATTACATACTAATCGTAGCAATTTATATCGTATATTATTTTATGAGTAATCTGACGACAGGATCTGCGATCTACTTTATGGAAAACATTTTGGGGGATGGTTCGCTGCTTGGAACATTTTCCATGATGAAAATGTTTCCTGTTATTATTGCACTGATCTTTACACCGATGCTGGTAAAGAAGTGCGGGAGTATGCAGAAAGTAAATTTCTGGGGATACCTTATTAGTGATATTCTTGGAATATTTTTGATCTATTTCTCCGTGCAGAAGAATCTGCCGATGATGATGCTGTTCATGTTTTTAAAAGGTGTATTTGCAGGGACACTGACCGGAACGCTCAATGCGCTTATCGCAGAGATCAGCGGATACACATACCGTACCAGAGGAGTACGTATTGACGGGATGATGTTCAGCTGTTCTTCACTTGGAGTAAAAGTTGGCGGAGGTCTTGGCACTGCCGCTGTCGGCTGGCTTCTGGAGCTTGGCGGATATGTAGGAACAGCCGCCGTACAGACGGAAAACGCGAATAACATGATTTTTAATCTGTATATTACATTCCCGGTCATTTTAGGTGTAGTGATCACGGTTCTTCTGGCTTTTATGACGGTGGAGAAAGCAAATCAGAAAATTGATGAGGAAAGAGAGAGGAATTAAACCTATGCGCTGTGAAAAATTTAATACAGGCTGGTCTTTCGAGAAAATAACGGCGGATTCGCAGCTGAAGGCATTTCAGGGAAAGAAAACGACTACAGATATTACACTCCCTTACGATGCAATGATTCGCGAGAAACGGGAAAAAAATTGTCCGTCAGGCGCGCAGAGCGGATTTTATCCGGGTGGCTGCTATGCGTACGAGAAAAAATTTTTTGTGCCGGAAGAGTGGGAAAACCAGGATGTTGTGCTGGAATTTGAAGGGATATATGGAGTTGCCAGAATCTGGGTGAATGGCTCACTTGCGGTGACGAATCATAATGGATATATGGGATTTGGGGTAGATTTAAATCCCTGGTTTTTGTATGGAGACGAGAATGTTGTCCGGGTAGAGGTGGATAACAGCCGACAGCCGAACAGCCGCTGGTATACCGGTTCCGGAATTTACCGAGATGTAAATCTTTTGCTTGGCAAAGGGGTATATGTTCCGAGAGACCATACCCGGATTACAACGCTGTCTGTCGATAATGACATCGCGGTTATTGAAATATGCGCCGAAATGAAAAACAGAACCGGACATGGCGTAGAAGCAGAGTGTGAGATTGAAATTTGCTATCACGGAGAAACGGTTGCAGGAGAAAAGCAGAAGGTTGTATTCCGGTCGAATCCGGTAGAGATTATGCGCGTGCGGATTCCTATTCTCTCGCCTCAAAAATGGAGTCCGGAGCATCCGGATCTATATGAATGTCGGATTCGGACAAGCATCGGGGAAGAGTTGTGCGATTGTATTTCTGAGACTTTTGGGATTCGTGTTTTGTCAATGGATGCACTGCACGGATTCCGGATCAATGGAGTTACAGTGAATTTGCGTGGTGCATGTATTCATCATGACAATGGAATCATCGGGGCCGAGACATTTCCGGAAGCGGAGTGGTATCGGTGTAGACGACTGAAAGAAGCGGGATTTAATGCGATAAGAAGCGCGCATCATCCAATAAGCCGGGCAATGTTGGATGCTTGTGACCGACTGGGGATGCTTGTCATGGACGAACTTACCGATGTGTGGAACCGGCATAAGAATCCCTATGATGACGCTGATTTTTTTCAGGATGAAGCAGGAGAGTGGATCACTCATATGGTTTCAAAAGATTATAATCATCCGTCCGTTATCTTTTACTGTGTGGGAAATGAAATTCAGGAAGCGGGAACAAAACAAGGATCCTGGATCAATCGCTTTTTATGCAATAAAATTCATGAGTTGGATTCCACCAGGTATACAACGAATGCGCTAAATGGTCTGAACTGTGCAGGGAAACGGTTGAAAGTGATCATGAAAGAAGTGGTCGAGCATTTTGGAATGGAAACGGCAGGAACAGGAAACGGCGGGGGAAGTAACGTGCTCAACAGCTTTATGAGTCTGATGCAGGGAGAAAAGGGCGCTTTTTTTGCCAGTCACCCTCTTGTGACAGAGGCACTGGAAGAATGCTCTCAGAGTTGTGATGTAACAGGACTGAACTATCTGGGAAATAGATATCTTCTGGAGCATGAACTTCACCCGGGAAAACCTGTGGTGGGGACGGAGACATATCCGGCTGAGATCGAGAATCTGTGGGCGCTTGTAGAGGAGAATCCACATGTGATCGGAGATTTCACATGGGCCGGATACGACTACATCGGCGAAGCTGGAGTGGGAATATTTCATTATGACGGAGAAGTAAATTTTTCCAGTGTCTGGCCGGAGCGGCTGGGGTATATCGGCGATATCGACCTGATCGGAAACCGCAGACCTGTCAGCTATTACCGCGAGATCGTGTATGGTCTGACAGATCGTCCGTATATAGCCGTGGAGCGGATGGAGCATACTGGACAGACACCTAGTAAAACAGCGTGGATGTTTAAAGACAATATCAGCAGCTGGACATGGAACGGCTGGGAAGGTAAGGCGGCATCTGTTGATGTATATTCCTCAGCGGATGAGATTGAACTTTTCTTAAATGGAATGTCTCTTGGTAGAAAACCGGCCGGGAAAAAACATCATTTTACTGCGACATATCAGGTAACATATCAGCCGGGCATTCTGAAAGCAGTTGCATATCGGGGCGGGGAATACGTAGGGGAATATACTCTTACATCAGCAGAAGAAGCGACGGAGCTGCGTGCAGAACAGGTAACAGAAGATGAAGAAAATCTGGTTTATGTCAAGGCGTGGCTCACAGACAGGCAGGGAAAACTGAATCCACAGGCTAAGAAGAAAATACATGTCGAAGTGACCGGAAATGGAAAACTGGAAGGATTTGGAACTGCAAACCCGTCGAATGAGGAAGACTATTTTTCAGAAGCGATAACCGCTTACGACGGATATGTGATGGCAGCCATCCGCCGTCTTAATTCAATAGAAAAAGAACCGGCATATATTCGGTTTTCAGCGGAAGACTGCGGAGAAATCATGGTTAAGATCGGAGGAAATAAAAATGGGGAAAATTAAGAAAAAAATATATGCATCAATTATGCTGGTGGTAAGCCTTCTTTCAATTGTTATTTTATTTCCTTTTTCAAGTGATGTACGCGCGGCTGAAGATTCTGGCGAGATGATTTATGGAGCAGATATAGGATTTTTATCGCAGTTAGAATCACAAGGTGTGGAATGGGTTGATGATGCTGGAAACACGCAAGACGCATTGATGCTTCTAAAAGAAAAAGGCGTAAATGCAGTGAGACTACGGGTATTTGTAAAACCACCGGAAGATTTTGTATGGACAAAGCCGGATGGAACAACCTGCATATTGGGGTATACGGATACATCTGGACTTGTGTATACAGCAAAACGGGCACAGGATCTGGGAATGAAAATTATGGTGGTTTTTCATTACAGCGACCATTTTGCGGATCCCCTGCTTCAGGATGTCCCGTCTGAGTGGGAAGATGCATCTGCGGCTGAGCTAGAACAGTACGTATATGATTATACCCAATATATTATGACACGTTTGGCGGAGGAAAATATATATCCAGAGTGGGTACAGGTTGGAAATGAAGTCAGTTATGGAGTCTTGTACCCGTCGGGAAGTAATCAGACCAATGATTTTACCCAGCTTACGAGATATCTGAACAGTGGTTATGATGCGGTTAAGTCGGTAAGTCCGGATACAAAGGTTGTAACCCATCTGACACATGGAAGTGGTATAAGTCATTTTGAATGGTTTTTTGAAAATTTCATATCGGAATGTGGAGGAAAGACAGACGTGATAGGTATGTCTTATTATCCATACTGGACGTCTTCTTACGATGGAGATTGTATTGAAAATGTAGCGTATAACCTTAGTAAGATGGCATCAGAATACGGTAAAGAAGTAATGATCTGTGAGACGGGAGAATTGGAAAGTGAACCGGAAAAAACATATTCTCTGCTACGGAAGGAGATAAATGCGCTGGAGGCGGTTCCCAATAATAAAGGAATTGGTATATTTTATTGGGAACCGGAGGCAAATTCGACGGTATTACCAGATGGCTATACGCTGGGCGCTACGGAATGTGTTGACGAGAATAAACTTCATTTTACGGGGGCACTGGATGCATTCCGGTCAGAACCAGACTACCTTGACATGAACTGTATGTATGAAATTATGAATATAAACAGCGAAAAAGCTGTGAATGTTTCCGGTGGCACGCTGGATAATGAAGCGCAGATAGAACAGTATGGATACGGAGACTGGAGCAGTCAGAAGTGGATGTTTGAGAAAACAGAGGGAGATTATTACAAGATAGTAAATGCGAATAGCGGGAAAGTACTTGATGTAAAAGGTTTTGCTACAGAGGAGAATGCGGAAATTATCCAAAACGATTATAACGAGGGGTGGAATCAGCAGTGGAGAATTGCAATGACCGAAGATGGAGAATATAAGATTCAAAATCGATGGAGTGGACTTTATCTCGGAGTTATGGATAATAGTACATATGATGGTGCATGGATTGTACAGGTATCGGAGCAGACAGCGAGCTCAAACTGGTTTTTGCTTCTTGCGGACTAAGTATTTCCCACTTGAAGAAAGGTAATTGTCCAAAAGGCATAACTTACAGAACTTCTTGAATTTTAGCAAGAACGCTTCTGTGGGTTATGCCTTTTGGGACTTCTGCCCTTTTTTTATAAAAATAAATATGCAACATAATCTCGTTCGAAAAAATGCTTTTTTTGACATTAAACTTGATGAAACGAAAGAAAAAGACTATAATAGAAGAAAAAGTAAGATTTAATGTATAAGAACGGCAAGGTGATATGAATGGAAAGAAAGATGAAGGATATTCTTGTAAAATGGAGACGGAAAAACAATTCCCGTCTGCCGCTTCTTTTATCTGGTGCGCGTCAGGTGGGAAAAACGTATGTCATGCGGGATCTGGGCGCAGAATATTTTAAAAATACCGTGTATATAAATTTTGAAGCAGACAGGAAGATCGGGAGTTATTTTGAGACGGACATCCATGCGGAAACAGTTATCCGAATTTTAGAAACGTATTACCAAACGAAGATCGTACCGGATGAAACTCTGATTATTTTTGATGAAATTCAGATGTGCGAGAGAGCACTGACCTCCTTAAAATATTTTGCAGAAGAGTCTCCGGAATATCATGTCATTGCCGCCGGAAGTCTGCTGGGAGTGGCTTTGAAACGGGAACAGTTTTCTTTTCCTGTAGGGAAGATTCAAATGGAAAGTATGTATCCTATGGATTTTGAGGAATTTTTATGGGCCAGAGGAAAGAAAACTCTGGCGGATACGATCCGTATGCATTATGAAAATAACCGGCCCATGGATGAGATACTGCACAAAGAAGCGCTGCTCGAATATTACAATTACTGCATTATAGGGGGGATGCCTGCGGCAGTTCTGGCAGATATCACAGCTTCAGCAACGCTGAGTCAGCAGGAGATCAGACAGATGCTTTTGGATTCCTACATTGCGGATATGGCAAAATATGCACTGCCGGGAGAGTCCGTCAAAATTTTTGCTGCGTATGATTCCCTGCCATCACAGTTGGCAAAAGATTCAAAAAAGTTTCAATATAAACTTATTAAAAGCGGGGCACGGGCGTCACAGTATGGAGAATCAATAGACTGGCTGATACGTGCGGGGATTGTGAATAAGTGTGTAAAATGTACGCAGGGATTTATGCCGCCTTCCGCTTTTTTGGACTTGTCCGCTTTCAAACTCTACTACAGCGATACGGGACTTATGTCCGCAAGGACGGGGATGAATCTGGAACGACTGCAGGGAAATGAAGCAGATCACTTTCGGGGAATCTTTGCAGAGAATTATGTAGCCTGCGCACTCAGGACAAACGGGTATGAATTACTCTATTGGGAATCGGAAGGATCTGCAGAAGTAGATTTCCTGATTCTGAAGGAGGAGCATGTGATTCCGGTAGAATGTAAGGCGGGAGACCATGTAAAGGCAAAGAGCCTGATGGTTTACAGAGAGAAATACCATCCGGTTTACAGTATCCGGATATCCACGAGGAATTTTGGTATGGTCGATCAGATCAAATCTGTGCCGTTGTATGCGGCGTTTTGTATATAACACATGCGGGATTATGATGTACAGAAATAAATACTTGACTAATTTTGTGTTTCTACATATAATATGCGTGTGTAAGTTTTGAGGAGAAAGGCATTGACGAAGACAGTAGGGGATATTCGAAAGCCGCAGCGAGCCGGGGATGATGTGAGCCTGGCGTGAGTAGGGCATTCCTGAAGATCACTTCCGAGCCGCAGCCGTTGAAACCCGTGTGGATTCACTGATTGAGAGGTGAATGGAGCAGTGTACAGTATGTTAGAGTATCAGATGCGAGGGGAGTAAGGGATGCCGGGGTTCCGCCGTTACCGGAGCGCATATAAATGGGCGTACAGCGTCCGGAGTATGTTGTAACAAGTGGTAAAAAGCGAAGATAGAACCCTTCGTCCTGTTACGGACGGAGGGATTTCTTTTTTACATCCACTTGTTACATGTGAGAAAGGAAGAAGATTATGTACAAAAAAGTGACAACAGACATGAATTTTGTCGGACGGGAAAAGGAAGTTGAGCAGTTCTGGGCTGACAACGACATTTTCCAGAAAAGTATGGAGCAGCGGGAAGGCTGTCCGGAGTACACGTTCTATGACGGACCGCCGACGGCGAACGGCAAGCCGCATATCGGTCATGTCCTGACACGTGTCATCAAGGATATGATCCCGCGTTACCGTACGATGAAGGGATATCAGGTTCCGCGTAAAGCGGGATGGGACACCCACGGACTTCCGGTAGAGCTGGAAGTAGAGCGGTCGCTTGGTCTGGACGGAAAAGATCAGATTGAGGAATACGGTCTGGAACCGTTCATCGACAAGTGTAAGGAGAGCGTCTGGAAATATAAAGGTATGTGGGAGGACTTCTCCAGCACGGTCGGCTTCTGGGCGGATATGGAACATCCATATGTGACCTATGATAATGACTACATTGAATCGGAATGGTGGGCATTAAAAGAGATCTGGAACAAGGGTCTGCTTTATAAGGGATTCAAGATCGTGCCTTACTGCCCACGCTGTGGAACGCCTCTTTCCGCGCAGGAAGTCGCGCAGGGATACAAGGATGTCAAAGAGCGGTCTGCAGTCGTAAGATTTAAAGTGAAAGACGAGGACGCATATATCCTGGCATGGACGACTACGCCGTGGACACTGCCGTCAAACCTGGCGCTCTGTGTGAATCCGAAGGAAGAGTATGCAAAGGTAAAAGCAGCAGACGGCTATACCTATTATATGGCAAGCGCGCTTCTGGATACGGTGCTTGGCGGTCTGGTGAGCGCAGAGCAGGCGGCAGACGGGACTGCGGCCTATGAGGTTCTGGAGACCTACGTGGGAACAGATCTCGAAGGAAAAGAGTATGAGCCGCTTTATCAGTGCGCTGCAGATGCGGCCGGAAAGCAGCATAAGAAAGCGTTTTATGTAGTTTGTGATGAATATGTCACCCTCACAGACGGTACCGGCGTGGTACACATCGCCCCTGCATTTGGTGAGGACGATGCGAACGTAGGAAGAAAGTACGACCTGCCGTTTGTACAGCTTGTAGACGAAAAGGGAAATATGGATGCGTCTACTCCGTTTGCAGGATTATTTGTGAAAAAGGCGGATCCGGAGGTACTCAAAGACTTAGACGCGAGAGGACTGCTCTTTGACGCACCGAAGTTCGAGCATAGTTATCCGCACTGCTGGCGCTGCGATACACCGCTGATCTATTATGCGCGTGAGTCCTGGTTCATCAAGATGACGGATGTTAAGGAAGATCTGATCGCGAACAACAATACGATCAACTGGATCCCTGAGAGCATCGGAAAGGGACGTTTCGGAGACTGGCTGGAGAATGTACAGGACTGGGGCATCAGCCGGAACCGTTACTGGGGAACTCCGCTGAATATCTGGCAGTGCGAGTGCGGTCATATGCATTCCGTCGGCAGTATTGCAGAGCTGAAAGAAATGTCGGATAACTGCCCGGACGATATTGAACTGCACCGTCCGTATATTGATGCGGTGACGATCCGCTGCCCGAAGTGCGGAAAAGAGATGCACCGTGTGCCGGAGGTGATCGACTGCTGGTTTGACAGTGGGTCCATGCCGTTTGCACAGCATCATTATCCGTTTGAGAATGAAGATGTATTTAAGAAGCAGTTCCCGGCGCAGTTTATTTCGGAAGCGGTAGACCAGACAAGAGGATGGTTCTATTCACTGCTTGCGATCTCTACTCTGCTGTTTAACAAGGCTCCGTATGAGAATGTAATCGTGCTTGGACATGTGCAGGACGAGAACGGGCAGAAGATGAGCAAATCAAAAGGAAACGCAGTCGATCCGTTTGACGCGCTGGAGCAGTACGGCGCGGACGCGATCCGCTGGTATTTCTACGTGAACAGCGCACCGTGGCTTCCGAACCGGTTCCATGGAAAAGCCGTTCAGGAGGGACAGCGCAAATTCCTGGGAACGTTATGGAATACGTATGCCTTCTTCGTACTGTATGCGAATATCGATGAGTTTGATGCGACGAAATATACACTGGAGTATGAGAAACTTCCTGTGATGGACAAATGGCTGTTATCCAGACTGAATACGCTGGTAAAGACCGTGGATGATGATCTGGAAAATTACCGGATTCCGGAGGCTGCCCGTGCGCTGCAGGAATTTGTGGACGACATGAGCAACTGGTATGTCAGAAGAAGCCGTGAGAGATTCTGGGCGAAGGGCATGGAGCAGGATAAGATCAATGCTTATATGACGCTGTATACTGCGCTTGTGACGGTATCTAAGACAGCGGCGCCGATGATCCCGTTCATGACGGAGCAGATCTATCAGAATCTTGTCTGCAGCATTGATAAAAATGCGCCGGAGAGTGTGCATCTGTGTGACTTCCCGGCAGTGGACGAGAGCCAGATCGACAAGAAACTGGAAGCTGACATGGACAATGTGCTGAAACTTGTCGTGATGGGCCGGGCGTGCCGGAATGCGTCGAATATCAAGAACCGCCAGCCGATCGGTCAGATGTTTGTGAAGGCAGGATTCGAACTGCCGGAGTATTATCAGACGATCGTGGCGGATGAGCTGAATGTTAAGAATATCAAATTTACGAATGATGTCCGCGACTTTACGTCCTATACATTTAAGCCGCAGTTGAAGACCGTAGGGCCGAAGTACGGCAAGATGCTGAACGGGATCCGCGCTGCACTTGACGGTCTCGACGGCAATGCGGCGATGGATGAGCTGAATGCGTCGGGCGCTTTGAAGCTGGATGTGAACGGGCAGGAGATCACGCTGTTTCAGGAAGATCTGCTGATCGAGACTGCGCAGGTGCCGGGATTTGTCTCTGAGGATGACAACGGGATCACGGTTGTGCTGGATACGAACCTGACAGAGGAACTCCGTGAGGAAGGATTCGTTCGTGAGATCATCAGCAAGATCCAGACGATGCGCAAAGAAGCCGGATTTGAAGTAACAGATAAAATCTCTGTGACTTATGAAGGAAGTGAAAAAGCAGAAAGTATTTTTGAAAAAAATGCGGGGAGTATCGGAAATGAAGTTCTGGCAGAAAAAATCACAAAAGGAGAACTGTCCGGATATAGTAAAGAATGGAAAATTAATGGAGAACCCGTCAGAATGGGTGTCCGGAAAGAGGGAATGTAAGAAAATGTACAGTGAGAGATTTGAAAAAGAAACATTTAAAAAGCAGGTAAAGGAAAACATGCGAATTCTTTTTCGCAAGGACGTAGAAGAGGCGTCAAAACAGCAGATTTTTCAGGCTGTATCCTATGCGGTAAAGGACATTATCATGGACGACTGGATCGAGACGCAGAAAGAGTACCGCAAACAGGACGCCAAGACGGTGTATTATATGTCAATGGAGTTTCTGATGGGGCGTGCGCTCGGCAATAACCTGATCAACATGACAGCCTACAAGGACGTGAAAGAGGCGTTGGATGAGATGGGAATCGATCTGAATGTGATCGAAGATGAAGAACCGGATGCAGCGCTTGGAAACGGCGGACTCGGACGTCTGGCTGCATGTTTCCTGGATTCACTTACAACGCTGAATTACCCGGCGTACGGCTGCGGGATCCGTTACCGCTATGGTATGTTCAAGCAGAAGATTAAGGACGGCTATCAGGTAGAAGTGCCGGACAACTGGCTCAAAGACGGCAATCCGTTCGAGCTGCGCCGGGAAGAGTATGCCAAGGAAGTACGTTTCGGCGGACACATCCGTTTTGAGAAGGATCCGGAGACCGGACGGGATAAATTTATCCAGGAAGGCTATGAATCCGTACTTGCAATCCCTTATGATATTCCGATTGTCGGATATGGCAACCATGTTGTAAACACACTGCGTGTCTGGGATGCACAGGCGATCGTGGATTTCCAGCTTGATTCGTTCAACCGCGGAGAATACCACAAGGCGGTAGAGCAGGAAAATCTGGCAAAGACGATCGTAGAAGTCCTCTATCCGAATGACAATCACTATGCAGGAAAGGAACTTCGCCTGAAGCAGCAGTATTTCTTTATTTCCGCGAGCCTGCAGACGATCATTGCAAAGTACAAGAAGGATCACAGCGATATCCGCAAGCTGTATGAGAAGGTGGTCATTCAGATGAATGATACGCATCCGACGGTTGCAGTTCCGGAACTGATGCATCTGCTGATCGATCAGGAAGGCCTGACATGGGAAGAAGCATGGGATGTTACGACAAAGACCTGTGCATATACGAACCACACGATCATGGCGGAAGCGCTGGAAAAATGGCCGATCGACCTGTTTTCACGGATCCTGCCGCGTATTTACCAGATCGTACAGGAAATTGACCGCAGATTTGTAGAGCAGGTGCGCCGCCAGTATCCGGGCAATGAGGAAAAGGTGAAAAAGATGGCGATCCTCTGGGATGGTCAGGTCCGCATGGCAAACATGGCGATCATCGCCGGATTTTCTGTAAATGGTGTCGCAGCACTTCATACAGAGATCCTGAAGCACGAGTCACTGAAGGATTTCTATGAGATGATGCCGGAGAAGTTTAATAATAAAACAAACGGAATCACGCAGAGACGGTTCCTTGCACATGGAAATCCGCTGCTGGCAGACTGGGTGACAGAGAAGATCGGAGACGGCTGGATCACAGATCTTTCCCAGATTTCCAAACTGAAACCGTATGTTGATGACGAGCAGGCAAGAAAAGAATTTATGCAGATCAAATACCAGAACAAGGTTCGCCTGGCAAAATATATCAAAGAACACAATGGAATCGACGTCGATCCGAATTCGATCTTTGACGTACAGGTAAAACGTCTGCATGAATACAAGCGTCAGCTGTTGAATATTCTGCATGTGATGTATCTGTATAATCAGATCAAGGAGCACCCGGAGATGTCCTTCTATCCGAGAACATTCATCTTCGGCGCGAAGGCGGCGGCAGGATACCAGCGCGCGAAAGAGACGATCAAGCTGATCAATTCGGTTGCGGATGTCATCAATAATGACCGCAGCATTAACGGAAAGATCAAGGTTGTGTTCATAGAGGATTATCGTGTATCTAACGCAGAGCTGATCTTTGCGGCGGCGGACGTCAGCGAGCAGATCTCCACAGCGTCCAAGGAAGCGTCAGGAACCGGTAATATGAAGTTTATGCTGAACGGCGCTCCGACGCTTGGAACAAGGGACGGCGCGAATATCGAGATCGTGCAGGAAGTCGGCGAGGAAAATGCATTCATGTTCGGTCTGAGTTCCGAGGAAGTCATTAACTATGAGAATAACGGCGGATACAACCCGACAGATATTTACTTTAACGACTGGGATCTGAAGCGTGTGATCGATCAGCTTATGGATGGAACCTATTCACATGGCGACCACAATATGTACAAGAACCTGTACAATTCGCTTTTGAATACACAGTGCAGCGACCGGGCAGATACGTACTTTATCCTGAAAGACTTCCGCTCTTATGCAGATGCGCAGAAGCGTGTGGAGGAAGCATACCGGGATCAGGAGAGATGGTCTAAAATGGCGATGATGAATACGGCATGCTGCGGCAAGTTCTCTTCAGACCGTACGATTGAGGAGTATGTAAGAGACATCTGGAAACTGGAAAAGGTGATAGTGAAATCCGGACAGCCGGAAATTGTGGAATAGGAGACCAGAATGGATTTTTATCAGCATTATGGATATACCTACAGTGAACCGGAGCAGACAGTATACGGAGCAGGGGTGATGGTGGCAGTGATCTGCCTCATCCTTCTGCTTGCGTGTCTGATCGGACTGGCGGGGTATATTTTAAAAGGAATCGGATTGTATACGATGGCAAAACGGCAAGGCAAAGCACATCCGTGGATGGCGTTTGTTCCGGTCATCCGGAGATACCTTCAGGGAGAGCTGAGCGGCGATATCACATTTAAGACCCGGACGTTTCGGGACACCCCGATCTGGTTTGCTATGTTCCCGGTTATTTTCGGCGTTGTATATTCTGCTGTGACCGGTATTGCCTCGCTCGTAGGAGGAGTTACGCTGGTGACTGTATTCCTGCCGTATTCCAGACCGTACATCGGAGCCGGGAGAGCGGCCGTTCTGCTTTTGCTGGTACTGATTTTTGTGGTTGTAACCATTGCATATGAAGCACTCTATAAGACGTTTCGCGTGATGGTCAACAGCCGTATTTACAAAAATGCCACCTCAGAATCGATGGCAGTTGCCCATGCGGTTCTCGGGGTGCTTATCCCGTTGTACGAATCGATCTGTTTCTTTGTACTGCGCAACAAGACATGGGGCGCCGGGACACTGCGGCTTGATGTGGACGATACAAAGCCGGAGACAGAATCCTCCGAACCGGAAAATGCCGGACCACAGTTAGAAAGTGCTGATCTGCCGGATGTAATCTACATGCCGGGAGATACGGGTACTGATACAACAGAGAATACATCGGTTATTTCAGAGTGATAAAGAGATTCCGGCCTGCATATAGTGATATATGGAGGTCGGAATATTTTTATGAATCATAAAAAGCTGCAGCAGACATTAAAATCCCTTGTATCATTTCTGATCATTCTTCTTCTGCTTCCATACGTAATAACCGTATTTCTTCACGGCGCAGACCGTACAGAGACGGACAATGTATATGTAAGAGTGCGCGAAATTACGGCGGACAACGAAGAACAGATCACAGAACTTCCGTGGAAAGAATATTTTATTGGCGTACTGGCACATGAAGTCCCGGATTCTGCAGAGGAAGAATTTCTCAAAGCGCAGGCGGTGCTGATCCGGACAAATCTCTATGGGCAGATGGAAAACAGCGAGGACAAGGTGCTGGATGAGGCATATCTGACGCCGGAAGAAATGGAGAGGAGAGCGCTGGAATTTGACTATGAGACGTATTACGGGAAACTGGAGCGCGCCTGTGAGGAAACGGGAAATCAGGTATTGCTTTATCAGGATACATATGCCTATGTACCGTTCCACAAAGTGAGCAGCGGATTGACGAGAAGCTATCAGGAAGTAACCGGACTGACGGACTATCCGTATCTGGTCGTCCGGGAGTGCCCGTTGGACAAGGAGGCGCAGGATGAAACACAGACCAGTATATTTGACTATCGTGACGTGCAGAAAAAATGCCAGTCTTTTCTTGTGGCCGTAGAGGAAAGTGAGGCAGGAAAAACATACCAGTTTTCAGACTTCGAAATCATTTCTTATGATTCCGCAGGCTATGTTCTGCAGATGCGTATCGGCGATACCTATATCTCCGGCGATCAGTTCCGTGACGCACTGTCTCTTCCATCGAGTGCGTTTTCCCTTGAGGATTCGGACGGCAGGCTGTGTGTGAGAACCGAGGGGACCGGACACGGGTTTGGACTAAGTCAGTGGACGGCAAATGAAATGGCGAAAGAAGGGAAAACGTATGAGGAGATCCTTCAGTTTTTTTTCGAGGGGACGGTACTGACAGATCAGGGAGAAATGTTGTCCGGCAGTTAAAAAATTTGCAAAAATAGAATAAGCATTCATGTTTCTGGCAAAAATATAGCCAGAGGTGATGAATATGAATAATAACAGCAATGAAAAGCCGTCTTTCTGGAAAGGAAAAGGAGCGGCTGCTGCAGTTGTTATCTGCTTTGTCGCGGTAATTGCGGGTGTTGGCGCATACACATTTAACAATTACCAGAACAATAAAGAACAGCAGATAGCAGAGGCACAGGAGGAGACAAAAGAGAATACGCAGACAACTACAACAGACGATATTGTGCTGCCGGAGACAGAAACCGATACATCCGATACCGAAGAGGAAACGGAAAATGATACCGATGAAAGCACGGCGGATACGGCGGGAAGTGAAACGAAAGAAGCAGACGACACGCAGGAGGATATGGACGGAACACAGGATATGTCTACTTCCGGGGGAACGTCCGGACTCTGGTTTGATGAGAACAGTCTGCTGGAGTGGCCGGCAAGCGGCGCAACCCTGATCGGGTACAGTATGGATCAGACGGTGTATTTTTCCACGCTGGAGCAGTATCAGTATAATCCGGCGCTTGTGATAGGCGGCGAAGTAGGAGAGGAGATCGGCGCGTCCGCACCGGGAATCGTAACAGATATTTCCCAGACCGCACAGACGGGAACGACTGTCACACTGGATATGGGGAACGGATATACGGCAGTATACGGACAGTTGAAAGAAGTACCGCTTGCAGTCGGTGATTATGTCGGAACCGGCGGACTGGTCGGATATTTGAGCGAACCAACAAAATATTATTCGGTAGAAGGACCGAACTTGTATTTTGAAATACTCAAAGACGGCGAGCCGGTAAATCCTCTGGATTTTATGGAAGGATAAAAAGCTGTCATACGATCTGGCAGAAAACAGCGTTTTCATACAGAAAAAAGTGGGATGCACGATAAAAAACGGTGCATTCCATTTTTTTTGAAAAAAGGTGTTGACATATGATCGGATATCTGCTATATTCTAATCATAGTAATTGTTACTATTATTGTTTGAGATTCGAAAGGAGGCTTACTTGACAACATATAAGTTCAGCCGCCAACGGGAATCCATCAAGAATTATCTGGCGGAAACCAACGAACATCCAACTGCCGATATGGTTTATATGCATGTCCGGGAGGAATTTCCGAACATCAGTCTCGGAACCGTTTACCGCAACCTGAATGTTTTGACAGAATGCGGAGAGGCGATCAAGATTACGGGGCCGGACGGCCGCGACAGATTTGATGGACGCGTTTGGCCACACAATCTTTTTTACTGCACAACGTGCAGGCGGATTCTTGATCTAGACCTGGATATGAAGGAGATTGAGCAGATCAACAAGACTGCGGCAGAGAACTTCGACGGTATTATCGAATCCAGCAATACAATGTTTTACGGCAAATGCAGCAGATGCATCAAGAGACCGTAGCAGAAGATCTTAGAAAAGGAGAATGAAAATCATGAAAAAATTTGTATGTACAGTATGTGGTTATGTTTATGAGGGAGAGAACCCGCCGGCAGAATGTCCGCAGTGCCATGTAGGACCGGAGAAGTTCAAGGAAGTAAAAGATAACGAGAGAGAATGAAAATCATGAAAAAATTTGTATGTACAGTATGTGGTTATGTTTATGAGGGAGAGAACCCGCCGGCAGAATGTCCGCAGTGCCATGTAGGACCGGAGAAGTTCAAGGAAGTAAAAGATAACGAGAGAGAATGAGCAGCAGAGCATGTTGTAGGTGTTGCACAGGGAGCTCCTGAGGATATTATGGAGGACCTGAGAGCAAACTTCGAAGGAGAGTGTTCTGAAGTAGGTATGTATCTTGCAATGGCAAGAGTTGCTCACAGAGAAGGATATCCGGAGATCGGCCTGTACTGGGAGAAGGCTGCTTATGAAGAGGCAGAGCATGCAGCAAAATTTGCAGAGCTGCTTGGCGAAGTTGTAACAGACAGCACCAAGAAGAACCTTGAGATGCGGGTAGAGGCTGAGAACGGCGCTACTGCAGGTAAGTTTGATCTTGCAAAGAGAGCAAAAGCTCTGAACCTGGATGCGATCCATGACACCGTTCATGAGATGGCAAGAGACGAGGCAAGACACGGACGCGCATTCGAAGGACTTTTGAAGAGATACTTCGGCTAATTCATCCGGAATTAAAAAAGAAAGCACAATGATATATCCGCAGGGTTCTGCCAGAGTAAGACCGGCAGAACCCTGCTTTTTCGTTTTTCATATAGACATGATCAAAAAAGAGAGAGCAAAAAACATGGCAGGTGCTGTCGCACGAAAAAAATGAAAAAAGTATGAAATGCATTGACACGGCGATATGCAGTTGATATAATAATCGCGTAACAAAATTAACAATTGTGTAACATTTAGAACTTCCTACAAAAGATAAAGACAGAAATAGTAAGGAGGTTTTATATGAATTCAATACACATAAGGCAGAAATTGATTGTGTCCGCGCTTACGGGGGCAATCATGATTCCGGGGAGTGCGATTACGGCGCGGGCGTCAGATGATTCAGAAGAGGCGGTTACACCCCTGCCGGTTGCAGGAATCGAATCGGTACTAACAGAAAGTCTTGAATCGAATGTCAGGGACAATATTGAGTTGTATATAGTACCATCGGAAGAGGGCGAGTATTTAAACCGGGCGTTTTCTAATACAAGTGATTATACTTATATTAGAAGCGCTCCGGATGATACAAGTGAATGGATCGGCAAACTGTACGGGGATTCAGCGGTTACCGTCCTGGAGTATGACGGAGACTGGACGAAGATCCAGTCAGGAAATGTAACCGGATATGTGCCGGCTGCTGCTTTATACACCGGGGAAGAGGCGCGGAAGCGGGATTCTGAATATGGCGCGGAAAAGGCAAGAGTTACGGCAGATGTGTTAAATGTCAGAAGTGGGCAGGGAACTGACACGGAGATACTGACACAGATCATGGCAGATGAAGTATATCCGGTTACGGGTGAAGAAGCCGGAGGCTGGTATCCGGTAGATGTGCATGGAGTATCAGGCTGGGTGAGCGGCGACTGGGTTGAGGTGAGTACGGAGTATGCTTACGGTGAGACGCGCGAAGAGGAAGAGCAGCGTCTCGCGGCTCAAAGTCAGGCAGAACAATCGACGGAGCAGACAGAGACGCCGGCTGCAGCAGAAGAAAGTACCTTGCAGGAGGCGCAGGATACCGGAAATGACCAGGAAACGCAGCAGGTGCAGGAAGCCGCATCCGTTCAGAGCGGGATTACCGGGCAGGCAGTGATTGACTATGCGTGCCAGTTTATCGGGAATCCGTATGTATGGGGCGGGACGAGTCTGACAGAGGGTGCAGACTGTTCCGGATTCGTACAGTCTGTTTATGCATATTTTGGAATCAGTCTTCCCCGCACGACATGGGACATGGAAAATGCCGGATACGAGGTGAGCTACGAAGAGGCACAGCCGGGTGATCTGATCTTGTATGATGGACATGTAGGTCTTTATATGGGAGACGGAACAATCGTAAACGCAATGAATGAAGCAGACGGGATTGGAATCTGCAGCGCCACCTATGCACCGATCATAACGGTGCGCAGGGTTTTGTAGACAAACTATCGGGATAAATCAGAAGATATGTGAAAATCAGGACAAAGATTTTCACATATCTTTTTTTCTGTTATACACATTTTTTCAGAATATGTCAGTTTTCAGCATGGTCTGCACCAAATGTTTTAATTTACTGAAATTAGAGGAAATAGAAAGTCAGGGATTATGACAGAAAACGACAAACTCAAAAACGGCAGATTGGCAGAATGCACAAATTTGTTAAAAAATGTCGAAAGTGTGTCAAAAAGGTTTTTCCACTTATCCACATTCGAAACCGGAAAAAACGTGGAAAAAAGTAGATTTCTCAAAAGTTATTCACATTATCCACACCAAAACACCTGTTTTTTGTGGATTACTTCCCGCTAAAAAAGAATATATGTTTTGTAAGTTATCATGAAATTCGAAATTTGTCGAAAAAAAACAGAGGAGATATTGACTTTTGAAAAGTCTAAAAGTGGATAAAATTGATTAGATAATTCAGAAAAATAAGAAATCTGTGTCCGGCGGTTTATAGAAAATTTACATTGGTGGGAGTTGATAAATTTGCGATAAGGGATTATAATAAGAAAACACGAACAAAAGGAGGGTGATAAAATGCCACAGGTTACAAAGAGTACAACAATCGGCGAACTGATGAATGTATATCCGAACGCTGCTTATATTCTTATGGAGATTGGGATGCATTGTCTGGGATGCCCGTCAGCACAGATGGAGTCCCTGGAAGAGGCGGCTATGGTTCATGGCGTAGATGCAGATCTGCTTGTTGAGAAGATCAATGCAGAGATCAAGGCGGCAGAGGGCAAGACCGCTGCGATGTAAGAGTTTCTTCTATAGAGTTATATAATCAAAAAACCACTGTTGGGATGATGACCTTGCCGGGCAAGGTGTCTGCAACAGTGGTTTTCTTTTCTTTTAAAGCCGGGCAAGCCGGTGGATCGCATCTGCCGAAACAATCGTTTCACAATGTTCTTCCAGAAATGCAAGGACTTCCGGCGCTGTTTTCTCCGGCGAACCATACTCGGAGAGCATGTTGCATATTTTACTGAAGCTGTTGTCAGTATAATCGGAGCGTGTCAGAGCGAGGACATAAACGCCGTTCGATGGATCGCGGTATAACGTGTTCGCGCCCTGATAGAGGGTGTCCATCAGCCGGGCCATTCGAATCACACTGTCAATGTTCTCAAAAGAATACAGTCTGACGTCCGGAGAATCAGATGCTTTCTCGGTGGAAGGAGAAACATCCGCAGCGGCGCTCTTTACTTTATCCAGCAGATCCAGAAGGTCATCAGCACCCTCCAGTTTACTGAACGTTTCGTACGGATCTGTGCCGCCGTCCCCTGCGGAAGTAAACTTGGAAAATCTGGTATCCAGTTCTTCCGGATCTTCGACTTTCGTGATAATAAGCACGATCGTGTCAGATGAAACCGGGACAGCTTCAATCATCAGGGGAATATTATCAGCCTCAAAACCAAAATCAAAAGACGCCTGCTCCATCATATCACGGAACAGAGACTTCGCTTTTTCGGTACCATATGCCAGTTCGCTTAATTTCAGATGCCGGGCAGCCAAATCAGCATGTGTCAGTGTACAGCGGATTTGATTGTCATTCAGCTTTTCGATTTTCATATGATCACATCCTTATAATCTGTTATAACGTCTCATTGCTAGTATATACAAAAAAAACTCTTATGTAAAGCAAAAAAAAGTTATCAACAAAACTATCGACAAATTCCTGCAGGTTATGAACAATAAACACATTGAAATCTCAAACGGACGTCCCTATAATGCAGTTACAGAAGATAGTATTTCCGGATAGGTAAATCAGTATTCGAAAGGAGGGCAGCAGAATACAGCAGTATGATCAGGAAAGATTCAAAATAATTCTAAAGATTTCAAAGATCTGGTTCCAGGGAGGATTCAGGAACAATTTCAATGGAGAAAGAATATTCACTGTATGGTTCGTATTATCTTCAGTCTGTATAGCCGGGCGGCATGTCACATACCTCCGAACACCGGACTGTGCGGAATCATATCTATCAGAACCGACAGATGAGAGGAGCGGGACAGATGACAAAGGGAAAAACAAACTACAGTAATTTATACTCAGAGCTCGAGTGCTACGAGAAAAAAGGAGTCTGCATTCTGATTGACGGAGATTATGCAAGTCCGATGCAGGTCGTGAGGAAAATGATGGCGAAGGAAGACGGAAGTTACATGCGGGATTATGAAATGAATTCTGCAGGAAGAGTAGAATCACTTTCTTTTGTAAACATAAATAAGAAAAAAGAGCGTAAACCGGTGTAAATCCCCTTTATTTCAGACAACAGAGTATGATATAATGATTATTACGAAATCAGAGGTCTGAATAACAGGAGGTGCGGAATGGACGAAAGAGAAAGACAGAATCAGGTCAGGAGAAGATCAGACGCGGGATCAAAAAGAAAAGGTCCGGGCAGCTCCGGAAACAGACCACAGAATGGAACGCGCAGACCGCAGCCTCGAAAGCGGTACAGCAGGGCGAGAAGACGAAGAAGGAATCTTCTGATCAAGATGTTTGTTGTGATCGCGGCGCTGTTTGCGGTGATTGCAGGATTTATTTTATGGCGTAAATACGGCTCATCAGATGAGAGGGCGGATTTGAAAGAATATTTTGGGGTAACGCAGGAGAATGATCTGGCGGTCATTGCAGACAACAGTGTGATTCAGAACGAAGACGGAACTGCTGTGGGCAAGCTGATAGACGGAGAGGCGTACATTGAGTATTCTGTCGTGAGAGATTATATCAACGAGCGCTTCTACTGGGATCCGAATGAAAGTATCATGCTCTATACCTTACCGAATGGAAATGTATCTGTCCAGGTAGGGAGCAAGGACTATACAGAGGTTACGGAGAGAAAAAGTGAGAATTATACAATCCTGAAAACAGAAGGAAGAACCGCGTATATTGCACTTCCATTTATCCAGAAGTACAGCAATATTGATTATAACGTATATGAAAACCCGAACCGGGTGTCGATTACCTCTACATGGGGAGAAGTCAGGACTGCGGAGGTTAAAAAGGATACGCAGATCCGGCGTCTGGGAGGCGTGAAAAGTCCCATTTTAACAGATGTGGAGAAGTCGGACAAGGTCACGGTACTTGAGGACGAGGACGATTGGCAGAAGGTAGCGACGGAAGATGGATTTATCGGATATATTAAGACGAGTACACTTCGGAAAATCCAGACAGAGATTACATCCAGAGAGTTTGAAGAACCACAGTATACCAATATATCGGTGAATTACAAGGTCAATATGGCATGGCACAATGTAGAAAATTCCGATGCAAACTCTTATATTCTGGAAACGATTGCAGACACGAAAGGACTGACTACCATCGCGCCTACCTGGTTTACCATTGCGGACACGGACGGAAATCTGACGTCAATTGCCAGTTCTGAATATGTGAACTATGCGCACCAGTCAAATCTGGACGTCTGGGCAACCTTGCGGGATTTCCATGGAGGGATCAATAGTTATGATGAGACCTATGCAGTGCTCAGCTATACGTCAAAACGGGAGAACCTGATCAATCAGGTGATCGGCGCGGCACTGCAGAGCGGGATTGACGGAATCAATCTGGACTTTGAGCTGATTTCCGAGGAATGTGGAGAGCATTATATTCAGTTTGTGAGAGAACTGTCTGTGAAGTGCAGGCAGAACGGACTTGTTTTTTCCATCGACAATTATGTCCCGATGTCCTATAATCAGCATTATGATCTGGAAGAACAGGGAGTCATGGCGGATTATATTATTATTATGTGTTATGATGAACATACGGAAGGATCGTATGAGGCAGGTTCCGTTTCGTCTTATAATTATGTAAAAGACGGGATCGAAGCGGCACTGGAAAGTGTCCCGAAGGATAAGCTTGTTGCGGCAGTTTCCCTTTTTACGAGGCTGTGGCTTGAGACACCAAAGACAGAAGAGGAACTGGCAGCGCAGGAAGGCACGGATGCAGCGGCATATCCGATGAACGTTACAAGCACGGCGCTTGGTATGGATGAGGCATCGGAAACTGTGCAGGCGGCAGGTGCAGAGCTTATCTGGGACGATACACTGAAGCAGTACTATGCAGAGTGGCAGGCAGAAGAAGGCACGTATAAAATCTGGCTGGAGGATAATACCTCGCTGGAAGAAAAACTCAAGCTGATCCAAAGCGAGGAGATCGCAGGTGTTGCGGAATGGCGGCTTGGCTGGAATAACAGCAGCGTGTGGGATCTGATTCTTCAGTATGTAAACTGATCTGCAGCAGTTTTATGAAAGAGACATCTCCTTTTGGCATATAATATACAGATATGACAAAGGGGGATGTTTTTGCGTGCAAAAAGGGAATATACGAAGAAAAGCCGGGATTGTTCTTGGGGTGCTGATCCTGTGTGGAATGACAGCCGGGATCCAAATGCTCGGGGACTGGCTGCTTCGATCGGCAGATCGAACAGAGGAGGCAGAGGAAACAGCCGCGCAGGCAGAGAAAGAAGTGGAAGGGCAAAAGGACGCAGCGGTGATCGTTGTGGACAGCGGGCATGGCGGCAGTGATCCGGGGAAAGTGGGTATAAACGGTGCTTTGGAAAAGGATGTAAACTTATCTATTTCCAAAAAACTACAAAAATGTCTCGAGACGGAGGGGTATCAGGTAATCATGACACGGGAAGATGAAAACGGACTGGCAGATTCCAAGGTGGAAGACATGAAAACAAGGGTTACGCTCATCAACGAAAAAAAACCATTGCTGGCAGTGAGTATCCACCAGAACAGTTACGGTCAGGAAAGTATCCATGGAGCACAAGTATTTTATTACACCCACTCCGGGGAAGGGGAAAAGGCTGCAAAAGTAATGCAGGAAGCATTGCTGGGAGCGGATCCGGATAATACACGGCAGGCGAAAGCAAATGATACATATTATCTGCTGAAGCGCACAGAGGTCCCGGCAATCATTGTGGAATGCGGCTTTTTGAGCAACAAAGAGGAGGCCGACCGGCTGAATACGGAAGAATATCAGCAGAAACTTGCAGAGGCAATCACGCAGGGAATCCGGACATACGCCGAAGAGAACAAAAAACAGGAATAAAAAAAGTAGGTTTGCAGGAAAAGAAAGATTTTTTTTTCATAGAAACGGTGTTATAATACATGTTGACAGAGCAACAATCAGGAACGGATATTATGGAAAGAAGATCATAGACACATGAAGACAGTAATAAAGAAAATAGATGAACATGATATTGATATGCGTGTTATTCAGGAAGCAGGAGATATTCTGAAAAAGGGAGGTCTTGTCGCTTTCCCGACAGAGACGGTATATGGACTGGGAGCGAATGCACTGGATGAAGAAGCGGCAAAAAAAACGTATGCGGCAAAAGGCAGACCGTCGGATAATCCGCTGATCGTACACATTGCGGACCTGACGGATCTGGAACGGGTTGCTATGCGTATTCCGTGGAATGTGGAGCGGCTGGCGTACTATTTCTGGCCGGGACCGCTGACCATGATTTTTCAGAAGACTCCGGAGGTTCCCTACGGAACAACGGGGGGACTGGATACGGTTGCAGTGCGTATGCCGAGTAACCCGATAGCGCGGGAATTGATCCGGGCAGCCGGCGGATTTGTATCGGCGCCGAGTGCGAATACTTCCGGTCGTCCGAGTCCTACCCGGGCAGAACATGTGGCGGAGGATCTTGACGGGAAGATTGATATGATACTGGATGGGGGCAGCGTTGAGATCGGTCTGGAATCAACGATTCTGGATCTGACGGTGGAGCCGCCGATGATATTGCGTCCGGGAGCAATTACTGTGGGGATGCTGCAGGAGGTGATCGGCGAGGTCAGTGTTGATGAAACGCTTCTCGGCAATGAGAGCAATGAACCTCCGAAAGCGCCGGGAATGAAGTACCGGCACTATGCCCCGAAAGCAAAGCTGACGATCGTGGAGGGAAATATCCGGGAGGAGGTGCTGGCAATTCGCCAGCTCGCTTATGCTGCGGCGCAGAACGGAAAGCATGTCGGGATTATTGCAACAGAGGAAACGCTGCATTATTATACGACCGGACTCGTCAAGAATGTCGGAAGCCGTGAACATGAGGAAACGATCGCACGAAATCTGTATGCAGTGCTGCGCGAATTTGACGCAGAGGATGTGGATGAAATCTATAGCGAGTCGTTTGCGCTGCAGGGAATTGGAAAAGCGGTCATGAACCGTCTGGAAAAGGCAGCGGGGCATACATGGGTTTCTGCGGCGGCGATAGTAAAGAAGCAGAGGTTCAGACGGATCATATTCGTATGCAGCAGTGATACCTGCCGGGGACCGATGGCGGCAGAGATGCTCAGGCACAAAAAACTGCTTCAGGAATATGTGATCGACTCACGGGGAATGGTCGTGCTTTTCCCCGAACCGCCGAATCAGAAAGCGGAGGCGCTGATGAAGAGCGCAGGAATGACGCTGGAGGGACATACTGCCACGGCATTTTCAGAAGATGACATAGCTGAAGATATTCTGGTCCTGACGATGGAAGAGAGCGAAAAAATAAAATTAAGAGAGCAGTATGGGGAAGAAAGCAAGATTTATACACTGAGTGAATTTGTGGGGGATGAGGATGGAATCCCGGATCCATATGGACAGGCGCTGAACGCATATGGAGAATGTATGGAAAAGCTTTTTCAGGAAATTGATAAGTTGACTGAAATATTAAATTCTTATGCAGAGCAGTAAAGAAAGGAGAGAAATGAATGTCTGACAAAAGAAAGGATTATCTATCCTGGGATGAGTATTTTATGGGCGTAGCAAAACTTTCCGGTATGCGTTCAAAAGATCCGGGGACACAAGTCGGCTGCTGCATCGTGAGTCCGGATAACAAAATCCTGTCAATGGGATACAACGGAATGCCGAGGGGATGCTCGGATGATGAATTTCCTTGGAAGCGGGAAGGAGACGATCCGCTTGAGACGAAGTATGCATACACGACGCACAGCGAGTTGAACGCCATACTGAATTACGAGGGATCCAGCCTGAAAGGGGCAAGAATGTATGTATCGCTGTTTCCGTGTAATGAATGTGCAAAGGCAATCATTCAGTCCGGGATTCAGGAAGTCATCTATGACTGTGATAAGTATGCGGACACACCAAGTGTGATCGCGTCAAAACGTATGATGGATGCGGCGGGGGTTGCATATCATCCATACCACAGGACGGAACGTGAAATACGGATTCAGCTATAGGGGGAATCTGAGCAGGTTCTGTGTGGAAAACAGAAATACTCCGGTATAAAAAGGACGCCGGCGGCATATAGATAACTAAATGAAAGCAGGAAATCCTGCGCAGGAGGAATCTATGGAACGAAAACCGGCGTCTTTTCTTGTAAATTTTTTCATCCGTGCACTTCTTGGCATGGGACTGATCTTTTTCATCAACCAATACATACTTCCGGACGGAAACGCATGGAAAGTAGGATTGAATGCAGTTTCTTTTTTGACAAGCGGAAGTCTTGGTATTCCGGGGGTATGTCTCCTTTATGGAATTATGATTTTTCAAAATTTGTGAGGATTTCACAAAAAACTGCAAATTTTAATTTACATCTGGACAAACTCAAATGATGTGTTTATAATACGATTCACACAGCAGACATCACATCTGCTGGTTCATACCGGATCGGTTCCGAGCCGGTATGCTCTTGCCATCAGGTCTTTCGCAGGAGACTTGACTGGTTCGTTTTATCATACTGCAGACTCGCAGAAGTTTTTCAGAATTGAAAGACAAGAGGAGGTTGTGTTGCTGTACGCGACGACAAAACCACGCGATACACTGCGTGGCAACAGATTTTCAGAACAGGAGGGATAAGTTGCATGAACGAAATTTTGTGATTTGTGACAAAGAGCAACAGTATGCCAGAAACTTACTGAGGATGCTCGGACAAAACAAAGAGATGGAGGTGCGGTTCTATCTGTTTTGCACGATGGAGGAGCTTCGGAATTTTGCGCGGCAGAAGACGATACATCTGCTGCTGATCGGGGAAGAATATCCGCAGAAATTCCGGGAAAGAATTCCGGCAGAGGAACGATTTGTTTTAGTCAAAAGCACGGAGAAACCGGTGGCTCAAAATGAAACACGGATCTACCGGTATCAGAGTGCGGATGCGATCTGGGCGCAGATTTTGGAAGCAGAAGTAAAGCGGGAACCGCCCGCACGAACAGTGGAAGCCGGGGACGGAGAACTGATCGGCATATATTCGCCGATTCACAGGATCGGTAAGACCAGATTTGCGATAAAACTGGGAAAGGAGCTGGCGGAAAAAGTACCGGTTCTTTATCTGAATCTGGAGGAGTATGCGGGGAACGCATTTTATTTTCCGGATCATTCCGGAGAAAATCTGGCAGATCTGCTGTATTATGCCCGGCAAAAAAGAGGCAACCTCGGAATTCGTGTCAGCATGATGGCAGTCCAGGCAGGAAAGCTGGATTACATACGGCCGATGTGCCATGTGCAGGATATGCAGGCGGTGAAAGAGCAGGAATGGCTCGAGCTGTTTGGGCAGCTTCTTGAACAGTGCATCTATGAGAAGATCATACTGGATCTTGGAGACAGTGTGAATGGACTGTTTGGAATTCTCGCCGCATGCGGGACGGTTTATACACCGTATATTGAAGAAAAGGCGGCAATGGCAAAGCTCGCGGAATATACGGAAAATCTTCGGAAGACCGGACTGGAACATGTACTGGAAAAGACAATACAGAAGAAAATGGGGTAATGCAGTTGGCCGTACAAGAAGAACAGTTATATGACCGGGTGATGGAGCGGCTCGACCTGACGAGAGATATGGAAGACGATGAACTGGAAGAGCTGATCTATGAAGTGCTGAAAGAATATGCCGGGGAAGAGTATCTTCCGCTGCAGGAACAGATCAGGCTCAGCCGCCAGTTGTTTCATTCTTTCCGGAAACTGGATGTCCTTCAGGAACTTGTGGAGGACGAATCCATTACGGAAATTATGGTCAATGGAACAGATGATATTTTTCTTGAAAGAGATGGGAGAATCTGCCGCTCTGAACGAAAATTTATGTCGGAAGGAAAACTGGAGGATGTGATCCAGCAGATTGTCGCCGGAACAAACCGGTATGTCAATGAACTTTCACCGATCGTGGATGCCAGACTGGAGGACGGATCGAGAGTGAACGTGGTCATGAAGCCGGTCGCGCTCAACGGACCGATCATGACGATTCGAAAGTTCCCGAAAGAGAAAGTCACAATGGAGCAGTTGACTGCATGGGGAAGCATCTCAGAGGAGGCCGTGGAATTTCTGAAAATGCTGGTCCGGTCGAAGTACAATATTTTTATCAGCGGAGGAACCGGATCCGGAAAGACGACATTTTTAAACGCGCTGTCGGATTTTATCCCGAAAGATGAGAGAATCATAACAATAGAGGATAATGCGGAACTGCAGATCAAAGGGGTTCCGAATCTGGTACGCCTTGAGGCACGCGGTCCGAATCTGGAGGGAGAAGGAGCGGTAACAGTCCGGGATCTGCTCAAGTCCGCGCTGCGGATGCGGCCGGACCGGATCCTGGTGGGAGAGGTCCGCGGGGAAGAGACCGTGGACATGATTTCATCGGCAATGCTCAATGGCCACAGTGGGTCGATGTCTACCGGACATGCCAACAATCCGACCGATATGCTTCACCGTTTGGAAACCATGATGATGATGGGAATCGACCTGCCGCTTGCGGCGATCCAGAGACAGATCGTATCGGCGCTGGATATTATCATCCATCTGGGACGGCTGCGGGATAAAACAAGAAAAGTGCTGCAGATCGTTGAGGTACTCGGTTATGAAGAGGGAAAAATTCAAACGCACACACTATATGAATTTCAGGAGGAGGGGATGAAGAATGAAAAAGTTCAGGGAAAACTTATGAAGGTGGAAGACCTGGTTTACCGGGACAAGCTCCTTTCAGCAGGATATTGCAAATAAAGAATATGCGGCGGCTGCGCTGCAGGCAGTTCTTCTGGTAACTGTACTGGCATATTTGTTTTATAATTCATGGATTGCAGGAGTTGTGCTGATTCCGATCGGGATTCTTTACTTCCGTCAGTGGAGGGAAGAATGCTGCAGGAAGAAGGAACTCGTATTCAGGGGCCAGTTCCGGGATGCCATGCAGATGATGTCGTCGTCGCTGAAAACCGGATATTCCGTGGAGAATGCAATACGTGCGGCAGAGAAAGAACTTTCGGCGCTGTACAAAAAAGAAAGCCGGATCTGTGAAGAATTTGAGCTGATGGTTCACAAGATGGATATGAACCAGACGGCAGAACAGGTATTGCGTGATTTTTCAACACGCGTCCGGCAGGAAGATGTAGAACAATTTGTCATGGTGTTTTCCGTGGCAAAACGAACCGGAGGAGACAGCATAGCAATTCTGAAATCTTCCATCAAGATCATAAGCGGAAAGATTGAGACGGAACGGGAGATTCAGACGATGCTGACGTCAAAACGGCTGGAATTTCAGGTGATGTGTATGATTCCGCTTGGAATGGTACTGTATATGCGCATGGCGTTTCCGGAATTTCTTTCTATTTTATATGGAAATCCGGCGGGAATCCTCATGATGAGTGTCTGCCTGGGAATCTACGCGTTCGCCTACAGAATGGGAGGGAAGATGATACAGATTGAAGTATAAGAAGAGATGGAATCCGGTATATGGCAGAATGGGACTTATAATTCTATCGGCAGGGGCGGCATCTGTACTGGTATTTCTCACGGATAATTCCCGTAGTCTGCCGCAGACGAAAGATGGTTATCGTTTTGTGGTGAGAAACCCGCAGGGACAGGGGGAAAGAGAGGAGGAACTGGAAGTCGCGATTGGCGACATGGAAGACGCGTATACGGTTCAGATTCCGGAACAGGAATATACAGAGGAAGAAATCCAGACAGTCTTTGCCGAGGCAAAGACCAATCTGGAAACACTGGTACTGGGAGAAAATGAAAGCCTGGATGAAGTGCGGTATGATCTGAATCTGGTGGAAGAAGTTCCGGATACGGGAATTCATGTTTCGTGGGAAACGGATCATTATGAGGCAATCAATACACGGGGAGAACTCCAGACAGAAAATCTGTCAGAGGAGGGAACTCTGGTCGAATTGAAAGCATTGATGACGTACAGTGATAAAAAGGAAGAATATGTCTTTTATGCAAACCTTTTCCCGCCCATACAAAGCCGGACGGAACAGCTCCTTGAAGGCCTCAGGGAAGAGGCTGTACGTCTGGATGAAGAGAGCCGGACTGTCGAGAATATGCCGCTTCCGAAGTATGTGGGAGATCAGGCAGTAACATGGCGGTATCAAAAAAATTACAGGGCGGCGGCTGTATTGCTTCTGGGAATGGTCGGCGCCGCGATGCTCTACGAATCAGAACGGCAGAAGAAAAAAGAAGAAAAGAAAAAACGAGAACGGCAGATGTCCTTCGATTATCCGCAGATGATCAATTCCTTTACGTTGTTTCTTGGATCGGGGATGACGGTACGGAATGTCTGGCGGCGTCTGGCAGAAGATTATGAGAAACAGAAAGAAACAAGAGGAACACGCGCTGTGTATGAAGAAATGGTATATACCATGCGTGAGATACAGGATGGAAGGCCGGAAGGAGAGTGCTATGAGCGTTTTGGAGAACGGTGCGGGATTCAACTGTACCGGAAATTCGGAACAATGCTCTCTCAAAATTTAAAGAAAGGAACAAGAGGACTGACTGTACTCTTACAGCAGGAGGCAGAAGAAGCATTGGAAGAAAGAAAAAATATGGCAAAGCAGCTTGGCGAAGAGGCAGGAACGAAGATGCTGATCCCGATGTTTCTTATGCTTGCAGTCGTATTGGTTATCATTGTTATTCCGGCGTTTTTAAGTATTCAGATATAAGGGAGGAGTCTGAATGAGAAAGATACGAAAAATGGGAAATAAAATCGTAGAAAAAATGAAATATGGGGTACAGGTGCTTCGGGATGAATCCGGAATGTCTGTGATCGAGCTTCTGTTGATCCTGGTCGTGATCATAGCGCTCGTGCTCATATTCAAAAATCAGCTTATTGATCTTGTGAATACGATCTTTAGTAAGATTACGAGTGAAAGTGCGGGGATTTGATGAAGAAAAAACAAGTTTCCGGAGAAATAACGGCATTTTTGAGCCTGATCTTTGTGCTGCTTGTCTCTTTTATCCTTACACTTACACAGAGCGCATCCATACAGACGTCGAAAAATCAGAAGCGCCTGAACGCGGACCGGGCAGTTTATTCGCTGTTTGGAGAATATCAGAAAGAATTGCTGGAAACATACGGGGTATTCGCAATTGACGGAACCTATCAGAGCGGAGCGTATGAGGAACGGCGTCTGTTGGACAGGATGGCTTATTATGGAAATTCCGGGACAGAGCAGGAGGTAACAGACATTCAACTGCTGACTGATAATCAGGGGCAGGCGTTTCTGGAACAGGTACTTCAGTTTATGGAAGAAAAGGGCGGAATTGCTTTGATCCGCGACTTGACCGGGATTGCCGCAGAATGGGAAACAAGAGAAACAGAAGGACAGGAGATGTCGGAGAGTCTGGACGGAATGCTCACGCAGGGAGAAGAACTACTGCCGGAAGAGGCAGACGGACTGCTGGAGGCAAAGTCCGGAGGAATCCTCGCACTGGTGCTGCCAGAGGAATTCCGGCTGTCGGCAAAATCTATTGAGCCGGGAAGTCAGGTGTCAAACCGGACACGGAATACGGGACGCGGGAGCTTCCCGGCGAGAGCGGGAACGGAAGGAATCGAAGCAAAGCTGTTGTTTGGCCAGTATATCACAGATTCTTTTGGATCGGCAGTGGATCAAAGAGAAGGAACGAGAAATCTGGATTATGAGCAGGAGTACATTCTGTGCGGAAAGGCGAGCGATAAAGAAAATCTGAGGACCGTGGTCAACCGGCTGCTTCTCTTTCGGTTTGCCATGAACGCTGTCTATTTACATTCCAGTGCGGCGAGGCAGGAAGAGGCAGCGGCGGCAGCTCTTACGATATCGGTACTTGTCCTGCATCCGGAGGCAGAGGAAATCATCCGGCAAATGCTGCTGATCTTGTGGGGATTTGGAGAGAGTATCATGGATCTGCGGTCACTTCTGGGAGGAAAACATGTTCCGGTAACAAAAGACGATACAAGCTGGCAGCTACAGCTATCCGCCCTTTTTAATCTCGGTACGGAGAATGACGCGCAGGAAGGCCGGGATGCGCAGAATGGACTGGATTATGGGGAATATCTGCAGATCTTATTTTTCCTGAACGGAAATGCAGAACTGGCTATGCGCACGCTGGACAGAATAGAACAGAACCTGATACAAGAGTGCGGACTGTCTTATTTCCGGGCAGATTCCTGCGTAACAAAGCTGCGGGTGCAAAATACTGCGGATATCTGGAACGGAATGACATATACATTCCCCGTCTATTTCGGATATCTATGAAAATATGAAACCTTTTGAGTCTGGCACAGATGCCCGTTCATAACATAATTCGTTCGGATTTCCCCAACCGGACCTATACACATAACAAAAAAATGAAAGGAGTATCCGTATGGCACGTTTGAAGTTCAACCCATCCAATAATTCAAAAAGGGCATCTGTGCCAGGCTCAAAAGGAAGTATTACACTAGAGGCCGCTCTGGCGATTCCGCTGTTTCTTTTTGCGGTACTCAGTCTGGTGTATTTACTGGAGATACAGGCTGTCCGTTTCAGTGTCCGCGCTGCGGCTCAGAGTGCGGCAAAAGAAGCGGCAGAGGAAGTGCCGGTGATCGGGACACTGAACCTGTTCAAATTAAAGAGTGATATTGTGAATACCGTCGGCACAGACAGACTGGACAGGAGTGTTGTTGTGGGAGGAAGTGCGGGAATCCAGTGCCTGACATCCTATTATGATGCGCAGGATGAGATTCTCCATATCAATCTTTCCTATCGTGTACGGCTTCCGTTCCCCGGGTATACAAGCTCCGGGGCAAAAATAAAAGAGAACTTTGAAATAAAAGCATGGACCGGATATAAAAAGTCCGGTATGGAAGAAGATGATACGATCGTCTATGTCACTGATACCGGAACAGTGTACCATACAGACTATCACTGCACCTATCTGCAGCTCAAGATCCAGTTTGTTCCATATGCAGGATTGTCCGGATTACGCAATGAGAACGGAGGGAGATACCACCCCTGTGAAAAATGCGTACAGGGTACGGCGATGGCAGGTGTGTATGTGACCAGCTATGGGAGCAAATATCATAATTCTTTAAATTGCAGCGGGTTAAAACGTTCCGTGCGGGCGGTGAAAAAAACAGAGGTAGAGGGTATGGGAGGATGCAGCAAATGCTCGGATTGAATCAGTTGGAACAGACTTTCGGGGGCAGCAGTGCAGAAAGTATTTGTGCGGTGATTTGCATCGGGTATCTGGTAATCGTGTCGGTACTGGATATCCGGTCAAGAAAACTGTCCGTTTGGATACTTGCTCTTGGCATAGGACTGGCACTGACCGCAAGAGTAATATGCAAAGATATGCCGGTTGTGATCAGTGTGGCCGGCGCGGCTGCAGGAATGGTATTTCTGGGCGTTGGCAGGTTGACACAAGAAGCGTTCGGATATGCGGATGGTCTTGTCATTTTGGCGCTGGGAATCTATCTGGGCATCTGGAATCTGCTCGCGCTTCTTGTACTTGCCTTTGGAATGTCTGCCATTGTTTCCGCAGCGGCGCTGGCACTGCGAAAGTTTCACAGAAAAACAACGATGCCGTTTATCCCGTTTTTAAGCGCAGGATATTTCATATTACTTCTTATGGGAGGAATCGGATGAAAAAAACGTTGGAGAAAAAGGTGCGCGGGGTACTTACCGTAGAGATGTCTTTTCTGATACCTGTCATTCTGCTGATATTTGTGGTGGTGATCGAGACCGTGTTTTACTATCATGACAAGAATATTCTGCTTGGCGCAGCGGCGGAGACTGCGGTTGTAGGTGCGCAGAAGGAACGAAAACCAGATGAAGCAGGGGAGACAGATCTGTCTGCTTTCTATCAGGAACGGATAGAAGGAAAACTGATATTTTTTTCCGGTGCGGCGGCAGATATTTCGAAGCAGGGCGGCCGGATACAGGTTGAAGTGACGGCAAAAAGAAACAGGATGAAGATTCACATTGTTCAGCAGTCCGCCGTTACAGAGCCGGAGAAGAAGATCCGCCGGGTGCGGCTGCTGAAAGAAAAACTACAGGAAAATGCAGATGAGTGAAAAGAGGAGGCATAAGTGGGATGTTTGAGACAGAATACGAGACGAATTTGAACAGGGCAAGTCTGCATATCTATACAGAAGGAACGCAGGAGGACGATTATCAGCTTCCGATGCTGCAGAGAAACCAGATCACAGGACTCCTTTCGGTCGAAGAGTGCGAGATGGAGGGAAAACACAGGTATACATATGATATACGCGGGCAAACGGCAATGAAAACGATGTATGAAAAAGAACCTCTGCGCAGGGATGCGATTCTTCAGTTTGTAACAGATCTGCTTGAACTGACGGACAGACTGCAGAAATATATGCTGGAGACGGACTGCCTGCTGTTGGATCCTGAATATATTTTCTGTAAGGAGGGAAAATGGTACTTCTGCTATCTGCCGACGAATCAACAGGCGATGAAGCAGTCGTTTCATAAGCTGACAGAATATTTCGTAAAAAAACTGGACTATAGTGATACGGAAGGGATTTTTCTTACCTATGAACTGCATAAAGCTACATTGCATGAACACTATGACCTGACCCAGATCATGCAGGAGTATGCGGAACATGAAAAGGAACGAAATGAGGAAAGAGAAGCAAAACCGGAAGAAGAGGAAAACAGCGGAAATCTGTTTTCATTAGTTGAGGAGGAAGATTTGTATGAAGCGGCGAAACCCTTGTCGTTATACGAAGATTTCCCGGCATCGCGAAAGCCAGATATGGTGCGGGAAGAACGGGAAAGTATATGGAAGACATGGAAAAAGAGTGGGAAACAGATAAAAAAGAGACGCTGGGGAAGCTGGCGCGACCTGATCCTGGAAGGAGAGGAGAATGCTATGGGAGAATGACAGTAAACACCGTTCCTCTGCCAACCTTGGAAGATACTTCGATCGTTCCGCCATGAGCTTCGGTAATCTGGCGTGATAAGGGAAGTCCAAGTCCTGTACCGTCCGGCTTGTACGTCTTAAATGGTTCAAAGATGGAGGTGAGATGGTCTTCCGGGATTCCGCAGCCGGTATCTTCGATGCGAATGTACAGTTTCCCATCATTTCGACAGGCAGAGAGCCGGATTTTTCCGGCACCTTCTATCGCTTCTTTTGCGTTACGCAGCAGATTAAGAAAGACTTCCTTGAGCTTCACACGATCTCCGTTGAAATCGCCGAGTTCACGGGGAATAGAAGAAGTAAATTCAATAGGGGAATCTTCTTCATCTAAGGCAATCGCAAAAGAAAGCGCAATATTTTTCAGCAGTTTTTCCATTGAGAAAACAGACGTGTGGAGAATGCGTCCGTTATTATACAGGGAAAGATCTTCCAGCAGGCTCTTCATAAAATCAACATCTTCCATCATAAGCGGCCAGGCAGAAAAATCCTTCACTTCGGGATGCGCAGTTTCTATCATCTGCAGGGAAGAAGAGATGAGAGTAAGCGGATTGCGAAGTTCATGGGTAAGCGTTGAAATACAGGCATGGTGATTCTCAAGCAGACGAGTGATGATTTCTCTCGCAGATTCATTCTCATCCATTAGTTTGTTCATTGCGTCGGTGTCAATATTGTGCAGCATAAAGGTTCCTCGTTTATTGTGATTCGTTCTCTGTGGTATAAAAACTGTATGCAGTTGCCGCCGGAAACGGTTTTACCTGCTGCATACACATGTTACCGGTCACTTCGCGACCAGTAACAGTGTAGCACTTTTTGGACAGGCATTCAATCAAATTGATTCGACATCATTCGACAAAGCGGTTAGAAGGATTGAATCTCAGTTATGGCACCATCGTTCATAAATACAACCTTGCCTCCAAGAGAAATTGCTTCATTGTAGTTATTGGTTACATATAGTACAGTAATACCCAGTTCCCGGTTGATTTTTTTCATGTCACGGAGCATTTCTTTTCGCAACTGTTCACTGCCCTGCGCAAAATCTTCATCGATCAGAAGAACTTCCGGGTGGCAGACGATTGCCCGTCCGAACGCGACTTTTTGTTTCTCGGATTCTGAAATAGAACGGATTTTTTTCTCCAGTATCCGGGAGATACCTAAAAAATCAGCCGCACTTTTTACCCGGGAGTCGATTACGCTCCGCGGCATGTTCCGCAGCCGCAATCCAAGGGACATATTTTCATATACATTAAAGTTGCCGTACAAACGGTAATTCTGGAATGCCATTGCCAGACGGCGGTCTCGCGGAAGAATTTCGTTCAGGAGACTGCTGCCCAGATAGATCTCGCCGGAGGTAATGTCTTCCAGTCCTCCTATCATACGGAGAATGGTAGATTTCCCGCAGCCGCTCGGACCGTGGAATATTACAAATTCACCATCGCCGATCTCCAGGGAAACATCTTTTACGGATATAAAACCATTGGGGTAAATTTTATTAAGATTTTTAAATGTGATGCCTGACATAGGTACACCTCCTCATTGGGAACTTGTATATAGCTTCATCTTATCACATCTGCCGGTGAGAAACAATGCAGAATCTTCTGCTTGTACTTTTGGAGATTCCGTTCTATTATAGAATAAGGATATGCAGAATGAACAGCGATATTACTACAAATGAAAGAGGAACAACAGGATGAACGAAGAAGAACAGACATTCTATCAAAGCATAGAGAAAATTGTGAGAGATGCAGGAGAACTGATCCTGCATGCGCACGACGGGGAAATTACGGTTTTTGATAAAGCGGGAGAGACAGATTTTGTGACTCAGTATGACAAAAAGGTACAGTCTTATCTGATCCGGAATTTGCGGAATCTGGTACCGGAAGCGCACTTCCTTGCAGAGGAGGACGGAATCCAGCAGGAACTTGGAGACGGCGACTGTTTTATTATCGATCCGATCGACGGCACGACAAATTTTATTTTTGACAGACGTCACAGTTGTATCTCAGTCGGTCTTGCACGGAAAGGGAAGATGCTGTTTGGTGCAGTTTACAATCCGTTTACCGGAGAAATGTATACGGCGGTAAAAGGAGGGGGCGCAAAGCTGAACGGCAGGGAGATTCACAGCAGCGAAAAAGGTCTGGATGAGAATCTGGCTTCGTTTGGGTGTGCCAGATATAATTCAGATGAAACAGACCGTATTTTTGACTATGCAAAAGCACTGTATCTAAACAGCCTGGGAATCCGGGAGGGAGGTTCGGCTGCGCTGGATATCTGCGGCGTTGCTTCCGGCAGAAGCGGTGTCTACGTGGAACTGCTGCTTCATCCGTGGGATTATGCGGCAGCTTCCCTGATCCTTACAGAAGCGGGAGGCTTTATTTCATCTCTGGAAGGAGGGTTCATTACACTGGACCAGCCGTGTTCGATTCTGGCAGCAGGAAGAAAATGCTGGAAAGACACTACCCGTCTGCTCAGAGAAGCAGACGAGGAAAGAACAAAGCAGACTGACAAAATCAGCGCAGTATAGGAAGACAATAGAAAAAGAAGGCAGCAGAACGGAAGACCGGAGGTGGTTTATCCGGTCATCAGTCCGGCGAGGATGACGCTGGCGGCAAGTCCGGCGAAAGTAGAGAGCAAAGCTCCGGCAAGTGTATAGCGTGTTTTGGTTACTTTTGCAGTCATGAAATAGACGCTCATGGTATAAAAGATGGTTTCTGTGCAGGACATCGAGATTGAGGCGATCAATCCCAGTCTGGAATCTGTCCCAAATTCTTTGAATAGATCCAGAAGCAGACCGGTTGCTGCGGAGGACGAGAACATCTTGACGATGGTGAGGGGGACAAGCTCGCCGGGAAAACCGATCTGTGCAGTGAACATTCCGATCAGTCGGGAGACGAAATCAAGAAATCCGGACGCGCGCAGGATTCCGACGCCGACCATCAGTCCGATCAGTGTAGGCATGATTTTTATTACAGTTGAGAAGCCGCTGCGCGCGCCTTTGATAAAATGATCATATACATTTATCCCTTTGAGGACGCCGTAAACAACGATAGCCAGGATCAAAAACGGAACAATGAAATCTGATATGTAGAGAAATATTTTCACGTTTGGCATCTCCGGAAAAGAACCGTTTTACAGAAGTATATGCTGTAACAGCCGGAATATGTAGGGGAAAACAATCATAATTATAGAACAAATTGTTTTATGGAGTCTCTATGTCTTCTTCCTTTTCAAAGAATCATAAAAAATATGAATATCATACATATTTAAAAAAGTGGATAACAATTGGAAGCATTTCAGGGACTGTAGTTCTTTTGCTGTCCGGTTGTGGAGAGACTACGGCTGCAGGACAGAACCGAAAATTTGAAGCATTTTCGGAGGAACTGTTTGTACAGGAGACGGCGGGAAATACGATCAGTCTGCATTATACGCTGAAAAATCCGGAGACCTATGGAATTGAAGATGCTCCTGTTACCTTAGGCACATTTTCAACAGACAGTGACGCGCTTCTGGCATCCACGGAGAATCTGGAACAGATTATGGAAACATTTTCTTATGAGAAGCTGTCTGTAGAAAATCAACTGACTTTTGATGTGCTGGAGGACTATCTGAAACAGACAGAGACAGGCGCGCAATATCTGCTCTATGAAGAGCCGATGGGATTGGTAAGCGGGGTGCAGACACAGCTCCCGGTGATCTTGACAGAGTATTTGTTTTATGATCGAAAAGATGTGGAAACCTATCTGTCGCTGCTGCAGACAACACCGGAATATTTTGATTCACTGATCGCGTTTGAGCAGGAAAAATCAAAAGCAGGTTTGTTTATGGCTGATTCTATGGCGGAGCAGGTGATAGAGCAATGTCAGGCATTTATAGAAATGGGGGAAAGTAATTACCTGTATTCTACTTTTGCGGATCGGGTTCAATCGGTACCGGGATTGTCGGAATCGGAGAAGAGTGCATATATTCAGAAAAATGCGCTGGCACTGGAATGTTATGTGCTGCCTGCCTACAGTAAATTGACCGCAGCAATACAAAGTCTGATGGATACTGGAAAGAATGAACAAGGGGTATGCTATCTGCCCGGTGGAAAGGCATATTATGAACATGTAGTGCGTGAGTCTACGGGGTCAGACAGGTCTGTGGAGGAAATCCGGGACTTGACAAGGAAGCAGATCATAGAAGATCTTGAGGCGATGGAACAGCTACTCGGCATAGAAGACAGCGCAGATGAACAGAACGGAGAAGAAATTCAGGAGATTCAAGAAACGGCGGCGGTTCAGGTGTCGGCAGAGATCGCGCAGAATCCGGTTTCGATTTTGAAAGAATTACAAGAGAAGACTGCCGCGGCATTTCCGGAACCTCCGGAAACGACGTATTGTGTGAAGTATGTTCCGGAGGCAATGGAGGAACATTTGAGTCCGGCATTTTATATGATCCCGGCGATCGACGCTTACGATGAAAACGTCATCTATGTCAATCAGGCACAGATGGGGAATGCGCTGACTCTGTATACAACGCTTGCACATGAAGGGTATCCGGGGCATCTCTACCAGACCGTTTACTATGCGGGAACTAATCCGGATCCGATCCGGAGTATTCTGAACTATGGCGGGTACGTGGAAGGCTGGGCGACTTATGCAGAAATGTGCAGCTATTATCTGGCGCCGCTTTCGAAAGAACAGGCAACTCTGCTGCAAAAAAACAGCTCGATTATACTGGGACTATATACATTGGCAGATATTGGAATCCATTACGATGGGTGGAGCCGGATCGATACTCTGACATTTTTTTCCGGTTATGGGATCAAAGATGTGGATACGGTGAACCGGATTTACGATCTGATCATCGGATGTCCCGGAAATTATTTGAAGTATTACATCGGTTACGTAGAATTTCTGGAGCTGAAAAAAGAGTATGCGGCAGAGCAGGGGGAAGCCTATTCGCAAAAGTCCTTTCATGAAGCGGTTCTGAATGTAGGCCCGGCTCCGTTTGAAATTGTGAGAGAATATATGGAGAAGATGGAATAAGTGAAATAAAAAGCCGGAGGGGATCTTATGAACTATCTGTGGGCAGGGATGATTATAGTAGGAGTAATATTCGGGGCATTTAACGGAAAAATGCCAGAGCTGACAAACGCTGCACTGGAGTCGGCGCAGGAAGCCGTAACACTGTGTATTACGATGACCGGAATTATGGCGTTCTGGGTCGGACTGATGGAGATCGCAACGCAGGCCGGACTCATTGATATGGCGGCGAGGAAAATGCGGCCGTTTATCCGTTTTTTGTTTCCTGCAATACCAAAGAATCATAAGGCAAACGAGTATATCGCTACCAATTTTATTGCCAATGTACTGGGGCTTGGGTGGGCGGCGACGCCTGCCGGACTGAAAGCGATGGAAGAACTGGAGAAATTGAAAGAGGAAAAGGGAGATACGCCTCGTGATGTGGCGAGTAGTGAAATGTGCACTTTTTTGATACTTAATATCTCGTCCTTGCAGCTCATTCCGGTCAATATCATTGCTTACAGAAGCCAGTACGGAAGCGTGAACCCGACTGCAATCGTGGGACCGGGGATTCTGGCTACAGCGGTGAGTACACTGGTGGCGGTTGTGTTTTGCAAGATGATGGATCATAGAAGGCGGAGGGTGTGAGAACCTCCGCTTTTTCTGTCGGTAGAAAATTCCATTTTCAAAAAGTATTATGCAAAGGTGTTAAAAGGGGAATAAATGTGGTATATTAGATGTATAAGTAGGTAGGAGGAATGGTTTTGTGAACAAATATTTTTCAGATGTTTTAAACCGGATACATATCCGCAGAGAACTTATGTATCACGTAACTCAAAGGAAACGAAATATACATACGAAGAACGATTAAAACAGAGTCTGAGGGGTATTTAACTTATACTGCAGGACCATCTACGCGTGGACAGCAGCGGCTACAATATACTCTTAAAGATGGAAACAGATAGGATATTTATGGTCTGATTTTAAAGATATTGGCAGATAATCCACCCCTGATCGAGCTAAGTATTGAAGAATTGCTGGAAAGAATCAAGAACAATATGGAGGGCAGCGATACAGATGAAAAATATAATGTGAAACAACAGAAAGTAAAAGATTCTTTGAAAAATTGGCAAAAAATTCTAGAGTCACAAGGTAGTATTTTTTTAGGAGATAAAATGACAATATATTTGTTTGGTGTATCGAATGTTGGGAAAACAACGACAGGGAAGCTGCTGTCGGAAAAACTGGGATATGTATTTTATGATATGGACGAAGAGGTAAAGCGTTATTTTGGTATTACTCTTGAAGAGTTTGTCAACACGGGAACTCTTGAAGACAGGGATCGAAAGCGGAGTGAAGTATTATGCAGGATTGTTTTGGACAAGCACGATAAAGTTATTGCGGTCACTCCGATTTCGTATATGAATTACTTTTATAAATTTTTGAAATATAAAAACGTGCTGGCTATAGAACTTTGTGATACCCCGGAGAATATCTTTGACAGATTAGTATTCAGCGATGAAAATGATGTTGTGTATTCTGATGATGAGTATAAATATGCTCATAGGCACTATTATTTGAAAGAGATTAAAAAAGACATCGAATATTACAGTAATTATTCGTTTAGGATAGTCAGAAATAAATTTGAAATGAATGGAGATAATCCGGAAACGGTCGTGAATCGTTTAATAAATGAATATGGATTGTTATGAATGGAAGAGTAAAAAATTGTGAATTCGACTGCAATCGTGGGACCAGGGATTCTGGCTACGGCGGTGAGTACACTGGTGGCGGTTGTGTTTTGCAAGATGCTGGATAATACGATTGAGCTTTTGAGAAATCATCCAGAGCCCGGAAGATACGAAGCCTGAATCCAAAATCAAAGGCTGCGAGGAAGGTTGCGGGACATGTACAGAGCCATATTTACGGTCCGGTCACGGTGGAGGAAATTGCGGAGGCTATAGGATATCATATCTCCTATTTGAGCAGAGTGTTCAAGCAGGAGACCGGAAAAATATCCGCGACTATATCAATGAAGAGAAAGTGGAAGAAGCGAAGAACCTGTTGGCGTTCTCGGATAAACTGATTATGGAGATTTTAATGCTTCTGTTTTTTTTCACAGGCATATTTTACTACTGTGTTTAAAAGAACCACCAATGTGACTCCGGCAAAATACCGGGAGATGCGGACGGGGTAAAGAGTGTGTGGGAGAATGGTGCAAAAGGAGCATTTTATGAGTGTTCATAGAGTGGTCTTTTTGTTTTGTCAGAAATGATAGTTTGACATCAATAAATTATAAAAAAAGTAAAAAGAACGAAAGAAGAATTGCTGATTTCAGCTTACAATACTCCATAACAAAATCAATAAGCAAGTTATATATGAAAACGCCCCGGGACACCTTGGATGTGGTATTCCGGGGCGTTTGACCGGGAAATGAAAAACTATACTTCTTCCGGTAATGCGTTTATGATGTCAGTTAAGTTATAATCCGGCGAAAAAGCTTTTGCCGTATCATAAATTATCTGGATCGTTGATTCCTCTTCTTCCAGCATATCTGCAATCTCTGCGACAGAACAATTCTTTTTTATTTTTTTACAGATCAAATTTATTAAATTATACTTGCGTTCCTCTCCGCGTCCTTGTTCACGTCCTTCTGCCAGGCCTTCTTGCCTTGCTTCTTCCTGCGCGTAATATTTTTCTTCCCATGCCTGCATATATTTTACACTTACCTCTTCGCTTTGTTTCACCTTACAAACACGGTTATGAATCCGACGGATCCGCTTGCTGTTGGAAATTGCAGCTGCCTGATCTGTCGTATTTTCCAGATAATGAAGAAAATCCCGCAGCTCTTTTGACACTTCGTCATCATTTTCTCCATGAGTATTGAGAAAAATAATTCTGAAATATGTCTGGTGATTGCCATGGATATGGACTGTATAGACAGAAACCGTGACTTTATCAGAATGTTGCTGCGGTGATTGAAAATCCGCGTTGAACTGATTCGTATTTACGATAACATAAATCTTGCAGGAAGTAAGGAAGATGTATACAATCCGTGCGTTCAGCAACAATCAGGTATTGATCACAAAGGTTGCTTCTTACGGCGGGATCATCACAATGGCCGGATCCATGGTCGTGAGTATTGCTTTTCCGATTGTGATGAGTCAACTGGCGACAAGTGCGGGCGGCTGGACAAAAACCGTGGCAATTTTTGTGATTCCGCTTACGTTGATCGGCGTACTGCGCTTTATCTTTATTAGTTCTTCCAACATCTTATCGAATTTTATGAGTAAGATTGGATTTGCTGCCGGATCTGCAGTGACCGGAGTTATGCTTGGGTTTACCGGATATGTGGCCGGAGATTCCGTAATTTCACAGCCGGACAGCGCACTGTTTATGATCCGTATCCTGTATACGATCGTTCCGGCAATCATGCTTGTGATCATCTCTGTCTGCTGTAAGTCATTTACAAAGCTTGAAAAGCGGATCCCGGAGTGGGAAGAGAAGAAAAAAGCGAAGCAGGAAGCCAATTAAAGGTGTTAAACGGGAGGTAAGTGTGGTATATTAGACGTATTAAGTAGATAAAGGTATGTTTTTATGACATAGAAACGGAGAAATACCGGAAACTGAGGGGGGAGGATCATGGTTTCAATCAAGGATATAGCAGATCTGGCAGGTGTAAGTCCGACAACTGTTTCCAATGTACTGCATGGCAGAGTGAATAAAATGTCCAAAGAAACCCTGCAAAAAGTACAGGTAGTGATTCGTGAGCAAAACTATGTATCCAATATGGGCGGACGCTTATTGGCAAATTATGGTTCAAGAATTATCGGCGTTATCATGACTTATGGGAGAAGAAACTATACCAATGTGGTGCAGAGTCCTTTCTATAGTGAAATTATAGGCTCACTGGAAGCAGAAATAAGAAAAAAAGGATATTATATGATTCTTTATACTTCCGGTGGTGTAGAAGAAAGTATCCAGATGGCGTTGACCTGGAATGTGGAGGGACTGATCATTCTGGGATGTCAGCCTTCAGATTGTAAGAAATTGAAGGATCGTCTGGATAAACCGATTGTGTTTATAGATTCTTATTTTGAAGATCAGTCTTATGCCTATGACAATGTGGGACTGGATGATTTTGAAGGTGGCTATCTGATGACAAAGTATTTAATCCAGCTGGGACACCAGAAAATCGCTTTTCTGGCAGATGAAGAATATCCTGTAGGCGTAGATTATGAACGCATGAGGGGGTATCGGAAAGCTCTGAAAGAGGCCGGCCTGCAGATAAGCCGCAATAATTATATCCCGATCTCCTATAAGACAGATGAAAGAAGCGCACAGATGAGAGAATTTTGCCATATGCGGATCAAAGAGTTTACTGCGTTGTTTTTTTCATCAGATTTCTATGCAACTGATGCAGTAAATATCTTTTTTGAAGAAGGAATTTCTGTCCCGGATGATATTTCGGTTGCCGGTTTTGATGATAATATTTTCGCTTTTGAATGCAGACCGAAGCTGACAACGATCAGACAGAATATTTCCGAAAAGGCAGTTTATGCGGTTAGCAGGGTGATGGATATCATTCAGGGAAAGCGTCAGGAAGAACGCAATATCAGACTTCCGGTAAAGCTAATTGTCAGAGAGAGTGTGAAGAAGATCGGAAAGGAAAAGTAAAAAATAGCATAAGGAAGCAACTGCGGAAAGCGCAGAGGGATAAGATATAGAATGGTAATTTGTTCTATATCTTATTTTTTTGTCGGCATATTAGTAATCGATTTAATCTCCTTATGATTGTACAAAATAAACAAAAAATAAGAGCTGAAATTATTAAGATTTTATAGTGTTACATAACACTATTGAAAAGCATAAAAGAATGTGCTATTTTAAATTCACCGAAGGTGTTACGTAACACTTACAAAAAGAAAGGATGAGATATTATGAAAAAGAAAAAAGTATTTTCGATGTTGACAGTATGCGTATTGACCGTATCGTTACTGGGTGGATGCGGGAATGAAAAAAGTGACTCCGGCAGCGATAAAGCAGACTCAGGAAAAGTAGAATTGGAGCTGTTTTCTACGAAAACGGAAAATATGGAGACATTGCAGGGATTGGCAGATAAATTTATGAGCGATAATCCGGATGTCACCATTGAGATCAATTCACCGGCGGATGCGGGTACTGTATTAAAAACACGTTTGACGAAAGATGACCTGCCGGATATCATATCCTGCGGCGGTGATGCTACATATACCGAGTTACAGAGTGCAGGCGTGCTTGTAGATATGAGTGACGAGGTTGAAAATATACAGGATGCTTATCTGCAGATGTTGTACGATGTGAATGTGGACGAGGAAGAGGTTGCTTACGGCGTTCCATATGCGACCAATGCTTCCGGGATTCTTTATAATGTGGATATGTTTGACGAACTGGGAATTTCTGTACCGGAGACCTGGGATGAACTGATCGAGGCATGTGAAACAATCAAAGCGGCGGGAAAGACACCTTTCGAATTTACGTTTGCGGATAACTGGACCTGCCTGCCGGCATGGAACAGCATGGCGCCGGTTATTCCGGATGCGTCATTTACCGAGGATAGAAAAAATAATGAAACCACATTTTTAGGCACGCATGAAGAGGTCCTGGAGAAATATGCGGCACTTCTGGAGTATGCGCAGGATGATTATATGGGTACGACTTACGCGGATGGCAACAAAGCATTTGCGGAAGGCCAGGCAGCTATGATGATCAATGGAAACTGGACGATTTCGGAATTTAAGAATACAAATCCTGATTGAACAAAATCGCTGCGCGATGGCCTGCCAAGGCTGTGGCATAGCGATTT
>CATXUX010000029.1 GCA_958402795.1 uncultured Lachnospiraceae bacterium | reverse complement strand
AAAAAAACTTTTTTAACATTTTTCATTTTACCTATTGACATTTCTTAGCTAGACTGTTAGCTTCAAATCTTGCAACTACCTCTGGATGTTCCGCCAGATAATTCTCAAAAATATCCAAATCCACGATACAGGTTTTTCGAATCGGATAATTAGAATTTGCATCCTTTGCCGCTCTAACAAAAGCCCAGTATGTGACTTGATATATTTCTGCTCCTTGAGCATAATTGACAAATCTGCGACCTCTCCCTTCCAAATACTTCTCCAAATCCGGTCCTTTATTCTTTTTCATTCTTTCCTCCCATCTCTACATTTTTATAAGTGCAGGTGACTACAATGACGTGTGTCAAAACTAAAAATCACATGATTTAATGATGCTCCACGGATTTATAGACAAGAAAAAAGGACACATCGCTTTGGTATTTCTACCAATAGCAATGTGTCCTAAAACACCTTATTCTTAAATGCTCCTCAAGAATAATTCAATATTTAGCTTTTCAAATAGATTATGAAAGTATTTTGGGAATCCATTGAGCCCATTTTTTCACTTTCATATAGTCCATACAACGTCACTAACAACCAATAAACTCCACCGAATTTCATGTAAATCCGTGTACATCCAAGATGTATATTTTGCTGATTGGATTTGACTACCTGCTGACTAGACCTAAACGTCTGTTCTCGTTTTCATCGTCGGGAACAGCAGTACATCCCGGATCGCCTGTGCATCGGTCAGCAGCATCACCAGTCTGTCGATACCATACCCGATTCCGCCTGTAGGCGGCATACCGATTTCCAGAGCGTTCAGGAAATCCTCGTCTGTATGGTTCGCTTCTTCGTCTCCTGCCGCAAATGCTTCTTCCTGTGCCGCAAATCTCTCTCTCTGATCGATCGGATCATTCAGCTCAGAATATGCATTACACATCTCACGCCCGTAGATATACAACTCAAAACGCTCTACCAGCTCCGGATTATCCGGTTTCTTCTTGGTAAGCGGCGAGATCTCAATCGGATGATCCATAACAAATGTAGGCTGAATCATCTTTTCTTCGCAATATTCATCAAAGAACAAATTGATAATATCACCTTTCTTATGATGAGCTTCGTACTCAATATGATGCTCATCTGCAAGTGCTTTCGCTGCCTCGTCAGTCTCAACAGTCGCAAAATCAATACCTGTATATTCCTTTACTGCATCGATCATCGTGATACGCTTGAATGGCTTTTCCATATCGATCACGGTTCCGTTATAACTGATCACTGCACTTCCGCATACTTTCTCTGCCAGATAGCGGAACATGTCTTCGGTCAGTTCCATCATTCCGTTGTAGTCGGTATACGCCTGATACAGTTCCATCAGTGTAAACTCCGGATTATGACGTGTATCTACTCCCTCGTTGCGGAATACCCGGCCGATCTCATAGACGCGTTCCAGACCGCCCACGATCAACCGCTTCAGATAAAGCTCCAGGGAAATACGCAGCTTCACATCTTCATCCAGTGCATTGTAGTGTGTCTCAAACGGTCTTGCCGCCGCTCCGCCTGCATTCGAGACAAGCATCGGTGTTTCCACCTCCATGAATCCGCGTGCGTCCAGAAAGTTACGGATTTCTTTCAGAATCCTGGAACGCTTAATGAACGTTTCTTTTGATTCCGAATTCATGATCAGATCTACATAACGCTGGCGGTAGCGCAGATCTGTATTTGTCAGGCCATGGTACTTCTCCGGCAAAATCTGTAGGCTCTTGGAGAGCAGTGTAATATTGGATGCATGTACAGAAATCTCCCCGGTTTTTGTCTTGAATACTTCGCCTTCGATTCCGACAATATCTCCCACGTCGAATTTTTTAAATGCCTTATAGATGTCTTCACCGACGCTGTCTCTTGCCACGTAAGACTGGATGCTGCCCTGTAGATCCTGTACGTTACAAAAGGACGCCTTTCCCATGACACGTTTGGACATCATTCGTCCTGCAACAGACACTTTCTGTCCTTCCAGTTCCTCAAAGTTGTCTTTGATCTCCTGACTGTGGTGTGTCTGGTTATATTTTGTAATCTTATATGGATCGTTGCCGCTTTCCTGCAAAGCCGCAAGTTTTTCCCGGCGGATCTTCCTGAGCTGATTCAGATCTGGTTCCTGCTGTGCATTCTTCTGCTCACCCATACTGGTGCTCTCCTTTCCCTTACCGATTCTCTACTTTGACCGGCTGATGTCCAGCACTCTGTACTGGATCGTGCCTGCCTGTGTTTCCACATCGACTACATCTCCGACCTTTTTACCGATCAGCGCCTGACCGACCGGTGACTCGTTGGAAATCTTTCCTTCCAGAGAATTCGCCTCTGTGGAACCGACAATCTTAAATTCTATTTCTTCTTCAAAAGTAATGTCATATGCCTTTACGGTACATCCGACATTGATCTTATCAAAATCGACTTCATCTTCGACAACGACTTCTACATTCTTGAGGATTCCTTCCAGTTCTTCAATCCTGGCCTCAATATCTCTCTGTTCGTCTTTTGCCGCATCGTACTCTGCATTTTCCGAAAGATCTCCCTGCTCTCTGGCTTCTTTGATCTTCGCCGCCACTTCCTTACGCTTTACGACCTTGAGTTCTTCCAGCTCGTCTTCAAGCGCTTTCAGTCCCGCATACGTAAGTAATCTTTTCTTTGATTCTGCCATTGTTACTGCACCCTTTCTTTTACTGTGTTACGATTCACAGCCACTTTATTATCGCATTCTCAATATTATACTCACTCACCGGATCACTGTCAAGATTTTTTCCAGTTCTTCATAGCTTTCCACACGGTTTATTTCATCCCTGAAACGGGAGGAACCGGGCAGTCCTTTTGTATACCACGCCACATGTTTGCGCATCTCCCGGATACCCGCTTTTTCGCCTTTATATGTGATCTGCAGCCTTGCATGCCGCAGCATCATTTCCCGTATTTCCGTGAGATCCGGCCGGGGCGGAATCTGTCCGGTTTCCTCATAGGAAATAAGTTCTGAGAAGATCCACGGATTCCCCTGTGCACCTCGCGCGATCATGATCCCGTCACATCCGGTTTCTTTGCGCATGGCCTCTGCTCTTTCCGGCGATGTGACATCGCCGTTCCCGATCACAGGGATATGCACTGCCTCCTTGACCTGCCGGATGATATTCCAGTCCGCCTTTCCTGAATAATACTGCTCCCGGGTTCTTCCGTGAACCGCAACCGCAGAAGCGCCTGCCTCTTCAATAATCTTCGCGATTTCAACTGCGTTTACATGATCATCGTCAAATCCTTTACGGATTTTGACTGTGACAGGCTTTTTGATTGCCTTTACCACTGCGTTCACCAGCTTATATACCAGCTTCGGCTCTTTCATCAGTGCAGAGCCTTCCCCGTTTTTTACGACCTTCGGGACCGGACACCCCATATTGATATCCAGAATTGCGAACGGACGCTCTTCAATCTGTTTTGCCATCTCGCTGACGATTTCCGGATCTGAGCCAAACAGCTGCAGGGATACGGGAGTTTCATCCGGGTGGATCTGCAGCATACTTTCTGTATTTTTATTATGATAATAAATGCCTTTCGCGCTGATCATTTCCATGCAGAGCAGTCCGGCTCCCTGTTCCCTGCAGAGCAATCGAAAAGGCAGGTCCGTCACACCTGCCATCGGTCCCAGTACATAGGAATTATCCAGAACTACGTCTCCGATTTTTAACTGTCTCATTGTCGCTTCTCCGGTTTTGTTTTCCGGTTTTTCTCGTAGATCAGCCGCAGGCCGTTCAGTGTCAGGTCCGGATCATAAATATCAATGCTTTTCGTCTCATCCGCGATGATTCTTCCGAGTCCGCCGGTGGCCACGACCTTTGCATCTGTATATCCGGATTCTTCCTTTATTTTTTCAATAATATACTCGGTCTGCCCGATCGCTCCGTACACAAGTCCTGCCTGCATGCTTGGGACGGTTTCTTTTGCAAGGATGGACTTTGGCTTCTTGATTTCAATCGCAGGAAGCATTGCCGCATCTGACCAGAGTGAATGTGCCGCCGTCCCGATTCCCGGCGCTGTAATTCCTGCCTCAAATGTGCCATCAGGACCAATCAGATCATAGGTTGTCGCAGTTCCGAAATCTACCACGATCACCGGACCGCCGCAGAGATCATATCCTGCCACGGCATCCACGATCCGGTCAGGACCGATCTGTTTCGGATTCTCGGTCACAATACGGATTCCGGTTTTCGTTCCTGCACTGACCACAAGCGGATTCACATTGAGATATTTCACCAGTCCGCTGCTAAGCGAATGCATGATGTCCGGTACGACCGAAGCTACGATCACATCCTCAATATCATCCGGTCTGATCCCCCGGTGTTCTAATATACCACAGATCGTGAATCCGTATTCATCCGAAGTCCTCGCCTGTTTCGTTGTCATGCGGAATGTTCCTGCCAGATCTTTTCCATGGAAAACGCCGAGCGTTATATTTGTATTTCCTACATCTATCGTTAATAACATATTTCACTTCCTCCTCCTGCAGTTCCGGGGTACGCTTTCACTGCTCATGAGCGCCGGAATCGCCGTTTATCTGATATACCGTTTTATAATACAGCTCCAGAGATTCAAACAGTTCTTTCTTCTCTGCCTGCATCTGTTTAATTTTCAATGCGCTTCCGATTTCATCAAAAGTCAGGTCATCTTTCTCATGATCCACCACAAGTTTCAGATTTCCCATACTGTCATATACGAGCATCAAAATACCGCCTACATCTTCGGTATACAGCACGCACATGATCTGCAGCTCCTGACGCACCTGCTCCGGAAGCGACCGAAAGTCCGGATTCAGATAAAACTTCTGTGCATAAGAACTGGCTGCGCATAATACTACTTCTTCCATTTTATTGCAATCTCCTTGTCAGTCTGTCGTCTCTCATCCGCCGAGTATTTTGCTTCCTGCTATACATAGCCATACACACCACGGACGGATACTTCTCCGGCATACACCGTCTCTTCTGTCCCGTCTTCACGGCGGATCAGAAGTTCCCCGTTGTCATCGATCCCCAATGCATATGCCTTATAGGATTCTTTCGCACCTAAAATAAGCACTTCTCTGCCACAGTTTACCAGCATCTCATTATACGATTCACGCAGGAATCCCAGATCGCCTTTTTGGGCAAACTGTTCATAGCATGCTTCAAACCGGATCATCGTTTCTGCAATGATCGGACTGCGTTTTACAGATTTTCCCATTTCTATCCGAAGAGACGTTGCTTTGTCCGAAAGTTCCTCCGGAAATGACTCCATGTTGACATTAATCCCCACGCCGATCACTACATGGTTAATATAGTCGATCTCCGTGCTCATCTCCGTCAGAATGCCGACAATTTTCTTTCCGTTCAGGATAATGTCGTTGGGCCACTTGATCTGCACATTCAGACCGGTACAGTCCCGGATTGCCTCCGCCACACTATACGCCATCACGATCGTCAGCATCGGTGCGTTTCCCGGTCGGATATCCGGACGGAGCAGAAGTGACATATAGATACTGTGTCCCGGAGGCGAAACCCAGCCTCTTCCCCTTCTCCCGCGTCCTGCCGTCTGCATATCAGCGACGACAAGCGTACCGTGCGGCGCATTCTCTTCACCGAGCTGTTTCGCCCGTATATTGGTTGAATCAATTTCCGGATAATAAAATATGTTTTTTCCTGCCCAGTTCGTTTTCCCGGCGAGCAGGCTGTTCAGTTCCTCTTCTGTCATCACATCCGGACCTGCCATGATCCGGTAACCGCGGTTGCGCACTGCCTCTACCTGATAGCCTTCTTCCTTCAACTGGTTGACTGCCTTCCACACGGCCGTGCGGGATACACCGAGTTCCTCGCACAGCCGCTGCCCGGAAACATAGTCTCCGCTTTCACGGAGCATTTTTAAAATCTCTGTTTTCACGTCTCCACCTCACACGAAATGTCTGCGTGACACTCCACTTTACTTTGTTTCTTCCAGAGTCGCCGCCATCACAGCCTTGATGGTATGCATCCGGTTTTCTGCCTCGTCAAACACTTTGGACCGGGTCGACTCAAATACTTCGTCTGTCACTTCCATTTCCGTAATGCCGAACCGTTCGCACATTTCCTTCCCGATTCTGGTGTTTGCATCATGGAATGCCGGCAGGCAGTGCATGAAGATCGCATTTTCCGATGCATTCTCCATGACCTCTTTTGTCACTTTGTACGGAGTCAGCGCTTTGATCCGCTCCTCCCATACTTCGTCCGGTTCGCCCATAGATACCCATACATCCGTATAGATTACATTGGCGTCTTTCGTTCCTTTCTGCACATCTTCCGTCAGCGTGATCGTCGCGCCGGACTTAGCGGCATAGCCGCGGCAGATTTCTACCAGCTCTGCATTCGGGAAATACTCTTTTGCGGTACAAGCGACAAAATCCAGTCCCAGCTTCGCGCAGACAACCATCAGGGAGTTCCCCATATTATATCTGGCGTCTCCCATATAAACGAATTTGAGTCCTTTAAGTTCTCCGAAATTCTCCCGAACCGTCAGCATATCCGCCAGCATCTGTGTCGGATGATATTCATTCGTCAGACCATTCCACACCGGCACGTCCGCGTATACTGCAAGTTCTTCCACAATCTCCTGCCCGAATCCCCGGTACTCGATCCCATCATACATTCTTGCAAGTACACGTGCCGTATCAGCAATACTTTCCTTTTTCCCCATCTGGGAGCCGGTCGGGCCAAGGTAGGTCGTACCCATCCCCAGGTCGTGCGCCGCCACTTCGAACGCGCAGCGGGTTCTCGTACTGTCCTTTTCAAAAATAAGCGCCACGTTTTTTCCCTTATAGTGATCCACCGGGATCCCTTTTTTCTTCTTCTCCTTAAAGTCCGCCGACAGATCCAGTAAATATGTGATCTCTTCTGGTGTAAAATCTTTCAGTGTCAGAAAATCTCTTCCTTTTAAATTCATCATCGTTGTTCTCTCCCTTCTTTCATTTCACCTGTACTTGTCTCCGCTGCCGCCCCGCCTCAAACATCAGAACCGCAGCCGCAACGGCTGCGTTCAGTGATTCGGCTTTGCCCGCCATCGGAATCTTGATCCATGCGTCCGCACACTTTGCAGTTTCCGGACGCAGTCCATTTCCCTCGTTTCCGATCAGAAATGCAGTTCCCCGCCGGTAATCTTCCTCATCATATACCCGCTTTCCTTCCAGATGTGCCGCATATACACGAATCTCGCGCTGCTTTATGCTGCGGATTGTTTTTGTCAGATCCTCTGCAAAAGCAAATGGCATCCGGAAGACCGCGCCCATGGTCGAACGGACAACCTTCGGATTATATATATCCACACAGTCCCGGCTCATCAGGATCCCTGTCACGCCCGCCGCTTCCGCCGTGCGGAACATCGTGCCGAGATTTCCCGGATCCTGAACGTCTTCTAATATGAGAATATGCGGACTTTGCCCCCGGATTTCCCGTGCCGGAATATCTTCCTCCCGGCAGTTGATCTGCCGTACAACTGCCAGAACACCTTGTGGCGTCTTCGTATCCGACATGTGTGAAAATACATCCGGCGTCACAAATTCTATCAGACGGTCTGATATCTCCGGCATTTCTATATAATGTTTCTGATAAAATGCTTCCGTCACATACAGCTTCTCCAGCCGGTCTAAAGGCACTTCACGTGCCATGCGGAGTCCCTCCGCGATAAACAATCCCGTCTCCCGGCGCGCGCGGCTCTTTTTCTGAAGCTGTACGACTTCTTTTATTTTCTGATTTCCGGTACTGCTGATCATTCTCCCACCTCAAATGCTTCCAGCGCTGAATTTGATCCGATAAGAAACAGCATACACCCTGCGGGAAGCGGTGTGTGCGGATCGAATGCCACGTCCATTTTTCCATCATCCATCACTCCGACCACATTGATCCCGTACTGCTCGCGAACCCGAAGCTGCGCAAGACTTTTTCCCGCCCACTGCTTCGGCAGGACCCTTTCGGTAAGGCTGTAGTCCGGAGAAAGATCGATCCAGTCCGTAAATTCCGATGACATCAGCTTCTTTGCCACGCGGCTCCCCATGTCTCGTTCCGGATAGATCACGGAGTCCGCTCCTACTTTTTCCAGAATCTTCCCGTGCAGTTCATCCTTTGCCTTTGCCAGCACAAACGGGATTCCCAGCTCCTTTGAAATGATAGTCGCCATTACGCTGGCTTCAAAGCGCTCTGAAATCGCAATCACCACGCCGTCCAGGTTTCGTGCGCCGAGCGCAGCCATTGCTTCCGGGTCTGTCACATCCGCCCGCATCGCATAAGCCGCCGATTCTGAAATATCCTGAACTTTCTCATAAGACTCATCCACCGCAATCACATCGCAGCCAAAGCGCTCCAGTGTCAGCACAACACTTTTCCCGAAACTTCCCAGTCCAAACACTGCAAACTGTTTTTTCATATTCTTCTCCTGTCTGTCACCCTGTACAGTAACCGCTATCCTATCATAATTCGTTTTTCCGGCAGTTCCCGCAATTGCGTGGACAACCGGCTTTTCCCTGCAAATACCATCGCCATTGTCACAGGACCGATTCTTCCCGCATACATCAGGATCATCAGCACTGCCTGGCTTGCCCGGCACAACTGCGGTGTCAGGTCCGCTGTCAGTCCCACCGTCGCGACTGCTGAAAATGTCTCGTACATGATTGAGAGTATATCCACATCCGGTTCCAGCATTACGATCACCACTGTACCGCACAGCCAGAAAAGGAGCGTCAACTGCGTGATCGTCACAGCCGAACGTACGAGCGTTATATCGATCTTTCTCCCAAAACATTCCGTATCCCGTTTTCCCCGCAGCACTGCCGCACAGGTCAGGATCAAAAGCGCTATGGTCGTTGTCTTGACGCCGCCCGCCGTACCGCCGGATGAGCCGCCGATAAACATCAGGACGCAGCCAAGCAGTTTGGACGTCCTCGTAAGCTCCGCCTGCGAAACCGTGGCAAACCCGGCAGTTCTTGTGGTCACGGACTGGAATGCCGCTGCCTGCCATTTCTGGCCAAGACTCAGATTTCCAAACGTATCCGGATTATCATGTTCCAGCAGAAAGTATCCGACCGTACCGAATGCAATCAGGAACACAGTCATAGACAACACAATCTTGCTCTGGAGCTGCAGTCTGGAAAGCAACCGTTTGCGGGACTGTCCCTCCTTCAGCACCCTTTTTGTATTTCCAAGTATATCATACCACACACGAAATCCAAGTCCTCCGAGCACAATCAGAGCCATCGTAGTAAGATTGACGATCGGAGAGGTGACCATTCCCTGAAAGCTGTCTGCACCGAGAATATCGATTCCCGCATTGCAAAACGCAGATACGGAGTGAAAAACCGAATATGCCGCGCCCTTTGCCACGCCATAGCGCGGCACGAAATAAAATAAATAGCAGACTGCGCCGATTCCTTCTACAATAAAAGTACCTTTCAGCACATGGATGATATACTGCACGATCCCGCCGGGCGTATCCAGTCCGGATCCCTGCTGGATCAGTACGCGTTCTTTCATCGTGATCCGCCTGTGCATCAGGAGGAAAAATGCAACGGTACAGGCAATGATACCCAGTCCGCCAATCTGGATCAGCACCAGCAGGATTCCTTTCCCGACAGGTGAAAACTGCGTGGCCGGTACGATCGTCACCAGTCCGGTCACGCACACTGCAGATACCGCGGTAAACAACGCATCTGCAAATGCGATCGGCTGCCGGTTTGAAAAGGGCAGCCACAGCAGAACAGCGCCCGCCAGAATCACGCCGAAAAAGCCAAGCGCAATGATCTGGACGGTGCTGAAACTCAGTTTTCGGATTCGTTTTTTCTTGTCATTCATAATGCGCCTTTATCATACCTTGAAACGGTATCCCACACCCCATATGGTTTCGATGTACTGCGGGTGCGATGTATCGTATTCGATTTTTTCGCGGATCTTCTTAATGTGCACCGTCACAGTCGCAATATCCCCAATTGATTCCATGTCCCAGATCTCCCGGAAGAGTTCTTCTTTCGTATATACGTGGTTTGGATGCGACGCCAGAAACGTCAGCAGGTCAAATTCCTTGGTTGTAAAAGATCGCTCTTCGCCGTTCACCCACACGCGCCTTGCCGTCGTATCAATCTTGAGGCCCCGGATTTCAATCACTTCATTTTCTTCCACGCTGCTTCCGATCAGACGCTCATACCGCGCCAGATGTGCTTTCACACGGGCCACCAGTTCACTCGGACTGAATGGTTTTGTCATATAGTCATCTGCGCCAAGTCCCAGTCCGCGGATCTTGTCAATATCGTCTTTCTTGGCTGATACCATGATGATGGGTGTGTTCTTCTTCTCGCGGATCTGTCTGCAGATTTCAAAGCCGTCTACTCCCGGCAGCATCAGATCCAGAATAATCAGGTCAAAATCCCCGTCAAGTGCCCTGTCAAGACCGGTCTGCCCGTCATTGGCCACCTCTACTTCAAAATTGCTCAGTTCCAGATAATCCTTTTCCAGATCTGCTACACTCTCTTCGTCTTCCACAATTAAAATTCGTTTACTCATTCGATCGGTACCTCCTGATATTTTCTCACTACGAAATACATCTTTGTTCCTTTTCCTTCCACACTGGTCGCCCAGATATTTCCACCATGCTCCTCCACGATCTTCTTTACGATCGCAAGTCCTATCCCGTTTCCGCCCGTAGCAGAACTACGCGATGCATCCGCCCGGTAAAACCGCTCAAAAATATACGGCAGGTCCTTTGGTGCAATTCCCTTTCCGTTGTCTCCCAGCTCTACCTGTATGAAATCTCCTACATCCTTCACATCCATTGTGATTTTCGTTTCCGGTTTGTCCGAATATTTCAGAGAATTTGAGACAATATTATTGATCACCCTGCGAAGCTGCTCCGGATCGACGATGACCTTGCAGTCCTCCTCCATATAATCCTGAAACCGGAATGCGACGCCTTTGGATTCCAGCTCGATCGACAGATCTTCCGCGCAGTCCCTGAAGTATTGTTTTGCCGAGATCGTCGCAAAATTATACGGAATGCGGTTCGTATCGATCTTGGAGTACAGTGTCAGCTCGTTAATGAGCAGATCCATCTCGTTTGCCTTATTGTATATCGTTTTGACGTATCTGTCCATCTTTTCCGGTGTATCCGCCACACCATCCATGATTCCCTCCGCATATCCCTTGATCGCTGTGATCGGAGTCTTCAGGTCATGAGAAATATTACTGATCAGCTCCTTGTTTTCTTTCTCATACGCCCCCTGGTTTTCCACATTTGCTTTCAGGCGCAGCCGCATTTCCTCAAAATCCTTGCAGAGCTGTCCGATCTCGTCATTCGAATCTGACTGGATCTCAAAGTTCAGATTTCCTTCCTTAATATTGCGCGTCGCCTCCTGCAGCTTCTCAAGCGGCACGGAGATTGTACGATAGATCCAGTAGATCAAAATCGCCGCGGTGACACACACCACCATCAGATAGATCGACTGGATGTCCCACGCCCGGTTCGGCGTAAACACGCGCATTCCGACCATCACGATCAGAGTCGGGAAGATCATGACGATCACAAATGCAATAATCAGTTTTGTTCTCAGCTTCATACACGGCATCCTTTCTGCTAATGATTAAAGGCAAAGGGAAAATCCCTTTGCCTCTATCTTACAGATATTTTTTCAAATCGTCAACTTTATCTAGCCTTTCCCATGGTAAATTTAAATCATTTCTTCCAAAATGCCCATATGCGGCGGTCTGTTTGTAGATCGGCCGGCGCAGATCCAGCATTTTGATGATGCCGGCCGGGCGCAGATCAAAGTTCTCACGAACGATCTCGATCAGCTTTTCATCCGGCACAGCTCCGGTTCCGAACGTATCGACCATAATGGAAGTCGGCTGCGCCACACCGATCGCGTAGGACAACTGAATCTCACACTTCTTCGCCAGTCCTGCCGCGACGATATTTTTTGCCGCATAACGCGCCGCATATGCTGCGGAACGGTCTACCTTTGTACAGTCTTTTCCGGAAAACGCTCCGCCGCCGTGGCGTGCCATCCCGCCGTATGTATCCACGATGATCTTCCGTCCGGTCACGCCGCTGTCGCCGTGAGGCCCGCCGATCACGAACCGGCCGGTCGGATTGATAAAGAACTTCGTGTTTTCATCTACCATATCTGCCGGAAGGATCTCATCAAATACATATTTTTTAATATCTTCATGGATCTGCTGCTGCGTTACTTCCGGATCATGCTGGGTAGAAAGCACAACGGCCTCGATACGTTCCGGGATTCCGTTTTCCCCATACTCGACAGTCACCTGCGTCTTTCCGTCCGGACGAAGATATGGCAGCGTACCGTTCTTGCGGACTTTCGTAAGCTGAAGCGCCAGCTTGTGTGCCATCGCGATGGGATACGGCATATATTCCGGCGTCTCATCTGATGCATATCCAAACATCATTCCCTGGTCTCCCGCACCGATTGCCTCGATCTCTGTGTCGGACATCCGGTTTTCCTTCGCCTCAAGTGCTTTGTCCACACCAAGTGCAATATCCGCCGACTGCTCGTCGAGTGCTGTGATCACACCGCATGTATCTGCGTCAAATCCATATTTTCCTCTCGTATAGCCGATCTCACGTACCGTATCCCGTACGATCTTCTGAATATCGACATATGCCTTTGTCGTCATCTCTCCCATGACCATAACAAGACCGGTTGTGGTGCACACCTCGCAGGCCACGCGGCTCATCGGATCCTGCTCCAGCGCCGCATCCAGAATCGCATCCGCGATCTGGTCGCACATCTTATCCGGGTGTCCTTCTGTAACAGACTCAGACGTAAATAAAAGTTTCTCCATCTTAAACCTCTTCCTTTCTTTCGTCTTTCTCTTGTAAGAACTGTTAAACAACAAACAGCCCGCACATGCGGACTGTCCATATTTCATAACAATCCCCTTATTGTTCGATTACTCGCTCAGGTTGGCACCTTCCTGTTTACAAGGGGTTGCCGCAGCTTCACAGGTCCTCTGTACCTCCACTGCTCTGAATAAGAGAAAGTTGCTTTATTTATTTTTTACAATAACCTACTTTACTCGTTCTTCCGTGAAAAATCAATATACACATCAGAAGAATTGTTCCCTGGAAGTTACGATCTGCAGCTTCCATATCTCTTTAGCTTACTTTGAGTCTGAATTTCTGGATTTCCTTTTCGCAGGATACTTTTTCGATCATCCCGCCCAGCAGGCTCAGCTTCTCATCAAACCGCTCATATCCTCTCTGGATATAAACAATATCATCCACGATCGTAATCCCTTCTGCGGCAAGTCCCGCGATACATAACGCGGCTCCGGCGCGAAGATCCGGTGCGCTTACGCGTGCTCCCGTAAATCTCTCCACACCTTCTATGGTAGCAGAATTTCCTTCTATCTTTACATTTGCACCCATTCTCGCAAGCTCATCCAGATACTTAAACCGGTTCTCAAATATACTCTCCGTAATCACGCTGGTACCTCTTGCCAGCGCCAGCGTCACACCGATCTGCGGCTGCATATCCGTCGGATAACCGGGATAGGGAAGTGTTTTCACCTGCGTACTGCGCAGCCGTCCTTTTGCAGTTACACGGACTGCATCATCAAATTCCTGTACCTCGCAGCCGATATCTACTAATTTGGAGATCGTAGCTTCCAGATGCTTCGGAATCACATTGAGTACAGTCACATCTCCCTTTGTAGCCGCCGCCGCAAACATAAATGTCCCTGCCTCGATCTGGTCCGGTATAATGGAGTATTCCGTTTTATGCAGTGAACGCACGCCGCGGATTTTGATCACATCCGTTCCGGCGCCACGGATATTCGCTCCCATACTGTTCAGGAAGTTCGCAACATCTACCACATGAGGTTCCTTTGCCACATTTTCCATGATCGTCGTCCCCTCTGCCATAGACGCCGCCATCATGACGTTGATCGTCGCGCCGACAGAAACCACATCAAAATAGATATGAGTTCCCCGCAGCCGTTCCGCCTCGGCCACGATCTTTCCATGCTCAATATCTACATCTGCACCGAGCGCGCGGAAACCTTTTAAATGCTGGTCGATCGGACGACTGCCGATATTGCAGCCCCCCGGAAGCGCAACCTCTGCCCTTTTATACTTTCCGAGCAGCGCGCCGAGAAGATAATACGACGCACGGATTTTTTTGATATAATCGTACTCAATGTCAAAATCGGTAATCGTACTCCCGTTGATCTTGACGCTGTGGCTGTCTATCCGCTGTACCGTCGCGCCGATTCCTGCGATTGCTTCCAGCATCACATTGATATCATTTACATCCGGAATATTCTCAATCAGTACGGTCTCATCTGTCATGATCGCAGCGGCAAGAATTGCCAGCGCCGCGTTCTTGGCTCCCCCAATCTCAACTTCACCTACCAGCGGATTCCCGCCCTTGATAATATACTGCTCCATCCTGTTCTACACCTCTATCATCCGATATAATAATCGTAATCCCCAAATAATCACGGGATCCCCAACCCCATTCTATCTCATAAATAACATATTCTTCTTTTTGCATACGCCATCATTATAGCATAAATCCCGGGGTTGTAAAATATTTTTTACGGGTGTCTTAAAACTTTGTTAACATTTTACAATTTTTTCTACTGCTTCTATCACGTGTTCTATCGTTTCTTCTATCTCCCGACCGTCTTCGCGGACCGTGATATCGGCGTATTTTTCGAAAAGCGGGACTCTTTCTTCGTAAAGATCCTGAAATGTCTGTCCTTCCCGCAGGACAACGCCGCGTTTTTTCGGATTACGGATTCTACTTTTTATTGTTTGATAAGAGGCTTGTAAATATACCACCGTACCGATTTCTTTGTAATGCCGCATTGCCTCTTCACAATAGACAACGCTTCCTCCCGGTGATATAACAGAATTTTCCACATCTACGCTGCAGTTCACCTGGTTTTCAATCGCAAGGAAGCCTTCCTCACCGACTTCAGCGATGATCTCTCTCAAAAGTTTTCCTTCCTGCTCCTGAATCAGCAGATCTGTATCCAGAAAATGCATCCCCAGTCTTTTTGCAGTTACAACGCCGACTGTACTTTTGCCGACTGCCGGCATTCCGATAAATACCAGATTTTTCCTTTTCATATGTATTTTCCCTGATCCTTTCTCTATAGTCAATAATATTTTCTTCGGGCGCGGCGGTGGTCGCTCCTGCGTTTATACAACTCCTGATACAGAAGGACCTCGATCAGATCCCGGATCCAGCTTTGGCCATCCCGCAGGGTATCTGTGTTTTCTGCATCGTTTTTCTGGTGTTCCGGTCCCCGCAGGCTCCGCTCATTTTGCATCACACGTTCATAAATCCGCCTGCCCATAAGTCTGATCTGTAATTTATCCGGATATTCATCGTACATCATGCCGCGTGCATCGTCCCGGCGGTCGCACTCTTCCTCCACATACGGCAGAATCCGCTTTGCTGCATCCGGATACATGCTCTTCATATATTCATAATCTCTGCGCTCAATCCGCTCATCATCATAGATCAGCGGCATCGGATACGCCATATAATAAGGCAGTTTCATGTTCATACATACACTTCCGTTTCCGAGAATTATATCATTAGTGTATGCATTCACTTCCAAATGGTTCCCGCCGGATTCTTTTTATGTCTCCAAAACAGAATGTTTTGCCTTGTCTTTGCGGTTCCGGAATTCACTTGGCAGCATCCCATATTTCTTCCGGAACTCTTTTGAAAACGCCTTGCTGTTCGGAAATCCATTATTCATCGCGATCTCACTCACCGTATGCCCGGTATTTGCCAGTTCCTGATATGCATGCTCCACTCTGACACTCTGCAGATATGACTTGTAATTAATTCCCGCATACTTCTGGAACATCCGCGACAAGTACGCCGGTGTATACCCAAATACCTTCGCCAGTGTCTCCAGCGTCAGATCTGCCGTATAATTTTCTTTAATATAATTGGTGATCACGGACAGCCGGTTCAGCTTCCGGTTCAGCTTCAGCATGTCCTGCGTAACCTCTGTCTCCCGGTATTTTGTAACAAGAAGATATAAAAGCATATAATAATCACTTTTCACCTTCATCTCATAACCACAAGATTTTTCCCGGTAGATCTTGTCCATGCTTTCGATCAGTTCCATCACTTTCCTGTCCTGAATCTTCGGATCATGTGTAAAACGGATATACTGATCGCCTGTATAATAATTTTCGAACGTTTTCAGCGGCATCTGCAACACGATCGTCCGGTTTCGTTCCGGAGCGTCCACCGCATGAACCTCATTCGGATTCACCAGCATAAACTCTCCCGGGTGCAGCCGCTGTTCTTCTCCATTCAGATAAAATATCAGGCTGCCCTCATAAACGGCGAAAATCTCAACGGAACAGTGCCAGTGCCTGTCCCGGAAATAATTTCCCGCATGCCCCTCAAAGACAAACAGTTTAAACGGCAGATCTTCATTTGGCATAACCAGTTCATGACTAAACTCCAACTCCGTCCCCTCCTCTTTTCGAAAAGCTCCCGGTTTCTGTTCTATTATAGTACAACCTGTACCGCAGGTGCAACTCATATTATCGCAATCTTATCTCCCGCCAGAACAACGGCAAGCATTCCCAGACAGAGAAACGGCCCAAGTGCAAACCGGTCTTTTCTGTTCCTTTTCCCTGCGGCAATCATGATCCCGCACCAGCCGCCTGCGCATACGACCGCGATCACCGCTGCCGTAACCGTAAGCCGCCAGCCAAAGAACGCTCCGCCCGCCGCCATCAATTTTATATCGCCGCCTCCAAATGCACCGGGAATGAAAAGTGCAAGCAGAAACATCGGAACGCTGACACAGACAAGTCCAGACAGGCGGGAGCAGATATCAATATCCGGGATCGTAAAACAAGCTGTGGCAGCCGTCAGCAAAATCACAGCGCAAATCCCGTTCGGGATCGTTCTCGTGTTTTTGTCACTATACGCAGCCAGTCCGATGGCCGTTAAAAAAACTGCTGTAGTAAGCGCTGCCGGAATCGTTTCTATTAAAACAATCATAATAGAAAAATCATCACTCCTTTCGGTAAATCTTTTTATAACACACCATCCAGGAAACAACTGCAGATAAAACTTCTGTAAGCCAAAACGCATGCCATACCCCGACCGCACCGATCCATCCGCTCAGCACAAAAGCCAATGGAAGAATGATAACCAGATAACGGCATAAGGAAATAATCAGCGACGGCATCCCCATGCCAAGGCCTTCCAATGTACCGGAGGATGTGACAGAAACCGCAGATACTACAAATCCTGCGCTTATAATACGGAGTGCCTCTGCACCGATCCGGACCGTGTCGGGATTCTCTGTGAAAAGTCCGATAAGTTCCTCCGGGATCGCCAGGCATACGATGGTGCCGACCGCCATAATAAAAGCAGTCAGAATCAGCGTCGTAGAGTAGATTTTACGAACACGCTTATATTCTCCGGCTCCACTGTTATATCCAATCAGTGGGCGAATCCCCTGGATTATGCCGTTGGCAGACAGATACAAGAACGTCTGTAACTTGTAATAAACGCCAAGTACCAGTACATATGACTGAGAAAACGACGCCAAAATTCCATTAAGGACAGAAATCAGCACAGAGGGCAAAGCCAGATTTAAAGTTGCCGGGATCCCGATCCCGTATAACTTTTTCGTCAGTCCCCAGTCCCAGTGCATCCGGCGTATACGGATCCTGACCGGGATCGGATCCAGAATATAAAACAGGACATAGGCAATCAGCGTCAGTATCTGTCCGATTCCGGTTGCCAGGGCGGCTCCCTGAATTCCCATCTCAGGCGCAGGTCCCAGGCCAAAGATTAAAACCGGATCCAGAATAATATTCGAGATACATCCAATCAGCATACAGATCATGGAAACCGTCATTTTCCCCACTGCCTGAAAAACTTTTTCAAAGAAAAGTCCGATCGCGATAACCGGTGCAAACCCCAGCACAATGTTCGAATACTGCACTCCCAGGCTGACTGTCTCCACATCCGAAGTAAATCCTGCCAGAAAAGAGGGCATCACGGCAATGCATACAAATGCCAGCAGGACACTTTGCAGAAGACTCAGTACCATGCCGTGGGCAGCAGCCGAATCCACTTTTTCCTGGTCCTGCGCCCCCAGATAAAAGGCAATCACCGCATTGATACCGATGCCAAAGCCAATAGATACTGCATTGACAAGATTCTGTACCGGATACACCAAAGACAGCGCCGTCATCGCATTCTCACTGATCTTTGCAACAAATAAACTGTCAATGATATTGTAGAGCGAATTTACTGTCATAGACAAGATCATGGGCAGCGACATAGATATCACAAGCTGCAGGATCGGTTTTTCTTTCATATAACTTTGTTCCATTCTTGTTCATTCTCCTTTACATTTTACTTCTTCCGCTCCCGGGTTCTCCATTTTTGCGCACAAAAAAACCATGCTATGAAATACTCAAATTGCATGGCAAAAAATAGACTCGATCTAATACCGTCCAGAAAAGTCCATGTTCCTTGCGGTTTTATGGAATTTATTGTAACTGATACCGCAGCGCTTGTCAATTAAAAATTCTCCAAAAAAACTCTTGCAAAACGAGAACTGATGTGATATGATAATCAACGGTCGCTGTAAACGCAGCGATTATTTTAAGAAATGGCTCCGTGGTCAAGCGGTTAAGACATCGCCCTTTCACGGCGGTAACACGGGTTCGATTCCCGTCGGAGTCACTTGTCGTCTGGTAAGTTCGTTAGATACCTCACTAACGGCGACGACATGGTTCGCACGTAAGCGTCCAAAGAACAGACGCTAAGTGCTCTTACTCAGGCGCAGTAGCCAAGTGGTAAGGCGTGGGTCTGCAACACCCTGATCACCGGTTCAAATCCGGTCTGTGCCTTTTATCGAAAAGCGGGAACGTTGATTTGTCAGCGTTCCCGTTTTTGTTTCACTGCAGTTGATGATAAATCACACTGTCTTTCAGCTATTTCGCGACACGCTAAATAGTCCACATTTACATGAATCAATCTTCTGCCATACGGCGATTTTCAAGAGTTTCAAGCACTTTCGCATATTTTTTCTGATCAAGATTGTAAAAGCACGTAAGGATTGCCGCCAACGCGCTCAACGCTGCTGGAATAATATACATGCAAAGCTGAATTGAGAACAGTGCCGATTCTGGTTGTGCGCCTCCAACACCTACAGAAGTATCCAGCATTCCCTTAGCCAGCACAAAACTGCATATCATAGTCGCAATACCAGGTCCCACTTTTGTTCCAAAACTATTCGCCGCATACCCAAGTCCATCCACTCGTACATTGTGCATATAATCACTGTATTCTATCGTATCTGCCAGCATTGACAATGTGGAAGTATAACGGAATGTATTTGTAAATGAAACCAAAATGTAAAATAGCAGCGCCATATACATATTGGTACGGGCAAAATAGCCTCCCATATAAAGCAATGCTCCGGCAGCATAAATCGCCGTTAATGATTTACGATATCCCAACTTTTTACAAAGAGGCGTAACAAGCGGCAGCATGAACAGACCTCCCAGCGTTCCAAGAGTCGTAAAAAGTGATATATACGTTTCTCCGGCTTTAAAATAGTAAATAATCAAGTACATCATCGCACTTCCGGTCAGTGTCGGGCACATAAAGTTAATAATCGTAATCAACGCTGTGATAATCCATGGACGATTATGAGACAAACTGTAAACAGACTTCTTTGCAGATACAGGTTCCGCTGCCTTTTTATCCATAGCTTCCTCCATCTCGCGACAATTAAAATATACTACATAAAGCAGAATAGCCGCTGCGATAGCTGCAACCACAATACATAACGAATATCCAAGTGCTTCATTGTTTGTTTTGCCCTGGATCCACTTAATCAGGGGCATATAAACCATTGAAGTAAGCAAAGAGGAAAGATTTGCTCCCCATTGCCGGTAAGTCGCAAGTGAGGATCTCTCTGCAGTATCTCTTGTCATCAATGGCAGTAAAGATCCATAAGGCAGATTTACCGTCGTATAAAATAATGCATACAGAAAATATCCAATAAACGCCCAGGCAATCTTTACTCCGTAAGCGGCATTAACCGGAATCGTAAACATAATAATAATTGACATCGAGCAAGGTATGGTAAACCATTTTATCCATGGTCGAGCCTTCCCGTCTTTATGCCGCGTTTTATCAACCAGAATGCCAACGATTACATCATTCACTCCATCCCAGATTTTACAAACCAGTGTGATCGTTCCGACAGCAGCAAGACTAATTCCCACAATATTTGTACAATAGTACATAAAATATGTTGTCAATGCAATATTCATTAAAACCGAACCGAAATCACCGCATCCATAACTTATTTTCGTTCGCATTGTTAATTTTGTTTTATTTCTATTCTCCATTTTTCTCTCCTTTGCAATCATACGTGATGTTTATCTCTATAATCCATAACGTCAGACCAGTCATGGCGGCTCACATAATGAGTCCCTCTGCGAATATGCATTCCTATTTTCCCATCCGGAAATTTTGCAGGCACTGTTATTTCCTTATCTTCTGCCACAAGTCCGTCCATTCCGTATAATCTATATACTTCGCCTGCAGCCAATGCAGCGAGGATTTCTGATTCATAATCAGCGTATATGTCTTCTTCACCGAGACAGATATATATATTTCTCGGTGCGCACATAGCCAGAAGGAAATGACCATCAAACGGAAGTTCTTCGGTTCTGCCAGAATATTTCTGATAATTTCCACAAAACCAGTGTGGGAATGTACTTATTAAATGATCCAACGTCTCCTTTTTATTTCCCCGGTACAAAGCACCTCCTCCGGTTCCATCAATCACTGGAACCGTCAGCGAGAATCTCTCATCGTTTGCCCCCGCCCACAATGCAGTCTTACCAAGGCGGGATGCACCCATTACCGCCACGCGGTCCGCGTCCAATTCGGAAACTGTTTCCAGATAATCCATAACTCTGCTGGCCGCCCATGCCCATCGTCCGATTCCGCCCCACGCATCTGTATGGTTGGCGGTCTCCATGAAAATCAAATTCTGCGGAACATCATTTTGTCTGTCATAAGCAATATCTTCCGTAAAGTAACTTGCTACCGCATATCCCCCATCTATAATTTCCTCTATTGGCATCCATTCATAAGAATACAGCGGTGTATTGGCAATCCAGATAAACACTGGTGCTTTTTGGCAAGAACGAGGAATAGTCAGACTAATCTGAAATGTCAGGCACCGTTTCTGGCGCATTAGCAGTGCGCCATCTGTAAACATACTATAGCTGTCAGGGATTCCAGGTGCAAGCCTATCGTATAAGTTATAATCAACCTCCAGAAGAATCCTTCTGTAGACTGCTTTGCCGCAGACTGCTTCTGGATTTTCCATAAGAATCTTCGCTCTGACTTGTGGCTGCACGTCCGGCGTTATTCCATAGCACTCACGCTCCAGAATTTCTTTGATCTCCTCCCGCCTTTCCCGCCACTTTTCCACAGAATCAACTTTTTCTCCTCTTTGATTCATTAAAAGCGGAGGCAGATTTCTTTTTTTCAATTCTTCCAAATACATTCTCACTTCTCCTTCCCATTATTCTATTGATCTTCTACCTCTTATCTTTGTTCTAATTATAATTCTTGCGCCAGTTTTAAAGCAATTTACAGATATTATGGAAGTGTTGAAATTTGAAGATCTTTTTGCCAAATTCATCTGAATTCTGGAAAATGATTCCGTGTTGCTTTTTGCTGATCCATATGATATATTTGTTTCAATATCGAACCGACAATGCTTTGAAATAAAGTGAAGCTGCTATTTCATAAATGGGAGGTGAACATTATGAGCTCTTATGTAATGGCACGAGAACACACAAAAGTCAGAATATTTTTTGCATTCTGGGAGTTGTGGAAAAAGTACGACATCTCACAGATATCCGTCACTAAAACCGCAAATATATGTAACATCCATCGCGGTACTTTCTATCTATATTATAAAGATATTTACGATGTTCTGGACGAATTGGAAGAATATCTGCTTCAGACCTTCCACGACAGCTTTGAAGAAAATGCCGGCAACTATGAAGATCATTTATTATATGTAAAATTTTGTCAGGAGCTCTGGCTCTCAAAAGATCGGGAATTTTTACAAACTCTCATTTTTGAAGATAAGGATCCCCGCTTTTCAAAGATATATCGTCAGGAAATGAAACGACAGTTTTTAATAATACATAACTTGATAATGCCCCAGGCCGGAACAAAACAATACTTTATATATGACACATTACTGGATATATACGCCAATGTTCTTATCCGATGGTTGTCTGAGCAACCATTCGATGCAGAAGAAGCCTTTCAGTGCTTATTTTGCGATATCATTGCATATTTTAACACAACAATCGCGAAGTCAGAACAAATGGCTGGCACATATGAAGAATCCAAACCTGCCAATTCATACAACAACTATCTGCTGAGTTCATGTTGTCCATATCCGGCAATAAAGACAGAAAAAGAAAAAATGTCCCAACAGTTGGCTCGTCTGGAACAAATGTGAACCATTATCTTCGCCTGCCGATTATCTTGTGATCCGATAAATAATCCCCGGAAGCGACGGAACATTGCCACTCCCGGGGATTATTTTTTACGGTATTTTTTCACAACATAATCTGTTTATGCACGCGCGCATCCGTCAACTGACAGGATTTCTCCGGTTACGTAGCTTGCAAGGTCACTTGCCAGATACAGGAATGCATTTGCTATGTCCTGTGGTTCTCCGACTCTTCCAAGCGGGATCTGTGCGGAGATTCCTGCTACAACCTGTTCCGGCAGTGCTGCAACCATGTCTGTCTTTGTAACACCCGGTGCAACTGCATTCACACGAATGTTGTCTTTTGCAAGTTCTCTTGCAAGAGACTTTGTCATTCCGTTTACAGCAAACTTACTTGTCGGATATCCAACGCCTGCAGGCTGTCCGTAGATACTTACCATTGAGCTCGTGTTAATAATACTTCCGCCGCCCTGCTCCTTCATGATTTTTGCGGTCGGCAGAATTGCATAAAATAAAGCCTTTACATTCAGGTCGATCACCTTGTCAAACTCTTCTGCCGTATAATCATACAGCGGCGTGCTCTGGGAAATTCCTGCATTGTTCACCAGAATATCGATTCTTCCATACTTTTCTTTTACTGTCTGGATTGCTTCTTCTACCGCCTTTGCATCTGTCAGGTTCGGGTAAAGTCCGTCTACTTCCCATGCGGCATTTTCTGCTTTCAGTTCAGAAAGCGCCTTGTCAACCGTTTCTTTCCTGGAACCAAACAGCACCACTTTCGCCCCATTTTTCAGATACGTCTCCACGATCGCACGGCCGATTCCTCTGGTTCCTCCCGTTACAACTGCAACCTTGTCTTTCAGCATCTTTGTGTCCTCCTCACATCATTTTACCGGCGCCGCACATACAGTGCTTCGTTTTGCCTCTGCGTGCAATTATACCGTATTTCCCCCTGGCTTGTCTACTATTTAACGTTATCTTTTTGACAGAATGCCAAAAAATTGCAAAAGCAAAAGGATGTATTTGTACAAAATCACAACATCATTCCCCTATTGGCAAATACGTCAAAATCGTGTATCATGATGATACCAGGGTCAAAAGGTCTAAACCCACATGAGCTTGCTAATAGGTGGGTGAAAGACCTTGGGATCCGCCCCAACATGAGGATAAAAGTGGGGCGTATGCCACACGATATCCGAATTTGGGGCAGGGCGCTAGATGTCCAGTGGACATCTGCTTAGCGCGGACCGTAGCGGAGCGAAGACGTGAGAGTGCGTAGCACGAAACAATCCGTAGGTATCATAGTTGGAAGTTTTTGATCCCAACATCGTATCATAAAAGAAACAAGGAGGTATACGATGCAGACATTCGTAATTTACCTGATTACCATCAATATCATTACTTTTTTCGTATATGGCAATGACAAGAGGCGCGCCCGCATGGAACAGTGGCGGATCTCCGAGCGGACGCTGATCACTCTTGCATTGCTGGGCGGCTCAGCCGGAGCGCTTGCCGGGATGTATTGTTTTCATCATAAAACAAAAAAGCGCAGGTTCCGGCTCGGGATTCCGATCATCCTGATCTGCCAGGCTGCGCTTATTATTTTTTCTTACTCAAGATAGACTTCCCAAATATTTTCCTGGTAGCCTGCCACCCCATTTTTCCGCAAGGCCGCTGCGAGCTCTGTCAGTTCTTCGTCCTGAATTCGCTCCAGTGCTTTGAGACGTTTTTCGGAAAGTATTTCCTGCGACCGGCTTCGTTCATATTCCGGAACCGACATGTGCCAGCAGGCTGCTTTTCCTTTGTAATATTGCTTCACCTTCTGCGCGATCAGGAGACCTTCCGGGTCAAAATCTCCGGCATAGTACATCTTCACATCTGCCTCGGCCAGCAGGTCGAGCAGTAATACCGAACTCAGTCTCGGCTGTCCGTTCATACACATGCACGCCTTTCTCCCCCGCCATCTGCGGGAAAGCATCGCAAAAACAGACGGGTTTTCGACGATATAGATTTCCCTGTCCGGACATTCCACGCGTGCCCAGGCCGCAATGACAGACAACGGGATCTGCACCGGATCCCCGGTTTCCTGAAATCCGCTCATTCCCACGTGGAGTTCTCCGTTCTTTTTCCACGCCTTCACTCCCGAAACCATCACGGAATTAGAAATATCGTCCAACAAGATTCCGGCTTCCAGATAAAGCCGCTGTCTTCGCAGCGCGGGGAAGATCTCAGATCCCGCAACGTTTCTTCCGCGATGCGCCACATCCCACTCAACCAGCATCCGCAGATACTGACCCTCTTTTGTTCCGTCATCAAATGCATGCGGATTTCCTGTTTCCATGGCGGCAAATACCGCCAGATATTCCAGCCTCCCCTGCCGGTATGGCAGTTCATTCAAAATATGGATTCCAAGCCGGAGCTGCCGCAATATCTCTTCCGTGCATTTTTCAGCTTCTCTGTAACGTTTCTGCAGATACGTCCAAAACCCGTTTTTTCGGTCTTCCAGCTCTGTGATCCATGCTTCCGCCCACGTCCCGGCACATTCGGCATGCAGTCCGCAGACCATCTCCTGCCGCCTTTGTTCTTCCTCGCGGATCTGCTCTTTCTTTCCCGTCATTTCCTCCTGAAAGTACAGTTCCAGGATTATTTTCGGTTCCAGATTCTCAAACCTGCTCTCTCTGAGTGCCTTTTCAAACCGCGCTGCAGAAATGGAGATGCTCTTCTGCCCATGATAGTTTTTCTGAAAAAATCCTTCCAGATCTTCCAGCTCTTCTTCCGTCAGGTTTCTTACCGTCACCGTGCCCGAGAAGCTTCCGTATGAAGCATATTTTTCCCGGAACCCCCGCAGGATCTTTCCGAATACCGGCCGGGAGCGGAAGTATTCCACGCATTCTTTATACAGCAAGCTCTGCGGCTCTTTGTTCCAGTTTTTCCTCATCTTCCAGCATCTCCTTCGCATGTCCGTTCCACAGATACGGCATCACCGTTACAAACTTCGCATTTTCCGGCCGGATCAGCTGGTAGATCGCCAGAGCGTCCAATGTATCACAGTCGCCCCACAGTACCTGGGAGTTGATAATAAAATCAAACTCAAATTCTGTCATCAGGCGGAACATATCTCTGATATTTTTATTATCTACACCCGCAAATGCCTCATCCAGCGAGATCAGCCTCGGAGCGTCCGGGCGGGCGCCCTGATATTTTGCAACGACAGCCGAGAACAGCGGCACATACATCGCCATGGCTTTTTCACCGCCGCTGAACGTTCCGAACACACTGTTTGTCAGTTCCCGCTGACGCTCCCCGCCCTTCTGATAAAACAGCTGGAACTCGAACCATTTCCGATAATCCAGTGTCTCTTTCATAACCTGATAGAACGACACCATTCCTCCGCTGTCCTTTGCGTGCCGCCTTGCCTCCTCGACCTTGGAGCGGAAGTGTAGCGAAAGCCTTGCCGCCTCTTCTTCCCGCATCAGTCGATAATCCTTTTTCAGCAGATCTACCAACTCTTTCGTATCCAGCTGGTCTTCCTGCTCCGCCGTCTTACTTCTCCAACGCAGGGAAAGCTTCAATCCGCTGGAGGTATTCATTGCTCCCATGAGCGCGTTCATCTTCTCCACCCACGCGGTGGAGCTGTTGATTTTCCCACGGATCTTCCGGCTCATTGTATTTGCAAGGATATCTTCAAACAACTCTCTGTCTCCGGCCTTGATCAGCTCCTGCAGCTCCACGATCTCCTCTTCCAGATGCATCAGTAGCTTCCCGAACGGAATCCTCACTCCCTGGTATCTTGCATAAATATCCAGCCGTTTTGCATGCATAGCGCCTTGCGGCGTCTGTACGTCCATCTCTTCAAACAGTTCTGTCTGTGTCAGATGATAGTCATTCAAAAATCCTCTGTTTTCAAAATAGATCCGGTTCAGGTCACGGATCACGGCATCTTTTTGAAGCGTCTGGCAATCCGGCTCCAGAAAGCTTCTCACGGCTCCCGCATCTGCTCCGAATCCTTCCGCCTGCACCACATATCCGAGCGCCTGCTCTGCTTCAAAGCATTGCCTGAGATAGTCGTTTTTGCATACGCAGTTTTGAATCATTTCCACACTTTGTTCCAACTGCGCCCGGATGTACCGGATCTGCTGTTCCTTCTGCCCTTTTTCTTCCACACATTTCTGCAGTCTGCCCGGATATTCGTTCAGCCATTTCATACACGTGTCCAGGCGGTTCTTAATCTCCTCATAATCCGTCAGCTTCAGCTGTTCCTGTATGGAACTGTACTCGGCGCGTTCCCGTTTCAGTGCATTTTCCGTGTTTCCCATATCATAGCGGATCTGATCCATATCTGAATCCAGGTCACCCAGCCGCATCTCCAGTTCACTCTGGTGGTATACGATCTGCAAATACAGTTCATGTCCCGTCTTTAACTGATAAAAATGCTGCCCGTATTTTCTTGCCGCCGTATCTGCCCGCAGGAATGCCTCATAATTGCACGGCAAATACAGCTTGTCAGCGATCTGCAGCGCGTCCTTTCTCAATCCCTTTAAAATCTCTGTCACCTCGTGCAGCTGGCTATCCAGGCGGGCACCTTCCTTTCTTAGCTGCTCTGCCTCCCGCTGCACGTCCTGAAGCATCCGGTACGCTGTCCGCAGATCCTCGTCTGACGGAAGGTTTTCATATTCCCCGCAAAGTACCTGTACCCGTCCTTTCAACTTCTCCCTTTCTTCCTGCCGGACTGCAATCTCTGTCGCAAGCTCCGCCATTCGTTCTTTACATGCTTTCATTTTCTGCAGACGGTTCTGCTCCCGCGCCCGTGTCCCGATAAATCCGGCTTCATAATCCCCGGTCACCGTACCTGTCAGCACGCCGATCTGATACCTGCCTTCCGTCCACACGGCTGTGGTTCCGTCCGCGTTATACGCGATGTTTCCAAGGATCCCGGTAATCCTCTGGTTAAAGAAAATATCATTGACATCGTTATTTAAATCCAACACGTCCAGAATGCTGTTTTCTGCCCTCTGGTTCTGAATAAACAGATACTTGTCGCAGCACCCTTCATCCATACAAAGCACCTGCTCTTTGTACTGCTCTTCAATCACAAGCGCGTCCAGGATCCCCATATCAAGCAAGGCCTCTTCAATCCTGTCACAGTCTGTTTTCTCCAGTTCCTGCCCGAATTCAATGACTTTATAAAATTCCTGATAAGGAATATTCCTCTTTTGAAGTCGCTCCCTGTTTTTCAGCACCGCTTCGCTGCGCGGCGGAACCGGTTCTTTGTGGTTCTCCCACTCCTCCAGCTCCCGCTTCTGTTCCTCGTATTCCTCCTGAAGCAGCGCCGTCTGTTCCTGTCCCTTTCGGATCTGTGATTCCAAAATGCCTTTCTTCTCAATCCAGATATCCGCCACGGTCTGCCGTACTTTGGCAAAATCAGAGTTTTCCCCATACTCTTCCGCAAACTTGGACAGCGTTCTTTCTGTTTCTTTCTCCAGAACCAGTTCCTGATTGGAACCGCTCCAGCTATAAAACGTTTCCTTCCATTCGTTCTGTGCCTGTACGAGCACCATCTCGGATTCGTTGACGCGCCGCTGTGCAGCGTCTGTCTCACGCTGATGCTTCTCACGCTTCTGCATCAGATCTTCCGCCTGTCTCTGCTGAAGATCCGCCTTCTGTAAAACAGAGAGTCCCCGCCCGATCTCCTGCTGTGTCTTCTCAAACTGCTTCTGGTGGGAGTCAAAAGCCCCCGGCTTCTGGAATGCTTCTTTGAGTTCCGCGCTGAAAAATCCATGCTCTTCAAATGCCATCTCATCCGCTTCTTCCTGCATCTCTTCCAACAGTTTGGATAACTCCTGCTCCTTCTGATACGCTCTGTCCTGCTCCTCTTTCTGTTTTGTCTCCGTCTCGACATACTGCTCTTTCTTTGCTGCGAGCTGAGATTCCTTTTCCCGGAAGGCAGTTTCCCGCTCCCTGATCCGCTCTTCCAGATCCATCTCCTGCCGTTTTAACGCCACCGCGTCACTTTTGCTCAGAGATTCCCGTTCTTTCTCCATTGCCAGTTTTTCTGCATCCAGCTCATTTCTGTATGTTTCCAGCTCATCTACCCGTGCTTCACACTCCTGCAGAGTCTGTTTCCGCGTTTTTTCCTCCTTTTGCAGCGTGGCAAGTTCTTTCCGGCTCTCCTCATAATTTACCGCTTTTTCATACAATACAAGGCGGTTATACTTATCCAGTATCCGGTTGATCTTTTCTGCCGCCTGCTTTCCTTCCTGCCGGGTTTTCAGGTTCATACTCATCGTATCCATGTTCTCGATCGCCTCGGACATCGGGCGCAGATCCTCGTCCGACAGCGGCTGCAGGGAGTCGCTCAGTATATCGTTAATCACTGTCGGCTTAAAATCTTTCGACAGCTTTGGCGTGCGAAGCTGAATCAGAAGATCTACCATCTCCTTGTATTCGTCTACCGTCTCAAAACCGAATATCTGGTGGTTTACATATTCCATGTAATCCGCCTGCCTGTCAAAGAGCTGTCCGCCTCCCTGAATTCGGTTCTCCAGTTCCTTTTTGGACAGCGTGATCTTCTCATCAGTTTTCTTATACAGGTAAAAATCCTTCCCGATCCGCCTGCCATCCGTCAGACTGAAATACCACTTGTCCAGAGGCTTTCCCCGCCTTGCCCGGATTCCCATTCCGACCGTCAGGTATGTCTCGCTTTCCAGTCTGCGAAATTCCAGATACAGATAGCCTGTCCGCTCTTCTCTTCCGTCATCTTCCTCCAGCAGGTAACTGCTCATTTTTCTGTCCCGGGAGCCAAACGGATCCAGCCGTTCCGGACTCATATTTCCATCCAGAAGAAGCGGGATCACGCTCTGCATCGTAACCGATTTTCCCGAGCCGTTGGACCCTCGCAGCAGCATTCTTCCCTTTACAAAAGGAAATTCCTGCTCGTCATAATACCAAAAATTGATCAGTCCGATCTTATTTGCCTGCCATCTGCTGTTCATATCCGTTATCTCCCTTGTCTGCTATCTTCGTTTCAAACCATCTCCTGCCCGATCCGGATCTTTATGCCGTATAATCTTCCGGATACTGCCCCGCCAGTTTTCCTGCCGACGGGTAGATCACGATACTGTGACCTCCCTCATCTCGTCTCACAAACGTCCACCGTTCCATATATTCCATAACTTCCCGAACGAATTCACCGTCCGGCATCTCCCGGTAGTTCTTTGTAAACCCGCTCCCGAATTGTATCTTTACATCTTTTAACAACTGTTCAAATTCCGTGATCTCCACAGAAATCGTTTCATCATTTTGGAGTTTCCATACTCCTGTTTCCACATATTCTCTGATTTTTGCAAAGCAAAGAAGAAGAATGTCCGATATGGCGTTATTTCCCGGAAATGTCTCACCGATATGGCAGTCCTCCCCCGTCAAAAGAAACGCACTTCCCTTATGAATGTGTACCTGGCACTCAAAGTTCTGCTCCAGATCTTCTGAAAGCCTCCTGCCATAATATTTCAAATATTCAAAATCCTCTTCCGCGCCGGCCTCCCGGTACATTCCGACGGAGAATAAAAGCCGTTTGTATACACGGTGCCGTCTCGCGATTCCCCGGTCCTCATCGATTTCAAACCAGTCACTCTCCTGAAAATCCTCCGGTCTTCCGTAATCCATGATATCTCTGGAGAAATTTCGCATAAAGTACCGGGAAGCGCCGGTATTTTCATATAAAACTTCCCCCTCCTGTCCGTCCATAAACACATCATCTGTTCCGTCCGTAACCCGCAGGATCTGCTGCGCAGCCGCATAGCGCAGCACCTTTACCAGCCTTCTCCGATTGGTAAATTTTGTCCAGTCCACTGGTTCTCCCGGCATATTTGCCGCAATATATTCCGTCAGCTGGGAGAGGATAAACTGTTCTTCCGCGTCCTTATCCTCCAGAAACATCAGCAGCACACAGAGAAATGCGTATTCTTCTTTTGAAGTAAACTCCCCGATCCCCATAAACGGCTCCGGAACCGCCGGTATCTTTTCGAGTTTCACCAAAAGGGAATTTTCAATCACCTGGCAGCCCATTTTCTCTGTTGCAAATCTGCGGATCTCTCCGATCGAGTCCCGCACTTTGTAATACAGTTCTTTATCCTCTGACTTCAAGACCCACCGTCTGTCCAGCAGCACTTCCAGTTCTTTCATAGCAATCTCCATTCCGTCGCCCGCCGACTGTCCTTTACCTTCTTTCGAACGCTTTTTGTCAGACTTCTTCAAATACAATGCTTAACCTGGGCATTGTAAAAGTTCCATCCTCACAATGCACGACACAGTTCTCGTCCGCATGCTCCATATCAAGCCGGTATGCCCTGCCGTCGTCTGTCTTTGCGCAATATCCGGCGTCCTCCAGCGCATCGGACAGCCATTTCAGAAGAATTTCCCTCACTCTCGGTTCGATGACCGGAAGCCCGGAAAAATCAATTCGTCCGTTCTGCTCCAGAAGTGCAATCTTCCTTCGGTCTTCCTGGATACGCCGTATCATTTCATTTCGTGTCTGTTCCTTTTCCCTGCCGGTATCCGTAATGGCACTTCGTCTCGATTTTTCCTTATAGGTCCGTATCCTCGGTTTCAACGTATATTGCACTGCCGCTTCCTCATAGACACTCTGATTCATGCTTTCCGTTTCGCGGGACGTATCCCCCTTCAGATGACAGGGACGTTCGAGTCCGAACACCATTGCCGACATCTTCTGCGCCTTTGACAGGTCTTCGCATTTCAGGAAGATCTCCGCTACTTTCCGATATTCCTCCCTGCGGTTCCCTCCAAACGCATTTTTCTCACTCAGCTGCGTTGCATAACGGGTGATCCGCCGGATAATCTCATTTGTCGCATCAAACAGCTTTCCTGCTTCATTTTCCTGCCCGTTCTCGGACACGAACCAGTCGCGGATACTTTGATAGCGGCCTCTGATTTTCTCCTCGATCATCTCCTCGGAAACCTCCATGTCCATTCTCGGGATAGACAGCTCATACTGACTGACTTTCTTTAACACCTGCTCCAGTACCCGTTCGTCCAACATTCGCAGATCTTCCTCGATCACGCCTACGTTTCGCTGCAGTCCTTTGATAAAATTCCGCAGATACTCAACCAGTTTATCTTTGAATATCAGGAATTCTTTTGTCCGCATCATCTCTTCCGCCTTAACGCTGTTCAGGTCACGGATATAATCCTGATAGTTCTGGTTCAGCCGGATAAAATCATTGTTCAGATCCGTCCACCATGTATAAACCTCTCCGATTTCTTCCGACGCCATAGCCGGAAAACGCTCGATTCCACGCCGGATCCGCTCCAAAAGTGTCGGCTCCAGCGACGCACCCTCGATATACAGATTCTCCAGACGGAGCACAAGCCGCTCAATCTCCACGCTGTATTCCGACATCTGATAACGGAACTTCTTGTTCTTAAACTCTTCGATTGAAGTCACCTTTCTTGTATCCTGAATTGTCACCAGATTCTTCCATTCTGTCAGTGCAGTAAGATCCTGCTGACACTGCTCTATGCGGTATTCAGAAAAATACGGATCCTGAATCATCTCCGCATAGACCTCTTCCTGATACATCCAGTATTTTAACTTTTCATAATTCTCATAAAAAATACGCATAATGCTCCGATACCGGTCCACATTATCCGCATTCAAATACTTTGCCTCAGACAGAGGCTTTATTAACTTTTCCGTCACATGCATGTCAAAATTCCTTCCAAATGCAGAACTCGTCTGGTTATATCTGTTTTTTAGATTCTATCACACAACTCTAAAATTTACCATAGAGATTTGCAAAAAGATACGGTTGTTTTGGAGAAGATTTACAAATGGTATTCGGTATGTTAAAATGCAGAAAGGATAAAGATGAACTAAACACTATTATCATACGTCAAAATAGGGGATCATACGATCCCCTATTCAGCATCCTCTGTACTTGTGTCCGTTTCCGGATCGTCTTCTGCCATTTTTCCCCGGGTGACCGGTTCTATCGTCTGTTCCATCAGTCGGTATACGACCTCCATGCCGCCCCAGTCCATCACTTTCTGGTAGATCGGATGTTTCGTCAAGTCTTCCGTAACCGATTCCAGGCCTTCCAGAATCATCGCCTTTCCCGGTGTCTCATACCATCTGGCCTCGATCTCGTTTCCGTGGAAATAAATATACACCTTTCTTCTTACAGCTTCCTCCAGGAAACAGATCTCAATCTTCAGAACCGTATTTCCGTCCACATCTTTTGCGAATTCTCCGCTTACCGCAGTCAGATAGCTTTCTTCGTGCAGTGTCACCCAGTTTTCTTCTGCATGATGAAAACCGACCTTCAGTTCACACCACTGCTCGCCTTCCAGAAATCGGACCAAAAAATCCTCCTGCTCGCATCGAAATGCGATTTTGCGGATTCCATCTGTCATATTATTATGAAATACCTGAACGAGCAGAGGATAAAGTCCCACACTCTTCGGATTCATTTCATAACAGATTCCGTCCAGTTTCTTCTTCTCCGCCCAAAAATCCGAATGAAACGCCTGGCTTCTGACCACGCCGCTTTTTTTCTTCCAGCCGCCCCGACGGATCATGGTTGTGTTTTTTGTTGTACATTGCAGTTTTCCCGTCAGGTTTCTTAGCCTTTCATATTCATATGGATTCTCCGGGAGCACCGTATCCGGCTGATACTCACACGGGAAATATTTACGGATAATATTGAGCATCACGCAGTTCTGAAACAATTCATTATTTCCTGCGTTTGTCGCAATAACCATATCCATATCCGGATATACAATGACATTCTGTCCCAGCATTCCGTTAAATTCAAAGCTTCCCGGCCTTTTTTCCATCCAGAGCTGGTATCCATATCCGAACGTGTCTTCCCCGGTATCCACATGTTTTGTCGTCGATGCTTCCACCCATTCTTCCGGGATCAGTTGCTGGGAGTTCCACTTTCCTTTATTCAGATAGAGCTGGCCCAGCTTCGCCATATCTTCCGTGCACAAAAACAATCCCCAGCCGCCTTTTGTGATCCCTTTCGGGCAGGTCTCCCACATATACCGGGTAATCCCCAGCGGTTCAAACAGTCTCGGACGCAGATATTCCTCCATGGTCATTCCGGTCCGCTCCGTTATAATCGCAGACAATACATACGAATTCATGCTGTTATACTGAAACTTTGTTCCCGGAATTCCATCCACCGATGCATTCAGATAACTATCCAGCCAGTCGTTGCCGGAGACCGCGCCGGATTCATTAAATGACACACCGCTGGTCATCGTCAGCAGATGCTCCACCGTAATTTCCGGACGAAATAACTTTCCCAGCGGTTTCCGTTTCTGCTCAAAAATATCATATATATTTTCATCCAGAGATAATTTTCCCTCGTGAACCAGGAGTCCGACTGCCATCCCCGTAATACTCTTGCACATGGAGTGAGTAATATGCCAGTCTCCGCTCCGGTAAGGTGCAAAATTACACTCGCAGATTACTTTGCCGCCCCGCAGTATCATCAGGTGATGCATATCCGTATTGGGGGAATCGTTCAGCTCCCGGATCATACCGGCAAGCATTCCTGATGAGATTCCCTGACTCTCGGGAGATACTCTTTCAAATGCCTGCTCATACGGAAGTTCTTCCGGGATTTTTCTTTTCTGGGGAGTAAAATCCACATGGCTTACATTCTCTGTTTTTCCAAGGATCATATCTATGATCATTTCCATGACCGCTGTCCGTTCTCTCGCCATCTGAAGACCTCCTGTTTTTATTCTTCAAACAATGGGGTGGAATAGTACCGGTCCGCCGAATCCGGCAGCAGTGCCACGATGGTTTTCCCCTTATTTTCCGGGCGGCGCGCAAGCTGCACGGCTGCATCAAGTGCGGCGCCTGCAGAGATACCGACCAGAATTCCTTCTGCCCGTGCAAACGCTTTTGCCGCAGTAAATGCCGCATCGTTTTCCATCGGAATGATCTCATCATAAATTTTCGTATTGAGCACTTCCGGAACAAATCCCGCTCCGATTCCCTGAATCTTATGCGGGCCGGACTTTCCCTCAGAAAGTACCGGAGAAGATGCAGGTTCTACCCCTACGACTCTTACTTCTGGTTTCCTTTCTTTCAGATATTCTCCGACTCCGGTCAACGTACCGCCGCTCCCGACGCCTGCTACAAAAATATCCACCTCTCCGTCTGTATCTTCCCAGATCTCCGGACCGGTTGTTTTTCGATGTGCTTCGGCATTCGCTGGATTGGAGAATTGTCCCGGAATAAAGCTGTCCGGGATTTCTTTTGCCAGCTCTTCCGCTTTTTCAATCGCTCCGGACATTCCTTTCGCACCGTCAGTCAGCACGACCTCCGCGCCGTATGCCTTCAGAATATTCCGGCGCTCCACGCTCATGGTCTCCGGCATGGTCAGGATCATCCGGTATCCCTTCACAGCCGCAATAGATGCCAGTCCGATCCCCGTATTTCCCGAGGTTGGCTCAATGATCACAGAATCTTCCTTTAACAGACCTTTCTCTTCCGCATCTTCAATCATTGCCTTTGCCGCCCGGTCTTTCACGCTCCCGGTCGGGTTCAGATATTCCAGTTTTACAAGGAGCCTTGCTTCCAGCTTCAGCTCCTTCTTTAAATTCTCCGCCGCCATCAGCGGAGTCCTGCCGATCAGCTCCAATGCATTTTTATATACGTTCGCCATCGTCTTTCCTTTCTCTAAATCCTGTCCTGCTCCATCCTCGTCCGGATATAGTGCAGCAGTTCATCCGCCGTTTTTTCTACGCCGAGCCTGCTGCTGTTAATGCAAAGGTCATACCCCCGGGAATCGCCCCACTTCACATCACTGTGGCGGTTGTGATACATCTTTCTGCGCTGGTCATGACGTTTCATCTTCATCAACGTTTCCCGCCTGCCCAGATGATATAATTCACTGACACGTTTTGCCTTGGCGTCTTCATCTCCGAGAATAAAAACAGAAATTAACCCTTCCCGGTCTTTCAAAATCGTCTCTGCGCAGCGTCCGACAACAACGAAGGAACCGCCCTCATCTGCTTTCTTCCGCAAAAAGTCAAACTGCATATCCGCAATAATCTCTTCCATTGAATTGGAATACGCGCCGACTCTCCTGGAAAGGAACAGATTTCTCGGTTTCTCGTCATATTTTTCCAGATATCCTACCTCGATTTCCTTTTCCTCGGCGATCTCATCTAACATTTTTCTGTCATAAAATGCAAATCCCAGTTCATTCGCGAGCTTCTGGGCAATCTCATGACCGCCGCTGCCGAATTCTCGCGCGACCGCTACAATAACCTGCTTTTCCATCCCACGTCCTCCTAACCGTTTCTCTTGTAACCGCTTAATCATATGATGTTGGGGCAAAAGCCCCCAACTATAATACCTACGGATTGTTTCGTGCTACGCACTCCCACATTAACAATATCTTGCAAAAATCACCAGCATCGACACCGTAACTACAATGAGCGTTGCCGGAACTGCCGTCTTACAATATTTTCCCCAGCCGATCACATGACCATTCTTTGCTGCCACCGATGTACCGACAACATTTGCCGACGCTCCGATCGGAGTCGCGCTTCCGCCGATATCGGTTCCCATGGATAGCGCCCACGCAAGCACAGACAGATCTGCTCCCTGCGCCGCCGCAAGGCTCTTGATCACCGGGATCATCGTTGCAGCAAACGGAATATTATCCACGAACGCACTTGCAATCGCTGAAATCCACAAAATAATCGCAACCATCAGCATCAGATTGCCTCCGCTGACTTTCCCGATAAATCCTGCGATCAGTTCCAGGATACCGGTCTGTTCCAGTCCGCCGACTACCATAAACAGTCCGATAAAGAACGACAGCGTTTTATAATCTACTTTTTTCAATACATTTCCGCAGTCTTTTCCTGAGGTGATCAATGTAACGGCAGCAATCACTACCCCGATCAGAGCCACCGTCAGGCCGGTCGACGCATGAGTGACAAGCATCAAAACCGCACATGCAAAAATCACACAGCTTACCGCGAAATCACGCTTATTTGTAATCGCGCTGGCCGGCTCCGGCACTGCGGACGGGTCTACCTGCATCGCAGATTCCGCACGAAGTTCTTTTCGATATACAAGATAAAAATAAATCACCACGAGAATCAGGCTGATTCCCGCGATCAAACCTGTATTGGTCAAAAAGTCGAAGAAAGAAAATCCCAGCGACGTACCGATGATGATGTTCGGCGGGTCTCCGCACATTGTTGCCGAACCTCCCAGATTCGCGCAGAATATTTCCGACAGAATCATCGGTATCGGATCGAACTTCAGAAGTCTCGCCAGTTCTACCGTCACTTCTGCCAGGAATAAAATAACCGTAATACTGTCAATAAACATCGCCAGAAGCGACGACAGTATCATAAATGTAATAAACAACGGAATGACTTTATAATTCACCAGCTTTGCCAGCCACAGACAAAGCCAACGGAAAAATCCGGCACGGGACATCCCCTCTACCATAATCATCATACCCGCAATAAAAAGTATCGTGGCCCAGTTGATCCCCGATGAAGATTCCGCCGATTCCTCCGCCGTATACCAGAATTCCGGTGTGAAAATACTGCGGATATTCAGTGTCTCCATCACTGCGTTTCCGTCATGCATTATGATGCCAAATACAAGAACAAACATCACAAGCCCACATCCGAGAGTCACATAATGTCTTTCGAATTTATCTAATACGATAAGGGCGAACATTACAATAAAAATAATGAGTGCCAAAGCCTGTGCAAGTGTCATTTTCATTTCCTCCTTGTGTATCGTATTTTTGCGGGATTTTTTCTCTTCTCCCGCATCCTACAGTTTAACACTTTTTGCTTCAAAAAAGAATCGTCACATTTTCCAATTCTTCAGACTTTTTTCATTATTTTTTTACCAAATTTTAATTCATATAGAAGTCGTAAGTTTCCCATTTATCCAGATTTCTTTTCAAAATTCTCTGGTTGGAACTGCCCCGGAACTTCAGCGTAATGTCTTTCTTTTCCTCAATAAATTCTCCGTCCACAAGAACATCGATGTAAGACAGCATCGCCTCTGTCACACCGGTAAAAACCATTCCTCCCGGGATCAGGTCACGGTCGATCAGATATCCCGTATAGCACCAGATATCCTTCTTGGGAAACGCCGCCCGCACAGCACGCAGCAGCTTCACCAGTTCTGTCTGGTTCTCCGGCTCAAACGGCTCCCCGCCAAGCAGCGTCAGTCCCTGGATATAATCGGGAGCGAGAAGTTCCAGTATCTTCTGCTCCGTCTGTGCCGTATACGGCTGTCCATAAGAAAAATCCCATGTCTCCGCATTAAAGCATCCCTTGCAGTGATGCCGGCATCCGGAAACAAACAGGCTCACCCGGACGCCGGGTCCGTCCGCAATGTCACATTCTTTGATATTTGCATAATACATCCCTTCACCTCCCACAGATTAGTCAGATCCCCAGTGTCCAAAAATCCATCTCCTCAATCACAGAGAAAGCGGTTCACAGCGCCGGAAAATCGGCTTTGTGAACCGCTTTCTCTGCGACTCTTACAGATGCAGAACCCGGTCCTTGATCTCCTGCGTCCGTCCCTGGTTCCAGAACTGCGTCCCGATATATCCGCAGGTCCGTCTTGCCACAGACATCTTATCCTGATCCCGGTTTCCGCAGTTCGGACATTCCCATACGAGCTTGCCGGACTCATCTTCGATGATCTGAATCTCACCGTCATAACCGCAGCATTCGCAGTAATCGCTCTTCGTATTCAGTTCCGCATACATAATATTGTCATAAATGAACTTCATCACCGACAGCACCGCCGGAATATTGTTCTGCATATTCGGCACTTCCACGTAGCTGATCGCCCCGCCCGGAGAGAGTTTCTGGAATTCCGACTCGAATTTCAGCTTGCTGAACGCGTCGATCTCCTCGGAAACATGCACATGATAGCTGTTCGTAATATAGTTCTTATCTGTCACGCCCTTGATGATACCGAAGCGCTTCTGCAGACACTTCGCAAACTTGTATGTGGTCGACTCCATCGGCGTTCCATACAGAGAATAACTGATGTTCTCCGCTGCCTTCCATTCATTACACTTATCGTTCAAATGCTGCATCACAGCCAGCGCAAACGGTTTTGCCTCCGGATCGGTATGGGATTTTCCATACATGCGCATACACATCTCATAGAGTCCCGCATAGCCGAGCGAAATCGTTGAATACCCGTTATATAAAAGCTTATCGATCTTCTCGCCCTTTTCCAGACGTGCCAGTGCGCCGTTCTGCCACAGGATCGGCGCCACATCGGATACTGTGCCGAGCAGACGCTCATGGCGGCAGCGCAGCGCACGGTGGCACAGCTCCAGCCGTTCATCCAGAATCTGCCAGAACCGGTCAAAATCTCCCTCCGAAGAACATGCTACATCCACCAGATTGATCGTAACGACCCCCTGATTGAATCTGCCGTAGAACTTGTGCTTTCCGTTCGGAAGCATCTGGCTGTCTTCCACCGTCAGGAATGAACGGCACCCCATGCAGGTGTACACCTCTCCCTTTTTCAGTTCTTTCATCACCTTCGCAGAAATGTAATCCGGTACCATTCGTTTCGCCGTACACTTCGCTGCCAGTTCCGTCAGATACCAGTATTTGGAATCCTCGGTAATATTATCTTCATCCAGCACATAGATCAGTTTCGGGAATGCCGGGGTAACCCAGACGCCCTTCTCATTCTTCACGCCCTGCATCCGCTGAATCATCACTTCCTCGATGATCATCGCAAGGTCGTCTCGTGTCTGTCCTTCCTCCACCTCGTCCAGATACATGAACATCGTAACAAACGGTGCCTGTCCGTTGCATGTCATCAATGTGATCAACTGATACTGGATCGTCTGGATTCCGCTGCGGATCTCATCCTTGAGCCTGCGCTCTGTTACTTTGGACACAATCTCTTCGTCCAGAGATTCTCCGCATTCCGTGCGCTCCGCAATTACGCCATTGCGCAGCTTCCGGCGGCTGACATCCACAAACGGAGCCAGATGCGCCAGTGAAAAGGACTGACCGCCATACTGGTTGCTGGCAACCTGTGCGATGATCTGCGTCGTAATATTGCATGCCGTATAAAAGCTGTGCGGTTTCTCGATCATCGTTCCGCTGATCACCGTGCCGTTCTGCAGCATATCCTCCAGATTGATCAGATCGCAGTTGTGCTCCTTCTGTGCGAAATAATCGGAATCATGGAAATGAATGATCCCCGCTTCATGCGCCCGGACAATATCCTGCGGCAGCAGCACACGCTTTGTCAGATCCTTGCTGACCTCGCCTGCCATATAATCTCTCTGGGTAGAATTGATCACCGGATTTTTGTTGGAATTTTCCTGCTTTACTTCCTCGTTATTCTGCTCGATCAGCGTCAGGATCCCATCATCCGTTGTATTCGACTTTCTCGTCAGTTCCCTCTTATAACGATAGCGCACATACTTCTGCGCCACTTCATATCCGCGCATCTCCATGATGCCCGTTTCCACAAGATCCTGAATGTCTTCTACGTTCACGGCATGGGTGGAATCTTTCACCTCCCCTGCAATCTTCTCCGCGATCGCCGAAATCTGGAACACATTCATCTGATGGATCTGATCCACTTCATTATTCGCCGCGGTAATGGCGTTCGTTATCTTGGAAATGTCAAACGACACTTCTTTTCCATTTCTCTTAATTACCTTCGTCTTGACTTCTGGACTCATACGATCCCCTCCTGTTGCTACATCTTGTCTTTCGTTGCCCCACTATATATTGGTGTGTCTTTGAATATCATACCGCAAAATGTAGGAAAAAGGAAGTACAAATATTAATTTTTTTTCTGCTTTTTTTCAGACAATTCATGATCCATTTGTCATGACTAACTTTTGTTTCTCTGCCCTGCTTAAATGCTTGATCGCATACTCCCTGCGCATCGCTTCTTCCTTTGTCGCAAAGGTTTCATAATATTCCAGCACAACCGGACGTCTGGACTTTGTATACTTTGCTCCTTTTCCGTTATTATGGTCACAGATTCGTTTCTCCAGATTGTTCGTCCAGCCGGTATAAAGCGTGCCGTCACTGCAGCGCACAATATATGTATAATTCATAAAATCTCAATTCCTTCTTCGTCTGTCAGATACCGGTCCTAAAACGAAAGCAGCTTCGTCAGGATCGGATTATTCTCATAAATCACCGTCAGCACACGACTTTCCCCGATCATTGCAAAACAGGTCTGCCCCATGTCCGTCGAATAAAGAAGTGTGATCACAAGGAAGATCATCCAGACGACCAAAAGCGCCGCCAAAAAGCCGAATACCGCTCCGCCTGCATGATTCAGCGGACCGACCACCGGCAGTTCCCCCAGAATATCCACCGCCGCCATCAGCGCACGTACAATGATGATAGCGAGTAAAAATGTCACCAGAAATGACAGGATCTTCATCACCGCTCTGGTAATGTAGCCTGCCACGTACTGTGGAAATCCGGTCACGCCAAGTTCTTCATAGACGATACTGTTATTATTCTCCATCAGCAGTGTTTTTAAAAATTCCGGAAGCTGCGAATGCTCGATCAACTGAATCTGCTGGTCTCTCGGAATCTCGCCGATCATCCCCAGCAGATCTTCCTCTGAAATCCCGAGCAGATCCAGATCTGCGTTTTCAATATGATCCAGCGTATCCTGGTCCAGTCCCTCAAAAGGCGTTCCGGTCAGATCCTTTCCCGCGAAAACATCTCCCGACACCTCCGGCATAAATGCCTCGACAATCTTCTCTTCGATCACATTATCCAGCGGCGTATACTTCACAAGCGCGTCACTCACATAAGGCGACAGATACACCACAAGTACCGCCGTGATCACTGCGGACAGAAGCGACAGGACTGTCCGGAAAAGTCCTCTCACGCCGCCCGCCACTGTTCCTGCCAGAAAAATAACACCAATAACGATCAATAACCAGTTATCCATACTCTCTCCTATTTTGCCAGATAAACAACCCGAAGTTCACCGGCACTCATCACTAAGTATTTGTTCAGTCCGTTTTGCGGGATCACCGCCAATATGTCCGTTTTCAGATCACATTTCAGCCGCTGTATTCCGCTGCTCGTAAGAATACAGCACTGGGAGCCACTGTACAGGATCACCTCGTTCCCCACCATGCCCGCATAACTGTATTCACCCGAGATCTCCCGGTTCATCACCTGGTTTCCTGCTTTATTGTACAGCCGCACTTCATATCCCGACTTTTCCTCATTCAGAAGCACAAACCCAATGTATTTTGACGTATGGAACGTACTCCTGATCTCCTGGGAAACCGCAATCTCCGTTTTTTTCTGCGGGGTCCCGGCTCCCGTATACAGGACGAAAGAGCTGTCTCCGACTACAACCATATGAGACTCATCCATAAAGAAGATTTCCGGCATGATGCTGTTCTCATATTCCTCCCTGCTCACTTCATTGTTCGTCTTACTCTTTCCTTCTTCACTGAAATTGTAGCAGATCACACGCGACTTCAGCGCTGTGCTGCTCATATCCAGATAGCTCACCGCCAGAACCGTTCCGTCCGGGGACATCTCCAGTGCAGTCGGATAACCGGTATTTCCGACTGTCACCTGGTTTTCCACCAGAATATTTCCGGCTGCATCATAGGTGATGATCGAGGGCGACATATCATTTTTTAAAATCGCGCTGACAATTCCCTGCCCTGATACAGAGAGCCGTTCGATCGGAAGTGTCGTCTCAATCTCACCCTTTAATCCCTCCTTTGTGAATACCTGGATCAGGTTTCCGCCGCTGTCTCCGACGGCAAAGGAATCTCCACAGATATCAAGCACCGGGTTCTGGAACTGGCCGGACTGAATCCACTGCTCCTCGTTCTTCTCATTTAAAAACGTAACACCGTCCCTGCTGTAGCGGATAATTCCGCCGCCGAATGCCGCATACTGGCTGCTGTCCGATGTCGTCTTTTTATAAGAGTCTGCCTGATATACGCTTGTAAATGTATGGTTTGCCACCAGCAGCCAGGTTCCGAACAGCGCCATCACCACAAGTATCACCGTAACCACCGTTGTGATCCGCTTCTCTGTCCAGTATGTTTCCGTTCTTTTTACTGATTCAGCCTTCCCTGTATTTGCCGGATTCTTCACTGCCTTTAGCTGCGTTTTTTTCTTCTGCGTCATCTGATACCCCTTATCTTCTTTTTTGTTGCCCCTTATCTCGTTTTTTCAGTATAACACGATTTTACGGTAATAGCAATTTCTGTCCGACATAAATCAAATTTCCATCCGTAAGACCATTCATCCTCGATATCGCATCCGCATAGGAAATGTCGCCGTACATCTTCCTGCTGATGATTGCCAGCGTATCTCCCTCCTCCACCACATATACTCCGATTTCCTGCGCATTACTGTTATCGATTGCCTCGCCTGAGGTGTCTTCTGACACCGGCTGCTGTGCAGCCGCAGCATCGGCCACGGCCGCCGTATCTGCAGACTGCATGTCCGCTCCCTGCTCATCCACAGCCTGTCCCTGTGCCTGCGGCTCTTCTGCGGCCGGATTTTCTGCGGACTGGCCTTCTGCATTCTGTCCGTCCGGCTGTCCGCTTTCCTCCTGCGCCGCGTCCCCCGTAACTGCAGTCACATTCCCGCTTGTCTCCAGCACCTCCTCGCTTTCCGAATCAGTAGTATTTTCAGATAAGTTGTCCAGCCTCGACTGTACCGATCTCATTTTATCATAATTATTCATCATTGCCACGCCCATAATAACGACCACCAGAACAAGGCACGCGCTGACGGCATACATCATACGGTTTGCTTTTGCCTGCTTCTTCTGTGCTTCCCGGGCATGCACAACACTGCGGAAGTCTTTCGCCGCACGGTCTTCCACAGTTTCCGAGGGAGACGCCCCGTTCTTTTTCCTGCAGGAAACCATATAGTTCTGCATGCACGGGTTTTTCTCGTAATACGTATAATGTCCGCCCATCTCCATCAGATCATTGAATTTAAACACATAATATGCCTCTTCCTTTTCCACCGGATCTTTCAGAATAAACACCGTGTTTTTCTTCGGGAACGACTTTTTATGCAGGCGCAGCGCCGAATTATCCGGCCGCAGTTCCGTGCCGGAACGCGCCACAAACCACCCCAGCATCTCTCCGTCCTCAAAATACTGCTTGCAGTCCTCATATGCCGCCTTCCACGTGTCTTCGTCCAGTACATAACCGGACTCGTCCATCTTCAGCTCATGCATCTGCACTGCCCCGTATATGTATACATACTCCTCATTGTCTGTCTGCTGCATGTCCCCGATCAGGAATGCACCGACCGGATTTTCTCCCGCCTTTTCACATAACTGCGTGAAAAATGTATCCACATAATCCTCTACATATATTTTCGGTGTATCACTCACATTTCCAATCTGCCGCACATTTTTTGGTATCTGTCTCTCCATCTCTACTCACCTCAAAAAAATATTTGCAGCGCTCTCCGCCGCTTTTTCAAAGCATAGCATACCGAAATGGCTGAATTTATCAGTTTGTGTCAGGAGAATTCGACAAAAAAAGATCCCCGTCCTGCCATGCAGGACGGGGATTTTTTCTTAACAAAATGCTTTTACTTTTTCATAGATGCTCTGTGCATCCAGTCCATATTTTTTGATCAGCTCCGGCGCCGGTCCCGATTCTCCGAATACATCGTTCATTCCGATCTTCATCACCCGGGTCGGTGCATGCTCTGACAGCACATCGCACACCGCGCTTCCAAGTCCGCCGATTACTGAATGTTCTTCAACTGTAACGACTTTCCCTGTTTCTTTTGCCGCCGCAATGACCAGCTCCTCATCCAGTGGTTTGATGGTATGGATATTGATGACCTTCGCGTGGATTCCGTCTGCTGCAAGCAGTTCGGCAGCCTCCAGACAATTCGCCACCGGAAGTCCGGTCGCAATGATTGCCACATCGTTTCCTTCCCGAAGCGTCACGCCTTTTCCGATCTCAAACTTGTAATCCTCCCGGTCGTTGATCACCGGAACCGCCAGACGTCCGAACCGCATATACACCGGTCCCTGATGCTCATAGGCCGCTTTTACGGCCGCCACCGCCTCTACACTGTCCGACGGATTGAGTACAACCATGCCCGGAATCGTCCGCATCAGTGCAATGTCCTCATTACACTGATGTGTCGCGCCGTCCTCGCCAACTGAGATTCCCGCGTGAGTCGCGCCGATCTTTACATTCAGATGCGGGTAGCCGATGGAATTTCTCACCTGCTCAAAGGAGCGTCCTGCCGCAAACATTGCAAATGAACTTGCGTAAGGAACCTTTCCGGTTGCTGCAAGTCCGGCGGCGATTCCCATCATATTCCCTTCCGCGATTCCACAGTCGATATGACGATCCGGAAATTCTTTTTTAAACATCCCCGTCTTGGTCGCCGCAGCAAGGTCTGCATCCAGCACAACTACATCCTCATGTTCTTTTCCCAGTTCAACCAGAGCTTTGCCATAGGCCTCTCTCGTTGCAATTTTCTTTACTTCTGACATAGTTCTTTCCCCGCTTTCTCCAACTCTTCCATTGCCGCCGCATACTGCTCGTCATTCGGAGCCACACCGTGCCAGCCTACCTCGTTTTCCATATAGGAAACGCCTTTGCCCTTCACCGTCTTTGCGATGATCGCCGTGGGCATTCCTTTCGTCTCTCTCGCCTCCTGGAACGCTGCCGCGATCTCTTCAAAGTCATTTCCGTTAATTGTAATTACATGGAAGTTAAACGCCTCAAACTTCTTGTCGATGGGGTAAGGGGAGTTCACTTCCGTGATCGCGCCGTCGATCTGCAGATTATTGTTGTCTACGATCACAACCAGGTTGTCCAGTTTCCGGGATCCGGCAAACATTGCCGCCTCCCACACCTGGCCTTCCTGAATCTCTCCGTCCCCAAGCAGTGTATATACCCGGTAATCCTGATCCGACAGCTTCGCGGAAAGAGCCATTCCGACCGCTGCTGAAACGCCCTGCCCCAGTGAACCGGACGACATGTCAACCCCCGGAATATGCTTCATATCCGGATGTCCCTGAAGATAAGATCCCGTATGCCGCAGTGTTGTCAGGTCTTCCACCGGAAAATATCCCCGGTTCGCCAGCGTGGAATACAGTCCCGGCGCACAGTGTCCTTTGGAAAGGACAAACCGGTCGCGGTCTTCCTTCTTCGGATCCGCAGGATCAATATTCATCTCTTCAAAATATAACCAGGTAAAAATATCCGCAGCCGAAAGAGAGCCGCCCGGATGTCCGGACTTTGCGCTGTGCACGGCAGTCACAATGCCCTTGCGGATCTCATTCGCAGTCCGCTTCAATTCTATCGTATCCATAAGATGTCCTCCTCATTGATGGTAATGCTTCCGTCGGGCAGCATCCGTTTACTCTCCGAATACCGCTTTGTAATCAGCCTGAAACTTCTCGATTCCCTTGTCCGTCAGCGGGTGGTGTGTCATCTGCTCGATCACACTATATGGTACCGTTGCGATATCCGCGCCTGCAAGCGCGCAGTCCGTTACATGCATCGGGTTACGGATGGATGCTGCGATGATCTCTGTCTCAATTCCCGCAATGTCAAAAATCTGCGCGATCTCCGCGATCAGATCCGTTCCGCGTACAGAAATGTCGTCAAGACGTCCAAGGAACGGGGATACATAGGTTGCACCTGCTCTTGCCGCAAGAAGCGCCTGATTTGCCGTAAAGATCAAAGTTACATTTGTCTTGATCCCCTCAGCGGAAAGGACTTTAACTGCTTTTAAGCCTTCCACAGTCATCGGGATCTTCACTACCATGTTCGGGTGGATCGCCGCGATCTCACGTCCTTCCCGGATCATACCCTCTGCATCTGTCGTCGTTGCTTTTACTTCTCCGCTGATCGGTCCGTCAACAATGGACGCGATCTCAGCAATCACTTCCTCGAATACACGTCCTTCTTTTGCGATCAGCGACGGGTTTGTCGTTACCCCGCAGATCACGCCCATATCGTTTGCCTTGCGAATGTCCTCAACCTTCGCCGTATCAATAAATAACTTCATGTTCCGTTCCTCCTTCATTTGCCATGCATTGCTGTATTACTCCGTTTTCAACTCCGATTATAGAGAAAAAGCGCCGTCAGGTCAATGTAATTATTATTCTTTCCCAAGTATTTTTTTTGGCTTCTTTTCTGCCCGTGCCTCTGCATGAGGCCATTTTTACGGTTTTGTTTACACCCGTCTTTAGAAGTTAACACCATATTCTTTCGGAGCAAATATTATTCCTAA
>CATXUX010000028.1 GCA_958402795.1 uncultured Lachnospiraceae bacterium | reverse complement strand
TCCGTCAAGGAAGCAGTGTACATATACGTTTTTAATTCCCTGACGTTTTGCCAGTTCCAGCAGTCCGAATACATGCTCGATGTGGCTGTGCACACCGCCGTCAGACATCAGTCCCATCAGATGAAGGGAAGAATCGTGTTCCTTTACATTCTCACACGCTGACAGGAGCGCTTTATTCTCAAAGAAATCTCCATCCTGAATCGCCTTGGTGATTTTCGTCAGATCCTGATAAACGATTCTTCCCGCACCCATATTCAAATGTCCGACTTCCGAGTTGCCCATCTGTCCATCCGGAAGTCCGACAGCAAGTCCGCTTGCATTTCCTTTTACAAACGGATAATCCTTCATTAACTGATCTACAACCGGTGTTTTTGCCTGCGCAACCGCATTTCCTTCCACCTTGTCATTTAATCCATATCCATCCATAATCATCAGTACGGTTGGTTTTTTACTCATTGCTTTTCTTCTCCTTATTTCTACTTATCGCTGTCTCCTGACAGAGACTTTATAGTAAACGCCATCCCGTCTTCGGAAGCATCTACTATGAAAAATCGCGGAGAGCCTCTTCAACTCCCCGCGACTCATCCCGTCCGCAGCCTGCGGCTGCCCTAATGTGCTGTGTAGCTTATTACTTATAATTTACGATCTTTCCGAAATCCGCTTTGAGGGAGGCGCCGCCGACAAGTCCGCCGTCGATATCCGGCTGTGCGAACAGTTCTGCCGCATTTCCTGCATTCACAGATCCGCCATACTGGATGCGGATCGCATCTGCCGTTGCTTCATCATATACTTCTGCGATGCATGCACGGATTCCTGCGCATACTTCCTCTGCCTGATCAGTCGTTGCTGTCTTTCCGGTTCCGATCGCCCAGATCGGCTCGTATGCGATCACTGCTGTCTTTGCCTGATCTGCCGTTACATTCTGGAAACCAACTTTTACCTGCTGACGGATGAAATCCATCGTTACGCCCTGTTCTCTCTGCTCCAGAGTCTCGCCGCAGCACATGATCGGTGTAATACCATGCTCAAATGCCTTCAGGACTTTCTTATTAACGTCCTCATTCGTCTCACCGAAATACTCTCTTCTCTCAGAGTGTCCCAGAACAACATATTTCACGCCAGCATCTACAAGCATCTCCGGTGAAATCTCACCGGTATATGCGCCCTTTTCCTCAAAATACATGTTCTCAGCGCCAACTTCAATGTTCGTTCCCTTTGTTGCCTCAACAACCGGAATAATGTCAATCGCAGGTACGCAGAAAACAACATCAGCTTCCTCGTTCACAACAAGAGGTTTCAATTCCTCAACCAGAGCAACCGCCTCACTTGGCGTTTTATTCATCTTCCAGTTTCCTGCAATAATTTTCTTTCTTGCCATGATTTGTATTCACCTTTCATTATTCTACAATATATACGGGTATGTTCTCTCAACTAAGCTCACGCTCTGCGTTCGCTAAGGTTCGAGAACGACCTCGCACTAAGCTCAAACTTCGCTTCGCTCGTTTTCGCTAAGTTGCTTTCGGTCACTTATCGTTAGCTGCCGCAACACCCGGAAGTTCTTTTCCTTCGAGGAATTCGAGGGATGCGCCGCCGCCTGTGGAAATGTGCGTCATCTTATCTCCGTATCCGAGCTGGTTCACTGCAGCTGCGGAATCTCCGCCGCCGATGATCGTTACTGCGTCTGTATCAGCCAGTGCCTTTGCAACCGCCTCGGTTCCTGCTGCAAAATTCGGCATCTCGAAGCAGCCCATCGGTCCGTTCCATACAACTGTTTTTGCATCTTTTACGGCGTCTGCGTAAATTTTAGCAGTCTCTGGTCCGATATCAAGACCTTCCCAGCCGTCCGGGATCTCACCTGCCGGAACGACTTTCATGTTTGCGTCATTGGAGAAGTCGTCTGCAACTACGGTATCTACCGGAAGAAGCAGTTTTACGCCCTTATCCTCTGCTTTTTTGAGCATGTCCAGTGCATACTGGCAGTAATCCTCTTCGAGAAGGGAATTGCCGACAGCTCCGCCCTGTGCCTTGCTGAATGTATAAGACATTCCGCCTCCGATGATCAGCGTGTCTACCTTTTCAAGCAGGTTCTCGATTACGGAAATCTTGCTGGAAACCTTTGCTCCGCCAAGGATTGCCACGAACGGACGCTCCGGATTGTTCACTGCGTTTCCAAGAAAATCGATTTCTTTCTGCATCAGATAGCCTACCACAGCGGTATCAACATATTTTGTCACGCCGACGTTAGAGCAGTGTGCTCTGTGAGCCGTTCCGAATGCATCATTTACAAATACATCACACAGAGAAGCAAGCTCCTTGCTGAACGCTTCGCCATTCTTTGTTTCTTCTGCTCTGTAGCGTGTATTTTCAAGAAGAATCACATCGCCATCCTGCATTGCCTCAACAGCCGCTTTTGCATTTGGTCCTACTACTTCCGGATCTGCCGCGAATTTCACTTCCTGTCCGAGCAGTTCGGAAAGTCTGGCTGCAACCGGCGCAAGGGACAGTTCCGGTTTCGGCTCTCCCTTCGGCTTTCCGAGATGGGAGCAGAGAATTACTTTTCCGCCGTCTGCTACCAGTTTTTTAATCGTCGGCAGCGCCGCTACCAGACGGTTCTCATCTGTGATCTTACCGTCGATCAGCGGCACGTTAAAATCACATCTGCAAAGGACTCTTTTCCCTTTTACATTAATATCGTCTACTGATTTCTTATTAAGCATAATCGTGTCTCCTTTTATTCTTACATCTTATTCACAGAAAAAAAGGATCCGGTCCTGCGCGACCGGACCCTTTGTGAGTCAATTCGTGCCATTCGGCTTACAGTAATGTTCCGAAATGCTTGATCGTTCTTACCATCTGGCTCGTATAAGAGTTCTCATTGTCATACCATGAAACAACCTGAACTTCTGTTGTTCCGTTGTCAAGCGGCATAGCCATTGTCTGGGTTGCATCAAAGAGTGAACCATATCTCATACCAACGATATCGCTGGAAACGATCTCATCTGTGTTATATCCAAATGATTCATTGGATGCTGCTTTCATTGCTGCGTTGATCTCATCAACCGTAACATTGCCCTCTACAACTGCTGTCAGAATAGTAGTAGAACCTGTCGGGGTCGGAACACGCTGTGCAGAACCGATCAGTTTGCCGTTCAGTTCCGGGATAACCAGACCAATTGCCTTTGCAGCGCCGGTGCTGTTCGGTACGATATTTACAGCCGCTGCACGGGATCTTCTCAGATCTCCCTTTCTCTGCGGTCCGTCCAGTGTCATCTGATCGCCTGTATAAGCGTGGATCGTGCACATGATACCGGATTTCACCGGTGCAAGGTCGTTCAGTGCCTTTGCCATCGGTGCAAGACAGTTTGTCGTACAGGATGCTGCGGAGATAATGGTATCGTCTTTTGTAAGCTGCTCATGGTTTACATTGTATACGATAGTCGGAAGGTCATTTCCTGCCGGAGCAGAAATGATTACATGCTTAGCGCCTGCGTCAATATGAGCCTGTGCTTTTGCTTTGGAGGTATAGAAACCGGTACACTCCAGAACTACGTCAACATCAAGATCTCCCCACGGAAGATTCTTTGCGTCAGACTCTTTATAAATCTTGATCTCGTCTCCGTCTACAATAATTGAGTCCTCTGTGCTGGATACCTTGTCAGCCAGTTCATACTTGCCCTGTGTAGAATCATACTTCAAAAGGTGTGCAAGCATCTTCGGAGACGTCAGGTCGTTGATTGCTACGATCTCATATCCCTCTGCTCTGAACATCTGTCTGAATGCAAGACGTCCGATACGTCCGAATCCATTAATCGCTACTTTTACTGCCATGATTAATTCCTCCTAAAGTTTTAAAAATAATAGCTGTAAAACAGTTTTTCCTTGTGAACCCCCCGCAAACACGCAAGTTTGTTAAAGATTCATCAACTAGAGATATTGTACTAAATCAAGAACAAAAATTCAAGTACAAAATCAGTTTTTCCAAATATTTATGGAAGTTGTTTAAAAATCGGTTTTCTGGATTCAAATTCTGTGTAATATTTAAATCCGCAGTCTTTCAGAATCGAACTGACTTTGCCGAAATCCCATGCGATATGCTCCGGTTTATGACCGTCCGAACCAATCGTAATGATTTCTCCTCCCAGTTCCCGGTAGCGGCGCAGCACATCCGGATGCGGATGTGCAAAAGGCAGTCCATATTTGAACCCTGCCGTATTCAGCTCGATTCCTTTTCCCCCGGCGATGATCCGTTTTAAGATCTCGTCGATCAGGTCCGCATAATGAATATATGTGTAATGTTTTTCCTGCTGTTTCCCATAGCGCACGACATAGTCAATGTGCCCCAGCACATCGAAGCAGTGAATTTGATCCAGATTTTCCAGTGTCAGCTCGAATGTCCGCTCATAAAGCTGTTCATCGGTCATATCTGTAAAATATTCTTTGAAATACGGATCCTTTCCATCTACCAGATGTACCGAACCGATCACAAAATCAAAAGGGTAATTTTCTGTCAGGTTTTGATAGAATCCGGACAGATGCGGCTGCAGTCCCAGTTCGATCCCGATGCGGACATTGATCCTGCTTTTATATTCCTGCTGAAGTGCATGCAGTGTTTCAAAATACTTTGGCAGGTCGATCTGAAACGGATGTTCTCCAAGCTCCGGATCCTCTGGATAGTCCTGGTCGAAGTGATCTGTGATGCAGACCGATTTCATCCCTTTGGAAATCGCGCCCTCGATCATTTTTCCCGCCGGTGTACTGCTGTCTGTAGAAAATGACGTATGAATATGATAATCGCTGTAAACCATACTTTCTCCCTTTCTGTCACATCCCGCTGCGTTTCTTCAGAATCGTACCGCCGCCCAGCACGTAGTCCCCGTCGTAGAGCACCACTGCCTGCCCCGGCGCCGCGGCGCGCTGTGGTTCTTCAAAGGTACACCGGATTTCATCCGTCCCTGTCTTCTCCACCGTACACCATGCTCCCTTGTGATTATACCGGATCTTTGCGAACACTCGCTTCGGCTCTGTCAGATCTTCCACGGACATAAAATTCAGACTGTCGGCATACACCACATCCGATACGGATTCCCCGGCTGTTCCCACTACTACTTCGTTCGTCTCCGGGCGGATTTCCAGAACAAACGCCGGATATCCCAGAGCCAGTCCCAGACCTTTTCGCTGGCCGACTGTATAGTGGGTAATGCCTTTGTGCCGTCCGAGCACGCGGCCGTCCGGCGCAACAAAATTACCCTCCGGAATTTCCATTCCTGCATGTTCCTGCACATACGCGGCATAATCTCCATCCGGAACAAAACAAATATCCTGGCTGTCCGGCTTATCCGCTACTCTCAGGCCAATCTGCGAGGCGATCTGCCGGACTTCTTCTTTTTCATATTCTCCAACGGGCATCAATGTCCGGCGAAGCTGATCCTGCGTCAGATTATAGAGTGCATAGGTCTGATCCTTCCGAAGCGTTGCAGAACGGCGGAGTGCGTAGCGTCCGTTCTCCAGCCGTTCCACCCGTGCGTAATGCCCGGTCGCAATATAGTCCGCTCCGATCGACAGACTCCGGCGCAGAAGTGCTTCCCATTTCACATACCGGTTACATGCGATGCAGGGGTTCGGAGTCCGGCCATGCAAATATTCCTCTACAAAATAATCTGTGACATACTTTTTAAATTCGTCCCGGAAGTTCATCACATAATATGGGATTCCAAGTCCGGCCGCCACCCGGCGCGCGTCATCTACTGCACTGAGACCGCAGCATCCGCCGTTTTCTTCCTGTACTGCCGGTTCTTCCTCCTGCCAGATCTGCATGGTAACCCCGATTACATCGTACCCCTGCTCTTTCAGCAGGTATGCCGCCACCGAGGAATCCACACCGCCGGACATTCCAACTACTACCCTGCTCATCAGTAATCCTCTTCCTCGTCTTCTTCTCCTTCATGGATATCAGACTTTGGTTTCTCCAATCCTTCTATTTTAATATGATTTTTTTCTGCATAATCCCAGAGTGCCGCATGGATCGCCTCCTCCGCAAGCAGTGAGCAGTGTACTTTCACCGGCGGAAGTCCGTCCAGTGCTTCCATCACTGCCTTGTTCGTGACCTCCATGGCTTCCTGAATACTTTTCCCTTTCACAAGCTCCGTCGCCATACTGCTTGTCGCGACCGCGGCGCCGCAGCCAAATGTCTTAAATTTCACATCCCGGATGATCTGGTCGTCATCAATGTCCAGATAAATCCGCATAATATCTCCACACTTCGCATTGCCCACGGTTCCCACGCCGCTGGCGTCCTCAATCTCTCCAACATTTCGCGGATGCTGGAAATGATCCATCACCTTTTCCGAATACATCGTTTCTATACCTCCTGCCGTTACTTATTTTTGCTTCTTTATAAAATCCTCATACAGCGGGGACATACCGCGCAGATTCTCAATAATCTCTTTCAGGGAATCCACCACGTAATCCAGTTCTTCTTTCGTCACTTCTTCGCTCAGTGTCATGCGCAGTGATCCATGCGCGATCTCATGCGGCAGGCCGATTGCAAGCAGCACATGCGACGGATCCAGCGATCCGGAAGTGCAGGCAGAGCCGCTGGACGCACAGATGCCTTTCATATCCAGCATGATCAGCATGGATTCTCCTTCAATAAACCGAAAGCTGAAATTTACATTGTTCGGCAGACGCTTCGTCCGATCGCCGTTCAGCCTGCAGTACGGGATTTCCTTCTCAATCCGTCCGATCAGATAGTCCCGCAGTGCCGTTTCCTGTTCTGTCCGTTCCTGCATCGAACCTACCGCACGCTCCACTGCCTTTCCAAACCCTACGATTCCCGGAACATTTTCCGTACCGGCACGACGTTTTCTCTCCTGCGCGCCGCCATGGATGAAGGAACGGATCTTCACCCCTTTTCGGATATAAAGGAATCCGATCCCTTTCGGGCCGTTCAGCTTATGCGCACTTGCACTGAGCATATCAATGTGGCACTCATCTACATTGATCGGGACTTGTCCGAAGGCCTGCACCGCATCTGTATGGAACAAAATCCCATGCTCATGGGCGATCTCCCCGATCTCCCTGACCGGCTGAAGTGTACCGATCTCGTTATTTGCAAACATCACCGAGATCAGAATCGTATCCTGACGGATCGCCTGCTTTAACTCCTCGAGATCCACAATTCCATTTTCATCTACATCCAGGTATGTGACCTCATATCCGTTCTTCTCCAGATATTCACATGTATGCAGAACCGCATGATGCTCAATACGGCTTGTGATAATATGCTTTCCTTTTCCCGCATACGCCTCTGCAGTCGCCTTGATCGCCCAGTTATCAGACTCCGAGCCGCCCGCTGTAAAATAAATTTCATTGGCTTTTGCGCCGATCGCCCCGGCGATCACATCTCTCTGCCGGTCAATGACTTCTTTATTCATAGAGGCAAATCCGTATACACTGGACGGATTCCCATAATACTCTGTAAAATAGGGAAGCATCGCCTCCACCACTTCCGGCGCGGTTTTCGTTGTCGCCGCATTATCTAAATAAATTCGTTTTTCCATCATGATCCTCCAGTTTCCTTAAATCCTAGTTATTCACTAGGATTTAATTTCCCTAAGGATACCATCTTTTTACAGTTCTGTCAAGGCAGGAGAATAAATTTGACTATTCATCCATAATGAAGAGGAATTTCACTTCTCCATCCATATCACTGGCAATACCGGAAAAATTCTTGTAGGACTTCGAAGCTTCCAGCATTTCATTCACCGTATCCAGCAGTCCGTCGATATCTCCGTCAAATACGTCGACAAGCTTTTCAATTCCATTTTCATTGAATTGAATCATACCGTCATTTAATTTTACAGCGCCTTCATCCAGTTGTTTCACGCCATCGATCAGTGCCGCAGAACCCGTCTGCAGTGTTCCGATGCCATCTGCAAGAGTTCCGGCTCCTGCGTTGAGCTGATCTGCACCGGCAGACAGTTCGCCCGCACCGGCGGATACGCTTTTCGCTCCGGCATCTGCACTTGCCAGTCCATTTGCCAAAGCTGTATTTCCGGAAGCAAGTTCTTTGGCACCACCGGAAAGCTGGTTCAGGCCAAAAGCAAGTCCCTCTTTCCCATCCACACCGGATACAAGACTGGATGTGCCATCCCGCAACTGCGATACTCCCGCATTGACCTGTGCTGTCAGTCCTCTCTGGGGATCATTCACCGCTGCATTCAGATCTTGTGCACCCTGACGGATACTGGACATGCCTGCTTCGGGATTGCCGGTATTCAGCGCCGCATTCAGCGCTGCAGTTCCGTCTTTCAATGTTTCTCCTGTTCCGGTATATGTGAGTGCACTTTGCACTGCAGTCACACCGTCTTTGATCGTAGCAGACGTTCCATTTCCCTGATGAAGTGTTCCGTCTAATGCTGCGGCAGCATCTTTCAAAGTTGTTTGTCCGTCTGCGGTCTGAAGCATCCCATTTGCAGCTTGGATCCCGTCAGCCACTCCCTGCGCTTCTGCAGACAATTTCGCTGTTTGACCAGAAACATCCGATAAATTTGTTCTGGCGTCATCCAACTCGGCAATGACTGCCAAAACAGCAGCTTTCTGCTCCTCGTCCTCCATAGATTCCGCTAAATTCTGTAATGCTGCAATCGAAGCATCAATTGCCGCGCTGCGTGATGCCGCTTCTGACTGTACAGAACCTGCAAGTGAAGCCGCCTCTGTTGAAACATCTGCCGCAGTACTTTGAAGCATGGTCAGGTTACCGGACAAGGTGTCAATTCCCTGATTTAAGGCTGCCGCGCCTGCCGCTGCCTGATCCACGCCTGCGTTCAGGGTCTCCACCTGCGCCCTTGCACTGTCAACCCCGGCATCCAGCGCCGCCGCGCCATCTGCCGCCTGTGCAATACCGCTGTCCAAAGCTGCTACGCCATTACTCAGTCCCGGCAGTTGTTCCTCCAGCGATTCCTGCATTGCAGCCACACCTGCATCCAACTGTTTTGCACCGGGTAAAAGTACTTCATTGACCTTTGCCGAAGCAGTATCCAGTCCACCCGAAAGAACTGCGGCGCCTTCCTGGGCCTGTTTTGCTCCTGCGGTCAGCCGGGCAGTTCCGGACGCCAGTTCCTGGCTTCCTGCAGCCAGCGCTTCTGCCCCAACTGCAAGTTCCCCGGTTCCATTTTTCAGATCCTTACTTCCCGTCCCCAGTTGTTCTACTCCATCCTTCAGCGTTCCCGAAGATGCAAGCAGAGTATCCAATCCATCTTTTAACTGGCCGGAACCACTGACAAGCTGATCTGCCGCATCCTGCAATTCATTCATAGAACTCTTCAGATCATCCAGGCTATCCATCTGACTGGTATCCAATTCATTGAAAATGCTGTTCGTTGCAATCGTAATTCCCTGTACCGCCTCATACTCTGTCACATCAGCCTCCACTTCAAAGTAATCCGGAATATCCAGTTCTTCTGTTCCAAGCATATCGTTCATCGCCGGGAGACCAAATCCAATCGCAATATCTCGGTCACCATCAGAAATTAATTTCCCATTACTTACGGAAATATTGGTGTATTTGTTTCCGTCCATGATGAGTCCCGTTGCCATCAAAAACGGAGTCCTGCTTTCTTTTGCACTTCCCGTTTGATTCTCATAGGTATATCGGATGATCAGATGACCACTTTTCCCTTCCAGTTCTTCTGCGGAAATCTCTTTTCCGTCCAGTTTATAAGTAACTGTTATTCCGACAGGCAGTTCTTTATCTGTTGTCCCCTGGTAGCAGATATCCGCATCATCCACATCCCATACCAGACCATTGCCTGTTTCAGAAAATGTCTCGTCTCCTTTTACATTTACAATGTCTTTCAGATCAGATATATCTTTTACTTCCGATTCACCGGAAATGTTTTTCAACTGATCAGATACCGTAACAGATTTAACATTTCCGTTTCCATCGACTTTTGCATAAACCGTCTCATCTTTGAAGGGTTTTGCCCCGGCTGCAGGATCTGATATATCCGTTTCTCTCTCCTGTTCTGTTGATTGCATAATCGGCGTCCGGCTTTCTGCCGCGTACACATATGCGGGTGTCGTTCCGACACTTCCGGCTACCATTGCCATCAGTATCACTGTGGCTATCAATGTTTTAAATTCTCTGTTTTTCATGACCATGACCTCCTGTTCAATCCTATTTCTTTCCTTTTGTGGTTGCATTGATTACTTTATCAAATATCATCAGCATGGACGGCAGGATGAAGATAACCGTCAGCATACTGATCAGTGCGCCTCTCGCCATCAGAGTGCAGAGAGATGAAATCATATCAATATCCGAATACAGTCCGACTCCGAATGTGGCTGCGAAAAATCCGATGGCAGACACAACGATCGATCCGATCGATGCGGACAATGCAATTCGGATAGAATCTCTTTTCTCACGTCCTTTGCAACGTTCTTTCCTGTATCGGGTTGTCATCAGGATTGCATAATCCACCGTCGAGCCAAGCTGAATCGTACCGATGACAATCGAAGCAATAAACGGCAGCGAAGTTCCCGTGTAGCATGGAATCCCCAGATTAATGAAAATTGCAAATTCAATCACCGCTACCAGAATCACCGGCAGGGAAATGGATTTGAATACAAATGCAATAATCAGGAACACTGCTGTAATCGAAATTGCATTTACCACCTTAAAATCTTTATCTGTAATCGTGATCAGATCTTTTGTACACGGAGCCTCTCCGATCAGCATCGCGGAGTTATCATATTTCTTAATAATCTGATTCAGTTCCGTACACTGCTGATTCACCTCATCTGTCGCGACTTTATATTCCGACTGTACCAGCATCAACTGCCAGTCTCCTTGTTTCAGACTTTCTGTGAGTTCAGAAGGCACCATATCTCTTGGAATGGCAGAACCCAGCACGCTGTCCAGTCCCAATGCGAATTTAACTCCTTTCACATCGTTCATTTCTTCCAGCATCGCCTTCGCATCTTTAGCCGGAAGATCCGCATCTGCCAGAACCATATGTGTTGCATTCATATCAAAATCATCTGTCAGTTTTTTATTCGCCTCAACACTGCCCAGGTAATCCGGCAGAGTGGAATCCAAATTATAATAGACATCCGTGTGGTTATATCCCCACAGTGCCGGAACCAGAAGCACCAGGAATACTACTATAAATACTTTATAATGCCTGGTAATTGCCTCTGCAAGTTTCTCCATTGAAGGAATCAGCGAACGGTGTGAGCTTTTTTCAATTGCCTTATCAAAAATCAACAGCATGGACGGCAGGATCGTAACACAACTGATTACACCAAACACAACACCTTTTGCCATAACGATTCCCAGATCTTTTCCGAGTGTAAAGCTCATAAAGCAAAGGGCAATAAAACCAGCTATCGTTGTGACGGAACTTCCGACTACCGAAGTAAATGTATTGGAAATCGCATGAGCCATCGCACGTTCCTTATCTCCCGGGAAACGAGACTGGTTCTCCTTATAACTGTTCCACAGAAAGATCGAATAATCCATCGTAACTCCCAGCTGAAGGACTGCACTCAAAGCTTTCGTTATGTACGAAATTTCTCCCAGGAAAAAATTGGTTCCCATATTATACAGAATGGCCATTCCGATACTCAGCATAAAAAATACCGGAAGCAGCCAGCAATCCATCGCGGCCGCCAGCACGATGCAGCACAGAATTACTGCGATCAGAACATAAATCGGTGTTTCCTTATCAGACAGATTTTTAATATCCGTCACGATTGCCGACATACTGCTCAAATAGCACTGTTTGTTCGTAACATTCCGGATTTCTTCGATTGCCTCCATCGTGGAATCTGCCGAAGTCGTATCATCAAAGAAAATCGCCATCAACGTGGCATCTTCTTTCTGGAAAACCTCTTTTAATTCATCCGGAAGTGCATCAACCGGAACGGATGTATCCAAAATAGAATCGTACCAGATTACATCTGCCACACCATCTACCTGTTCAATCTTCTCTTTTACCTCCGCCGCTTCCTTTGTTGTCATCCCCTCCACAACTTCCATTGCAAAGGCACCTTTTCCAAATTCATCCATCAGGATATCCTGCCCCTTCATCGTGTCAATATTGTCCGGCAGATAATAAAGGATATCATAATTCACTCTGGTCTTTAGAAATCCCAGTAAAGACGGAATCAAAAGTAAAAACCCAAGCACTAAGATCGCGACCCTGTACTTTACGATTTTTTTGCCCGCATTTACCATGTCTGTTTCCTCCTTTTTTTGACCAACGGTCATTTTTATTCTCCAGCAGGTACTATAATACAAAAATGACCAAAAGTCAATAATATAAAATCAAAAATTTGACTTTTGGTCATTTTATGTTTATAATATCAAAGAAGCGATAAAAGGACAGACGCCCGGTCGTCAGGTGCCTGCCCCCTCAGAGTTGTCGTTTTCATAGAAAGGATTTAATATTATGGGAAAAGTAGACGAGAATAAGCAACAGAAACTAGAGGCACTTTTTAAAAGTGCATATGACCTGTTTTTACAGCAGGGAGTGGAAAAAACCTCCATACATGATATTGTCAAGAACGCCGGAGTGGCAAAAGGAACTTTTTATCTTTATTTTAAGGATAAATATGAAATCCGGGACCGATTGATCGCTAAAACTGCAAACCGCCTTTTTCTTGCCGCCCACCTGGAACTGGAAAAGGCAAACATCTCCTCTTTTGAAGATAAAATCATTTTTATTGTAGATTACGTGATCAGAAAGCTGGAATCGGAACCCTCTGTCATGCAGTTCATTTCCAAAAATCTGAGTTGGGGCATCTTCCGTCAGGCGCTTACCGAGAGTGAATCTGCGCAGGAGATCAACAGCCTGCAGTATTTTCAGAATCTGCTGGACGAATCCTCGGCAGTCCGTCTGCGTTCCCCGGAAACCATGCTTTTCCTCATTATCGAACTGGCAAGCTCTGCCTCTTACAGCACGGTTCTGGAAAACGACCCTGTCAGCTTCGAAGAACTGAAACCCGACTTGTACAATGCAATCCGTGCAATCATTCGGAATCACATCATTCCGGAAATCGATCAGCCACAGCCATAAACAATATCGCCTTCAATAAATCCGGTGTCTGTCATATCCTTTACGGGTTGTAAAAATACAACCCTTTTACAGTTCTGTCAAAGTTCAAGAATGAATATGCTTAAAAGAATGGTTACGATTGTTAAGGAGTTTTCTGTGTCAAAAAAGAATACCATTCTCCGAGGAACATTTATTTTAACAATGACAGGATTCCTAAGCCGTGTCATGGGATTTTTCTACCGCATTTTTATGAGCCGTGTATTTGGTGAGGAGGGTGTCGGACTCTATCAACTGGTTTTTCCGGTTTATTCCCTCTGCATCGCACTGTCAATCGCCGGAACCGAAACTGCAATTTCAAGGACTGTCGCACGAAAGCGGTCTATAGGACGGGAAGATGAAGCACAGGAGGTTCTCTTCTGTGGTCTTTCGTTTTCCCTGCTGCTTTCCTGCCTCTGTATGGTAATACTTCGAAAATACACCGGCTTCTTCGCTTCGGAGCTTCTCGGTGATCCCCGTTGTGAATCCTTACTGGAGATCATCGCCTGTACGCTTCCGTTCTGTGCAGTCCACAGCTGCATCAGCGGATATTACTATGGGAGCCGGGAAACGAAGGTTCCCGCTGCCTCACAGCTCATTGAACAGACTGCACGGATTTTGTCCGTCTACATACTCTATTACCTCCTGACACGACAAGGATATCAGGTGTCAGTCAGTCTGGCTGTGTGTGGTATCGTGATCGGCGAAATGTGTTCTGCCGCCTATACGCTCCACAGTCTTTCCGGAAAGGGAAAGACTATGATTCCGCTTTGCCGAAGGATTCGTTCCATCCCCGGACAGTTCCGGGAGTTATCTTCCCTTGCCTTTCCGCTGACTGCAAACCGGATCCTCATCAATCTGCTGCAAAGTATTGAAGCTGTCTCAATCCCGGCCAAACTGCAGCAATACCACCACAGCGCATCGGAAGCGCTCAGTATCTACGGCGTATTAAACGGAATGGCGCTGCCATGCATTCTTTTTCCATCCGCGATCACCAACTCTGTATCTGTTATGCTGATGCCGACTGTCGCGGAGATGCAGGCGGCTGATAACCGTCAGAAGTTATGGGAAACAATTAAGAAAGTGACTTCCGCATGTTTTATACTCGGACTGTTTTGTTGTCTTATTTTTCTGCTGCTTGGTCCATGGATCGGCACAACACTGTTCGGCAGTGAAACCGCCGGGAAATTTATCGTTACTCTGGCATGGATCTGCCCCTTTCTTTACACAGACAGCGCACTGCTAAGTGTCATAAACGGACTTGGCAAAAGCGGAAGTACGCTGATCATCAATACCACAGGACTTCTCATACGGATTGCAGGCGTATATCTTGCCATTCCACGTTTCGGCATTCAAGGGTATCTCTGGGGACTGCTTCTCGGGCAGCTCGTCACCTGCTTTCTCGCCATCATCGTCATCTGGAGAAATCTCAAAAAAATCACCTGATACGGTTTATCTGTATCAGGTGACTTTTTGTTACAGCAACTTTTTACAGAAGCTTTTTACAGCAGATTCAGGAATCCTCTTACTAATCCCGGATTGATATATGCTTCTGTCAGGATTCCCGTCAGCATCGCAGCGGCAATAAATACGGTTTTCTGTCTGTTCCACTGATTACTCGGATATTGCCAGCTATACACCAGCAAAACAATATATGCAGGGATATAAAACAAAAAATGAGGGAATATGCCAACAATACAGAGCAAAATTCCCTTAATCCCCATATTCATTGCAGCCAGCGACAGCAGAATGCCGCCCGAAAAACCTGTCCAAAAGACAGTAACGGCAGCAGAGATTTTTCTGACTTTTGTAAATGTAAGCACCAAAACCAAAATAAAGGGCAAAAGCCGGATCCGCGTCAGGTACAGCAAATATTCCCTTGCATCTACATCCATCCCGGTGTACTGTGTCAGAAAATATTCACTGAATACCTGCAGTTCCGTGACGGAGTGCTTCGCGAAAATATTTACATACAGAATCCCCAGCAGGAACATGATCATGAACAACGAAAGCATCTGCCCTTTTGTATGAAGTATCTTCACAAGTGTTCCTCCCATCATCCCGATACTTCATTATATTCCTCACTACCGCAATTATGCTTTTCTTCCGTTACTTTGCCTGGATTTGCAGCCACTTCCCCACCTGCGCAGGGAAAACCGCCTGACAAGCTTCGTAACATTATTTTCCATATTTCACTGCATAAGCCATCAGAGAAGAAACCGTCTTTGCATCTTCAATCTCACCGGAAAAGATCTTTTCCTTCAATTCCTCAAGGGTATACGCTTTCAGGTCAATAAATTCATCTTCATCAAGATGCTGATGCGACGGGATCAGGTCTTTCGCCACAAACACTTCAATCCGTTCATTGCAGAAAGCAACCGTTGTCCGCAGTGTGATCAGGCGCTCCAGATGCTCACTCCGGTATCCTGTCTCCTCCTCAAGTTCTCGGGACGCGCACACGATCCCCGGTTCATCCGCCGCGTCAAGCGCCCCCGCCGGGATTTCCAGCGTATACCGGTCCAGCGCGTTGCGGTACTGCCGTACCATGAGAATCTTCCCTTCCTCTGTAACCGGGACAACCGCCGCCGCACCTTTGTGGCTGATAAAGTCCCAGATCACCGTATGGTCACCGTCGATCTCTATTGTGTCCTGATAGAAATCAATAATCTTTCCCTGAAATTTCAGTTCCCGTCCTATCCGTTTAATTTTCTCGCTCATATGGATTCCCCCACTTTCTTTCATTGTCTGCTAGGTTGGTCTTTTCCCATTTCTTTTTATTCGTCTGATTCGTTTTCTTATATCGTTTGCCCACCCGATCCGCTGCCCGCGGAGGTAAAAAGAAAACCCTTGTCTTTCGACAAGGGTTGTACTTTCTATGAAATTCGATCCGACTCCTGTTACTTCGCATAATCTGTAACCCGTGATTCACGGATCACATTGACCTTGATCTGCCCCGGATATTCCAGCTCAAATTCAATCTTCTTTGCAATATCCCTGGCCATAAGTACCATGTCATCATCGGATACCTGTTCTGGAACTACCATAACACGAATCTCTCTCCCTGCCTGAATAGCAAAAGATTTCTCAACGCCTTTCACCTGATTGGCGATTTCTTCTAACTGTTTTAATCTGTTTGTATATGTTTCGATGGTTTCTCTTCTTGCCCCCGGCCGCGCCGCCGAGATCGTATCAGCCGCCTGGACAACGCAAGCGATCAAAGTCTGCGGTTCTACATCGCCGTGATGAGATTCAACCGCATTGATCACCGTCGCCGGTTCCTTATACTTCCGGCACAGATCTGCGCCGATCTGAATGTGAGAACCTTCCACGTCATGATCAATCGACTTCCCGATATCATGTAATAACCCTGCTCTCTTCGCCATACGCACGTCAAGTCCGATCTCGCCCGCAAGCAGACCAGACAACTGAGCGACTTCGATTGAATGCTTCAATGCATTCTGTCCGTAGCTGGTCCTGAACTTCATACGGCCCAACAGACGGATCAACTCCGGATGGATTCCTGTTACCCCTACTTCTACGGTAGCAGATTCTCCTTCCTCCCGAATCATCGTTTCTACTTCTCTTTGCGCTTTTTCCACCATCTCCTCGATTCTGGCCGGATGGATTCTTCCATCAACGATCAGATGTTCAAGGGCAATTCTTGCAACTTCCCTGCGAATCGGATCAAACCCGGACAGCACAACCGCTTCCGGAGTATCGTCGATAATCAGTTCAACCCCGGTCAGTGTCTCGAAAGTACGGATATTCCGCCCTTCACGTCCAATGATTCTTCCTTTCATTTCATCGTTTGGAAGCTGCACTACTGAAATCGTAGTTTCAGCAACATGATCAGCCGCACACCGCTGGATTGCGTTGACAACAAATTCCTTTGCCTTCTTGTCAGCCTCTTCCTTCGCCTGCGCCTCCTGTTCTCTGATCATCTTCGCCGTGTCATGCTTCACATCATTTTCAACAGTTTTTAACAGATATTCTTTTGCCTGTTCGGAGGTAAGTCCTGAGATTCGTTCCAGTTCCTGTACTTTTTTCTGACTCAGTGCTTCTACTTTTGCTTCACGCTGCTTCAGTTGTTCTTCTTTTGCTGTACACTTTGCTTCGCGCTGTCCGACTGCATCTGTCCGCTTGTCAACGGATTCTTCTTTCGCAAGTACCCGCTTCTCGTACCGCTGCAGTTCGGCTCTCCTCTCCTTTGATTCTTTCTCCAGTTCATTCTTCGTCTTAATAGACTCTTCCTTTACTGCCAGAAGGGATTCTTTCTTCGTCGTCTCCGCATTCTTTACTGCGTCGTCGATAATCTCCCTGGCTCTCGCCTCCGCATTTCCGATCTTTGATTCCGCGTCTTTTTTCAAAGAGGAAATCGTGGCGAAATGAGAAATAATACCTACTATCAACGCGAGGGCTACAGCAAAAATAATAGCTACTAATTGCACAGGAGCACCTCCTTATTAAGTTTTCATTGTACATTTTTACATAAATACAACACATTTATATAAATACAACATATAAATTTTATACTGTTTTCACAATTATGTCAAGCATTCTGTTCATATTTCCGGTTCTGATGAGTAAAAATATCGAAAAACGACCAAACCATCAGGACAGTTCCCAGTTTTGCATGACACGGCGGACAGATTCATAGCAAAACCCCTTACGTGCAAGATATCCGTATAATCGGTTTCTCTCCTGCTCTGTCGCTGTGGAAGGCGTAATCCCCCGTTTCTGTATGATGCGGCGGATCGCCGTTTCTTCCCCGTCTTCTTCGTAGCATCGCTCAAATGCGCCGTCGATCTGTTGTGCCTGCACGCCCCGCCGGTACAATGCGGCATACATCTCCGTGCGGCTTTTTGTGTTTCTGTGACTCAGAATATAGTTTTCCGCATATTTGCTGTCATCCAGGTATCCGAAAGACTTCACATAATCCAGTGCCTGTTCTACGATATCCTCCGGGTACATCCCCTGTCGGAGTTTTTCCCGGAGTCCGGCCTCCGTTCGGGGACTGTCCTCCAGCAGATGCAGTGCGCGCAGTTTTGCCCGCTTCAGAAGGACCTCCCGGCAGATCTGCCGGTAAGTCTCCTCTGGGAGTTCCTGTCCTTCCTGAATACCGAACCGGGAAATCTCCCCTTTATACAATGCAAAGGTAACTGACCCGTCCAGTTCCACCAGCCAGCGGGTTTTCGATACTGCCTCTACCTTTGTAATCTCCATTTCATGCCTCCGGTCTTACTGTTTTTTGTCCGTTTACTTTGCCGGCTTCTCTGTTGTATCTTTTCCTGAAACTGCCTGATCCGATGCAGGTTTCCCGGATGTTCCCTGCAGTTTCAGATCGTTCTTTGCATCCGCCTCATCCTCTGTGACGCCCAGCTTGTAATGCGCCCGCACCTTCTGTTCCACTTCTTCCATGATCTCCGGATTCGTCTCCAGATAGGTCTTTGCATTCTCACGTCCCTGTCCGATCTTCTCTCCATTGTAAGCGTACCATGCGCCGCTCTTCTTGATCACATCGCAGTTTGCCGCCAGATCAAGGATATCCCCGGACCGGGAAATTCCCTTTCCAAACATGATATCAAACTCCGCTTCCTTAAACGGAGGCGCGATCTTGTTCTTCACAACCTTCACGCGTGTACGGTTCCCGACAACCTCTCCGCCCTGCTTCAGCGTCTCGATCTTGCGGACGTCCATCCGGACAGAAGCATAGAACTTTAATGCCCGTCCACCGGTCGTCGTCTCCGGATTTCCAAACAATACGCCCACTTTCTCACGGAGCTGGTTGATAAAGATCACGATACAGTTTGACTTGCTGATCACCGGCGTCAGTTTCCGGAGTGCCTGCGACATCAGACGCGCCTGCAGTCCCACATGGCTGTCTCCCATATCCCCCTCGATCTCCTGACGGGGAACCAGAGCCGCCACTGAGTCGATTACGATAATGTCAATCGCACCGGAGCGTACCATCGTCTCCGCGATCTCCAGACCCTGATCGCCGCTGTCCGGCTGGGAGATATAAAGTTCGTCAATATCCACTCCGATCTTCTTCGCATACACCGGATCCAGCGCGTGCTCCGCATCAATAAATCCGGCAATTCCGCCGCGCTTCTGCACCTCCGCGATCATATGTAACGCGATCGTCGTCTTACCGCTGGACTCCGGACCATATACCTCCACCACACGTCCCTTCGGAACGCCGCCAAGTCCCAGCGCAAGGTCCAGACTCAGGCATCCGGTCGGTACCGTCTCTACATTCACATGAGCGCTGGAATCTCCCAGCTTCATCACTGCGCCCTTTCCGTAATCTTTTTCCAATTTTGCAATCGCTGCGTCCAGCGCTTTTTTCTTCTCTTCACTTGTAGTCGCTACATTGACTTTCTTCTTCTCTTCACTCGCCATAGTCTGCTTCTCCTTCCAAGGCGAACAGTTGTTCGCATCTGTAGATATAGTATTACACCTGTCCTAAAATGTCAACAAATATTTTTCTTCTCGCTTTTATTTTTTTGAGGACCTGATAAAAGCATCAACACACATAATCAGCCAAAAACCGTTCCCTCCTCTCGCTTTTCTTTTTTTACTCCGGGAATCATGTCGAAAACCTCAGAATCTGCAAGTGTACTGCCGGACAGTCAGAGTAACCGTCCGGAAACGTCTCCCGCCCAAAGGAAATAGGCAGAAAGAAAGCAGATAACGGGAATCGAACCCGCCTCTTCAGCTTGGGAAGCTGACATTCTACCAATGAACTATATCTGCATGTCTGCTATTATAATACATAATAGCAGAATATTGCAAGGAAAATTTTCAAAAATGGCAAATATTATTGTTTGCTATGTTTTATACCTGTATTTCTCCTGCAAGTATTTTCTTATAATCCTCATAATTCTTTTTCAACAGCTGCGGTGTGTCGAGCTCATACGGACATTTGCTGCTGCACTGTCCGCATTCCAGGCAGTCCTCGATCTTTTTCATATTCGCCTGCCAGGTTTCATTCAGCCACGCAGCGGAAGGAGCTCTTCTCACCATCAGTGACATCCGGGCGCAGTTATTGATCTGGATCCCCGCCGGACAAGGCATACAATACCCGCAGCCGCGGCAGAAATCTCCGTTGAGTTCCATCTGTTCTTTTTCGATAAACGCCCGGATCTCGTCATTGAATTCGGGAGCCTTTTCCATGTAAGAGAGCCACTCCTCCAGTTCTTCCATTTTCTGGATTCCCCAGATCGGAAGGACATTGTCAAACTGCGACATAAAAGCAAACGCCGCGCGCGAATTGTTGATCAGTCCGCCTGCCAGTCCCTTCATCGCAATAAATCCCATGTTCTGTTTCCGGCACATTTCCACCAGCTCGATTTCCTTTTCGGAAGACAGATAGCTGAGCGGATATTGGAGCGTCTCATAAAGTCCCGACTCTATACACTCTTTTGCAACATTCAGTTTGTGAGCCGTCACACCGATATGACGAATCTTCCCCTGTTCCTTTGCTTCCAGCATACATTCATACATCCCGGTTCCGTCTCCGGGACGGTAACAGACGTCCACACAGTGGAACTGATATATATCGATATAATCTGTCTGCAGCATCTGAAGAGACATGTCAAGCTGGCTTCGGAACTCTTCCGGCGTCCGCCCCATCGTTTTGCTTGCAATATAGATCCGGTCACGCATTCCGGCAAATGCATTTCCCAGCTTTTCCTCGCTGTCGCTGTATGCCCGCGCAGTGTCAAAAAATGTCATACCGCCTTCATATGCCCTGCGCAGGATCTTTACTGCGGTGTCCATATCCACCCGCTGCACCGGGAGCGCCCCAAACGCATTCTGCGGTACCGTGATCCCTGTTGTCCCTAATGTTACCTGCTTCATTTGCTCTTCCTCCTTAGATTAAATTGATTGCGTCATTGATGTTTCTGACTCCGATGATCGTGATTCCTTCCATCTCTTTTACCATGTCCCGGGAAACCTCCGGCATGACACAGATCTCAAACCCCAGCTTTTTTGCCTCCGCAACTCTCTGCTGGGGCATGCTCACCGCCCGCACCTCGCCACTTAAGCCTACCTCGCCGAACAAGATCATTTTCTCATTCACCGGCCGGTTTTTGTAGCTGGATACGATCGCCATTACGATGCCAAGATCGATCGCCGGTTCGTTCATACGGATTCCTCCCGCAATGTTTACATAGGCGTCGCAGTTTGACATATGCAGGCCGATCCGCTTCTCCAGCACGGCCATCAGTACATTCACGCGGTTATAATCCGTTCCGGTCGCGGTCCGTCTCGGCATCCCGAAATTACTCTCGCACACCAATGCCTGAATCTCGATCAAAAGCGGCCGGGTTCCCTCCATCGAACAGGCAACCACAGAACCGGAAGCATTTTCCGGCTTGCCGCTTAACATATATTCGGACGGATTTTCAACCTCTACGAGTCCGTTCTGTCGCATTTCAAACACACCGATCTCGTTCGTCGAGCCGAACCGGTTTTTTACCCCGCGCAGGATCCGGTATGACGCATAACGATCCCCCTCAAAATACAGTACCGTATCGACCATATGCTCCAGCACGCGGGGTCCTGCCACAGTTCCTTCTTTTGTTACATGTCCGACAATAAAAATGGTAACCCCCATTCCTTTTGCAAGCTGCATGAACACATTGGTCGCCTCGCGCACCTGAGAGACACTTCCCGGCGCAGACGCCACTTCCTCACTGTACATCGTCTGAATCGAGTCGATCACAACAAATTCCGGCCGCTTCCGCTCGATCACACTGCGGATCGCCCCGAGATTTGTCTCACAAAGCAATTTCAGGTTATCTTTAAATTCTCCCATCCGCTCTGCCCGCAGCTTGATCTGCGCCAGTGACTCCTCCCCGGAAATATACAGAACATTCTGTTCTTTTGCAAGGCGCTGGCAGACCTGTAACAGCAGCGTTGACTTTCCGATTCCCGGATCACCGCCGACCAGCACGAGTGAGCCGGGAACGATTCCTCCTCCAAGCACCCGGTCCAGCTCCTTCATGCCGGTCTGCAGCCGCTTCTGATCATCCGATCGCACCTCAGAGAGCGATACCGGTTTCGCCTCGCGCTCTGCCCTGATACTGCCCGCTCCGGCAGACGCAGACATCACCTTCTCTTCTACAAATGTATTCCATTCCTTACATGCAGGACACTGTCCGAGCCATTTTGCTTCCTCATGTCCACAGTTCTGGCAGAAATACACAACCTTTTTCCCTTTTGCCACTTTTATTTCTCCTCTATTCACCCACGCTCCAGTTTCTCACCGGCTCACTGTAGTAAATCAGATTTTCCTTTACAACGTGCGGTACACCGTCCGTAACCTCTACAACCGCTACCGCGCAGTTTGCCGGAACGCCGTTGATCCAGAAGTTCGCGATCTGCAGGTTTCCTTTTATGTGGTTCAGAAGTCCCGTCATCGCCGCGCCGTGCGTCGATACGAGTATCCGTTTCTCCTGCAGGTCAGAAGCGGCACAAAGCCAGTCCACAAAATCTCCCGTCCTTTTCAGCAATTCCTGCACGGTTTCTCCACCCTTTGCCGGCACAAAATGTTCCGTGTCCTGAAAAAACTTCTGAAATTCCTCCGTCTCCGGCGCCTTCCCCGGCCCGCTGATACACATTCCTTCATAGCTGCCAAAACACATCTCCTGAATCCTTTTATCTTCTATCAGCGGGATTTCCCTGCCGCCGAGAATGATTTCCGCCGTCTGTCTTGCCCGAAGAAGCGGACTTGTATATGCACGGTCAAACGAAAGGTCCTGCAGGCCTTGTGCAGTCTCTTTGGCCAGATGTATTCCATACTCATTCAGCGGAATATCTGAGAGTCCCTGTACTCGTCTTTCACGGTTCCACTGCGTTTCTCCATGCCTTATTATATAAATTTCCATCTCTTTTTACCTCGTTTCTGCTTATGATACTCCCGGGAAATGAACAGCCTTGCCTTTTCCCGGTTTCTCCGCTATAATAATGTCAGAACAGGAAAGGAGTACGACTATGAAAAAAATTTCCAGTTTTACGATTGATCATATCAAACTTGTCCCCGGTCTGTACGTCTCCCGGAAAGATTTTGCGGGAAACACCCCCGTCACCACATTCGACATCCGAATGACCAGTCCGAATGACGAACCGGTTATGAATACCGCAGAAGTGCATACAATTGAACATCTGGGCGCCACATATCTCAGGAATCACCCGGAATACGCAGACAAGGTACTCTATTTTGGCCCGATGGGATGCCGCACCGGATTCTATCTGCTGCTTACCGGTGACTACAGTTCCCATGAGATTCTCCCGCTGATCCGGGATATGTTTTCCTACATCGCTCATTTTGAAGGAGACGTTCCGGGTGCAAGTCCGCAGGACTGCGGCAATTATCTGGATATGAATCTGCCGATGGCGCGTCTTCTCGCCTCCCGGTATCTGCAGAATGTACTGACCGACACTCAGGATTATCAGCTTCTCTATCCTGACTGAAAACGGTCTTTCAGCCGTTTTTGAGCACTTCTCTGCGGATGTAGCGAAACGTAGGTTCTTCTCCCTCCTCCGCCAGCATCCGCAGTAGCTTTTCCAGCAGCGTTTTTGTCTCTTCATGCATAATATAATCATCAGTTCCGCCCTGCATAAAGTATGCCAGCGGATCCGAATCTTTGTACGCTTTCCCTTTATAAACCTTACTGGCAGCGATCCGGTCCAGAAACATTTCCACAACATACTTCTCCGGCATTTTCATTCCGACCAACGTTTTCCCGCCGTCCAGTCCGTAATCGATCCAGTATTCATAGTGATGCTTATTTCTCCCCTTATGGTGAAGCCACGCGGAAGAATATCCCTTTTCTTCACGTTCCGCATTGTTCGGACTCCGTGTCCCCTGATAATACTTACAGCCGACCCGGAATTCCGTCCAGCTATACTTGGACAGGTCATGAAGGAGTCCCTGCCGGTACAGACCGACACGGAAGCATTCCTTCATCACCATATATTTATGCTTCGTGATCGTGCAAAAATGTTGAACTGCTTTCATTGACTATATCTCCGGTTTCACGATTTCTGTTTTTCTTTTTGCCGCCCTGCCGTGCCGGGATTTTTTTATTTCACTTTCCGGTCCCGCCACGCCTTCAAACATCACGATGCTCCGCTCGCCGATTACCACACTGCGGTCTTTTACAGCAGCATTTTCCCCGCCATGTTCCGCCTCTATCCTCTCCTTTGGATCAGCGGTATCCAGCACCTTGTGCCATTCCTTATGTCCCGGCAGCACCGGAAGTGCGAAAGAATGTTCCATCCAATGCATATTATAGGCAATAAAGCATTCATTTTCTCCGGGAGCGGCAGCGCTGTAAAGTACGCCAAGCTGTCTGCTGGATACCTGGGTAGGCGCCTGCCACGCATCTTCTCCATGATACGATACATCCGGAATTCCGCAGGCATTTTTGTCCGCGCCAAACAGTGCTTCCGGTCTGTGCAGCGCCGTGTTCGCTTTGCGCATGGCAAGCAGTCCTTTTACGTATTGAAAGAGGGAATCGTCCTTTTTCAGTCTGTTCCAGTCCAGCCATGCAGTTTCATTATCCTGACAGTATACATTGTTGTTGCCCTTCTGTGTATTCCCGAACTCGTCTCCGGCAAGAATACAAGGTGTTCCCTGGGCGGCAAGCAGAAGCAGGAATGCGTTCCGTATCTGCTTCTTCCGCAGCATACTGATGTTTTTCTTTCGCGTCGGTCCTTCTGTTCCGCAGTTCCAGCTATAATTGTAATCCGGTCCATCCTGATTCCGTTCCCCGTTCGCCTCATTATGCTTGGCGTCGTAGGAGACCAGGTCGCTCATCGTAAATCCGGTATGCGTCGTAATATAGTTAAACTTTCCGTCCTCCGCCGTGTTGCGCCGCAGCGCCCAGATCACATCTCCTACCATGCCTTCGTCCCCTTTCAGGAAACGGCGCATCACATTCTGGAAACTATTATCTTTCTGAAAGATTTTGGCTCCTTTGAGGATCGGATCATTTTTCAGGCAGTCCCATGACACCACATAAGGATTCACAACAAATCCGTCTATATGGTATTCCAGCATATAATACCGCAGGCACTCTGCGGCTGTATGGGACCGGATTCCTTCCGAGAACGGCATCTCGAGTACCACTTCCACGCCCTCTCTGTGGCAGGCTTTTACCATATCTTTTAATTCTGTACATGGTTTTCCCGACACGCTGTATGACATCTTGGGTGCAAAATAGTATCCCTTGCCATATCCCCAGTAATTGGTCCGTTTCCCAACAATTTCGTCGAATTCATAGACCGGCATGCAATGAATCTGGTTCACGCCCAGTTCTTTCAGATACGGCAGTTTCTCTACAATTCCCGCAAAGGTTCCCCGATGCTTTACTTTGGAAGACGCATGCCTTGTAAAACCGCGGACATGCAGACTGTATGCGACCACCTCGTTCAGCGGGATCTTCGGATACCGGTCGCCTTCCCAGTCATAGGAATTCACAGGTACACGCCCGCGCATCTGATGTGCCTCCAGATCCGGATTCACCCCGAACTTCCTGGTTCTTGACACCTCCCGTACACAGGGATCCACACACACACGACCATCAATGCAGAAATTATATTCATAACGGTCTTCCCGAAATCCCGTGACTGCCAGGAACCGGACCTCTCCGATGCCTTCTTCTTCCGGCATGTCAAATCTCTGTATCGGCTCCTGTTTCCCTTTGCTGTACAGTAACAGTTCACACGTCTTTCCTGACGGTACCGCAACTGCAAAATTCATTTTATCGTCCCTGCGTGACGCTCCCATCGGCTGTGGATACCCTTCTGCTTTTTTCATAGATTTTCTCCTCTTGCTGTGATTCTATTATCTTGTCATATCTGTCCTGCAGCCTTACTGCCATCCATTCGTCCCGTACAACTCTACATTATCCCCGTCAATAAAAAATGTTTCTACGATCGTCTCTTCCTCATACTTCTCATCGTTTCGCAGTGCCAGCAGCGTTTCCACAGCGCTTTTTCCGATATTGACCGGCGACTGCGCCGCTGTCCCGGCAACAGCTTCTGTCCCTGACGCCAGCTCTTGTTTCATCTCCGGCGAACCATCCACGCCATAGATCTTCACGCCGGTTCTTCCCGATTCCTGAAGTGCCTGTAAAACCCCCAGTGCCATCCGGTCATTTCCGCACATAACTGCATCAATTTTCGGATACTCCTCGAGATATCCTTTCATGATCTCATACGCCTGGTCCTTTTCCCCGTTCGCATCCGCTCTGGCAAGCACTTCGAATCCACCGCTTTTCACGGCTTCCTCAAATCCGGTGATCCGTTCATTGACCGAATTCATCGCGGAGCATTCAAAAATCAGGATGCTTCCTCCATCCGGACAGCGGTTTGTCAGGTCCTTCCCGCATAATTTTCCTGCATTTCTATTATCCGAACCGATGTACGCGGCCGTCAGTTCCGTATTCTTCACCTGCGTATCCAGATTGATGACCGGGATTTCTGCCTCGGAGAGTGCTTCCAGAGCCGGAGTAATCTCTTCCCGGTCTACCGGACAGAGAAATACGGCCTCCACTCCCGCATCGATCATTTCCTGAATCTGTTCGTTCTGCGTCTGTGCATCAGACTGCGCGCCTCTGACCATGAGCCGCATATCCGTATCTTTCAGCTCATACTCGATGGACTTCTGTAATGTAACATAATAGGGATTTTCCAGATCAATGCAACTGTATCCGATCAGGATCCCGTCCTCTTCCTCCATGGCTTCTTCCGTCTCTTGTGCTTCTGCTGCTTCCGTTGCTTCTTCCGTATCGCTTTCCTCTTCTCCGTCGCTTTCTTCTTCCTCTTCCACGACCGCATTATCCTCCGGTGTACCCACATTCTTTTTACAGCCGGACAACAGCAGTCCTCCCAGCGCGGCAGTAAAAACAATTCCCAGTATTTTTCGCTTCATATATGATTGATCCTCCTGCAGTCAATGTCTTTTCTTCCCCCACATTTCATTCTACCTTGTTTTCAGGGTTTGTCAATTCTTTTTCTTATCACTTGCGTTTTGCCCCCATATTTGTTAGAGTAGGAATATACGAATCATTTAAAGGAGACAGTTATGGAAAATAATGAACTTGACACCGTAACCTTATATCTGGATAACGATGAAACGCTGGAATGTGAGATTCTGTGTACTCTCACGGTAAGTGGAAAAGAGTATATCGCACTGCTGCCGCCGGACGATATGGATACCGGCGAAGAAAGCCGTGTCTACCTCTACCGCTATATCGCCGGTGACGGCGATGATCCGGCTCTGGAATCCATCGAAGATGACGATGAATTTGAAGCCGTGTGCGACGCCTATGACGAGTGGCTGGATACCCTGGAGTATGACGCCATCGACCTGGACGCACTTGGATTAGATCCCCTCGAATAATTCATCTACAAAACGGGAAGGAGACATCTCCTTTCCGTTTTTTGACTTCACATAAGTGATCAGGAGACGTTCTTTCGCCCGCGTCATCGCCACGTAGAACAATCGCCGCTCTTCTTCCTCCCCGCCGTCTTTTAACGCCCGCTGGTAAGGGATTCTGCCTTCGTTCGCCTGAATGATCAACACGGTGTCAAATTCCAGTCCTTTCGCCGCATGCATCGTCATCAGATGCACGCCTGTGCCGTCTTTTCCCTTCTTCTGTTCTTTTTGTTTCAACGCCTCTGTATACTCTTCCACATGGGCAAACCACTCTTCAAGCGTCTGGTACGGCTTCGCCGCTTCCTCAATCTCCAGCAGGACGTCTGTCAGTTCTGACACCGGCATCTGCCTCATTGACGCATACTCCCGCAGGAATTCATCGTAACCGATCCGTTTGCGGAGAAACTGAATCGCCGCGTAAGGCGCCATCTTCCGGAGCATTTTGACGTCCCATTCGAACTGGTCGATCCGGTCCTGCATCCAGTCTTTGTCCGCGTAAAATTTACGTAATTCCTCAAAGGAAACATTCCTGCTTGCTGCCACACTGTCACGGCTCAGATAGCGCTTCGGCCGGTTCATAATCTGTAACAGATCCGCTCTTGTCCCGGTTCCTGTCGCGATACGAAAATAAGCGCATATATCCTGCGCAATAAAATGCCGGTACAGATTCGGCATATGTTCCCGCATCTGAAACGGGATCCGGCTGTCGATCAGTTTTTCCACCAGTGCTCTCGCGTCCGTATGTACCCGGTACAGGACCGCGATCTGCTCCGGACGTGTTCCCGACGCGATCTGTTTTGCGATCTGCTCCGCCACATACTCGCTTTCCTCCGCCGAGTCCCTCACCTCCTGCACATGGATGCTTGCTCCCGCTTTCTTGTTCGCGCGGATTTTCTTCTCAAACCGCGCCTCATTATGGCTGATCACTTTCAGCGCATTTTTCACAATATTCCCCGTACACCGGTAATTGACGTCCAGCAGGATCTCCTCTGCCTCCGGAAAGTCTTTCCGGAACTGAAACATCAGTTTTGCGTCCGCCCCGCGGAACGCATAGATCGACTGGTCATCGTCTCCCACCACGAACAGATTATTTTCCGGCGCCGCAAGCATCTTGATCACATCGTACTGTACCTGATTGATATCCTGGAACTCATCGACGAGAATATACCGGAACTTGTCCTGCCACAGCTTCAGCAGATCCGGCCGCGATACAAACAGTTCATAGCAGAGTACGAGCATGTCATCAAAATCAATCTTCCGAAGCTGCTTTCGCTGCGTCTCATACTGTTCGTAAATATCCCGGAAAATATCCGGACGGCACTTCGACGAACGGTACGCTTCGATCGGACAGCGGTTATTTTTTACGACTCCAATCTCTGTCACAATGTCTTTTAGAAAGTCTTCTTCGTCAGACACTTCCAGTTCCTCCTGCCGGTTTACGATCTGCCGCACAAGCTGAAATTTTTCTTCCTCTGACAGAATGTTCTCCGGTCCAAACCGGTAGGCCCATTTCAGGACTCCATAATAAATCCCGTGAAACGTGCCTGCCGTAACCGGAATGTTCCGCCCGTCCATCATCGCTTTCAGTCTCAGCTTCATCTCGGATGCCGCATATTTGGTAAAAGTAATGACCAGAATCTCTTCTGGTCTTACTTTATATTCCTCTATCAAGTACCGGATCCGACTGACGATCGTCATCGTCTTGCCCGATCCGGGTCCGGCAAGTACAAGGCACGGTCCCTCATGATGAACTACTGCACGTTTCTGCGCCCGGTTCAGCGACGCAGGCTGCGCGTTCCTTTCCTGCGTCTGGTTTCCTCTCTGTTTTCTGTCTTCTGTCATACGCTTTGCAGTTTCCTCCGCTCCTTATCTCATCCGGTTTTTCTATTTTTCTTCACGAAGTTTCTCGATTCCGCTGCGGATCCGTTCCAGAGATTCCGCTTTTCCGAGCACGTCCATGATCTCCGTCGCACCGCCCGGCGTATTCTGCTTTCCGGACACCGCAGTGCGGATCGGCCACATCACATACCCGATCTTATACCCCTTTTCTCCTGCAAACGCTTTCAATGTCTCAAACAGTGCGTCGTTGGTGAAGTCCTCCTGCGCTTCCAGCACAGGAAGCACCTCTTCCAGAAGTGCCAGAGACTTTTCCGGATTTGTCTTCATTTTCTTATGTGTATACAGCGCAGTATCGTACTGCGGAACCGCTTCAAAGAAATCTGCCTGTTCTTTGATATCCGGCAGCACTTCGATCCTTGTTTTCACGAGTGCCGCGATCTTGCGGAGGTCGTAATCTTTCGTCACCGTCTCCCGGAGATATGGTTCTGCCATCTCATAGAACCGTTCAAAGTCCATCGCTTTGAGATATTCTCCGTTCATCCAGCGCAGCTTGACAATGTCAAATACCGCCGGGGATTTGTTCATATGCTTATAATCAAACGCCTCTACAAGCTCCTCCAGGCTGAAGATCTCCCTGTTATCTGCCGGACACCATCCAAGCAGGGCAACATAGTTGACAACCGCCTCGGACACGAATCCCTGGTCGATCAGATCTTCATAGGAAGAATGACCGCACCTCTTGCTCAGTTTCTTATGATTCTCGTCGGTAATCAGCGGGCAGTGCACGTAGACCGGAACATCCCATCCAAACGCTTCATACAGCCGGTTATATTTCGGCGCGGAAGACAGGTATTCATTTCCCCGTACTACATGGGTGATTTCCATCAGATGATCGTCTACGACATTCGCAAAATTATACGTCGGATAGCCGTCCGATTTGATCAGGATCATATCGTCCAGTTCGGCATTCGGCACTGTAATATCCCCGTAGATTTCATCATGGAACGTGGTCTCACCCTCGTTTGGCACATTCAGCCGGATCACCCACGGCTTTCCCGCCGCCAGATTCGTTTCCACTTCTTCTTTGGACAGTCCCAGGCAGTGCTTGTCATATACCACGATCTCCGTCCCGTCTTCAGACACGGAAGACTTCAGAGAGTCCAGCCGTTCCTTATCACAGAAGCAGTAATAAGCGTCTCCCTGCTCTACAAGCTGCTTCGCATACTTCAGATAGATTCCCTGCGCATTGCGCTCACTCTGCACATAGGGACCATATCCCTTATCCTTATCCGGTCCTTCGTCGTGCACCAGTCCGGTCTTTGCAAGCGTCCGGTAAATAATCTCCAGAGCACCCTCCATGTACCGCTCCTGGTCTGTATCCTCCACACGGAGGATAAAATCCCCGCCTTCATGCTTCGCGATCAAATATGCATACAACGCCGTCCGCAGATTTCCTACATGCATCCGTCCGGTCGGACTCGGCGCAAATCTTGTTCTTACTTTGCTCATCTCTATGATTCTCCTGTTCCTGCTTTTTATTCCGTCCTATTATAAAACACAAGAGAAAAATGTGCAAGCAGATTATAACCGGTCAGGATCAGGACCAGGGTCATTCGGCGCTTTGCGGCAGCAAAACCCGTACTCCGTCTATTTTCACAGTCTCCGGATCCAGTTCCATACAGCCTCTCATGTCCAGTATCTCTACGGATGTATGATAAAATGCGTCATCCGCAACGCGTACCACGCTTCCCGGTACAAGATATCCGCCGGTTCTTCCGTTTGGAAATGCAAGAAGAATGGAAACACTGCTGTCATATAAGACGCCATCTTGTGTAGCATATGCAGGATTTCCTTCATCCACAGAAATATACAGCAGATCATCCAGTCCCATCAGTGCGCCTTCCTCTATGCAGATGATATTTGCAGGGATCCTGATTTCCGTGATACCCGCACCCACGCCGAGGAACACCCCTCTGCGGATTCCTCTGCATCCTTCAGACGGAAGAGACAGTACGCCGTCTGCAATCTCCGCATATTCCGGTGCAAATCCACAAAGCATCCCGTCTTGGTCTATCCGGAACGCGGAAAATGCCGCAGTCTCTTCGTATTCCGGCAGCACCGTCGTTTCCGTCTCCGTATATCTCCCGTCTGCCGCAGATGCTTCCGCCACAGATACTTCCGCTGTCCTGTCAATTCCATCCGCGCCGGATGTTTCTATGTCGGCTTTTCCGCTGTTCACCGGCACTTCCTCACGGATTCCGGTCACATTTTCCACTGTCATCTCCGGCAGAACATTCCCCGCCGCCGGAACATACAGTTCTGTACCTGCGCTCTCCGGCGCCGCCGTTTCCGGCTCCGCTTCTGCCAGATTCGCCGCTGCGTCAAGGGTAACCAAATTTTCCGGAATCTCATACGCCGCCTCTTTAATGATGGCGGCTGCATCTGTAACTGCCATGTCCACCGTCTCTGCACCCGGTATTACACTTTCCGATTTTGATTCTCCGGAGAGGATCTCACCCTTTCCGTTCCCGCCGCTGTAATGGTCCATGCAGCCATATGACAACACACAGATCACCAGAAGCAGGATCATCGCGCCTGCCAGCAGTTGTCTGGCGGCCGCTTTACTCATTATTCCAGTTCCATTCAGTTCTAAACACTCTTCCATATCTCTTTCCTCCGAAAACACCACTCTCCACATGAAACAAAAGAATTTTACAGAAGAAAAAGAGATGCGGCAATCTCTTGCTACACCCCTTTGCATTTTTCGTAAATGAAACTATTTGACGACACGTTATACACTGATTTCCGCCTTCATGCCAAGCGCATCCTGATTCTTCTCTAACAGAGGACGAATCACATCGTTTAAATAAGTTTCTACCTGCTTTGGCGCACATCCGACATAACGGGACGGTTCCATTGTTTTTTGCAGGTCTTCCAGTTCCAGATTGAACGCCGGATCTGCCGCGATCAGTTCCAGCAGATTATTGTCCTCGCCCTTTTCTTTTACATTGTATGCGGCTTCCATGGACAATTCCCGGATTCTCTCATGTAATTCCTGACGGTCTCCGCCTGCCTTTACCGCATCCATCAGGATATTTTCCGTCGCCATGAACGGCAGCTCTGACATCAGGCGTTTTTCGATCACTTTCGGGTGTACGACAAGTCCGTCCACCACGTTCAGGCAGAGGTTGAGGATTCCATCCACTGCCAAAAATCCTTCCGGTACGCTGATCCGCTTGTTTGCCGAATCATCCAGCGTCCGTTCAAACCACTGGCAGGAGGAAGTAATTGCCGGATTCAGCGCATCCGCCATCACATAGCGGGACAGCGACGCGATCCGCTCACTGCGCATCGGATTTCTCTTGTATGCCATCGCAGAAGATCCGATCTGATTCTTCTCAAACGGTTCCTCGACCTCTTTCAAATGCTGCAGCAGACGAATGTCGTTGGAAAACTTATGCGCACTCGCCGCAATTCCTGCCAGCACATTCAGAACCCGTGTATCCACCTTGCGGGAATAGGTCTGGCCGGATACCGGATAGCATGCGTCAAATCCCATCTTTTCGGCGATCTTCGGGTCTATCTGGTCTACCTTCTTCTGGTCTCCGTCAAACAGTTCCAGAAAGCTCGCCTGCGTACCGGTCGTTCCCTTTGAACCGAGCAGCTTCAGACTGCCGAGCACATAATCCAGATCCTCCAGATCCATTTCAAATTCCTGCAGCCACAACGTCGCACGCTTCCCTACCGTAGTCGGCTGTGCCGGCTGGAAATGTGTGAACGCCAGCGTAGGCAGATCTTTATATTTCTCCGCGAAATCTGCCAGTTCCGCGATCACGCTGATCAGCTTTTTCCGCACCAGTTTCAGCGCGTCCGCCATAATGATGATATCGGTATTATCTCCCACATAACACGATGTCGCTCCGAGATGAATGATTCCCTTTGCCTTCGGGCACTGAACACCGTAAGCATAAACGTGGGACATCACATCGTGACGTACTTCTTTCTCCCGTTTTTTTGCCACATCATAGTTAATGTCATCTGCATGTGCCTTCATTTCCTCGATCTGTTCATCGGTAATGTCAAGTCCTAATTCCTGTTCTGTCTGGGCAAGAGCAATCCACAGTCTCCGCCATGTACGGAACTTCTTGTCCTGTGAAAAAATATACTGCATCTCTTCGCTCGCATAACGCTCAGACAACGGACTGGTATATCGGTCTGTACTCATCTCCATATCCCCTTTCTTTATGTTTATTCGAATGCTAAACTTATATCTTCTTCCGGCACTTCCATCGGATAATTGCCGGTAAAGCAGGCATCGCAGTATGACAGATCGCCTACCATGTTTTTGAGCTTGTCCACTTCCATATATCCCAGTGAATCAGCGCCAATCATCTCACGGATCTGTTCGGTCGTATGAGTACAGGCGATCAACTGGTCATCTGACGGGACGTCCGTCCCAAAATAGCAGGGATGCAAAAAAGGCGGCGAACTGATACGGACATGAACCTCAAGAGCGCCCGCTTTTTTCAGCATCTTGATGATATTCGCAGAAGTGGTTCCACGCACGATCGAATCATCCACCATCACGATCCGCTTTCCTTTTACAACCTCTTCAATGACGTTGAGTTTAATCTTTACACTGGATTCCCGTTCGCTCTGGGTTGGCTTGATAAATGTCCTTCCTACATAACTGTTTTTATGAAACGCCATGCCGTAGGGAATCCCGGACTGTTCTGAATATCCTTTGGCAGCCACCAGACCGGAATCCGGCACTCCGACCACCAGGTCTGCCTCCACCGGATAAGATTCTGCCAGCGCCTTGCCCGCAGCGATCCGCGCATGATATACATTGACACCGTCGATCGTGCTGTCCATCCGTGCGAAATAGATATATTCAAAGATACATCTTGCCTGCTTTTGCGCATCGACCGCCATACTCATGTCTGACGAGATGCCGTCCTTCGTAATGCTCACGATCTCGCCCGGCTTCACATCACGGATAAACTCTGCCCCGATCGCGGCAAGCGCACAGTTTTCAGAAGCAAGAAAGTATGTATGGTCTCGTTTCCCGATACAAAGCGGCTTGAACCCGAACGGATCCCTTGCTCCGATCAGTTTTCTCGGACTGCTGACGACCAGTGCATACGCTCCCTTAATCTTCTTCATCGCGTTCTTGACCGCCTGTTCGGCATTCTTCGTCTTGAGCCGTTCCCTTGCGATATGGTAGGCAATCACTTCGGAGTCAATCGTTGTCTGGAAGATTGCCCCGGTATATTCCAGCTCTTTTCTCAGTTCCACTGCATTGACCAGATTTCCGTTATGGGCGATCGCAAGCGTCCCTTTTACATAATTGATCACAAGCGGCTGTGCGTTCTCCACGCGTGTCGCCCCTGCCGTAGAATACCGGACATGTCCGACTCCGAGATTGCCTTTTAACTTCTGCAGGCTGTCTCTGTCAAAGACCTCGTTCACAAGGCCGAGACCTTTCTTTGACAGCACTCTTCGTTGTCCCTTTGTATCTGTCACTGCGATACCGCAGCTCTCCTGTCCCCGGTGCTGCAGGGCAAACAATCCATAATAGACCGACGGTGCAATATCGCCGCCGTCCAGATCGTATGCGCCGAAAACGCCGCACTCTTCCCCCAGTCCGGTTGTCACTTTTTCAAATTCACTCATGCAAGAAGCTCCTTCAGTATTGTATTCATCTTTTGCACGATGATTATAATACAATATATTCCAAAAATCAACGTTTAACTTATACGTGGCTTCTGCGGTACTGATGTTTCCACTTATCCAGAAGTTCCCCGTTCGGCTCCGGCTGCTGGTTCCCCCGGATCTCATCAATCTCCCGCCGCATCTGGGCGTTGATCTCCACATAATCTTCATGCTTCGTCAGGAGAATGTGGTACTCCTCCATCGACATATATTTATAAGACGCATACAGATATGGTTTGAGCAGTTTCTTGTCCTCGCAGATCTGGTACGCCCGGTCATACATCTTTGCCGACTCCTGATACAGAAACATCTTCCCGTATGCAGCGCCCAGTCCCGCGTAAATTCTTCCGTAAAACTTGTCATCTACACTTTCGTCTTTTTCTCCGTTGAGGATCGACTGGTACACGAGTACAGCCTCCTCGATCTCACCGCTTTCCAGCAGGTTGTCGCCCTTATATTTCTGACGTTCAATATCCTTCTGGTTTTTCAGACGTTCCAGTACGTTCTGGATCCGGATCATCTGCGGTTCTCTGTAGATCCGGGAGTATTTCAGGATCGTAAGTACAAACTTTTCCACCGTTCCGCGCATCCGTAACACATCACGGAGCTGTTCTGCAAGATCCGTCATCCCCAGTTCCTCATCCAGCCATGTGCACAGCGCTTCATTCATGATCGTATAATCGATCAGATAAAGATTATTACACAAATAATAACACAGTTCCTCGATCGTGAAAATCTTGCAATGGATCCTTGTAATCTCATAAGGCCGTACCGCATGCCGGTCATGACAAAGAACTAAACTTCCCATCGTTGCCTCCTAAATGTATAATCTTCTCTTCATAAAAGTCTGTGGATGCGAAAAATTCACCAAATCCCACGTCCTTTACTGACACCTTGCAGGTTTTTTCGTCCAGAAACGAAGTCTCGATCATCAGGCGCATCGAATATTCGGAGCGTTCCGGGAAATGCTTCATCGGGATCACCTCTGTGCGCATCGTCCCCTGTACCAGCGAGTCGATATGCAGCTCAATATCCTGCACGTCTTCCAGCAGGACTTCCCACTGGTTGTCAGATTCATACCACTGGGCGCCCCACGACACGATCGGATACCACATCTCCTGTCCGTTCACACGCATGTTGATCGTAATCTGATCGGTCAGCTTGCCCTCAGACAGATAAACCGGATCTTCAATGTGCATGTACAGTTTCCGAAAAGCCGTGTAGCACGCACCCTTGCTGTAAAGATTGTTCCCGATAAATGCACGTCTCCCGTTACACAAAATCCGGAGTGCGCGCGGATACCAGTTATTCTCGAACCCCTCTCCGGTCAAAAATACCGAAGACACGATCCGTTTATCAAATACGCCTTCAATAAACTTGCAGAACCGGGTATCCGCCTCCCTTGCTTTATCTTCATTCAATACAGGATAGACCGCCGCCAGTTCCTTCATATGCGCGCTCGCCACCTCATCTACTGTCACAAAGGTCGTTTTCCCGCCAAATCCGGGTTTCAGTCTCCGGAGCATGTACGCTTTCATCTCGTTCCTGTCGCAGCTGAACAGAGCCGCCTCATACTGCCAGAGTTCCTTCGGCTGGTAGAACAGATAATTGCAGAAGCTCTCTTTGTAATCCTGAATAAATACGCGCCGCTTGTCAATCTTCAGCTCTCCGGCGATCCTGCGAAGCAGCTTCGCCAGTTCTTCTGTTAATTCCGGGACGCTGAACACGATCCCGTCGATCTCCGGGAACGACTGCAGCGACATCTGTACAAACTTTGACAACAGCCAGACCGCATCATAGGTCTCGTCGCCCACATCCACTTTTTCGTCTGCAAGGCTTCTCTCCAGAAGTCTGGAAACCGTAATGCCCTCTTTGATGGTTAAAAGCCGTTTTGCCTCTTTTCCATACGCCCAAGTGTCGCGCAGCCTGCCGATGATCAAAGGAATCTGAAAATTATCTTCCTCTGACTCTAACGTGACCGGTTCAGACTGTGCCTCATCAAAATAACTGATCTGACAGTTTTTTTCATTGATCTCATAGCCGATTATCGTACCCTGTCCCATGTCCGGATAAGCCTCCTTCACATTCGTCATCCTATTTCAAACATATGCGCGGCAACCATATCTTCCTGCGCATACGCCCTCATTTTTTCTTCCTGTACCGTTCCCTGGGAAAGCAGGATATCGTTCAGCCGCCCATAACGTCCGTTTTCTCCCGATTCCACATTTTTCACACAGCATGCTTTCTCGCTGCAATAAGAATTGCCGTCTATATTTTCCTTGAAATAATATTTCAGCTTCTCATTTGCAAAAAGCACAAACTTCTTCACATAAATATTCTCGTACATCGGGGAAAGCACTTCCGTGGAATAATCTTCTTCCCCGCCGTCTTCCTTCTGGAGCTGGTAATACAGAATCACCCGGCTGCCCTTCTGTCCCTTGTACTCGATCAGTGTCTTGTCCCAGAGCTGCAGCTCGATCAGCCACTCTTTCTCATAGGAAAGAAAGAACGGGAAATAAATCTGCTTGCAGCAGAGATCCTGCATAAATTTCTTCAATGTCCTGCGCAGGGAAGAATCGTATTCCCGTCTGGAATAATATTTGAGTACTGCAATTTTACAGATATCAATGGTTTCTTCGCCCTTTTCATATTCCCGGCAGATAATATCGATCACGCTCTTTCCGATCTTCCGGTTCTCCACCACATATTCCCTTGATATATACGCCAGATAAGCCTGCTGCAGGCGGAAATACGCCCCTTCTGCATAGTAATCTTCAAAAATGGCCGCCTCGCCGAACACAGATTCCGAATAGAGCATCTGTGTCAGGATCCGCTCTCCCAGCTTATAGGTGTGTACTTCGTATTCCTTCGCCTCCCGCCAGAGCTGCTTCATCTCGATCGTCGCACCGCAGTAATAATTCGCAAGATAGGTCAGAATCACCTTGTCGTACTGCCCTTTCTGGAACAGTTCAAAGCAGATGTACGTCAGGAAATCATTGGATTCATAGTTCGTCTCCCGGATCGTCTTGCTGCAAAGCGCCATCATCTCACTGGACTCATAACGCTCCAGGCCATTCGCTTCCACAGCTTCCAGCGTCAGCTCCTCTGTTTCTTCCTCCTGCCGGTTCAGCCGGAGACTGTTGATATATCTCTTGCAGACATCCATGTAGCGCAGTTCATAGAACAAACGCTTGCTCTCATAGGGGATGGAATCCGTATAGTGACGTCCGTCCTTCGCTTCCCACACAAGCCGGTCCGTCTTGGCGTATAAAAATACCTGCGCTCCCTGCTCCGTATACGGCACACACTGCGAGATACTCCCGTCCTCTGAAATCACATAGATAGACTTCATATTCGGAACCTTTGTCGTAATTTCGTAAGCATGGCATACGTCATAGAGTGCCTTCACGCGTTCTTTATCCAGAAGACTTTCCGACACGAACCGCTTGTAGATGATCCGCAGGTGTTCGTTGATATGCCTGCGGTCGAGCTGGTTCCATGCAAATGCTTCCATCTCATCCCGGTAATGTGCATAAATCTCGCTGGAATCGTCTTCATACGTGATCAGATTCGCATATAAAAACGCACATTTGCGGTAATCCAGCGTATTTCCGTGCATAAAATACAGATAGATCGAACGGGGCAGTGCTTTGCGGAATGTCTTTTCGTTCAGCGACGCCATATAATATTCATAAAGCTGTGCAATTTTAAGCTCAGACGCGACAGCTCTCTCGTACCAGACAAAATACTCCGGTCCTATACAGTTTCCTTTGATCAGGAGCGTACAGATCGCCGTCAGGATCATCCCTTCCGGATACTCTTTATAACAGAGCGAAAGCACCCGGTACAGATGGCGGTCATATTTCTTAAGCTGGCTTGCGAGATTTGCAGTATACAGCGCCAGTTCCTTTGTCATCAGTCCATGCTTCACGGCAAACAGAAGCACACGCACCTCAAACGTCCCCAGCTTTTTCAGCGACGTACTCTTCTCTTTATAGCAGCGGAACGCCTCCAGATAAAAAATCAGGCTGTTCGTCTTCTCTTCATAGAACAAATTCTCCATGATCCGCAGCCGCTCTGAGAGGATCTTATACTCCGGATCCACATTGATCAGCATACAGAGGATCTTCCAGCTCTCCGGATGCTTCATATAGGAACGGGCCAGTTCCTCTGATACTCGTCTCTGGCCGATCGTGTCATTATTCAGAAGTGTCGTCAGATACAGGTAATACGCACTGAGTTCTGCGTTCTTTCCGATCGCAAACCGGTTATAGTTGTAGGACTCCAGCAGGATCTTCGCCTCCGCCGTCCGCTTTCCGATCAGGCAGATATGTGCATGGAGCAGCAGATACCATTCATTCGTCTCATCGATCTTGCGGAGATGCTCCACCTTGCGGACCGCTTCCTCCGTCCATTCACCGATCTCCTTCTTTCCTGCCTCGCACTGGAGATAGCCTTTCAGAATTCCCGCGCATTCCAGATTCTTGACACGGCGGTCCTCCTCACGGCAGACATCTTTCTCGACAATCACCTCATACGTCAGCGTCTCATAAGGCGTCTCCAAAATAATCCGTCCGAAGTTGCTTCCTCTGTGCAGGCGCTCTTCACTGATAAAATACTCCAGCCTGCAGGAATTGCCGATAAATTCCTCTGTCGTGATCTTCATATGCTCGACATGCAGGAAATCGCCTTCTGTCCGCACATCGATCTCCAGATATCCCCACGTATTCTTCCGGATCGTAAAAATCTCCTTCCGGTCCTCTGTCAGCGAAGTGAACGCGCGGCTTTCCTCCTCCAGCATCAGAAAAATCTTCTCTTTCTGCTTGCAGCCGACAAGGAATTCCTCCAGCGCGTGCTGATCCAGTTCCCACTTCCGCATATTATCATAAAGCGACTGAATCCGCTTGTCTTCATATTTTAAGATCTCATAAAAATCCCGTGACCGGAACAACTTTTCCGCTTCCGCCGGATCGTGGAATGTCAGCTTCTTGAAATCCTCAAGACTCTGGATCTTCCCATATCTTGTCATCACGAATGGTTTTTCAATGATCGCCGTAAATGCAATATCAAATTCTCCGCCGTTGCAGACGATCGTAAACTTCCCCTTTTCCACATGTCCCGGGATCAGACCTGTTCCGTCATATGTATAGGAGATATTCACCGGATTCCCGTCAAACCCAGTCTCTTCACAATGCACACGGTAAGAAGAAGGGTACACGAGTCCGCGGATCGTCCCCTTTCCCTGATTCTGCAGGGAAAAACTTCCCTTATATATCTCTCCTTCTCCTACCCGCATAATAATCCGTGTCTCCGGAAAAATAATATCCGGCTGCGGAACCTGAAAATCCCCTTTTGAAAGACGCTTAATTTTATTCTTCAAAATCGTCACCTACTTATATTCTTAAAAACATACTGTAATAAATTATAGCATTACTTTGTCGGTTCTTGCAATAGTGTGATAGATTTTTTTCAACTATATTGTATACACGTATTTTCCCGATTTTTATTCTGATACATTTTTATATAATATATGTGTTGACAATTTATATTATATATCGTATAATATGTATAAATTAAAGCATATGCTTTCATGCAATATACGAAAGGAGTGATTCGATGACGTTCCCGGTAAACGGAGCGATGATGGATCTGTTGGTGCTCTCGGTGATTGCAGAGGGGGATGCCTATGGATATCAGATCAGCCAGATTGTAAAGAGGGCGGCAACGATTAAGGATTCTTCGCTTTATCCGATTCTGCGCAGACTGCAGGAGAACGGCTATGTGGAGACCTATGACCGGCAGTTTCAGGGCAGAAACCGAAGATATTATACGATCACCAGTCAGGGGCGGCTTTTTCAGGAGCAGCTTGCAGATGAATGGAACCGCTATAAAACCATTATCGATGATATTATCAAAGGAGGCATGACACAATGAACAAATCAGAATATATGAAGGCTCTGTCCCACAATCTGCGGCGGCTGCCGAAGGAAGACTACGACAGGGCAATCGAGTATTTCGAAGAATATTTTGCCGAAGCCGGTCCGGAAAATGAATCTCAGGCAATCGAAGATCTGGGCGATCCCGATGCTGCAGCCAGTGAACTGCTCATGAATCTTGCAGAAAAAACATCTGTAGAACAGCCAAGAAGTATCCGCCGCGGATTGTCTGCCATATGGATCGGAATCCTCGGAATCTGCGCGGCTCCGATCGCGCTTCCGCTGGCATTTGCGCTGATCGTGGTATTACTCTCAGTTGCTCTTTGCATTTTACTTGCTGTACTCTGCGTTTTCATCGGTGCAGTATCTGTAGCCGCGACAGGTGTGATCGGCGTCGCAGGCGGCGTCTGGCTGCTCTTCCATGCAGCGGCGGACGGAATCGCCACACTCGGGATCGGATTGATTGCTCTTGGTCTCGGAATCATCGTGACATATGGAGCATTTTGTCTTAGCAGATGGACGGTACGCAAGCTGACGCTCGCATTTGGAAAAATCATAAAAAAAGCAAAAGGAGGTCACAGCAATGAAGCCAATCACTAAAAAGATCTTCATCGTATCCGGCGTTTTAGCCGCCGCAGGCATTATTCTTCTCGGTGCAGGACGGATGATGGGCGGACACGCAGGTTTTATTATCACCAGGAACGGAATTTACTCCTCCGACAGTGTGCCGGAATCTTATGTACAGAAAAAAATTCCTGTCGATTCCTTCACCAACATTGATATCTCCATGCAGTCATGGAACGACGTTTCGATTCTTCCTTCCGATGATGAAACCTATTATCTGGAATACTCTCTGTCCGGCAACTTATCCAAGCCAGTCTGGGAAGTATCCGATGATACCTTTTTCTTCTCATCTGAAAGGATTTTTTCCGACGGCGTGATGAACTTTGGATTTGGCTTTTCAGAAGAGCCGGATACGCAAGAACGCCTCACCCTATATGTGCCGGAATCTGCAATGCTGGGAACCGTATCCATTGACTCCAATGCTTCTGTCACGCTTACCGGATTCACAGCAGAGACCCTCTCGCTGGTCCTCGACTATGATGATGCCGATCTGACCGGACTAACGGCAGATCAGATCCGGATCCAATCCGATGACGGAGATATTACCGCCAAACAGCTCATCGCCGACAGTCTCATAATCGAAAATAACTACGGAGATGTAGAACTGACCGATCTATCCTGTGACGCCACAACCATCACACTGGATTCCGGCGATCTGACACTGGACGCCCTGGAACCCGGAAGTCTGCTCTGTAAAACTGAATACGGAAATGTGGAACTATCGCTTCCCGCTCCGCTCACACAATACGCATTCGATATCCAGTCCGAATATGGAGACGTCCGTCTCCCCGACGAATACATGGCCGGACTCTATGAAGATTCGGATGATATCACTCACTATACGGGCGATGGAGACGGGGAGCATACGATCCGGATCACAGCAGATTCTTCCGATATTCATATTCAGGAACGTTCTGAATAACACGCAAAGATATCTCATGCAGTATCAAAAAATCACGGACGACTGCGGTTCCTACTGAATCACAGTCGTCCGTTTTTAAATCATTTCAGATCCCGCCGTTTCTCAGACATTGCTCAGTCGCTCCAGCCGAGCCTGAAACATTTAATTGAATGCTACAACGTCTTAGATATACTCAAGCTTTTCGAAATACTGCATCAGGATATTCGCACAGTTTTCGATCCCGAGTTCACTCGTATCAAGGATCATATGATAATCATTGACGTCGCCCCATGTCTTTCCGGTATTTTCATAATAATACGCGGCGCGCGCCTCGTCCGTTTTTTCCACCTTATCCTTTGCTTCTTCAAAGGACAGATCTTCCAACTTCATAATGCGCCGGATCCGGTCTTCTTTCGTTGCACAGACAAAAATATTGAGAACATTCATGCGGTCTTTGAGGATATCGGAGGCACAGCGGCCGAGAATAATACACGGCTTTTCCGCAAGTTTACGGATCGCATCCGCTTCTGTCTCGTACTCCTTTTCCCCGAGCTTCTGTTCAATGTATGCTTTGTCATATACCGGTACGCCAAGCCGCTCGGAAAGTTCTTTTGCAATGACGCTTGCTCCTGTCCCGAAGCGGCGGCTCATCGTGATCACTAACTTCATACAAGATTCCTCCTTCGTGTATCATAGATATCTTACATTAAGTTTCTGAAGCATCGTTCCATAAAAATGGAACTTCATCTATTCTAGCACAAAACAGGAATCAATAGCAAGACTTTGCCGCACTTTATTCCATGTTTCCATGTTTGAGATTTCTCTCCGATTCGACAAAATCACCTCTGTAAATTATTGCGGCAGTATGATAAGATAGTCTCATCCAGAAAACAAGGAGCGATTTCTTATGAAGAACGAACAACTGATCCGGCGCTTCCAGATTGAGCGAAAAAAATTTGACCGTTCCGGCATCTATGCTTACACGCAGCGGACGCTGGCTTATAATTCCAATAAGATTGAAGGATCCACACTGAATGAGGAGCAGACCGCTTCGCTGTTTGATACCGGTATGCTCCCCCGCAATGATGATTATTACCGTGCCAAAGATGTGGAGGAAACTAACGGTCACTTCCTGATGTTCAATAAAATGATCGATACGCTGGAAGAGCCTTTAAGCGAAGAGCTGATCAAAACATTTCATTATGAACTGAAAAGCGGAGTTTTTGAAGACCGCGCCAATGGTTATGCCATAGGTGATTATAAAAAGCGCCCCAATATGGTCGGCATGTACGAAACAACCCTTCCGAAAGAGGTTCCGGCAAAAATGCAGGAACTTCTCAACTGGTATCATGAGATTTCGGGCAAGACCCTTACGGTTATGGCGCAGTTCCATGCCCGGTATGAGGCTCTGCATCCTTTTCAGGACGGCAACGGCAGAACCGGCAGGCTGATCCTGTTCCGGGAGTGCTTAAAGGCAGATCTGATACCGGTAGTCATTGAAGACAGATGCCGGACCAAATATATCGAAGGACTGAAGGAATACCGGGAAACCAGAAAAACTGCTCTTCTTGAAAGTTTGTTTGCAGAAGAGCAGCAAGAATATGCGAAGAAAATAAACTATTTCCTTGGTGAAGAACAAAGCTGAATGATTTTGAGCCGCCCTCACGGACGGCTCTTATTATCTCCAAACATTTTTATAACTCATCGTAAGCTTTTCTGGCGACTTACAAAAAACTTTGGAAGCGCTCTAATTGAAAATGACAGTGAGTTCTTCTCATACCATATCAGTAAATCCATGTCGGTATGATTTTATTTCACTTTCCAATACCCAAAGCGTTTTCCGCCTTCACGAATAATCCTTCCTTGTTCAGAAAGTTTCTTCATTGCACGCTGTACCGATGCGATAGATTTCCCTGTCCTTGCCGCAATTTGTTTTTGATTAAGTTTATTATTTTCGGCCAGGAGATGCATGATTCGATTTTCCAAAGCATCTTCTAAAACATCATCCAAAACATCATTTTGATGTTTTAGATTTTCTACATCTTTCTTTTTGCTTTTTTTCTCCCATATTTCCCGAAGATTTCTGTAAAATACAACCACAAAATCATCTTTTTCTGTTCTAAACTCTACCTTACATCCAGCCACATCGCACAAATCCTTAATGCGTTTAAGTCCAGTAGCAAATGTCTCCATATCCTTTGAATAATATAAGACTCCTGTAATTAACTTATTTCTCCGAATCGCTTTTTTTTTGCCATCTAAAAATTCCTCTGGTGTATGACCTTTAGGAAATCCACCTGTTGTGTGAATTTCAATCCTGTCTTTAAAAACATCAATCTCATTGCACTGATTGTTATTATACAGTCTGTGCCCATAAGAATTAATAACCGCTTCCCGGATAGCTTCTACTGGAATTTCCGGTGTTTCTACTCGCTCAAGACCTACGATGTCCGCTTTCCAGTCCATCGCATCAATGATATATTGCTCACATACTTTGCTTAATCCTATAATAGAACCTTTATCCTCTCGACGTATATCTGTAAAAGTTGCTTTCACGTTTGTAGCAAACTTTGCCATCTGAACATCATTTGTCGTACACGAACAAAACAAAGCGGCTCCTGCATTTAAAAGATGTATGCCATCTTTGGCGAAAAGATCCAGCTTTTCCAAAACAACACCCGGATCATCCGAATCAAATTCAATTCTTCCAACGGCTTTCGCTTTTGTCAAATACGCCTTAAATGCCACCATATCAATATCTTCTATCGTATACTCGGATGTCTGTTTTTCCCAACTGTATTTCTCTCCGCCTCTGGCTAACAGCATTTCCGAATACATTTCCTGTGACATAACAAGATCTTCATCTGCCTGTCTGATGCGCGCAACATTATGGGCAAGATAAGGCTGCTGATCCCCGGAAAACTTTACATATACCGTCTGTTTTCCCCCTTCAAATGTCTTAATTGTAATTTCCGGAAAAATGGATGGCGTAATATGATTCTTAATCGCCTGACTTACTTTACGCAAAGTTTCATCGTTTATCACTTGTCCCAATACATCACCATTATTTCTGACACCAAAATATAGTTCACCGGAACCATGCTTATTCAAAATAGCAGCGATAGACGTGATAGCTTCTTTCAATTCTCCGGTCGTTTTCTTATATTCTATTTGCTCCGTCTCTATTCCAATATTTTCCATCAAGACACCTGCCTTTACGATTTTCCTAAAAACAAGAAAATCAATTAAATAATTTTTGTTCTCTGCTTTCTTTACTGTACTTTATAACTTTTTTCTCAGACCTCTTACAAAAAAAATTAGGATTCAGACTGTAGCAATATACTCCCTCGTCATCACTTTCTCCGAACAAATGCCTGACTTTCTCTAAATCTTGCCCGTCTTCTTCCGCTGTTTTCCTGAATATCTCCACAAATCTCGAAAAATCTGTTTCTTCTTCTCCTAGTATTTGCAGACTTATCTACATATTCCATGATATCGCCATAATCTATCTTAAGAACCTTGCATATTTTTTCTAGAACTGTAAGTATTACTTCTTCATCCCGTCGAAGTTTTGCCATTGTATTTAACGCAATCCCAGAAGTTTTTCTCAAACCTGCCTCACTTGTTTTTTTTGTCGATTAACAATTTTCACAAACAATTATATGACACAGCCGTAACAGCTTTCTATCTTCTGTCCTCTGTTAAAAATAAGTATATCACTGCCTTCCACAATTCGCAAGAACATGTAAAATTTGAGCAAGACTTTAAATGCAAGCTGCTTACATTCTCTTTTAACTTCAGAAAAGCGGAGCAACCTCTACTGCACCATTACCTCGCCCCTCTATACATCTGCTTTTCCATCATCTGTCTGCTGTTCCCACCGCTTTCGTTCTTTCTGATATTCCACTACAATCCTATAAGCGCAATCATAGTTTTCTATAAAAGGTTTTACAGTAACATATCCGCTCTCCCTGATGACTTTCTTCAGTTGATCTTTCTGCCCGGAAGTCTGTTTTATCGTGACTTAATTGTCTTGATATTAAATCTGTTGCCGCATCACATCAGGCTCGGATATATGCGGAATCCATGCAGATAACAAGACACACAAATCCGGATATTCATATACTTTTTTCGGAGCATATGAATATCCGGATTATATTGATTCACTCTTTATTCTGCAGCGGTATCTCCATCTGTTTCTGTACTGCTGTCCGTACCCGCACTGTCTTCTGTCTCTGTGGTCTTGATATTGACGCCCTGCTTCTGAAAATCGATTTTCTCCCACAGTTTGTCATTCACGGTGATCTTTGTATCTTCCCGCCACTGATCCAGAAGCGCATTATAGGCTTCCTGCTGTCTTTCACTGACAATGGTTTCTTTATTGGAATCCGTTGCCTCACGGTCCAGAAGCGTCGTCAGCTTCGCCACATAGATTCCTGCATCTGTTTCGATCGCATCTGTGATATCTCCCACATTCGTCAGGGCATCTGCCGCCGCGATCAGATCTGCATTCGGGGAAGTGCTTTCTGCATTGAAAGTCGCCGTCTGTACCTCTACACCGGCTTCCTGGGCAGCCGCTTCCATGTCTTTGTTTTCGCTTCCTTTCAGATTATCTGTAAAAAGCTGTGCCGTCGTCCTGACGGTCGCGATCTCATTCTCTGACAGATCAACCGAGTTTCCGGATTCGTCCGTCGTGGTAAATGAGAAGAATACATACTGCATCCCTTTCATCGCGGCTTCCTCGTCGGATACCTCTGTGTCTGCGTCCGCCTGCATCGGTTCCTGCATCTTCTGCTGGAGCGTGACCAGTTCCAGATATTCTTTCACGTATTCCTGATACCCGGATACCGCTTCCTTCTCATCGTCTGCATTATCTGCCTCAAACTGCTCTGCGGCGTCCTCGATGGCCGCCGTCTCTTCATCTGTAAGCGCTACGTCATATTCCTCTGCGTGCTGCCGGATCAGATACAGATTCTCCAGAGATTCCAGCATGTTCTCTTTCATGCTCTCTTCATAACTCTTGCCGTCCCCGGAATCCTGCGCCCAGAATTCCTCCGGACCGGTTCCCATCATGCTTGCAAAATACGTCTCATACTGTGCCTGCTGCAGTCTGGCATAGAAATTTGCCACCCCAAGCGGAACACTTTCCTCTCCTACCATAATAACCGTATCTTCATTGTTCATCGAACCGCATCCTGTCAGAGTTCCCATTGCAGTCATGCCTGCGATCCCCAGAATAGCCGTCCGTCTTTTCCACTGTTTCATAGTATCCTCCCAAGTAACATTTAAACTTTTGACTCATCGTTACATTATAAACTTTTTTTACGTATCTAACAAGCATTTTATATCATTTAACAGCATTTTCACAACTTCCAGCACGTCTTCGCTTCGTTCTTTCCGGTTTCCGCCTGTCTTCTGATATAGAAAATAGGACGGATTTTCGGCTTTAAACACCAGTTTCCCATGATACGATGCGATCAGCGCCGGAATCTTCTGCGGATCTGCCTTTGCCCTTTCGTACATCGTAATCTTCAGTATGCCCTGCTTCTGTTCCACCGCCGTCACGTCTGCGGAATGTGCGAGTGCTTTCAGATTCGCGATCTGCAAAAGCTGCTGTACCTTCTTCGGAACATCCCCGAACCGGTCGATCAGCTCTTCCAGCATATCATCCATCTCTTCTTCGCTC
>CATXUX010000027.1 GCA_958402795.1 uncultured Lachnospiraceae bacterium | reverse complement strand
TGCTTCAGCAACAGATAAGTTTCGGCTACGACTTCCTCTCCGGAAAGCAGCATACAGGCAGCCGCCTTCGCCGCTGCCGCCGCACAGCTCCCGGTCGTGTAACCCGTTCTTAACTTCTTCTGTCCCACCCGGATCTCCCGGCTGTTTCCCATGGTCATTTCCTCCTGTAGCATTTCTGTTTTTATATCTTATCATAAGAGAGATAAAATATCTACCGTTCCTGTTTACTTCTTGGTGGATCCGTTTTATACTAAACTATAACCACTACAGAAAAAAGGGAGAATTTCTATGATTGATAAACGCCTTGTCCCGGTTCAGGGACTCAAGAAAGAACCTTATTCCGGCAGCCATTACGGCATGCGTTATTTTTTCCGTTCAGACTCAGGCGACGGTGAGCCTTCCTTTACCGTATATGTTTATCCCGAACCCTGGTCTTTTGAAGCGACTCCGGATGAAGAAAAACAGTCTGCCACATTTCCTCTCACCGAAGAGGGAATGGATTCGGCAATTGCATGGCTCTTTGAGATGTATGAGTCGCAAAAAGAAAAATGGCATACAGCCTCCAAGGACTGTATGCACATTGTGAATCAAACGAAAAACAGTTGATACTTTTTCACAGATGATCCTTAACGGATATATCCGTTCTGGTATGCGAGGGAACGGTTAAACGAGTACATCTCTGCGACCGTTGCCTCATAATACGGCTCTACATAGAAGATTCCCACAATTCCAAGCGTCAGGGTCTCCAGGATCCGCCACCCGATAAAAGACATATCCAATACAAAAGCTTCCCACTTCTGCCCCATCATCATTCGCTTGCTGATCATAAACGCTTCCTTTCTGTTCATTCCCGGATTCTCAGCCAGAATGTAGGGAATCATCAGATACTCATAATGCTTCACGATTCCCGGAATGATAAATAAAAGCGTCCACAGTCCCTCATACAAGTCTTTTAAAAACATCGTCAGCGTCACATTTCCATAGTTTCCGCTTCGGAATACATGGCCAAGTTCCCGCGCGGACGGTGTTCCTGTCTGATTCAGGACAAAAAAGTTCTTTCCGCCCACGAGCAGTGCATTTCCGATGAATATCTGAAAGAGAATCACCAGGATTGATATGATCATAATCACGGTTGCTGCAATGATCCCCGCTGTTGCCATGGCAGCCGATCCAAATCCCCCAAGTCCGCTGTCTCCGTATGTATATGTCTCCGTGTAAGAATTATTTCCGCTCCCATTCGTAGCACTGCCGGAAGCCAGACCGGAAACAATCATCATAACAAACGCTGTCAGCACAGCAGACCAGTAATTCCTCTTAAATGCCAGTTTTCCTCTCTGTTTCAAATCTGCCCTCATCCACATAACATGTTCCTCCAATCTTCCGTATCATTTCACGCTCTCATTGTATCACACATCCAAACAGATACACAAGGTTATTCTGTATTAAGAAAGTTTTTCGATTTCCTGCATCCACACTGCAGCGCAGGCGTCGCTTGGCATCCGCCAGTCGCCGCGCGGGGAGAGCGCTACCGTACCAACTTTCGGGCCATCCGGCAGGCAGGACCGCTTAAACTGCTGTGCGAAGAACCGGCGGTAAAAGGTCTTCAGCCATTTTAGGATCGTCTCATTCTCATAGTTCCCTGCAAACGTTTCTTTCGCAAGCCGGTAGATCTTCCCCGGTCCGAACCCGAACCGGATCATATAATACAGGAAAAAGTCATGCAGCTCATAAGGTCCGACAAGGTCTTCTGTTTTCTGCGCGATATCCCCGTCTTTCGGCGGGAGGAGTTCCGGACTGACCGGCGTATCCAGCACGTCATAAAGTACCTGCTGCAGTTCTGTGTCATCTGTCTCGTCCGCCGCATATTTTACAAGGTGGCGCACCAGCGTCTTCGGCACAGAGGCATTCACTCCGTACATGGACATATGATCTCCGTTGTAAGTCGCCCACCCGAGCGCCAGCTCCGACATATCTCCGGTTCCGATCACCATGCCGCCTGTCTCGTTTGCCAGATCCATCAATACCTGTGTACGTTCCCGGGCCTGTCCGTTCTCGTAAGTCACATCATGATTCTCCGGATCGTGTCCGATATCACGAAAATGAATATTTACCGCATCAGCAATCGGAACTTCCCGCAAAGTAGTTCCAAGCTGCCGCGCCATCCGGCAGGCATTCTGGTAGGTCCGGTCTGTCGTTCCGAAACAGGGCATCGTGACAGACAAAATTTCACTTCGATCTCTCCCGATCATATCAAAGGCTTTCGCCGTGACAAGCAGCGCCAGCGTAGAATCCAGTCCCCCGGAGATTCCCACTACCGCCGAATTTGCATGTGTGTGCACCAGGCGCTTTTTGAGTCCCATCGCCTGAATCGTCAGGATCTCTTCACACCTTCGCTCCCGTTCCCGGTCGTCCTGCGGCACAAACGGCCGCTGCGGAAATGTCCGTGTAAGAGAGGTCTCTTCTTCTGTAACAGAAAACGGCACCCGGATCAGGCTTCTGCCGTTTTCCGGCTGAAATGTCGTATTCTTTCTGCGTTCTCCTGCCAGTCGGAACACATCAATCTCACTGTAGATCACCTGATTTTCAAAACGTCCGGACTCGGCAAGCGTCGCGCCGTTCTCGGCGATGATATTGTGTCCGCCGAATACAAGGTCTGTCGTGGATTCTCCTTCTCCTGCATTCGCATAAACATATCCCGCGATCAGGCGCGCCGACTGGCCTCTTACCAGATCCCTGCGGTAGCTGTCTTTTCCAATTGTCTCTGTACTGGCAGAACAGTTCACGATCACGGTCGCTCCCGCAGTCGCCGCCTCATTGCTGGGCGGATCCGGCGCCCAGAGATCCTCACAGATTTCCGCAGATATGACCAGATTCTCCATATGCTCCTCACAGAATAAAAGCTGCGGTCCGAACGGAATCTGCTTTCCTTCAAACAATATCCACTTTGCCTCTTTCGGTCCCGGCGTAAACTGACGCATCTCATAAAATTCCCCGTAATTCGGAAGAAATGTTTTCGTTGTAAATCCCAGAATCTCGCCGTGGTTCAAGGCCGCAGCCACGTTATAGAGCTTCCCGTCCTGCATCAGCGGAGTACCGACGAACACAAGCATATCCTTGTCCTTCGTATATGCCGCGATCTGCAGAAGTGCCTGCTTCGCCTCCCGCAAAAGGATATCCTGCAGGAACAAATCGCTGCACGTATACCCGGTGATACAAAGTTCCGGAAATACTACGATCTTCGCGTGGTTTCTTTGCGCCTCATCAATCACCTCACAGATTTTTCCCTGATTATATGCCACGTCAGCAACCCGGATATCCGGTGTCGCAGCCGCTACTTTTACAAACCCGTCTTTCATCTGTCATCCCTCTTTTTCCCGCCTGTAGCGTTTTTTGAAAATATCGATCCAGTTTCAGCCTGACTGTAAAAAGTCCTAACGTACTGCCTTTTTCAGCATTTCTCTGAGTTCTTCTACAGAGAACTGATATGCGGAATTGCAAAAATGACATTTTACCTCGATGGGTTCTCCGTCATCAATCATCGACTGGATTTCTTTCTTTCCCACGCTGATAATTGCTTTTCCCGTCCGTTCTTTCGAACAGTTACAGTAAAATTCTGCCGGAAGGGTATCTGTGATCTCCATTTCCAGACCATCAAGTACCTGTGAAAGCATGTCTTCCGGTGTATGCCCGTTATCGAGCATCGCCGTCACAGACTGGATCTTCTGAATATTTGCCTCCAGCTTTTCCAGCACTACATCTTCAATAAACGGCATAACCTGTACAATAAAGCCGCCTGCGCAGCGTACCGTATTGTTCACTTCCATCAGCACGCCAAGACCGACCGAGGACGGCACTTGTTCGGAAGTCGCGAAGTAATACGTCAGATCTTCTGCGATTTCTCCCGTCTGAAGCATGATCTGTCCGGAATACGGTTCTTTCAGTCCCATATCCTTGATCACAGTCAAAAATCCCGGACCAAGAGCGCCGCCGACGTCCAGTTTTCCATTCTTAGGCGGAAGCATCACATCCGGATTGTTCACATATCCTTTTACTCGTCCCAGGCTGTCCGCTGTAACCGTCATTCCGCCAATCGGGCCTCCACACTGTACCTGGAGCGTCAAAAGATCCGTGGGATTTTTCATCATGCTCCCCATCATGACGCCGCCGGTAAGCAGTCGTCCCAGCGCCGCTGTCGCCACCGGACTCGTCTGGTGACGCTGCCGTGCTTCCTCCACAAGTCCGGTCGTCGAGGCAGCAAATGCACGGATCTGTGTATGTGCCGCCGTTGCCCTTACAATATAATCTGACACAATTGTCTCCTCCTATTTCCCATGTTCACGGGCGATCACGTAAATCCGCTCGCTTGTTTTTTCCGGCGGATTCTTTGTCAGCGCATCATATGCAGCGACAAACTCCAGCCCTGCCTGCCCCAGCAGGTCTTTCACTTCTTCCAGGGAATACGCCCTCTGGTAATGCATCTCCTGAAACTTCCTGCAGATTTCCATTCCCTGCTCCTGACTCAAATCCTCGTCATGCAAAAACAGCGTCAGTTCGTATTCATTGATCTTTTCCTGATCATAGTAGTAATTATCCCAGATAAAGCTGCATTCATCCCGCTCTTCCGCAATCGTCTGCTCTCCCAGGATTTCTTTATATTTATATTCGGTATTCAGATCAAAAAGAAAGATCCCGCCCGGATCCAGGTAATTGTTCACCAGCCGGAACACCTGCAGCAGATCCTGGGACTCTGTAATATAATTCATAGAATCACACACGCTGACAACTGCCCGGACCGTCCCATACAGTTCAAATTCCCGCATATCCTGCATCAGATACAGGATATCATGACCGGACTTCAGCCGTTTCTCCAGTGCGATCTCCAGCATTTCTTCTGAATTGTCCACCCCGGTCATATCGTACCCGAAAGAGGCAAGGATCTCCGTCATTGTTCCGGTGCCGCAGCCTAAATCAAGCACAAGTCCGTCGCGGATTCCATATTCCACCAGCAGTCCGTGCAGATAGTCCCCCCATTCCCCGTAAGGAACGTTGTCCATAAACGTATCGTAGACTGCCGCAAAACTTGTATATGCTTCCATTCTTTTTTATTCTCCAAGACCAAACCGATCGTGTACCGCTACCATTGCACGGTCTACTTCATTTTCATCGATCAGCACCGTGATCCGTACCTCAGAGGTTGAGATCATCTGAATATTGACGCCTGCGTTGTACAGTGCCTCAAACATTTTTGCCGCAACACCCGGGTTGCTCATCATTCCGGCTCCGACGATCGATATCTTCGCCACATTATCCTTGTGATTGATTTCCTGAATCGTCAGAGCTTCCTTATTTTCTTCTAGGACACGCAGTGTCTCCGTGAGATCATCCTGCGCGACTGTAAAGGAAATATCCTTGGTGCCGCCGCGTCCGACCGACTGCAGAATAATGTCCACATTGATTCCGTTTCTGGCAAGTGTATTGAATATCTTAAATGCGACGCCCGGCTTATCATCCACGCCGATCACGGATACGCGGGATGTGTTCTTATCGGAAGCAACGCCGCTGATTATCATTTTCTCCATTTTTCTAACCTCCTTGACTACCGTTCCTTCCTCCCGGTTCATGCTGGAACGTACTACAAGCTGTACGCCGTATTTTTTCGCCATCTCCACCGAACGGTTGTGCAGCACGCGCGCCCCAAGAGACGCAAGCTCCAGCATTTCATCGTAGCTGATCACTTCCAGTTTTCTCGCGTTTGGCACGATACGCGGATCTGCTGTATAGACGCCGTCCACATCTGTGTAGATCTCGCAGGCGTCCGCATGCATTGCCGCCGCGATGGCAACCGCTGTCGTGTCCGATCCGCCGCGTCCGAGCGTTACATAATCCTCATATTTGTTTACTCCCTGAAAACCGGTGACGATCACGATCTTGCGGTATTCCAGTTCATGCCGGATCCGGTCTGTATCGATCCGTTTAAACCGTGCATTTGAATAGGTTGACGTACAGTGCATTCCTACCTGAAACGCATTCAGCGATACCGCCGGCACGCCAAGCGATGAGATTGCCATCGCCATGAGCGACACGGACACCTGCTCGCCTGTCGTCATGAGCATATCCATCTCCCGTCGGGACGGTTCCGGAGTGATCTCCTTCGCCTTTGCGATCAGTTCATCTGTCGTATCTCCCATTGCAGACAGCACCACAATCACGTCATTTCCTTTTTTATATTCCTCCACGCAGCGATCTGCCACGCGGAAAATGCATTCCTTATCCGCGACGGACGTTCCGCCGAATTTCTTTACAATCAGCATATCTTCCTCATTTCCTGCCAAGCAGATGTGAGAGCAGCGTATATCCCTCCGGTTCGAAGATCCCGGACGCCTCTCCACTTCTCTCATTATATGCATCTGCCCCGGCAAATGTTTTTTCACTGTCATACAGCATATACGGAACCGGACTGCCCGTGTGTGTGCGTACCCGGACCGGAGTCGGATGGTCCGGAAGTACCAGCATACGCAGCGGCTCTCCCAGTGCGGCAAGCGAGTCTTTCACCGGACCGATGATATCCCGGTCGATCCGTTCGATCGCGGTCATCTTGTCCCTGAAACTGCCCTGATGCCCCATCTCATCCGGCGCTTCGATATGGACGTAGACAAAATCATAGCCGTCTTCGGTCAGTGCTTTTACCGCCGCCCTCCCTTTTCCGGCATAATTTGTATTCAGTCCTCCGTTTGCGCCTTCCACAATGATGTTGTCCATTCCCGCGCCGACTGCGATTCCTTTCAACAGATCAACTGCGGAGATCATTGCGCCTTTCACATGATTTTTCTCCTCAAACGAAGTCAGCGCAGGTCTCGTCCCCGCGCCCCAGAACCACGCAGAATTCGCCGGGTTCAGACCTTTCTCTCTGCGGGCAGCATTGACGGGATGGTTTTTTAAGATCTCATAGCTTTTCTCCATCATTTCCCGCAACACTTCATCCTGCGGCAGATATTCCCCGATCCGTTTTGTCAGGATATCATGCGGCGCCGTCAGTTCCCGCAGTTTTCCATGATTCCAGATCAGCAGATGCCGGTAGCTGGTTCCCACATAGAATTGATATCCTTCTCTTGCAAGTCCGGTCTTTAAGGCGTCCAGAAGCACCGCGGCGTCTTCCGTACTGATCTCCCCGGAACTGTGATCCAAAATCCTTTTGTCCGCATAGTTTTGTTCCTCTTCTGAGAGCGTAACCAGATTGCAGCGGAATGATACATCATCCGGCTTCATGTCCACACCGATGCTCAAAGCCTCCAGCGGAGAACGGCCACTGTAATATAGCTTCGGATCGTATCCGATCACAGACAGGTTCGCTGTATCGCTGCCCGGCGACATTCCCGCCGGTACTGTCTGTACCATGCCGATCTCTGCCGTCTTTGCCAGCCGGTCCATATTCGGCGTGTCCGCAGCCTCCAAAGGCGTCCTGCCCTCCAGTTCTTCCAGCGGCTCATCCGCCATTCCGTCACATAAGATAATCGCGTATTTCATCGTTTCCTCCCGTACAAAACACTCCGCGGCAGGCATATTCCAGCCGGCCCCGGAGTGTTATTTTCTCTTCTCTCTATCCTTCCACACGGATCATATGCAGGATTCCCGGGAATTCCTTCGCATATTCCTCGTGTTCTCCTTCACTGATCACGCCGGTCACAAACCCGAACTCACCATCCAGTGTATTCACTTTCACGATCTCCACCGGGCCGAATGTACTTTCCAGATGTGCCCGCAGCGCCTCCGGTTCGCCCTTGATCCGAACGAAAAACCGCTTTTTCGTATCCTTGATCGGAAGCAGTTCCAGCTTCTCACTCTTCCACATCGTCATGATATTCCGGTTCAGATGCTTCGCCTCATCTACCACGTCGGATACCACCGCGCTGGCTGTCGGGAGCTTTCCTGCGCCGCTGCCGTAAAACATGGCGTCACCCAGTACATTTCCATGAACAAAGATTGCATTGAACACACCGTTCACATTATAAAGCGGGTGCTCCTTTCCCAGAAGATACGGCGCAACGATGGCAGACAGATGATCTCCGTACCGCTTACTCGAAGCCAGCAGTTTGATCGTCATACCCAGTTCTTTCGCATAGAGCATATCTTCCTTTGTGATCTTTGTGATTCCTTCTGTGTGAATATCTTCAAAATCGACCTGCTGTCCTGAGATCAGAGAAGAAAGAATCGCAATCTTCCGGCACGCGTCATACCCTTCCACATCTGCCTCGGGGTTGCGTTCCGCAAAGCCGTTCGCCTGTGCTTCCCGCAGGACCTCATCATAATCCGCTCCCTCGTAGAACATCTTGGTCATCATATAATTGGTCGTACCGTTCAGGATTCCTGTGATCTCCTCAATCTCGTCTGCAGTCAGAGACGAATTCAGCGGACGGATAATCGGAATCCCGCCTCCCACACTCGCCTCGAACAGGAAGTTAATGTTGTTATCCCGCGCGATCGAAAGCAACTCCGCGCCGTGCTTCGCCACAAGCGCCTTGTTCGACGTTGCCACACTCTTTCCTGCCAAAAGGCAGCGCTTTACAAATGTATACGCCGGTTCGATGCCGCCCATCACTTCTACAACGATCTGTATCTCCGGATCACTGACGATCGTCTCAAAGTCATGTACTAAAATCTCCTGTACCGGATCACCGGGAAAATCCCGCAGATCCAGCACATATTTGATGCGCAGCTCATCGCCGATCCGCTGATTGATCCGTTCATGATTCGTGTTGATCACCTCAACAACACCGGATCCAACCGTACCATATCCCATCACTGCAATATTTACCATTCCATTTCTCCTTTCCGATTACTGTTTTATTTTGCGCCTAGATACGCATTGATAAATGGATCCAGATTTCCATCCAGCACCCCGGTCACATTGCTGACCTCCATATTGGTACGGTGATCTTTCACCATCGTGTACGGCTGCATCACATACGAACGGATCTGGCTTCCAAACCCGATCTCCTTGATCTCTCCCCGGATATCAGATACTTTCTCCGCCTGTTCCTGCTGCTTTAACAAGTACAGCTTTGCTTTCAGCATCTGCATTGCCTTATCCTTATTCTGATGCTGGGAACGCTCATTCTGGCACTGCACCACGATCCCGGTCGGCAGATGCGTGATACGGATCGCCGAGGAAGTCTTGTTGATATGCTGACCGCCTGCACCACTGGAACGATACGTGTCAATCCGCAGGTCATCCTCGTTGATCTCTACTTCAATATCGTCCTCAATATCCGGAAGCACATCGCAGGACGCAAATGACGTCTGCCGCTTTCCTGCCGCATTATAAGGAGAAATCCGCACAAGGCGGTGAACACCTTTTTCGGAACGGAGATACCCGTAGGCATTCTCTCCTTCCACCTCGATCGTCACACCTTTGATTCCCGCCACATCGCCTTCCAGATAGTCCAGAACTTCCACATGAAATCCCTTTTTCTCTGCCCAGCGCACATACATCCGGTAAAGCATATTTGCCCAGTCACAGGATTCGGTTCCGCCCGCGCCCGCATGGATCGTCACGATTGCATTGCATTTGTCATATTCCCCGGTCAGAAGCGTCTGGATACGCAACTCTTCAAACTCATTCTGAAAACGCTCCAGTTCTTCCTGAATCTCTGCGACGGTATCCTCGTCTGCGTCTTCCTCGCACATCTCAATGAGCAGTCCGATGTCCTCATAATCCGTAAACATCTGCTCGATCTGCTTCACGGAATCCTGAAGACTGTGCAGTAGCTTCATCGTCTTCTGCGATTCCTCCGGATTGTCCCAGAATCCGGGTTCCTCAATTCTTCTCTCTAATTCTTCAATCCGCTCTTTCTTTGACGCGACGTCAAAGTGAATCCCTCAAATCTTTCAGCGGTTCTTCATATGCAGTCAGATTCTGCTTTAATTCATCTAACAAAACCACCTTAATCACCTCTTTCATTTTTTTAATATTACGCCGGCCTGCGCCCATGGCACTGTTTATATTTCTTGCCGCTTCCGCACGGACACGGATCATTCGGATAGATCTTTTTCTGTTCCCGCTTCTTCGGAGCGCGCACTGACGTATCGTCTTTGTTGGTTCCTGTTACTTTCGCAACCTGCTCCCGCTCTACCTTCTGCTCCACCTGTACGCGGAATAAGGTTCGGATCGTAGTCTCATAAATGGCGTTGGTCATATCTCCGAACATATCATATCCTGTCATCTTGTACTCAACAAGCGGATCGCGCTGGCCATATGCCTGCAGGCCGATTCCCTGCCGGAGCTGATCCATATCATCGATATGATCCATCCATTTCGCATCAATGACCTTGAGCAGGACTACCCGCTCCAATTCGCGGATCTGCTCCGCCTCCGGGAACTCTGCCTCTTTCGCCTCATACGCCTTGACTGCTTTCTCTTTCAGCAAATGATTGAGTTCCTTCGGTTCCATACTCCGCATTTCTTTTTCCTGCGGAAATTCCAGTTGTGGAATAACATCATGCAGGGCGATCTCAAGTCCCGCCAGATCCCATTCCTCCGGTTCCGACTCTGCAGAAACGTAATGGGAAACGGTGTTCTCCACGCTCTCCGTGATCATATTATAGATCGAATCGCGCATGCTCTCTCCATCCAGGACACGCCGTCTCTCTCCGTAGATGATCTCACGCTGTTCATTCATCACCTGATCGTACTCCAGCAGATTTTTACGGATACCGAAGTTATTATTTTCAATCTTCTTCTGTGCCTTCTCGATGGCGCCTGAGAGCATCTTGTGTTCAATCTGTTCCCCTTCTTCTACACCAAGCGTATTAAATACTTCCATCATCTTCTCGGAACCGAACAGGCGCATCAGGTCGTCCTCCAGAGAAATATAGAAACGGGACTCTCCCGGATCTCCCTGGCGGCCGGAACGTCCGCGAAGCTGATTGTCGATCCGCCGCGACTCATGACGTTCTGTACCGATAATCTTCAGTCCACCTGCTGCCCTCGCCTCATCGTCCAGCTTGATATCCGTACCACGGCCTGCCATGTTCGTCGCGATCGTTACGGCTCCGTGACAGCCTGCATCTGCGACGATCTGCGCCTCCAGCTCATGGAACTTGGCATTCAGTACGTTATGCTGGATGCCTTCTTTCTTCAGCAGCTTACTCAGAAGCTCCGACACCTCGATCGTAATCGTACCGACCAGAACCGGCTGCCCTTTGGCATGCGCTTCCTTTACTTCCTGCACAACTGCATTATATTTCTCGCGCTTTGTCTTGTAAACAACATCATCGAGGTCTTTTCTCTGAACCGGAACATTGGTCGGGATCTCGACTACATCCATGCCGTAAATATCACGGAACTCTTTTTCTTCTGTCAATGCGGTACCTGTCATACCACTCTTCTTGTCAAACTTGTTAAATAAGTTCTGGAATGTAATCGTCGCCAGCGTCTTACTCTCCCTTTTGACCTTCACATGCTCCTTCGCCTCAATCGCCTGATGAAGACCGTCGGAATACCGGCGTCCCGGCATGATACGTCCGGTAAATTCATCGACGATCATCACCTCGCCTGCCTCTGTCACCACATAGTCCTGGTCGCGGAACATCAGATTGTGCGCTCGCAGCGCAAGGATCGTGTTATGCTGGATCTCCAGATTTTCCGGATCGGCCAGGTTGTCAATATGGAAGAACTGTTCGACTTTCTTTACGCCTTCTTCCGTCAGGTTTACCGCTTTTTCTTTCTCATTGACAATATAATCGCCCGTCTCCTCAATGTCTTCGCCCATAATTGCGTTCATCTTGGAGAATTCGCCGCTTGCCTCGCCGCGCTGTAACTGACGCGCCAGAATATCACATGCCTCGTACAGCTTCGTGGACTTATTGCTCTGTCCGGAAATGATCAGCGGAGTTCTTGCCTCATCGATCAGAACCGAGTCCACCTCGTCGATCACAGCGAAGTGCAGACCACGCTGGACAAGCTGTTCTTTATAGATTACCATATTATCACGCAGATAATCAAAACCGAGCTCATTGTTCGTCACATACGTAATATCACAGTTGTATGCTTTCCGCCGCTCGTCATTATCCATACTGTTCAGAACAACGCCGACCGTCAGTCCAAGGAACTCATGAACCCGCCCCATCCATTCCGCGTCACGCTTTGCCAGATAATCATTGACCGTTACAATGTGTACGCCTTTCCCCTCCAGTGCATTGAGATATGCAGGAAGTGTGGATACCAGCGTCTTACCTTCTCCGGTCTTCATCTCAGCGATTCTTCCCTGATGCAGGATCACGCCGCCGATCAACTGTACCCGGTAATGCTTCATTCCCAGTACCCGGTACGCCGCCTCGCGCACCACGGCATAGGCTTCCGGCAGAATGTCATCCAGCGCAGCGCCGTCAGAAAGCCTTTCCTTAAATTCCCGGGTCTTGTCCTTTAATTCCTCATCCGTCAAGGCCTGCATCTCCGGCTCCATTGCCTCAATCTGGTCTACGATCGGATAAATTCGTTTTAATTCATTTTCGCTGTGTGTTCCGAAAATCTTTGTTAAAAAACTCATACCTTGTTTTTTACTCCTTAATCTAATCTGGGAAATACCCTAAGCCACATTCTAACACTAAGTTACCGTAAAGTAAACCAGTTTTGACACCTGAATCAACTATACGTCTGAAAATCTGCCGTCAGAGTGTGAAAAATAACGAATCACCGTCTCATAGGGAATCGTCCCTCCGAACAGATCCAGTGAGCTTCCGATCGTGAAATCCAGTCTTCCGTCTGTTTCCCGCCGAAACCGTTCCAGCTCCTGCAGGCTTCCGATTCCTCCGGCGTATGTGACCGGAATCCCTCTGTATTCTGCCAGCAGCTTTACCAGATCCGTTTCCACTCCGGAAGATTTTCCCTCCGCATCAACTCCGTGAACAAGAAACTCTGCGCAGTAACCGGATAGTTCTTTCAAAACTTGTACAGTCAGTTCCACACTGGTAAATGTCTGCCACCGGTTTGTGACGATATAATAAGCATCTCCCCGCCTCCGGCAGCTCAGGTCTAAAACCAGATGTTCTTTTCCAATTGCCCGCTCGATTCGTTCCAGATTATCTTTATGAAATGTACCATTTTGAAACACATAGGATGTCACGATCACGTGGCTTGCCCCGGCATCCAGCCATTCGGCTGCATTCTCTGCGGTAATTCCCCCGCCGACCTGCATTCCGCCCGGCCAGGCTGCAAGCGCCGCTAACGCCTGTTGCTTTGTCTCCTCATAATATGGCGACGTGGACGGGTTCAGAAGAATGATATGGCCACCTTTCAGTCCATCTTTCCGGTACAATCCGGCATAAAACGACGCGTCCAGTTCCGAGGAAAAATTCGTCACTGCCATATTTCCCACATCCCGCAGACTCCCGCCGACGATCTGCTTCACCTTTCCGTTATGAATATCAATACACGGCCGAAAACGCATATCAGTCCCTCCTCTTCCTTTCACATTGGTATCATAATATCATATATCTTTTATCTTTGCAAAAAAAAGAAAAAGTCAACCTATCAATACTTTTTTCCCCTGGAACGCAAAGCCATAGCTGCGAATATGCTCCTGCGTGATTCCACGAACATTTAACTGCGCGGCATACCGCTTCTCCTCGATCTGGCGGTGGGCGGCCTGCACTGTGTCTTTTAACGTTTTCTCATCCTCCGGGTCATGTACCTTGAATTCTAAGATCATGGCGTCATCCTGTTTCGGATTTTTCGGTTCCAGCATCACGTCATACCGTCCAAAACCGCTCTCCCTGTTTGATGTGATAACATATCTGTTCTCCAGATCTACCATAAGTCCAAGCACAAATCCATGGTAAAAGCGTTCCGGCTCTTCTTCTGACGGTCTCCGCCCAGTATCAAAATAACTGAAAACCTCTCGTGCCACACGGTTCATATAAGCATTCATCGCCTTCACATCATCTGCCAGCAGAGCTTTGATAAAGTCATTATAATCCTCTTCGGCCTGTGAAAACCAGCCATGTATCATTCCCTGAAACATTAGTTTCACTTCCAGATTCGTCAGAGCCAGCTCATATTCCGGCTGTGCCGTCTCCCGTATCATGTCATATGTTTCATATTGAAGTACTTTTAAATACCCACTGGCTAGCAGCAGGCTCCAAATTGCTTTTACGCTGCCGTTCAACTGATTATATACGATCTGTTCATCTATCGGCGTCCGTATTGTTTCCCCTTTCAACAGCCGTTCAAAATCTTTCTTTATCCCACTGCTTCCCTCCCGGATCAGCTTACTCACCAAGCTGTTGGAACTGGTATTCGCCCAGTAAGTTCTGTACGTCTTCTTGTCCAGGAAATTTAAGATAGACCAGGGATTATAGATATCCTTATGACTTCCGAAAATAAACCCGTCATACCATTGTTTGACCTGCATCTTCTCGCTCCCAAGTCCACATTCATCCAACGCGGCAAAGACCTCCTGTTCCGTAAAGCCAAAAGCGGTAGCATATTTATCTGAAGTAGTTGTCACCACTTCCAGATTATTCAGGTCCGAAAAAATTGATTCTTTACTTACTCGCGTGATACCGGTCATGATTGCCCGCTCCAGCCACGGATTGGTCTTAAAGGTGGAATTGAACAGACTTCTGGTAAACGCCACCAGATCGTCCCAGTATCCGTCTACATAGGCTTCCTGCATAGGCGTATCGTACTCATCCAGTAAAATGATGACTTTTTTCCCATAGTACCTATATAAAAAATCCGACAGGTTATAAAGCGCCATAGGAGCATCCTTCTCATTCATATCCAATAACATGCGCTTGAAATAAATTTTCTCCGTATCCGACAGCGCCTCACTGTCCAAAAGGAAAGATGCCTTCTCATATTGCTTCATCAAAAGCTGCCTTATCCGGTAACTGGTAGTATCATACGCTTTCTCCTTCACATTGGCAAAGGACAAACTGATCACCGGATATGTTCCCTGAATCTTCCGGTACTCCTCATGCTCCCAAATGGAAAGTCCTTCAAACAATGCTCCCTGTCCTGCATAATCCACAGAGAAGAACTGCTCCACCATGCTCATGTTCAGCGTCTTCCCAAACCGACGCGGCCGGGTGATCAGTGTTACACTGTCCCCACTCTCCCACCACTCCCGGATAAAATCAGTCTTATCCACATAGAAATACCCCTTCCGGATCAGATCTCCGAAGTCCTGTATTCCTATGGCTACGGTTCTTCCTGCTGTCTTTCCCATACATACCTCCCGCAAATTGCCAATATACTCTCTCGTCCATGTTTCCATCTGCTATCAGTATAATGGATTTGTGATAAAAATACAATATTTGCATCATAAAGTACTTCTGTAAACTGCGCAGGTTCATTCTACCTCATCGTATCAACGATTGCTTTGATCTCCTCTAACGAAGTTCTTCCTTTCAGAGAATAACGTATGCCGTCCGCCACAAAAACTGCCACTTTTTCTGACACATAATTTTCGGGATTTTCTCCTTCCGTTGCGTCTTCTATAATATTTACTTTATATCCTTGTGCTGAAGTGTAATTTTCTACAAACTGATAAAGTCCAAGATATTCTGTATCCCATCCATGATTCATTTGATTTTCACTCAAAATAATATCTATCGTCAGTGAAACTGACGAAAAATACACTTCTCCATGGTCATATGAATATCTGTTTGCTTCTTTTAAATATTCATAGTTACTTGTATCTCCTACAATAAAATTGTCTACCGTAACAATTGCAAAATCTCTTGTATCTGTCATTACATGTCCCAGCATATAAGGATTGTTTTGAGATAAATCCGTGTCCAATAAATCAATGCCCAAATCATTTTTTATTTCCGCATAATCATCGTAATCTTTATTGACCATTCCATTTTCATCAGGTATGGCTTCTATTTCATCAACCTGAATCATCTGCATGGTGTCTAATTCCGGTAATATCTCATCATTTACCTGCACTCTGTTCCATATATAGTGTCCTGCTAAGACAGTCGTTCCGGCAAGAACAATGACCGCAAAAGAAGCCACAGCGCCTTTCATGATACGGTCATGTTTCCGATGAGTAACTCCTTTTCTGATCTTCCGCCTGAGTTCATCATTCAGCTTCATTTCTTTGAGTTCTCTGTCGATTGTATCTTTTACATCAAGTTCATTCATATCCAGCCTCCACCAAAATTTTTTTTAATTTGATTCTCGCTCGATTTAATCGTTGAATCGTGGTATTCTCCGTTTTCCCGATAATTTCCGCGATTTCTCTGACAGACAATTCCTGATAATAATACAATACAATGATTTGTCTGTCATTTGCATTCAACTTCATAATCGCCTCTGATACACTTGCCTTTTCCAGAAAAGAATCAATCGGGTTATCTCCTGATTTTTCCCGATGATTTTCCAAATGATCCTGATCGATTTGAAACCAAGGCTTTCTCATCATATTTTTGCAGGTATTGATTGCAATGCGTATCAACCATGTTTTTTCACTTGATTTATGCTTAAAGGAATCATATGATTTCATTGCTTTTATAAATGTCTCTTGCGTAGCGTCTTCCGCAAGCTGATAATCTTTCAGATATAAATAGCACATACGCAAAATGCTGTCTCCATATTCATTCATTAGTCTTTCTAAACATTGCTCTGCCGGCATTTTTTACTTTTCATCCTCCCTTCCACTGATTAGACACATGATGATCCTTTATTATTACATATCATTCAAAAAAAACAGGCAAAAGTATCTTTCCTTTTCAAAAGAACTTCTGTCTGTTTTTTGCTTTTTTCATCTATTATTCTATTTTTGTCTGACTCACTCTATTATTTCATTTCCAGATCAAATCCGAAGTAGCGGATTGCATTATTATAGGAAATTCCTTTGATCAGTTTTTCCAGGTTCTTCATATCTTTCGGATATTCTCCGTTTTCTACCCAGCCTCCGACCAGTTCGCAGAGGATTCTTCTGAAATACTCATGTCTCGGATAGGAAAGAAAACTTCTCGAATCCGTCAGCATTCCATTGAAGTTTCCGAGCAGGCTTAAGTTCGCGAGCGATGTCATCTGCTTCATCATGCCGGTCTTGTTGTCATTGAACCACCATGCGGATCCCTGCTGGATCTTTCCGACCGCATCGGAATTCTGGAAGCACCCGAGAATTGTCCCCAGTGCCTCATCGTCATTCGGATTCAGGCTGTACAGGATCGTCTTCGGCAGGCTGTCTGTCTCATTCAGTGCATTCAGGAAATCTGCCGTTTCGCTGGATGGCGCATAGTTGTTGATGCAGTCATAGCCGGTATCCGGTCCGAGTTTCCGGTACATTTCCACATTATTGTCTCTCTTGCATCCGTAGTGGAGCTGCATCGCCCAGCCAAGGCGCGTGTATTCCCCTGCCACAAACAGCATAAACGCAGTTTTGAACTGCAGTTCTTCCAGTCTGGAAATTGTCTCTCCGGCGAGACGGCGGGCGAAGATTGCCTCTATCTCTTCCTCCGACGCAGGCTGGTACATCACATATTCCAGCGCATGGTCGGATGCCCGGCATCCCATCTGGTCAAAGAATTCCATCCGCTTTTTCAGCGCTGTTTTCAGGTCTGCAAATGAACTGATCTCCATATCCGCCGCTTTGCCGAGTTTCTCCAGATATTCCGTATAATCCGGCTTTTCGAGATTCATCGCCTTATCGGGACGCCATGCCGGAAGTACCTGTACGTCAAAGCTGTCGTCTGCTGCGATCACTTTGTGCCACCGCAGATCATCCGCCGGATCATCGGTCGTACAGATCAGTGTTACATTGGACTGACGGATCAGATTGCGGACACTCATGGAATCCTCATGCAGCTTTTCGTTGCACAGGTTCCAGACTTCCTCTGCCGTTTCGCCATTTAACACTCCGTGGTATCCGAAATATCTCTGCAGTTCCAGATGACTCCAGTGGAACAGCGGGTTTCCGATTGCCTTTTCCAGCGTTTCCGCCCATTTCTGAAACTTCTCGCGGTCCGGCGCATCTCCGGTGATATAATACTCGTCCACACCGTTGGAGCGCATCTGACGCCACTTATAGTGGTCGCCGCCCAGCCATACCTGGGTGATATTGTCAAACTTTCTGTCCTCCGCGATCTCCTGCGGATTGATGTGGCAGTGGTAATCCAGTACCGGAACCGTCGCCGCGAACTCATGGTACAGCTCCTTCGCAGTTTCTGTACTAAGTAAAAAATCCTGATCCATAAATGCTTTCATTGTAATTTTCTCCATTTCTTAATAAATCTTTATAAATCGATATCGTTTCCCGTGCACAGCAGGCAGTCCGCCATATCTGCTGCCTGCTGTGCGCGCCGGGGCATGCAGCTCCGGTTCGAACATTTCTACACGTAACACTTTGATAATTTCCGGCGCCGCTTTATACGTATCCCATCAGTCCCGGCAGGAACAGCGACAACTGCGGGATATAGGTTACCAGCATCAGTACAACAAAAATCGCTGCAAAATATATGAGTAACTGCCGGATCACGGATTCCAGCTTGACTCCGCCTACCTTTACGCCGACAAACAGCGTTGTCCCGACCGGAGGCGTGATCGTTCCGATACACAGGTTAAAGATCATCATGATACCAAAATGTACGGTATTCATTCCCAATGCCTGACAAACCGGAAGAAAGATCGGTGTAAAGATCAGACAGGCCGGCGTCATATCCATAAAAGTCCCGACGATCAGCAGGATGATGTTGATCATCAAAAGGATCACGATCTTGCTGTCGCTGATTGCCAGCAGAGCCGACGAAACCAGAGCCGGGATGTTCGTAAATGCCATTACCCATGACATAATGCTGGATACGCCGATCAGGAAAATGATGATACCTGTCATTTCCGCGCTTTCCTTCAGAAGCTGTGGAATGTCCTTTACTTTGATCGACTTATATCCGAACAGGGACAGCACCAGGCTGTATACCACCGCCACGACAGAGCCTTCTGTCGCCGTGAAGATTCCTCCGATGATTCCTCCGATTACAATGATGATCAGGAGAAGACACGGAAGTGCCTGAATGAAAATCGTCCATTTTTCCTTTGCCGTGAAGCTTGTCGTGCTTCTGTATCCGCGTTTCTTTGCAATAAAGAATACTACGATCATACATGCCAGTCCCCAGAGGATTCCGGGAATGTACCCTGCCATAAACAGAGCCGCCACAGAAGTTCCGCCGCTGACCAGTGAAAATGTAATCATAACGTTACTTGGCGGAATCAAGAGTCCTGTCGGCGCTGTCGCGATATTTGCCGCCGCGGAAAAGCTCGGATCATATCCTTCTTCTTTCTCGATCGGTCCGATGATCGATCCCATCGCGGACGCTGCCGCCGTACCGGAACCGGAAATCGCGCCGAAGATCATGTTTGCCAGTACGTTCGTCTGCGCCAGCGCTCCCGGCGTCCGTCCGGTGATCACTTTTGCCAGATTGATCAGACGGATCGCAATACCGCCCTTGTTCATAATATTACCGGCAAGAATGAAAAACGGGATTGCCAGCAGGCTGAATACAGAGATTCCTGAGAAGATTCTCTGTGCTCCCGTCAGGACCGCAATGTCCACATCCATTACCGGAAGAATCGCGCACACGGATGAAATTCCCAGTGCGACAGCAATCGGTACTCCCGCCAGCAGCAGGATTACCAGTACAACCAATATAATTAAACCACTCACTAATGCAGTATTCATAATCACTCACTCCTTTCCATTCACACTATTCTTTGACTTCTCTCTGTTCTCTTTCCACACCTGCCAGAAGATCGATGATATTCAGGATTGAATACACTACGATCAAAATACCGGACAGCGGTATGATCATGTAAACCACACCCATCGGAATGCCAAGAGAAGCGGTAGACTGTGTCATGGTCAGGTCCATAATGGTAACTCCTCCGTAGATCATGACGCTTCCTGCCAGCAGCATGATCAGGATCTCGCTGAAAATGTTCAGAGCTTTCTGCATTCCTTGGCTCATCTTATCAGCCACAAACCCCATTCTCATATGATCTCTTTTTCCAAACACATAGGCGCTTGCAAGAAGAGCCATCCATGTAAAGCTGTATGTCAGCAGTTCTTCCGATACGGTACTCGGATTGCGGAAGATAAAACGTGTCACGATCTGATAAGTTCCGATCACAACCATCGCCGCAAAAACAAACGCACAGGCAGAACTCAGGACAATGTCCATTCCTTTTCGAATCTTATGCAATACTTTCATCTTATTCTTCCTCCTGTGCATATTTTTCATTGATCTCCTGAATATGGTCGTACAGATCCTGAATATCCGGGTTCGCGTCCAGCATCTCCTGCTGTACGCCGGATACCTTATCCTTGAATGCCTCTACATCCACGTCGATAAATTCAACTCCCATATCATTCTCTGCGATTTCCTTCGCCTCTTCTACCTGCTCGTCCCAGTAACCCATCTCTGCTTCTGTAGAAAGCCGCGCCGCTTCCATAAAGATCTCATACTCCTCATCGCTGAGTCCTTCCAAGAATTTCAGGTTGCCGATCAGCATATCCGGAACCATCTGATGTTTGTTGTAAGAATAATACTTTGCCACTTCCCCGTGCTTATTGTTCGTAAGCGCCAGTTCGTTATTCTCCGCCCCGTCGATGACGCCCTGCTGAATCGCAGTATAAACTTCTCCGAAACTCATCGGTGACGCTGCCGCGCCGAATGCATTCGCCATATTGACACTTGCCGGACTCTGCTGCACGCGCATCTTCAGTCCTTTCAGATCATCCGGCGTATAGATCGGCTTCTTTGCATAGAAGCTTCTCGTTCCCGCGTTATACCATGTCAGCACACGGAATCCCGCTTCATCCGTGGATTCATAGACCTGCTGCATATACTCCGTATCGTTCATCACCTCATGATATGCTTCCTCTGATGTAAACAGATACGGCATACTAAACACCTCATACACGTCCGCAAAATTCTCCAGATTTGCCGTTCCCGCTACAACAAAATCAATCGCGCCTGTCTGTGTCAGTTCAATTGCCTTTTGCGCGCTTCCCAGAAGTTCATTCGGGTAAATCTGAACTTCATATTTATCCCCCAGATTCTCCTCAATATAGTCTTTGAATTCCAACAGTCCAAGATGCTCCGGATGAGTCTCGGACTGTGCGTGGGCAATCCGGATGATCCGTTTCTCGCTCTTAATCGAACCACATCCGGCAAGACCGCCCATGCAGCCTGCCAGCAGTCCCGCGCTAAGCAGCAGCGCACATGCTCTTTTTAAACCTCTCATTTTCTTTGTTTCCTTTCACTGGATTCTATCAATCCTCCGTGATCAGAAATCGGTTGTCTGGCGTTTCACCAGATGACATTTTATCATTTGTTTCTGTCCGATTTTTTCTCCGCCCAGCAATGCCATCATTGAATCAATCGCCATCTTGCACAGAATCTCACCTCTGGCGTCCACCGTGGTAAGTTCCGGCTCACAACCTACCGAAAGTTCTGAATTATTGTACCCTATGACACTGATTTCTCCCGGGATGCCAATTCCCCGCGCCTTCGCATACTTCAACGCGCCGATCGCCAGTCCATCCTCTGTTGCCACTACACTGTCGAACTCCAGATTCCTGTGCCAGAGAAGCGCGTCCCTTGTGCCGTGAATTGAGTTTTCCGTATAAATCTCCAGTTCTTCCAACACAGGCATCTTATGTGCCTTCAGGGCGTCTTCATAGCCATGCAGTTTCTGCGTAGCACTGTAAGAATTCGAATTGCTCAGAAACAGAATCCGTTTCTTCCCGGCGAAGATGAGTTCCTCTGTGGCGTCATATGTCGCCTGATAATCGTCTGCCAGTGTGCAGTAGATATTTTCTCCGTCTATATATCCGTTGATCATAAACACGGGGATATCCGCCGCTACTTCCTTAATATATGCATTCTCTTCTTCGCTGCTTCCGGCATAATTCGATCCGATCAGCACCAGCGCGTCAATGCGCTTTTTCAGAATCAGTTCCACAGCCTGGTGTTTATCCTCTTCATCGTATCCGCTGCAGTACAGGATACAGTCATATCCGTAGCCTCTCAGGTTCTTTTCCAGATATGCCACTGCTTTCGCCATATAATTGTCCGACACATCCGGGCATACCAGACCTACTGTATTCATAGAATTCAGTCCCAGTCCGCGCGCAAATACATTCGGCGTGTAGTTATTTTCTTCCATAACCCTGCGTACTTTTTCTTTTGTCTTATCGCTGACCTTCGGACTGTCATTCACTACTCTGGACACGGTTGCGATAGATACACCAGCCAATTTTGCTATATCATAGATGTTCAATCATCACACTTCCTTTCTTTCTCTCACGAAGTGTAAGCTCTTACACTTTCTTTTATTATATCACGCCGATTTCAGAATGCAATGAAAATTCAACCGTGATTTTTCACAATTCTTTCACACATTTTTTGTTCATAATTAACAAAGTTATGTTTTTGAATCACTTTTTTATTATTTTATATTGACAATCCTGTTTTTGGGTTGTATTTTAAATGTAAGCTCTTACATTTTAATTATTGTCTTCACCGAAAGACAGCAGGAAAGGAAATACGTAACATGAAAACATTTCTCAAGATTCACCCGGATGACAAGGTGGCTGTCGCCCTGAAGCCGCTGTCCCGGGGAGAGGTGCTGGAAATCGACGGAACGGACATTACATTATTAGAAGACATCCCGCAGGGACATAAGTTCGCCTTATGTCCTATCAGAAAAGATGAACCAGTGATCAAGTATGGCGCTCCCATCGGAGTCGCAAAAGAATCCATCCGCCCCGGCGCATGGATTCATACACATAACATAAAGACCGGTCTCGGCGATCTGCTTACCTATACTTATACGCCCACGATCACTCCCCCGGTGACCTCGGAAAAGCAATATTTTCAGGGGTTTCGCCGGACAGACGGAAAAGCAGGCGTGCGCAATGAGATCTGGATCATCCCTACCGTAGGCTGTGTCAACAACGTAGCTTCCGCCATTGAGCGCAAAGCGCAGCCATTGATCAGAGGCAGTGTTGAAGCGGTTGCCGCTTTCCCGCATCCGTATGGGTGCTCCCAGATGGGCGACGACCAGGAGAATACCCGCCGGATCCTTGCCGACCTGATCCTCCATCCGAATGCCGGAGGCGTTCTCGTCCTTGGACTTGGCTGTGAAAACAGCAACATCGAAGAGCTGAAAAAGTATATCGGAGATTATGATGAAAACCGTGTCAAATTTCTGGTCGCACAGGAATCCGAAGATGAGATTGCGGACGGACTGGAACTGGTCCGGGAGCTGATCAACTATGCGGAAAAATTCCACAGAGAACCAATCGACTGCAGCGAGCTGATCATCGGCATGAAGTGCGGCGGTTCCGACGGACTTTCCGGCATTACTGCCAATCCTACCGTCGGCAGATTCTCCGATCTTCTGATCTCCAAAGGAGGCACCACGATCCTGACCGAGGTTCCGGAGATGTTCGGCGCTGAAACACTGCTGATGAACCGCTGCGAAACGGAAGAACTGTTTGAAAAAACAGTCGCCCTGATCAACAATTTTAAGAACTATTTTACGAGCCACAACCAGACCATTTATGAGAATCCTTCTCCCGGCAATAAAAAAGGAGGAATCTCCACGCTGGAAGACAAGTCGATGGGATGTGTGCAGAAATCCGGATCTGCCCCGGTCAAGGGCGTACTCTCCTACGGTGAGTCCGTCTGTGAGAAAGGACTGAATCTGTTAAGCGCCCCGGGCAATGATCTGGTTGCCGCTACTGCCCTCGCCGCATCCGGCGCGCAGATCGTCCTCTTTACAACAGGACGCGGAACCCCCTTTGCCTCTCCGGTCCCCACAGTCAAGATTTCCAGCAACACTCCGCTCTCCGAGCATAAGAAGAACTGGATCGATTTCAACTGCGGAACTCTGACAGATGACAAACCGATGGACGAACTCGGGCAGGAACTCTTTGATTATGTCATCCGCACAGCCTCCGGACAGAAAGTAAAATCAGAAGAGGCAGGCTTCCATGATATGGCGATTTTCAAACAGGGTGTCACCTTATAAGCACCCGGACAAAGAAAGGAACAATTATGAAACGATTATCTTATGAAGTATTAAAAGAGCAGAATTATGACGGATATCTTTTAAAGGACGCCCCGGAAAAGGTACTCCAGTTCGGGGAAGGAAACTTTCTCCGTGCGTTTGTCGATTACTTTATTGACAACCTGAATGAAAAAACAGGTTTCAACGGAAAAGTAACGCTGGTACAGCCGATCCCGAACACCGCTCCCGTCAATGTCGGTGATTTCATCAACGAGCAGGAGGGATTATACACCTTGTATCTCCGTGGTTTTGAAAACGGACAAAAAGTAAACGCAAAGCGTGTCATCTCCTGTGTAAGCCGCTGTATCAATGCTTACAGCGATTATGAGAAGCTGATGGAATGCGCCGAAAATCCGGATCTTCGCTATATTACAAGCAATACGACCGAAGCCGGAATTGTCTATGACGCTTCCTGCCGGTTTACCGATACCCCGGCGACAAGCTATCCGGGAAAACTGACACAGTTTCTGTACCGCCGTTTTCAGATCTTCGGCGCAGAAAAGGGCAAAGGCTTTATCATTCTTGCCTGTGAGCTGATCGACGATAACGGAAAGCTACTGAAAGAATATGTGATCCGCCACGCCCGGCAATGGGAACTCGGAGACGATTTCATTCAGTGGATCGAAGAAGAAAATGTCTTCTGCTCCACCCTTGTTGACCGGATTGTTACCGGATATCCGAGAAAGGAAGCAGACGCACTCAATGAAGAAAACGGATATGAGGATAAGGTTCTCAATACCGGAGAAGTGTTCGGTTTCTGGGTGATCGAAGGTCCGCAGTGGCTGAAGGAAGAATTACCATTCGAACAGGCAGGACTTCCGGTGATCGTAACCGACAACCACAAACCATACAAGCAGAGAAAGGTCCGTATCCTGAACGGCGCGCACACCTCCATGGTCCTTGGTGCTTACCTTGCCGGACAGGATATCGTCCGTGACTGCATGGCAGACGACGTGATCCGCGGATTTATGAACAAAGCAATCTATGACGAGATCATCCCGACGCTCACGCTTCCGAAAGATGAACTGGAAAGTTTTGCCTTCTCCGTGACCGAACGTTTTAAAAACCCGTTCATCGATCATGCGCTGCTGTCGATCTCTCTGAACTCCACCTCCAAGTGGAAAGCCAGAGTCCTTCCGACAGTAAAGGATTATATCAAAAACACCGGCTCGCTCCCGACCTGCCTGACGACCTCCTTTGCACTGTACATCGCGTTCTACCGCGGGACAGAGCTGACAGACGCGGGACTCAAAGCAGTCCGTCCGAACGGAGACAGCTATACCATCTCCGACGACCGGAATGTACTTGAATTCTATCTGGCACACAAAGATGACTCCGCACATGACCTGGCTTACGCCGTATGCCGGAATACAGACTTCTGGGGCGAAGATCTCTCGGCGCTGCCCGGCTTCGCAGAAAAAACTGCAGAAGTTCTGGCTCAGATTGAAGAAAAAGGAACCTATGAAGTGATGAAAGCATGCATCCGGTAAAACCAGAGTGAATCATCGATTAAATATTTATCAAACAATGAATTAAAAGATCCGGAGAATCTTCTCTGATTTCGGAAAGATTCTCCGGAGTTTATATGTCAATTTTGACCTAAAATCTTATCAAACACTTATCTAATAAACCGCTTTTTCTCATGCTATTATAATACACGTAACAAGGAAACAACATAAAAGGAAATGAAAAAGGAGAGATTGATATGATGATGAATATGACTTATGAAGATGTACAGTATCTGATGGCAGCAAACGAGACACTTGCAGAGAGATTTGTAAAGGCGGTTAAGAATTACTGGAATGAATATGGTGATGTAATTTGTGCAGGACTTAGCGCTATGAACGGACAGCCTTATGTTCCGGCTAACAGAAGATAAGCCATGAATAACAACAGAATACAACCAAAAAAATAAGCAGCAGGTTCTTTTTATCAAAAGATACCTGCTGTTTATTTTTTACTTTGTCATGCCGGACTGTGCTTCGCATTTCGGCAGTATTGCTTCTACTGTAAATCCGCCGTATGCATTGTTTCTGATGACGGTTTTTCCGTTATGTGCGGATATGATCTGCTTCACAATAAGCAGTCCCAGTCCATGCCGCTGCTCCGTTGTGTTCTCGTCGCAGAGCATATAGTGCGGTGTTTGATTGAGTTTTTCTATTTGTTCGTCTGTTGCTCCCACGCCAGCATCTGAAACGGTTATGGTGCAGTTTTCCGCAGTCTCCGTCACACCGATGTATATTTTACAGCCTTTTTTATTATGATTGATGCAGTTTTGGATCAGGTTGGCAACCGCCCGTTTGACCAGCTCTTTATCTGCATTTACATAACATACATGAAGCATATCGCTTGTTGTCCATTCGATGGGATATCGTTCGTCAATATCCATGTTGATAAAATCCACAACGACCTGACGTACCAGTGCGATCATATTCTGCGGAGCAAGACTGAGAGGCTGCATATTGTATTCCAGTTTCGAGGCAAGATTCAGATCATTGATCAGATCTCGCATCCGTTCACTCTGCTTGACGATCACATCCGCCTTTTGGCGTTCTTCCTCCGTCAGGTCTGCATCGTCTCTTAACTGTCCCGCATACCCCATCACCACAGACAGAGGAGTCCGAATATCGTGGGAAACTCCTGCAATCCAGTTTGCCCTTGCAGTTTCCTTTTTCCGCAATTGATTTTTCTGGCTCTGGACAATGTCAGAAGCACGGTTGATATTTGCAGATATTTCGGAGAGTAAACCGCTTTCCTTCATCTGCACAGGTTCTCCGACTGATAGATCCTGAATTCCTTTTGTAATCGGTTTCACCGATTTCAGGAGACTGGTATTCACCGTCACATAAATCAGGAATATGACAATCACATTGACTGCCAATACAGACAGAACGGTTTTGGGTAAGCCGGCGATCAACTGATAGTCCCAGCTCGGCCACATATGCTTCCAGAAACTCTTTTGGGGATACCCAAGCACCACGATTCCGTTTTCTGCTTCTCCTGTAAATGTCGGATAATCGTTTACGTAACCGCGCGTCAGGCTGACGATATCTGAAAGTGTATATTCCACTGGTATGGTATCCGGCAGATTGTCTGTCTGCCAGACTACCCGTTTCGTATCATTAGCAATAAAGATGCCCCAGATATTTTCTTCTTTCAACTCCTGCGCCATTTCATCCGCCAGTTTATATGTTCCGTCCTCTGTCTGCTGCAGAGACGCAGCAACTTCTTCCGCCGTTTTCCACGGTCGGGCATTGGGCGTCTGCCGCAGGGTAAAGACAACCAGCAGGACAATATTTATCGTGATCAGCAAAACAGAACTAAAAAGTAAAATGCCGACAAAACGGCGTATAAGTTTCGGTACGCTTTTCATCTCACCGGCCTCCCACGATTAGTTTATATCCCAGTCCCTTGACCGTAATTAAAGATTCAGGGTGCGAGGGGTTTTTTTCGATTTTTTCTCTGATACGTCTGATGTGTGCCATCAGAGAATTTTCATATCCAAACGGATTCTCGCCCCATGCTGCTTCGCAGAGGGCGTCTATCGTTACGATGCGGCCTGCATTGCGGTACAAAGCAGTCAGAATATCATATTCCTTGGCAGTCAGGGGAATCTCTTTCCCGTCTTTGATCACCTCTGCACGGTCAAAGTCGATCGCACTGTTCTGTAACCTGACAAGGGGATTTTCATCTTTATAGCTTCTGCGCAGGATCGCCATGACGCGGAATATCAGTTCCTTTGGGAGAAACGGCTTCACCACATAATCATCTGCGCCAAGACCGAATCCCTGAAATTTATCCTCGTCCTCTCCGCGGGCAGTCAAAAACAAGATGGGATATTCTCCTTTTTGCCTGAGCTGTTCCATCAGGGCAAAGCCGTTTCCGTCCGGCAGCATAACGTCAAGGATTGCCATCTCCGGCTGAAAATTTTCTGCCAGCGTAAGTGCTTCTTTCACATTTCGCGCGGCGGCAATGGAACAAAACCCTTCCTCTTTCAGGATCGATACGACCATATCCAGAATCTCCTGCTCGTCATCGACAAGCAGCAAACGCTTCTTTTTCAAATATTCAAAATCCATACAGACACCTTCCTTCTGTTTCACATTGTATCATAGAAACGGCAGTATTTCCTGATATACAAAAAAATGTAAGGTAAATGTAAGGCAAAGAGAATGTTCCCGTAAGGTTGGCGCTGTAAAATGAAGCCATAACAAGAAAGGAGCTGACAGATATGAACATGATTGAAACAAACAACCTGACAAAATCCTATCAGGATTTCACGGCTGTATCCCGGGTTACTATGCATATTCCCAAAGGAAAGGTATACGGTTTTCTCGGTCCGAACGGCGCAGGCAAGTCCACAACCATGAAAATGTTTCTTGGACTGACAAAACCTACCGGCGGTTCTTTTGTGATCGACGGAAAAAAATATCCGCAAAACCGGGTTGAGATTTTGAAGGAAGTCGGATCTTTCATCGAGGCGCCCGCTTTTTACGGAAATTTAAGCGGCATGGAAAACCTGGAGATCCTGTCGAAGATATTAGGACTGCCGAAATCGGCCGCTGCAGACGCGCTGGAACTTGTCGGACTGACACAATACAAAGACCGACTTGCGAAAAAATATTCGCTGGGGATGAAGCAGCGATTGGGCCTTGCTGGTGCATTGATCGGCAGACCACCCATCCTGATCCTCGACGAACCGACAAACGGACTCGATCCCGTAGGGATCCATGAGATCAGAACGCTGATCCGTTCGCTTCCGCAGGAATATGACTGCACGGTTCTGGTGTCCTCGCATCTGCTTTCCGAAGTGGAACTGATGGCAGACATCATTGGGATCCTCAATCACGGACGACTGCTGTTCGAAGGGTCCATTGACCAGCTGAAACAAGAGGCTGTATCGCAGGGATATCCTACGGATAATCTGGAGGATACCTTCCTCGCACTGATTGACGACGACAACAGAAAGAGAGGCGCTATACGATGATTTTCGCTTTGGAATGCAAAAAAGTAAAACGAACCGGATTTTTCCCTGCATTCATTGCAGGCGGTCTGCTGGCTGCGGCTGTTCCTGTTGTGAATATGACGGTTCGTTCAGAAATGTATGTCGGTCTCCCTGGTTCTCCGGTTCAAATTTTGATGAACGCAAACTGGCAGATGATGGCAATGCTCAATGTACTGCTTCTGGTTGCAGGCGCATGTCTGATGTACCACACAGAATACGCCGATAACGCCATTTTGAAAATGCGCATGCTGCCCGTCAAAGAACATACTTTATTCTTTGGCAAGCTCACCCTGATCATGGTTATGGGAATCATCGTTGTGGCATTAGAAGCCGCCGGTATCGCCATCTGCTCGATCCACTGGTTTACGCTTCCGGACAATTTTTCATCCGAGATTCTGAAACATTTCGGATATGCCATCGTCCTGATGCTTCCGGCAGCCTTACTGTCCCTTTTGATTGCATCGCTTTGCCGGAATATGTGGGTATCGCTCGGCATCGGAGTGATCTGTATATTTCTGGCGACAATGCTTCCTGCTGATTCATTTATTTTGTCCCTGTTTCCATTTGCCCTGCCGTTTCAGATATTCGGAAACACAGCCGGAGAAGTCGCCCGAAATACATTGACCGCAAGCGTGGCAGAAACCATCCTGATCGCTCTTATGGAACTATTACTTTTGCAGATAAGGAGGACTGTAGAATGAGTTTTCTTTCATTACTCGGCGTTGAATTCAAGAAAATCCGCCGTTCTAAAATCATGCTGATTTTATCCGCAGCGGTAATTGCCTTATGGCTGCCGTCGATCCTCAATGCGGATATGAACTTCGAGATGCAGGCAGAAGGCATATCCCCGGAATATAATTTTTTGATACAAGGATTCCTGGGAATGTCATGGTTTATTTTCCCTGCCAGTATGGTTGTCAGCACCGTTTTACTGAACCAGACTGAAAGAAGCAATCATGGTATTTTAAAAATGCTCACCCTGCCCGTTCGTACAGCAAATATATGTATTGCAAAATTTGTGGTACTGCTTTTTCTGGCAGCCGTCCAGGTACTTATGTCCGTTGGTATGTACTATCTGAGCGCTGCGATTGCGACAAAAACACAGCATTACGATTTCATTTTGCCGCCGACGTTTGTATGGAAAGAAGCCTGCCTGCTTCTTATATCATCTGTACCGATGCTTGCCTTTTTCTGGCTCTTATCGGTATGCATCCAAACACCGATCTTTTCCATCGGAATCGGACTCGCCTCGATTGTTCCGTCCGTATTGCTGATAAACACAAAGATATGGTTTGTATATCCCATGGCGTATCCGTTCTTTATAATAACAGCCGAATATGGCAGGCTGGCTTCCAACCTTGCCACAACACAGGTAGATTTCATTCCATGGATACCTGTCGCTGTCGGCATCACGATCATTTGCTTATTTATTTCCTGCCTACGTTTCGGGCAGGCTGAAAGGAGATAACGATTATGAAAAACAAAATTTTAACCACGATCAGTACCCTGATGCTTTTTGTGCCGTGGACAATCTTTCCGCTGCGAACTTTCGACTGGGCATTACAGGCTCCCACAGCAGAAATTATGATTACCTGCTATGCCGTATTTATGATATTCAGCGGAGTGTTCACCATCTTTGCTTATACCAGAGCAGAGGTACAGCATCTCTGGATGAAAATCTGCCTAGTCATAAATAGTCTTTATGCCGTATTCGGCATTGCGGCACTTTGTATGATTTATCTTATTCCTGATTGACGAACATCGCATAAAGATGACAGTAAACGCAGAAATCACAAAATGCATTTTTCTATGTGGAAACAGATTGAGGACAAAAAACTGCAAATTACAGACACGCTGTGGAAAACGCCCCGAAAATATGGTATATTTTTCATAGTAGTTGAAAATAGAAAGTAACGGAAAAACCAGAGGGAGAAACAATGAACAGAACTTCAAAGAAACACGTAACCATACTTGTCCTGATTGCAGTTGTTGCAGTCATTCTCATAATCGCAGGTATTTCATTACAGTCCCAGACGCAAAACAGCGAGGAGCAACCCATATTTTATTCAGATGAACCGGATCTGACCAAGAACACGGATTCTTTTTCTCTGGAAGATTACTACATCACAAATAAAGTGGCCGCAGGATGCCGCTATTATATCGACGAGCAGTCTGTATTATGGGGATATGGAAATAATGCATACGGTCAATTGGGAAACGGTGAAGTTACAGAATTAGGAGTACAGATCGAATCCCCGATTCAAATTTCCTCTGAGGTCGTATCTGTCGATTGTTCTGTAAACGGCTATTTTACCATTTATCTCACAGCCGACGGCAGATTGTACGGTATGGGCATAAAAGGATTACTGATTCCGGAATATGACAAAGGAATCCGGTATTCCATCAATCATTATGATGTACTAAGCAGTCCTGTTCTGCTCATGGAAGATGTATCCTATGCAAGGGCAGGAAAGAATTCCATCGTTGCCTTAAAAGAAGACGGAAGCGTATGGTGGTGGGGAAAATACGACAGCACGATGCTGACAAATGCATCAGGCAATACCGAAACCGGAGAAATGGAAAGCTCCTCTCCGCAAAAAATACTGGACCATTGTATTTATGCGGTAACCGGCGATCATACGGGAGCCGCGATCGCGGAAAATGGCAATCTGTATATGTGGGGACTGAATGTCTTTGGAGAATGCGGCGTCCCCGTTTCCACGGATGATTATGTGCGTTCCCCGCAAAAGGTTCTTGAAAATGTCCGCATGGTCTGGCCTGAAAAAATAGAACAAAACAGTATCATGGAAGATATTCCGGAACAGATGTCCTACGATACAACATATGAATTTAATTCATTTGTTCTGCTGGAAAACGGTACAATGATGGCTGCCGGACACCGGATCGGAGAAAAGGAAAAAACTACCGCCATAAACGGCGATGTTGTTTTTGAAACCAGCCACACATACTCCGACGCCTTCCTTCCGGTCACAATCGAAGCCTATTCTTATAAAGAAATACAGCACAAACTAGGCGAGATTGAACTCGGGATGAGTGCAGAAGAAGTTAAAAAATACCTTGTCCAAAACGGAATTCAATTTTCCTATGTAAATACCGACAGTGCTGTTGAAGAGACAGCCGGGTATCAGAAGAAAATGATGATCGGAGATAACAGATATTTTTTCTATTTTGATGAAAATGATACACTGGTCGATATGCCTTTTTAGAGAATATGCTCCTGAATCCATTTATAAAATAATCCAGAGTTCCTATCCATGTTGAAAAGGTACTCTGGATTTTTCTATTCCTGATAGTATGGCGTCCCTTTATAATCTTCCAACACGCCATAATACATATCCACAGTGGATTTATCTTCGATATATGCGCCTACATCCTCCGGCCCGTATCGGAGCAGATAATAGTCCATATCGTGCGCCATGTGATACATCTCCCGGATATACTGTAGATCATGTGTATCTTTCGCCTTCTGAACATATTCAGTGAGAATGATCCAGTCCTGCTTGAAAGCCTCATTTTGAATAGAGTCCTGCAATTCTGTAAAAATCTCAATCAAACGTGCCGCATCATACTCATTATCCGCATAAACAGGTTCTCCGTATTGTGCCTGAAATTCCTCGTCCGACAAGCCAAGCTCTTCTTTCTGCTCCCAGATTTCCTGCCGGTATGCATAACCGACTATAATATCCTCTCCTGCCTGCTCCAGATAATTCCACATCGCACTATTTGGATCAGACATCGCATATTCTATATCACCGTAAAGGAATTCATGCTCCAACTTTAAATTGATTCCCATCGCAACATTCTTTACCCGCTCGATCTCTTCCTCTGTCATTCCCTCCAGCGCAGCTTCCCGCGCAGCCAGAACAGTCTCTTTATCCGGTTTCTGCAGCTCCTGTGTTTCAGGTTCCTCTTCGGAGATACTTTCCTCTGCTTCCGTCTCCATCTGCGTTTGTCCGGGATCCGCCTCGTCTGTTTTGCTTTCTTCTTTCTTTGAACTACATCCCGTAAAAAGCAGCGCAATACTAAGCGCTAAAATCATCCTTTTTTTCATTCCTGCACTCCCTTCAAACAAATATCACCAAAACTAATTGTTACTGTACATACATTATCTTTATAATCCAATTTCATTTTTCCCTCATATTTATCCACGCTGGTCTGCACTGATTTCAGTCCATATCCATGAAATCCTTTTTTCTTTGTGTTCCAGCGTTCTGAACTTTTTTCACAACTGTTCGAAACATTGATCCATACTGTTTCTCCGACTACTTTGACTAAAATCCGTATCCATTTATTTTCCGTCTCAATTGCCCTGCACGCTTCTATGGCATTATCGAGCAGATTTGACAAAATCACGCATAAATCATTTTCCTCTATTTCGATATTCTCAAATTCGTCCGCATATACTTCCACATAAATTCCATCTTTTTCCGCTTCAGTACATTTATAATTTATAATGATATCTATGATTTCATTATTTGATTTTATATATCGTCTTACCGGAATCATTGTATTCTGAATTTTGTCAATATAATCAATGGCCTTTTCTGTTTTTCCTTCTTTGCAGTAACTTTGTACAATCGTTAAATGATTCTTCATATCATGATAGGTATAACTGTAATTCTGGTACATATCTTTTATTTCCTGATAATTTTCTTCCAGAAGTTCATTTTTCCATGCAAGCATCTGCATTTCTCCTTTTATTTTTGTACCCTTGGCAACGCAAATAAGCAAAAGCAACGATGCCCCAATAATCAGACACAGTGAAAAAGAGTTTTTCATACTATTCCTGATTCCATAGTCTACAATCTGCCCTTGAAAAACACTGATTAAACACACTCCTGCAACATCAAATAAAAAAAGTATTTCCCGTAACGCCTTGTTTTTCATTTGAAATATATCTTTACTTCTCAGAAGTACCCCAAAAACAATTCCTGAGACAATCAAAGCACCCACATAACACATTACGCGGTAGAAACTCATCTGAACATATACATTTTCTGAATCAGCGCCCGGTATTATCGTGATCAATAAAAATGCAAATAAAAGTTGTATAAAGCAAATATAAATGTCACAAGCTGCTACAAGATAAAATGTCAATCTCCTATTGCAACTGACCTTATTAGCAATTGACAGTGAAATTAGCATACTTTGAATAATAAGCATTCCCCAAGAAATCATTCCCCAGTTTCCATGTCTGTTCCATGCAAGTAACGCCCCTATTCCAATACTCCAGCAAACTATATAGATCCGGTTCTTCTTCTCCCAATCATTCTTTTCAAATAAATCTACAAAGCAGTAACACAGATAAATCTCTCCGATTGCGAAAATTGTCTGTATCACTTCACACAGTATTGTCATAGATTTTTCTCCCAGTAATTTCGGATCTCTTTCTTCACTTTTCTTATATTTTCCATACTGGCATATAAGTTTGTCCCGTTATCCAAATAGATTGTGTCGCCTTCAATCCGTAAGATATGATGAATATTCACAATCCGCCCTGCATCTACAGACAGAAAATCCGATCGTCCCAGATCTTTTAGCGTCTGCCTGATAGACTTTCGATCCTTGTATTCTTTTTGATGCGTTACAAAAACCGAGTTTTTTTCTTTTTTATAAACATAAACGATATCATTCACATCGATCTTCTCATACCGTAGTTTATTATGAATGATATAATAATTCTCCTTTTTATCTTCCAGCTCATGTGAAATCGCACGTAATACTTCCGGTATCTTTTCCTGCATTTTGTCCTTCATAATATATTGGTACGCTCTGATTTCATTATCATAGCTGTCCAGCGCATATTCTTTATACGCTGTCACAAAAACAATATATGCGTTCTCCTGGCATCTTCGAATTTTCTTTGCAAGCTCCAGACCATTCATCTCCGGCATCACGATATCCAGAAAATACACATCATAACAAACGCCATCTTCCAGATTGCTTAAAATCCCCAACGCCTTTTGATAAATGTCGCAATGATCCAATCTTTGATCCAACTCTTTCATGATATATGAACGAATCAGATATAATATCTCTTCATTATCATCTACGACCGCAATTCTCATAGTAGTCTTCCTATTCCGCCACAGATTTCATAAACACCACCAACTACAATACTCAGTTTATCATATGCTTTTTAACTCTACAACTGAATATTTGCATTAATGCTTAATCAACATTTTATTTTCAAACTTACAGTGTCAGCTTTAAGTATAATATTTCCCTGCCCCTTTTCAACTCTCTACGCGTAATCGGGCAAATAAAACGTCTAATCGGATTTTTACACATAATAATCCCCTTGTATTTGAATCTATAAATCATGTTTCAAATGCAAGGAGATTTCATTCTTATTCATTTTTATTCATTTGGATTGTATGTAATTAAAAAGGCATCTCCATTTTGAGCGACTTGTACCGTTTGATTTTTCGCTTTAGCCAGAAAGGCTTCCTGCTCTCCTTCACTCATCGCATAAAAATCCAGTTCAAGAAACTCCGTTGCTGTTATTACAATCTTTCCTCTTTTTTCCATCCTCTCACGATATTTTATATCCATTTCTTCTTGCTTTCCCTGAACCGAATCCAGCAGTCCTCTCATTTGGACATGTGACAAAACAAGATCTTCTCCTGTAACAGAAATATGATATTCCTCTAAAATCTCTTCAAATTCATTGCTATTTTTCTGATCCTTTGTCAGTAATATCACACATACCAGAATACATGCGCAAATACTGATCAAAAGCGCTATTCTTGTTTTTCTCGTTTTCATACATATCCTCTGCTATTTTTTCATATTTTCGAAAACTGTTTTCTATCAATATCCTACCACACTTTTTTTATCTAAACAGTATTTGTCCGAGCTTTTCGCTTTTTTGTCCTTTTTTCTCTTATTTGATGCAAAGTATAGTTATAACGACAGATTTTTTAAAACATCTAGTCCTTTATTTCCGAGATAATCTGCATATGCCAATAAAAACTTTTTCCTTTTTCCCTTGCTCGTAAAGACGATATTTCCATCGCTTAATTTTACTTCACAATTCTCAATCTTATCAATGTAGCTCATATTGACAATATATCCTGCATGGCAGCGATAAAAACGTCCGTCCAGTTTTTTCTCATAATCATGCAGTCTTGTTGTCGATTCATAGCTTTCACCGGACTTGCCTTTATGTACACAAGTTTTCCTTCCGATCGTCTCTATAAACGAAATTTCATCATAATAGACCTTCTCAATTACCGTACCGATATGCTCTACAAAATATGCGCTGCTTTCTTTCTTAATCTCTTCACAAATGATCGTTAATTCCCGGTAAAACTTATCATATTCTATCGGCTTCATCCAATATCTGGTGATCCCGATCTCATATCCTTTCATAGAAAAATCCGCGGTAGAAGTCAAAAACACAATTTTTGCGTGAACTGCGGTCTTTCTGATTGTTTCCGCAATTTTTATTCCGTTCGGCTCCGGCATCATAATATCCAGAACAAACAAATCAATATCTTTCTCTTTTTCAAAATAATCTAAGACGTCATTCCCCTTTAAGAACTTGACCAGAGTGACCGGCTCTCCGGATTCTTTCTCAAACACTTTAAAGTAATTTTCAATTTTATTTAAAAAAAGTATTTCATCATCACATACAACTACTTTCATCTTCCTGACTGTTCCTCTTATCATATCGTGCAAAAAGGGCAGCCAACTTCTAAAAGCGACTGTCCTCTCTGCCTGATTCACGATTTTCACCGGTTTTCGTTATGATTGTTGTCGTTGTTATTGTTATTCTCTGTCATATCATCCACGGCGTTGTCGATTCCGTCTGTGACGTCGTCCACGGCATTGTCGATCACGCCGTCCCCGTCGCGGTCTACCGTACCGTTTGTGGCGCCGTTTGTATTGTCTGTGGTTCCGTTATGTGTCGTGTTATTGTCCGCCGCGTTATTATCTTTTCCATCGTTTTGTGTTTTTCCATTCTCATCAGTACCATTTGTTGTGTTGTTCTTGTCAGTCGTTGTGTTCTGATCCGCGGCGTTCGTATTGTCGTTTGTTCTCCCGCAGGCAGTCATGCTGCCTGTCATCAGGATACACATCGTTAATAAAAGAATTTTTTTCAGGTTTTTCATGATCAGTTCTCCCTTTCCATAAAAAATGTTGTACCAGTAATATTTGCATTTTCCAGAATTTTATGAATGGGAAAAACTGTCATTTTTATACTTTTTCTTTTACCTCGCCGCTCCGGTACGCTGCCAGCAATACTTCCAGTTCCTCAATCTGTTCACGAAGCTCTTTTCCTGCGTCGGTATCTCCTACCAGACGGCGGTGCATCACCCGGCGGATCACCATACGTTCAGAGTGGATATCGGTCTCGTTCTCGATTGCCGCCTCCTTGGATTCGAACGGTTCATGTGCCACGAGCAGCAGTCCGTAGGAATTATAGATCAGCGTATAGCCTGCCAGTCCGGTCTCGCTCTGGTATGCCTTGGAAAAACCGCCGTCGATGATCATCAGTTTGCCGCCGCACTTCACAGGACTTTCCCCGTTTTTCCGTTTTACCGGAACATGCCCGTTGATGATATGCGTATCCAGCGAATTGATATCCAGTCCGAACGCGCTCATGATATTTCCCACTACCTCCTCGTTCTCGATCAGACGGTAGTATGAATTCTTCTTTTCTGCGTGAGCCTCTGGTTCTTCAATAAAATAACGTTCAAACGTCGCCATTTTATCTTTCCCGAACAGAGGGGAATTGGGACTCAGCCAGATATACCACATGATGTCCCTTCCGTTCACGCCCTCTTCGGTATCGCCTGCAAAGTACCCTCTCCGCACATATTTATCCAGAATATCATAAAGCTCTTTTCCCTTATAGCTTTTTCCGAACAAGGTAACTTCCTTGAGCGAGCCATCCTCATTCAGCGGAACGCAGCCATGGTACAGAAGGTTATCATTATGTATCTTATACAGACTGCCTTTCGACAGCAGGAACCGCATATGCTCCTGCAGACGTTCACAGCCGGTAAACGCATGTTCCAGACGCATCATCACTTCTTCTTCCTCCGGCGACAATGCATACGGATCCTTCGGATCGATCGTCGGGAAGTTAGTATCCAGAAGCTGATACTCTTTTCCTTCCAGTGTGATCGTTCCTTTCTCATAATCAATCCTGTGAAGGAGCGCGCGGTCCTCCAGTCCGAAGCTCGGCTGACGCCGGATCGTCTGCCCTTCTACTTTAAACTGGATGATCGTGATTGCCTTGTGCATCTGCATCTCCAGTTCCCGTTCTGTCTGGCTCTTCCGGTCCTTTCCTTTCAGTTGGAACCGGGCGCACGGATCATCTCCATAGGTGCGCATCGCGAACGACGCCAGCGGAAGCAGGTTGATCCCGTAGCCGTCCTCGATGATATCCAGGTTCCCGTATCTCGCGCTGTTTCGGATCACGGTAGCGATGCAGGCGCGCTGTCCGGCAGCCGCCCCCATCCATACAATATCATGATTTCCCCACTGAACGTCCACAGAGTGATAATTCATCAGCTTGTCCATGATCAGATGCGGACCCGGTCCCCGGTCATAGATATCCCCGATAATGTGCAGATGATCTACCACGAGTCTCTGGATCAGGGACGAAATCGCAACGATAAATTCCTCTGCTCTTCCGATACGGATGATCGTCATGATGATTTCATTATAGTAGGATTCTTTGTCTGTAAGTTCCACTTTCTCCGTGATCAGTTCTTCGATCACATATGCAAAATCCTTCGGGAGTGCTTTTCGTACCTTAGAACGTGTATATTTACTTGCCACACGCTTCGCCACTTCGATCAAACGGTACAGGTTTACCATGTACCAGTCGTCCATATTCGTCTCGGCTCTCTTCACACGCTCCATCTTTTCCTTCGGATAATAGATCAGTGCTGCCAAAGACTGCTTGTCCTTGCTGCTGAGGGTATTTCCGAATACCTCGTTGATCTTTCTGCGCACAGAACCGGAGCCGTTCCTGAGCACATGATCGAATGCCTCATATTCGCCATGGATATCCGTGATAAAATGCTCGGTTCCTTTCGGCAGGTTCAGGATTGCCTGCAGATTGATGATCTCCGTAGACGCCGCCGCGATCGACGGATACAAGTCTGACAATCGCTGTAAGTACCGTTTATCTAACTTTTTCATAGGATCCTGTCTCCCTTCTGTATTAGGATTCCAGCCGGATCACATCGCTCATATCATACATGCCCGCCGGTTTTCCCGCCAGATACTTCGCAGCCTCCACCGCGCCTTTGCCGAATACACTCCGGGAATATGCCGTATGTTTGAATTCGATCACCTCATCCGTCCCGGCAAAGATCACTTCGTGCTCGCCCACGATCGTACCTCCGCGCACAGCGGAAATGCCGATCTCTTTTTTGTCACGCTTCCGGCGGGTCTGGCTTCTGTCATACACGTAATCATACGCGCCGTCCATCGCGTCATTGATGGAATCCGCAAGCGCAAGCGCCGTACCGCTTGGCGCGTCCAGTTTTTGATTGTGGTGGCGCTCCACCAGTTCAATGTCATACCCGGCCGGAGCCAGTACCTTTGCCGCGTCTTTCACCAGTTTCAGCAGCAGGTTGATTCCCATGGACATATTTGCCGATTTGAGGATCGCAACCTTTTCCGAAGCCTCCCGGATACTCTGAAGCTGTTCCTCTGAGTAACCTGTAGAACACAAGACTGCCGGAACCTGTCTTTCGGTGCAGTACGCAAGCAGTCCTTCCAGTGCCGAAGCATTGGAAAAATCAATCACAACATCCACATCCACGGTGCACTCTGCCGGACTTGCAAACACAGGATACGGATTTGCAGTATCCTGTCTCGCGTCTACTCCTGCCGCGATCTCCAGTTGTTCCTCCTCCTTCACCAGTCCCGTGATCATCTGCCCCATTCTGCCGTTACATCCGCATAATAATATTTTTATCATTCTGTCTTTCCTCCACGCTTTCTTTACAATATAAAAAGGATATCACATTTGGGCAGATTAGACAACAAATGATATCCTTTTTTCCAGATTATTTACACTTTTTATTCATCCAGACATTCCAGTTTGCTCACCGAAACCTCATATGCCGTCCTGGTTTCTGTCTCCGTCTCCGACAGTTTTTTCACATAGTTCCGGCTCTGGATTCTTCCGAATATCTGCACATGCTCTCCCACTTCAAAACCGGAAGCATAGCGTGCGTTTCTGCCCCAGCAGATACATGGGATGTAGTCTGACTTTCCGTACGGACGGTTCACGGCGAGCAGCAGATCTGCGATCTCCCGTCCCAGCGGGGTTTTCCGATAGATCGGCTTCTTGCAGATATATCCCTCCAGAAAAATGTGGTTCGTCTTTGCCCCGTCCAGCTCTTCCTCGATGAATTCCAGTTCCCGCACAAACACGGAAAGTACCAGCCGGTTTTTCTGTTCCTCGTGACGGTTGTATGAGCGGAATTGTCCTGAAACCATAATGAAACTTCCTGTATAGTCCTGCGTCACATCGATCAGCCGTTCTGAGATCGTGAGCGGAATACGGTCCTCCGAGTTACTCAGTCTTTTCACCAGTACGTCCATCATATAGAAGCCCTCGCCAAATACCTCGTGGCTGTATGTAAGTGGCGAAGCCACCTCTCCCATGACCGTTACCTGATTGTTTTCAATAACCTTATCTGACATAATTTGCAGTTCTCCCTTCCTCTTTGCGGTATTTTTGAGTCACTACTAAATCTATGAAACTTACCGCCGGGATAGAACCATATTTGCCCGGAATCGTTCGACATATCCGGCGACAAACTTCGCAGAATGTGTTTTTTCGAAAACAATACTTGTATTTTCTCGTCTTTATGGTAGAATAAGAAACGCTGAAATTACTATGAAAGTACGGATTGTGTATGTGCGCGGCGCAAATGCAGTCAGCTTTAACATGACGTTGGGGTCAAAAGACCCCAACTATGATACCTACGGATTGTTTCGTGCTACGCACTCTCACAATCCTACCCAAAATTCGGATATCGTGTGGCTTACGCCCCACTTTTATCCTCATATTGGGGCGGGTCCCAAGGTCTTTCACCCACCTATGAGCAAGCTCATGTGGGCTTAGACCTTTTGCCCCTGGTATCATAACATCATTCTATACAGGAAGTGAGAAGTTACTATGAAAATGAAACGAGAAGATATCCGGAACATCGCGATCATCGCCCATGTAGACCACGGCAAGACTACGCTGGTCGACGAGCTTTTGAAGCAGAGCGGTGTATTCCGTGAGAATCAGGAAGTCGCAGAGCGTGTCATGGATTCCAACGACATCGAGCGGGAACGCGGCATCACGATTCTTTCCAAAAATACCGCAGTCTATTATAAGGGAATCAAGATCAATATCATCGACACCCCGGGACATGCCGATTTCGGCGGCGAGGTTGAACGTGTGCTGAAGATGGTCAACGGCGTCATCCTCGTCGTGGACGCATTCGAGGGTGTTATGCCGCAGACCAAGTTTGTACTGCGCAAGGCGCTGGATCTGGGACTTCCGGTCATTGTCTGCATCAATAAGATCGACCGGCCCGAGGCACGGCCGGACGAAGTAATCGATGAGGTACTGGAACTGTTCATGGATCTGGACGCCTCCGATGAACAGCTTGACTGTCCGTTCGTCTACGCCTCCGCGAAGGCAGGCGTGGCGGTTCTTGACCTGACTGACGAAGAGAAAAATATGGAGCCGCTCTTTGAGACGATCATCAACTATATTCCGGCGCCGGAAGGCGATCCGGACGCGGAGACGCAGGTTCTGATCAGTACCATCGACTACAATGAGTACGTCGGCCGTATCGGCGTCGGCAAGGTGGACAACGGTACGATCGCGGTAAATCAGGAGATGGTTCTGGTGAACCACCATGATCCGGACAAGCATGAAAAAGTAAAGATCAGCCGTCTGTATGAATTTGACGGACTGAACCGTGTGGAAGTGAAGGAAGCAGGGATCGGATCCATCGTCGCGATCTCCGGAATCTCCGACATTTCCATCGGCGATACCCTGTGTTCCCCGGAGAACCCGGTTGCGATCCCATTCCAGAAGATTTCCGAACCGACGATCTCCATGCAGTTTCTCGTCAACGACAGTCCGTTCGCCGGACAGGAAGGCAAGTACGTCACTTCCCGCCATCTGCGCGACCGTCTGATGCGGGAACTGAACACAGACGTCAGCCTGCGTGTGGAAGAGACGGAAGATACCGACTGCTTCAAGGTCTCCGGACGTGGAGAACTCCATCTGTCCGTACTGATCGAAAATATGCGCCGGGAAGGCTATGAATTCGCGGTCAGCAAAGCAGAAGTATTATACAAGACCGATGAGAACGGGAAAAAGCTGGAACCGGTCGAGCTGGCATATGCAGATGTTCCCGACGAATTTACCGGAACTGTCATCGACAAGCTGAGCCAGCGCAAGGGCGAGCTGCAGACCATGGGAAGCATCGGCGGCGGTTACACCCGTCTGGAATTTCTGATCCCTGCCCGCGGACTGATCGGCTACCGCGGCGAGTTTCTGACCGACACAAAGGGAAACGGAATACTCAATACCAGCTTTGAAGGTTATGTGCCGTACAAGGGCGACATCCAGTACCGGAAACAAGGTTCCCTGATCGCATTCGAAACAGGGGAATCCGTCACCTACGGTCTCTACAGCGCGCAGGAGCGCGGAACGCTCTTTATCGGACCGGGTGAAAAGGTCTATGCCGGTATGGTCATCGGAGAAAACGGAAAAGCCGAAGATATTGAGCTGAATGTCTGCAAGACAAAGCATCTGACAAACACCCGTTCTTCCAGCGCCGATGAAGCGCTGCGCCTTACTCCGCCGAAAGTGCTGAGTCTGGAGCAGGCACTTGACTTCATTGACACAGACGAACTGCTGGAAGTTACGCCGAAATCCCTGCGTATCCGTAAAAAGATCCTGGATTCCAGGCTTCGCAAGCGGAGTAATTTTAACAAATAATAAGGTATACATCCCCCGGCTTTCATGTTATAATAGAGGCATGAATACCGGGGGATTTTTTCCGGTATAATTCTGAACAAAAGGAGTTGACTTGCATGAAATTTATTATCAGTGGTAAGAACATCGAAGTAACACCCGGACTCAAAAGCACAATTGAACAAAAGTTAGGAAAGCTCGAAAGGTATTTCACTCCTGAAACCGAAATCATCGTAACGCTCAGTGTGGAAAAGGAACGTCAGAAGATCGAAGTGACGATTCCTGTCAAGGGCAACATCATCCGCTCCGAGCAGACAAGCACAGATATGTACGTTTCCATCGACCTCGTAGAGGAAGTGATCGAACGCCAGCTTCGCAAGTATAAGAACAAACTGGTTGCCAAAAGCCAGGGACACCCGACGGCATCCGGTTCCGGCAGCAACTTCAAAAAGGAATTCTTTGATTCAGACGAAGAGTCTGTGGAAGACGATGAGATCCGCATCGTCCGCACGAAGCGATTCGGCATCAAACCGATGTATCCCGAGGATGCCTGCATCCAGATGGATCTGCTGGGACACAGCTTTTTCGTATTCTGCAATGCAGAAACCGATGAAGTCAATGTCGTATATAAGAGAAAAGACGGCTCCTTCGGACTGATCGAGCCGGAATTTAACTAAATAGCATATCCGGAAGACGGCAAGTTTCCCGGATCGGCAGACGTCCGCAGAAGATATCATTTCTGCGGACGTTTATTCTCATGTCATATGATGATGTTGGGAGTCCCTCAACTATAATACCTGCGGATTGTCTCTGTCTTACGTGGAAAATATAACGATTCCCCCATTTACATCCGCAAAACGGCACTCTTCCACCCGCCTGATCCCTGCCTGTCCGTTCGTTGCCTCCGTAGCTGCGCGGATCAGCTCCTGCTCCCCGGATACCGGCACCATCACCTCAAGCAGCACCTGGTCTGTGTACTCTGAACGCACAACCGGAATTCCTCTCTGCCCAAGGAGATACTGGATTTTCCCCAGTCCGTTGTAATCCGTCTCAATGCTTAACCGGTATCCTTCTGTCTTCGTGATCACCGTACTCGCCTGGATCCCCGCCTGTGCCGCCTGCGTATATGCCCGCACCAGTCCGCCGGTTCCAAGCAGTGTACCACCGAAATATCTCGTCACGATGACAAGTACCTCCTGCAGTCCGTTCTTCCGCAGCACCTCCAGTATCGGTCTGCCTGCGGTTCCTGCAGGTTCTCCGTCGTCACTGCACCGCTCCTGTATCTGGTGTTCTCCTAACACGTACGCCCAGCAGTGATGCCTTGCATCCCAGTATTTTTTTCGTGTCTTCTCTATAAACTCCAGTGCATCCTCTTCGGAAGAAATAGGAAATACTTCCGCCAGAAAACGTGACTTCTTCTCCGTAATCTCTGCTTCTCCTCCCCGGTATACTGTTTTGTAATCCACTGTTTCCAAAACCTCCCTTTTCGTGCGAAATTCCGCTGTATACCCCTTACACTATAACAAAAAGCCAAAAACTACAATAACTTATTAAGATTTTTTTGGGAAAATATGAACTTTTTATTTTTTCCTTTATTTAAAATCATATATTTGCTATAATGTCGTTATGGGTAAAGGAGGACATCATTCATGAATTATGGGAAAGATAATCTTTCGAAGAGAAAGTCTTCTGTCTCTTCAAAGAAGACCATGCAAAAAAAGCGAGTTGGAGTGCGTTTTTTTAAAGCACTGATCATATGCATACTCCTTCTTATCGTGATCGCAGCCGGTGCCGCCGGTTTTTTTGTGAAACGGGTTATTGACGATGCCCCGAGCGTCACACCGGAAACAGTCAAACCGAAAGATTTTGCCTCCACGATCGTCACCGAAGACGGGACTGTCCTTGGTGAATTCAAGCAGGCAGGATCGAACCGGAAGTATAAGACGATCGATGAGATGCCGGAATATCTGGGACAGGCTTTCGTGGCGATCGAAGACGAGCGTTTCTATGAGCACAATGGTATTGATCTGCAGGGTATCCTGAGAGCTTTTGTCGTAGGAATCCGAAACGGGAATTTCTCCGAGGGCGCAAGTACGATCACGCAGCAGTTGATCAAGAATAACGTATTCCCGGATTTTGTCAATGAGAATACATTCTACCAAAGTCTGGAACGAAAGCTGCAGGAGCAGTATCTGGCAGTCAATATCGAAAAACAGATGACAAAAGATGAAATTCTGGAAGCATACATGAACACCATCAACCTCGGGCAGAATTGTCTTGGCGTACAGTCTGCCGCGAAACGGTACTTCGGGAAAGACGTCTCCGAACTGACACTCTCGGAATGTGCTGTCATCGCAGGAATCACACAGAGTCCTGCGGATTATGACCCGGTAGATAATCCGGAGAATAATAAAACCCGCCGCGACATCGTTCTGAACAATATGCTGGAACAGGGTTATATCACACAAGCGGAATATGATGAAGCGATCGCAGATGACGTCTATGCACGTGTTCTGCAGACCCCACCCGCAGAAGATACGCAGCCATACTCTTACTTTGTAGACGCGATCGCGGAGCAGGTGATCGACGATCTGTGTACCCGCAGAGGCTACACAGAGACACAGGCATACAATGCGCTGTACAGCGGAGGACTGACGATCATCTCTACGCAGGATCCGACGATCCAGCAGATCTGTGACGAAGAAGTAAACAACGACGCCGTATATCCTTACGGTACGGAATATGGACTGGAATACGCGCTGACGATCCACCGTGCGGACGGCACTGTGGAGAACTACAGCAAGGAGATGCTTGCCGCCTATATTCAGGGTGCATGGGGACGGGAATATCCGCTTGACTTCTATTCTGCTGACGAAGCATACGCTGCAGTCGAAGAATACAAATCCACACTGGGGATCACAGAGAACGACACGATCGACGAGAGCATTGACGTTACACCCCAGCCGCAGGTATCCGTCGTTGTCATGGAACAGTCTACCGGAAAAGTCAAGGCCATCGTCGGCGGACGCGGCGAAAAGAAGACAAGCCTGTCGCTGAACCGCGCGACCGACACGACCAGACAGCCCGGTTCCTGTTTCAAGATCCTGTCTACTTACGCGCCGGCTCTGGATGCCTGCGGATATACACTGGCAACAAGCATTGATGACAAAGGGCCTTACACCTATGCAAACGGTGAGACCGCAGAAAACTGGGATAAGATATATCTCGGTTCCGCAAGAATGCGCTACGCCATCGAGCACTCCATGAACGTCTGCGCACTCAATACACTGACGGCGATCGGCCCGCAGACCGGATATGATTACCTGCTGAAGTTCGGATTTACAACACTTGTAAATTATGACAATGAAAACTATGAAGGTTACACAGACGTTGCACCGGCGACCGCCCTTGGCGGTATCACCCGTGGTGTGTACAATCTGGAGATGACGGCTGCCTATGCCGCAATCGCAAACAACGGCTCTTACATCAAGCCGATCCTGTACACACAGATCCTCGACCAGGAAGGAAATGTCCTGATCGATAATACGCAGCCGGAGACACAGCAGATCATCAAGGATTCCACAGCCGCTCTGCTCACAAGCGCTATGCAGGACGTCATCAATAAAGGAACCGGCACTGCCGCGAAGTTAAATAATATGCCAGCGGCCGGAAAAACCGGTACGACGGAAAATTCAAGAGACTTGTGGCTGTCCGCCTACACCCCGTATTACACGGCGTCTGTATGGACCGGCTACGACTCCAATAAACCGATGGAAAACCAGTATTCACAGACTTTCCATGAGGTCATATGGAAGAATATTATGGATCGGATCAATACGACGTATAACCTTGCATATCAGGAATTTACAATGCCGAGTTCTGTACAGCAAAAGACCATCTGTACCCAGACCGGACTGCTCGCTGTCAGCGGCTGCCCGACACTGACCGAATACTTTGCAGAGGGCACTGTTCCGACACAGAGCTGTTCCGGACACAGAGTCGTACAGCCGAAAGTTGAAAAGGAAGACGAAAAAGAAAACACGGATGACAACGAAGGTAACACTTCCGATGGCAATACAAATACCGGCGGGGGTGACTCCAATGGCGAAGGTGACTCCAATACCGGCGGGAGTGATTCCAATACCGGCGGCGATGCCAATACCGGCGGGGGTGACTCCAATGGCGGAGGCGACTCCAATACCGGCGGTGGTGATTCCAATACCGGCGGTGATGCCACCACCGGTGGTGAGGGAGGCGCAGCGACTCCATAAGCCAGCTATTGGGTGATCCGCTGCACCGGAACCATGAACAGATGAAATACAACGACAGGGGAGACGGATCGTCTCCCCTGTCGTTGTATTTATCGTTCATATTCTGCTTAACTCTCCTGCTTTGCATGAATGAGATTTTCCTGCACCCTCTTATAGAGTTCCTGCGCTGCATTATATCCCATCTGTTTCTGTCTGTGGTTCACTGCCGCCGACTCTACTATGATTGCAAGACTTCTTCCCGGCCGGATCGGAAGACGGTGGCACGCAACTTTATTTCCCAGGAATTCGGTATAATTGTCTTCCAGTCCGAGTCTGTCGTACTCCTTATCCCGACTCCAGTCTTCCAGCGTAATGACAAGATCAATATTCTGTGTTTCCCTTACACTTTGTACTCCAAACATGGAACGGACATCCACGATACCGATTCCCCGCAGCTCGATAAAGTGCCTTGTAATATCCGGCGCAGTCCCGACCAGCGTATCATCGCTGACTTTACGGATCTCCACCACATCATCCGATACAAGACGATGTCCTCTCTTGATCAGCTCCAGAGCAGCCTCACTCTTGCCGATCCCGCTCTCTCCCATGATCAAAACGCCCACGCCATATACATCTACGAGCACGCCATGAATGGAAATGCAAGGCGCCAGCTTCACATTCAGCCAGCGGATCAGCTCTGACATAAACGGAGAAGTCCGCTTGGAAGTCTGCAGGATCGGAATATTCTGTTCCTCCGCCCGCTCGATCAGTTCCGGCTCCGGTTCCAGGTTATTGCTGAACACAAAGCATGGGATTCTGTGTGACAAAAGCTGATCGTATATCTCGATCTTTCTCTCCTTGTCCATCTCTTCCAGATATGCATATTCTACATTCCCGATCATCTGTACACGCTCACAGTCAAAATGTTCAAAAAACCCTGTGAGCTGCAGTGCCGGACGATTCACCTCCGGTACATTGATCTCCTTTTCTTTCAAAACTAATGTCGGAGTAAGATTCTTTAACTCCATTTTCTCCGCCAGTTCGCTCAATTTTACACCATGCTCCATCTTTCT
>CATXUX010000026.1 GCA_958402795.1 uncultured Lachnospiraceae bacterium | reverse complement strand
GGTACTTTAGATAGACATATCCCTTTTTCAATTACAATTTACGGAAACTCAAGTGCAGGAAAAAGATATTACCCGGCCCCCTTCTTTTGGGGGAAAAGATTTCAGGGGGCGATGTGACTCATACGAATCACATCGCCCCCTGTTTTGAACCATCTGTTTTCTGACAGTCCCTTTTATCTTTTTCTTTTAACCACGTGGTTTTACCAGACTGCAGATCATCTCAATGCAAGTCTCATATCCCAGCTCACTGCTGTTCATAGACAGCATGTAGTTCTGTGTCACGCCCCATTTCCTGTCCGTGTAGTAATTATAATTCGTGCTTCGTTTTTTATCAACAAACTTCAGCTGACGTTTTGCCTCCGTCTCCGAGACATGGTACAGCTCCATGATCCGTCTTACCTTTGCCTCTTCATTTCCATGGACAAAGATATGCAGACAATCCTCTCTATCCCGCAGGATATAATCTGCGCATCGTCCGATGATCACGCAAGGTCCCTGCTCCGCCACGTCCAAAATGATCTGACGCTGGGCAGCATACAGATAATCATCGATCGAAGAACCATCGGAATGTCTTCCGACAAACGCATATGCAAAGAAGCTGCTGCTCGGCGCATACTCGCCCTTCTCTTCAATGTACTCCTCTGCCAGTCCGGTTTTTTCTGCTGTCTGGGCGATGATCTTCTTATCGTAATATGCGATGCCCAGCCGCTTTGCGACCTCTTCCCCAATGTAGCGCCCGCCACTTCCATACTCGCGGCTGATTGTAATAATCTTCCTCTCCATCACACGTCCTCCTTTACTTAAGTATTGATTTCTACTTGTTTTGCAGGCTTCCCAAGGTTTTTATACGTCCGCACGATCACGACCGCCGACACGATAAATGTGATCACATCGGATCCCGGCATAAAGAACAGAATTCCGTCCAGTCCCATAAACACCGGCAGAAGGATCGGCAGACCAACGCCGCAGACGATTTCACGCAACATGGACAATGCCGTGGACTGTCCCGCTTTTCCGAGTGACTGCAGGAAAATCGTCGTTCCCTTGTTCAGGCAGGACAGCGGCAGCAGACTCAGGAAGATCCAGATGCACCGTACTGCAAATTCCTGGTAGTATACACTTTCGTTGCCCGCTCCGAAAATGCCGATGAGCTGTTCCGGAAACAGTTCAAAGATAAGCGTTGCGATCAGACCTGCCACAAATTCCACGATCAGCAGTTTCTTAAACAGTTCCTTTACACGATCGTTCCGTCCTGCACCGATATTGTATCCTACGATCGGGATACAGCCTGCCGCCAGACCGATTGCGATCGATATCACGATCTGGAAGAATTTCATTACGATCCCGATCACAGCCATCGGAATCTGTGCATATTCCTCCTGTCCGAAGATCGCGTCCATCGCGCCATATTTCCGAACCATATTCTGCACCGCCGCCATGGACAGCACCATGGAGATCTGCGCAAGAAAGCTCGTCATCCCAAGCGGAAGCATTTTCTTCAGCACCTTTGCGTGCGGCATAAAGCTTTCTTTCCTCAGTTTAACAGATTTCATGCGGAAAAGATAGATAAATGCAAGAATTGCAGCCGCAATCTGGCCAAGTATCGTAGCGATTGCAGCGCCTTTCATTCCCCAGCGGAACACATAAATAAAAATCGGATCCAGAATGATGTTGATGATCGCACCGGTAAGCAGTGTTGCCATCGCATACTTCGGACTTCCATCAGAACGAATCACCGGATTCATCGCCTGCCCGAACATATAAAACGGGATTCCCAGCGTAATATAAAAGAAATACTCCTTCGACCGGGCAAATGTTTCTTCATTCACTCCGCCCCCGAACATCAGAAGGATCTGATCCTGAAAGATCAGGTAGATCACCGTGATCACAATCCCGCAGATCACGCTCAGAGTGATTGCATTCCCCACACTGCTGCTGGCGTTTTTGTCCTCTTTCGCACCGAGGCAGATACTGACATACGCACAGCATCCGTCACCGATCATAACCGCGATTGCCAGCGCCACGATCGTCAGCGGATACACGACCGTATTCGCCGCATTTCCATACGATCCCAGATAATCCGCATTGGCAATAAAGATCTGGTCTACAATATTATACAACGCTGCCACAAGCAGTGAAATAATACACGGTACCGCATATTTCCGCATTAAAGTACCAATTTTTTCCTTTTCCAGGAAAGAATTTGAATGTTCCATAAAAATTACGTCCTCCTTCTTCATTATCCCAAGATTGTTTCCGGTTTCGACCTGACTGCTGATCCCGCAACAGACAATTTACCGCCGTAACCGGACACAAAAAAAAGAACGAGTAGTATAAACCGGACTTACGCAGTTACGCTACTCGTTCTTCTCTGTTTCTTACTTTACTCCTTTTTACATGAAATTTCAAAGGCACTTTTGCACAAAAATACAGCAGTCTTCCCCGGTTATTCTGTCGGATTCCGCGTTACTTTTCACGGGGTAGGGAAATACGGAAAAGGTTGGTGCAAGCTTGCTTGCAAAACAACATTTTCCGCATTTCCCAGACCTCTAAAAAACGTCCACTGGACGTTTTTGTCGTATGCTTGGCAACGTAAAGGGGTCACCGCCCCACAGCGAGAAACAAAAGTCCTTGAAAAAGGGCGATGTACGCCTTTGGCGTACGGTTTCGCAGCTGTTGGGCGGTGCCCCGTGAAAAGTAACGATTCCGCCGCATACGTTTTTCGAAGGAAGCGGTTACGCTCTTGCACGCGGCATACCCTTGTGATAGAATGTCAATAAAACGTTGCCATTCGTGGCTGCGAATAGGAAAACGTATCAAAGGAGCATTCAATATGGCTGTAATCAAACCTTTCCGGGCAGTGCGTCCGGCGGCGGACTATGCCGCCGACATTGCGGCGCTGCCTTATGACGTATACAACAGAGCAGAAGCAAAACACGTTGTCGAACGAAATCCGCTTTCTTTTTTAAAAATCGACCGTGCCGAGACACAGTTCCCGGATGATACCGATATGTATTCCCAGTCCGTCTACGACCGGGCACGGGACACCCTGCAGGAGATGACCGACGCAGGATATTTCATGCAAGATGAATCCCCCTGCTACTACCTCTACGCATTGACATTCCGGGAACAGACACAGACCGGCATCGTCTGCTGCGCTTCCATCGACGACTATCTGAACGGAGTAATCTGCCGGCATGAAAATACACTGGAAGAAAAAGAAACCGACCGGATCCGCCACATTGATACCATGGACGCCCAGACCGGGCCGATTTTTCTTGTCCACCGGCCGGATCAGGAAATCCATGCACTGAAAACTACCGTCTGCCAGACAGCTCCGTTATACGATTTCGTAAGTACGGACGGCGTTCGCCATCAGGTATGGCTGATCTCCGATGCCGCACAAATCGCGCAGATCACAAAAATCACTGCCCGGATGCAGCATATTTACATCGCAGACGGACACCACCGCGCCGCGTCCGCCGTAAAAGTCGGTCTCAAGCGAAGAGAAGAGCATCCGGGATACGACGGATCGGAAGAATTTAACTACTTTCTCTCCGTACTCTTCCCCGAGGATGAGCTGCGGATTTTTGATTATAACCGGGTTGTGGACGGTCTTCACGGGCATTCCGTGAGTTCCCTGCTCGGAGGGATTCAGCGCCGTTTTGACGTCATCCAGCGATATGACGACGAGCCTTACCGCCCTCAGCGCAAAGGTGAAATCGGCATGTATCTCGATCATACCTGGTATACACTGACAGCAAAACCGGTCCTGTACTCTGCCGATCCCGTACGCAGTCTGGATGTTTCCATTTTGCAAAATGAGATACTGGAACCACTGCTCGGCATTCAAAATCCAAAGACAGATCCCCGGATCCATTTCATCGGCGGTATCCGCGGACTGGAAGAACTTGTCCGAATGACCGACAGCAGGCCGGACCGGGTTGCCTTCGCCATGTACCCGACTTCGATGGAAGAACTGCTCTCCGTTGCAGACGCCGGAAGACTCATGCCACCGAAATCCACCTGGTTCGAACCCAAGCTGCGCAGCGGACTGTTCATTCACCCGTTAATATAATGATACCAGGATAAAGGAGTATTGATATGGAAGCAAAACCTGTATTTCACGGAAGTGATATTGAAAAAATCTGTGAATATTATCATTTAAATAAAGAGGAAATCGTAAATTTTGCCGCAAATGTAAACCCGCTCGGACTGTCCCGGCAGGTAAAGGACGCCGCCGCTTCGCATCTTGATGTTTTGTCCTCTTACCCGGACCGGGAGTATACCTCCCTCCGAAACGTGATTGCCGCACAGAACGACATTCCCGCAGATTTCATTCTCCCGGGAAACGGAGCCAGCGAGCTGATCTCCCTTCTCATCGGCGAACAGCACCCACGGCACACGCTGATCCTGGGTCCAACCTATTCGGAGTACTCCCGGGAACTGCGTTTTTCCGGCAGCACACAGGATTATTATCATCTGCAGGAAGAAGCCGATTTTGTGTTAGACGTCGACGACCTCTGCCGGACGTTGAAGGGATACGACCTGCTGATCCTGTGCAACCCGAACAATCCGACTTCCTCTGCCATCCCGCAGTCTGATCTGCGCAGACTCCTTACGTTCTGTGAGCAGGAACAGATCTTCGTCATGATCGATGAAACCTATGTGGAATTCGCTCCCGACGTCTCCGCTGTTACCGCGGTCCCGCTGACAAAGGAATTTGACTGCGTGATGGTACTGCGCGGAGTCTCCAAATTTTTTGCGGCGCCGGGACTGCGGCTCGGCTATGGAATCACAGGGAATACCGCTTTCCTGAATCGCATGAAGGAGAAACAAATTCCCTGGTCTCTGAACAGCCTGGGAGCCTTTGCCGGAGAACAGATGCTGACAGACTCGGAGTATATCCGGCAGACACGGGAACTGATTCTCTCTGAGCGCAGCCGTATACAGCAAGAATTTCAATCTATGCCTGCATTTCAGGTGTATCCCGCTTACGCCAACTTTCTGTTTCTGAGAATCCGGAAATCAGGCGTAACCTCCCATGATGTGTTTGAACGCTGTATCCGGCAGGGACTTATGATCCGCGACTGTTCCTCATTTGCGTGCCTGGACGGCGAATATATCCGCTTCTGTGTCATGAACCCGGAAGACAACACATGGCTTCTTAATGTACTGAAAACCGTGTAAACGGAGGGATTATTATTCGTTTGGACAGATATCATATAAGCAGTATAATTACGATTGGCAGAGATGTTTGAATCTATATCAGCCTGCATCCAGAAAGAAGGAAAAATATGAAGAAGATACTTATCGTAGAGGACGATACAGAGATCAATCAAATGGTACGTGATTATCTTTGTAAAAAACAGTTTGCGTGTGTTCAGGCTTTTTCTGGAACCGAGGCACTCTTGCATTTGAATCATTCTGATTTTGATATTATTATTCTCGATTTAATGTTACCGGGTATAAATGGAGGTGAGTTAATTGAGAGGATAAAGCCAGCGATAAAAACGCCGATTATTATACTTTCTGCGAAGGATGAACTTGATACGAAAGTAAATTCTCTTATGTCAGGAGCCGATGATTACATAACAAAGCCTTTTGAACTTGAAGAGCTTTATGCAAGAATAAGCGTTCAACTCCGAAAATCATCGGAACAATCGCAAAACAAATGTGAAAAATATAAAGATTTAGTTTTATCCAAACAAAAACATACGGTTATGGTAAAAGGATATGAACTAAACCTTACCAGACAAGAATTTAAAATATTAGAGTTGCTGCTTTCAAAACCAGACAAGGTTTTTTCAAAGCAAGAAATATATGACTATGCCTGGGATGATTATTACGTGGGAGAGGATAAAACGGTCAATGTCCACATTAGCCATATTCGTTCCAAGATCAAGCAGCATACGGATGATGAGTACATTGAAACCGTCTGGGGGATTGGATTTAAACTGGCAGAATAATCTTATCCTTTTCTTAAACATTTCTTAGCGATGTTTTGGCAGTTGCCTGATAAAATAGAATCATCATAAAGAATATGCAGGAGGTCATTATGATGAATGAATTGCTGGTTACGAATAACCTGACGAAAAAATATAAACATCAGGCAGCAGTCAACAATGTCAACCTAAATGTTCGCCGTGGAGAAATCTATGGATTAGTCGGGAAAAATGGTGCGGGAAAAACTACACTTCTAAAAATGATCGGAGGTTTGGTTTCTCCTACCAATGGTGACATTTCTTTTATGGGGTATTCTGGAAAAGACCGCAGAAAAGTCTTATCCAGAATCGGGATTCTTATTGAGGCTCCCGGTTTATATCCCGGAATGACAGCGTATGATAATCTTAAATTGAAGTGCATCTGCACAGGCATTCACAAAAGCGGGTATATTGAAAATTTATTAAATACTGTCGGATTAGACGAAGTTGGAAAGAAAAAAGTATCAAATTTTTCACTGGGAATGAAACAACGACTTGGCATTGCTATGGCTCTTGTAGGAGAGCCGGACCTATTATTGCTTGACGAGCCGATTAACGGACTTGATCCACAGGGAATCGTAGAGATCCGAAATACTCTTTTAAATCTGAATAAGAAAAAAGAGATCACAATGATTATTTCAAGCCATATCTTAGAAGAACTCTCAAAGATCGCAACTAATTTTGGCTTTATCAACAACGGCGAATTAGTAAAGGAATTATCACATGCAGAATTAGATGCAGCCTGTAATGAACATATCGAATTAAAAATGCCGACGCCCAATAAGGCTCTGCCTGTGTTAGACAGGCTTGGCTTTACGCGCTATCGGGTTGTAAATAATGATACCATCCACATTTTTGAACGATTAGAAGACAGTGGAAAAATTGCGATGGAGCTTGCACAAAACAACATAGAAATCATATCCATATCTGTTGCAAGCAAGGCGTTTGAAAATTATTTCCTTGAGATGATAGGAGGTGCCCAGAATGTTTAATGTATGGAAAATGGACTTGTATCGGATGACAAAGAGCAAAGCCACCTGGATTATTCTGTTTGCTTCCATGCTTATGATGTTTGTTTCCATTTTTATGACAAGTCAGGATCTTGATTATTATAGCAACAACCCGATTGCTCTTGAAAATTTACAGGAAAATGGCGGTGAAGTAAACTGGGGAATTTATATAGGCTCTGTAAACCCCGAATGGTGTAATGGAAATCAAATTCCATTGATGGATTTAGTAGCCGTAAATATAAAAAGCAAGTTGCTTTTGGCAACGCCAGATAAGGAAGTTTTTATGTAGGATACGGTGTAACTCAGTAAAATGGGTTACACCGTATTCTTTTTTTCTTATGCTACGAAGCGGAAGTCCTGTGGGTTTGCCCGTATTTCTTCCATCATAGCAAGTATTTCCTGTTCGGTCGGAATATCTATCATACCAACCGCAGTAAAGTAAATATCTACCTTTACATAGCAATGACCGCTTGATTTGTCGTTGTTATGGACTTCAATACGCTCAATCAGAGAATTTACCAGCGTCGGCGTGAGTTCGTTAATTTCGGTCATTTCACGCAGAGTACGGAGTAAAAGCCTTAAATCCGTTGCTTTCTGCTTGGCTTCCTCCAAGGTCTGCCTGCTCTCGGCAACTTCCTGTGTTAATGCTTTCTGCTCCTTTTCATAGCTTTGAAGCATTTTAGAAAAGCGTTCATCGGAAAGTACGCCGATGGCGTTTTGCTCGAAAACCTTTTCAATCAGCCTGTCGATTTCGGCGATTCTCTTTGTACCTTGTTCCACAGCCTGCTCCAGCCTTTTGTGTTCTTTCTGACGCATAGCATTAGTTTTCTTTGCAAGCATATACAGAAATACCGGCTCGTGGCATTTCACAAAATCCGCCAAGCTGCTGATTGCTTCAAGCACTATTCTCTCAAGCACAACGTCACGGATATAGTGGATTTGACAAGTCCCTCTGCCATCCTTGTAGTTGGAACATCTCCAAAATTCCTGATTGCGTTTCAGGCTCTTTGCAGCACAGAAATGCAGTTTTGCGCCGCAATCGGGGCAATATACCAATCCCGAAAACAGACTTGCTCTTCCTGTTGCTGTAGGTCTGCGGCGGTGTTTGCGAAGTTCCTGCACCCTCAGCCATTGTTCTTCGGATATTATCGGCTCCTGCATATTCGGTATGATTTGGTAATCTTCTGTGGCATTATGGATTTTCTTGTGAACCTTGTAGCTGACCGTAGTGCTTTTGAAGTTCACAGCACAACCCGTATACTGTCGGTTTTCAATAATACCTACAACCGTTTTCTGATCCCAACTATACGGATTAGTTGGTACTTTCTGTGCGTGGCTTCTGCCGACCGATTCATAGTAGGCAGAAGGAACAAGAATTTTCTCTTTCTCCAATTGTCTTGCAATCTGTGATGGGCCACGCCCTGCAAGACATAAAGCATAGATTTTGCGTACCACTTCGGCAGCGGGTTCATCAATCAGCCATTTCTCTTTATCGTCAAGGTCTTTCACATATCCAAAAGGAACAGTCGGTGAGACACGCTTTCCGTTTTCTGCTTTCGACTGCCATACCGCACGGATTTTTTTAGAGGTTTGTGCCGCATACCACTCGTTAAATATATTGTAAAACGGCAGCATTTCCATACCCTCGCCGGTGGTGCTGTTTACATTCTCGTGGAGCGAGATAAAGGTAACACCCAAAGAAGGATATACAATCTGAGTCAGTCTGCCCGCTTCAACCATTTCTCGACCGAAACGGGAGAGGTCTTTTACAATAACCCTGCATATCTTGCCTTCCTCCACCATTTTTTGCATCTGCTGAAAACCGCCTCGCTCAAAACTTGTGCCGGAAATACCGTCATCTACAAAAAACATCGTGTTTGTAAAGCCCTGCTTTTGGCAGTAATCTAACAGTATTTGCTTTTGATTGGTTATGGAATTTGACTCGGCGTCTTTCTTTTCATCATCAACCGATAATCTACAGTACAACGCTGTGATTTTTTCTTCTGTCTGCCCGTTAATATTGTTTGCTGTTGTCATAAATCATTTCTCCTTTCCGACAACAGGGCATAGCAAAGGCACAATTATTTTAATATGCCCTGTTGCCTTTTTCTATAGTGCGATTGTCAAATTAAATGTTCGGACAGTATCAATTCTTTGAACTGTTCCAATAAACACTGTCTGCCCTTTGGATTAAAATGTGTGGACACTTCGTATGTTGTCCCGCCGATTTTCATTGTGAAATTATCTTCTCCAAAGCGGCGTACCTTTGTATAGTCAAATATACGCTCATCAGTTCTCGGTATCAGATAATCTACAACGCAGATTTCTTCGGTTTCATCTATTTTCTTCATATCGTCACCTTACCTTTCGTCACGGCTGTTACGCTTTCGTTCTATTTTTCTGTGATAGTCATAAAGCAATTTCAAGATGGTTTCGGTCATCTGCTTTTGAGTGTAGTTTTTGGGGAAGAAACTCCGCAAATCCTGTACCTTAAAACTGATATGCTCGGTTTGATTGGCTTTTTCCTCTGACATAATTTCATAAATACTGTCCGAAGAAAGAGTACCTTGCTGTGCCGATTTTTTCATACGAATACTTTGGGCGTGGGAGGGAGTACAGTCGTTCAGGCTCATAGCGTCAAGCAATATTTTTTGTTGTTCTTCGGATAAGTAGGACAGCTCAACGGCAGGACTTAAAGCGATAGCACCCTCGTCAACTTTTTGAAGGATTTCTGGAATAAGGTTAGTAAGACGGATATATCGGAATACTTGGTCACGGCTTTCGCCCTGTGCCTTGCCGATAGCTGCGGCGGTATCCGACTTTGTCGCAACTTGCGATAAAGTTAAATCCGTTCTTTTACCTTGTTCTTTCATAGCTTCCATTTTCATTTTGTACGCAAAGGCTTTTTCGCTGGGCAGTATCTGTTCTCTGTGGATATTACTGTCCACCACCGCAATAATTGCCGCATTGCGGTCAAGGGGATAGATTAAAGCAGGTACTTCCGTAAGCCCTGCTTTCACAGAAGCGTACAACCTTCGGTGTCCCGATATGACCTCATATTCATCGGGTTTGTTTTCCATCGGTCTTACAATAAGCGGAGAGAGTATTCCTTGCTGACGGATACTTTCGATTAAAATCTCCATTTCCTCGTTATCAAGGACTTTGAACGGATGTCCGTTAAAGGTATGGAGCTTTTCAATGGGTATGTTCGCCGCCTTTTTCTTCGGTGGGGATAAGATTTCATTTACTAATTGTTCTGTATTTTTCATCGTGTATAACCTCTTTCTTTCGTTTTGTAGATGGCATCATTTTCTGTCTGCCTTTCAATTTCAAGCAGTTCTTTTAGTTTCGGTATTTTTGCAAGAACCGCTTTTGCTACGGATAGTTCTTCACGCAAAGGTTTGATTTGTGCTGTAATTTCCCTTGCCTGTGCGTTTATCTCCTTGCTTTTCTTATGACGGTTGCGGTTATAGACAGACTGCCTTTCTTTTTCTAAAACATCTATCTGTTCGCGCTTTTCGCTGATAAAAGAAACAAGCTCCTGCGGGGAATCTATATGATTCTCACATAGGAACTTGTATTCTTTCAGCGTTTTATCAAGTTTTACAACCTCTTGCCTCATTTCGGGAGACAGCGGTCTCGGAGTCTGCGGCGTAATATTATTACCTGTAATCAATTTGCAGAGCTCAATCACAAGTTGGAACATTACCTGTACGCCGTCCATCTTCTTTGCCTTTCGGTATTCGATTTCAAGCATAATAAGCGGTGCATACTTAGGCTTTTGAAACGGAACATAACCGATATGGCGCTGATTATCAAGCAGCCTTTCACGAATAGCGGAGGGAGAGTATTCCTTTCCCAGTCTGTCTAAACGGATTGCCCTCTGCCAGCTTGGTGCTTTGACGGAATAGTGGGCATATTCCTCGCCACGCTGTATGATATATCCCATATCCTTTAGGCGAATTTCAAAGGCTTTAAAATTGGTTGACTGTGAAATGGCGGTATCAATATCCGATTTCAATAGTTCTCGGTGGGTCATATTGCCTTTCTTTTTCAGCCAGTATTCTTTTTTATCGCCACCGTAAAAGTTTGCTTCTTTAAGTACACTTTTACCGTAATCCAAACATACGGCATCGGAAATTTCACGAAGTCTGTAATGGTCGGAAATATGGTTTTCAAACTTTCTGCCGGTCTTAAAGGATACGGAATTAACAACAAAATGGTTATGGATATTATCTGTATTAAGGTGTGTAGTAACAACAATTTCGTAATTCCCGCCCCACATACGCCTTGCGGTTTCTATCCCGATTTTATGTGCTTCCTCAGGTGTAACCTCACCCGTCTGAAAGCTCTGATACCCGTGATACGCTACATTGCCGCCTGTTTTGCCAAAGCGTTTTTTCGTTGCCGTCATACGCTCATATGCTCGTTTTGCATTGCAGTTGATACCCGACACATACATACGCTCATCCGTTTTCTTATCATCTGCCGCATACTGCAAGGCGGCGTATAGGTCGCTGTCCACATAATTTTTGTCTATGGTTTTGTCGGGATTTTCCGCATAATCAATTACTTCTTTGAGCCTGCTTTTGACAGGCCAAAATCCGGTTGTTGCCATTAAATCACCATTCTTTCACGCTTCGGCAGTATCAGTTCTTCGGTAATATTGTCAATGAGTGCAATAATTTTTTCTTCCGTATTAGGTGAGATTTTGCCCTCACAAGCAACGCAGAGTTCATCTAACTTGTCATTAAAAGAGAAGAACACTTCGGGAAGAACTGCTCTCGGCATATATCCCAACGCACGCTGGCGGAGATATTCCGAAACGGAAAGCCCGCACTTTTCAGCATTTAGTTCGATGATATTTTTCTCTTTTTGACTTACGCGGATAAACAGATTTTTGTTTTTAACTTCATTCATAACATCAGTCCTTTCTTTGATTTTTTAGGGGATTGGGGTATTCCCCAAAGAGTAATCGACACACGCTGTCGATTTGAGCGGAAACTGTCAATACAGTTTCCCTGCTCGTTACGGTATGCGACGTCGTCGTCACCGTCATTTTTGTTTCTTTCGCCGTTCTACCCAAATGCAGTTCCTGCCCCGGAGTCACACCGCAGCGTTGCTATGCTCTTTCCCAAAAAGAAGTCATCGCACAGTCATATCCCATTCAGCCGGTCATTCAGTTGTAACCGACTTTTGGGCAACAAAAAAAAGCCGGCACACAAATGTGTACCGACTTAACCGTAAAAGGACAGACTTATCCCTTTGAGGTGTTGGTTTCACATTCATGTAACCGGCTTTGAAATCCAAAGTCGAAACTGTCCTTTACGCTTTCCGCCCGCCGACAGTTTAGGGCGGCTTCGGAAGCGGCGGTATTTCCTTTCCGCATACCGCAGGCGTGTACGGCATAAAACCGTACTCCCAAATTCTGTGAAGATATGTAATTGATGGTGGCTCTCCTGAGAGAGTATTTTATTATACTCGACAGGACAGATGTCTGTCAATACTTTTGGAAAGATTTTTTGTCAGGCTGCGTATCTTTTTTCGGCTGGTGGGAATACTAATAGATTTGGGCATAAGAAATCCCGCCGCCTACGGTCTACCCATAAGCGGCGGGAGAGTCGATATTATGTTTTTACGCTGGTAGTTTTATTAGCGGTTAAACTTGCGTTTCCGTCCGTAGAGGAGTGTTGCTCCTACACCGAGTATGCTTGCCAACATCAGGGCAAACCAAAGTGCAAGATTGCTGTTATCGCCCGTTTGCGGACTTGTGGTATCTTTGCTGCCTGACGGCGTTGTGGTATCGGATTTATCACCTTCAGTTGGCTTTGTCTGCTCCGAGGCTGCTTTCTTAACCTCAAAATTTGCACTGCATTCACCGTCTGTATAGACAACAGTTATTTTATGAGTGCCAGCAGAAAGTGTCTTGAGATAATCGGCTTTTAATGTAATAACAGTAGAGCCTGAAACAGCCGTATAATTCTTCGCATCAATCAGCGTCCCGTCAACCTTAACGCCTGTGAATTTGCTGAAATCGCCGTTTGCACGGAAAACAAGCGTTCCGTCGCTGTTCTGCGTCCATGTGCCGTTTGCTCCCTCAACGATTCTGTAATTCGACGCATCTGCCGCCGTAGGCGTCATGGAAAGGTCGGTTTCGACCCAGAAGCTCTGGGTGTCATTCTCATCGCCTATACGAGTGTACTCCACTTCCCGGCCGTTGATCTTTAGCTTGGCATCGGGGGAGATGTCGGCGGTATAGGCAGTCACATATACGCCGTAGTGATAGGTCTTTCCGGTCTCAAAAGCGGTGATCTTGTTAGTATAAATGTCGCCGCCCCACTCCGGCTCTGTGGAAACAATGCCGGTATTCTCATCTAAGCTCCACCACTCGCAACGGAATGCATACTGATCGTTTTCAGGCACCGTTCCGGTAAAGACAGGTTTATCGCCGTCCTTAAAGGTCAAGGTTACGTTATTTATTTCAATAACGGAGATTTCCTTGGTTACTTGCGGGCGAATTGTCTTAACATTCATAGCGAACAAGCCGTCCACGGTTTTAACGACGTTGGCGGTTGCCGATATCGGGTTCCAGTTTATCGTAACGGAGCAGTTATCCGCAAAGATATATCCGTCTTTTTCTCTCAGCTCGATGGAGTACATATAGTTCTTGCCCTCTTCAAACTGAGTAATCTTTTTCATGGAAGGCGTATATTTGCTTTCATTGGAATACCAGAACGCAACCGGCTCTCCGTTCTCCATTTCCTCCCAGCATTCATAGGCAATCTCATATTGGTCTAATGAAGTGTCCGATACCTGTGCCGTTGCCTGCGGAGCGTCACCCGGACGATAATCGAATTTCACATTCTCGATGTAGGCGTTATCTATGGTTGTGTCGCCCTGCGATGTGCCATTTGTAGCGATTACAGCTGGATATACCTTCACCTTAAGGGTTTTTCCGTTATCGTACACGTTGGGAACGGCATCGCCATGTCCATAGCTATATTTTTCAACTCCATCGACAATAACTTCACCATAAAAAACAGTGCCATAAGTCGGGAAATAATATCCCTCTTTCGCAGTCAGGGTTATCTCATATACGTATTCTTTGCCTGCCTCCGGGTATGCATTGCTTGAGATAGAAGCACTGCTATCATTCTCGACCCATGCCTGATCGGTAATCTCCATCTGATTCGGGCAGTCGGTATTCGGATTCAGCTCCGTGGTGAATACAACAGGCTGCGAAGAATCAAGATTTTTCCAAATATTCCCGATGTCAACTGTGGTAATAACCTCCTCATCCACAGCACTTGGCTTCTGCACAATCAGGTCATAGGTGTAATCCCATTTCAGATATTCGTGAACATCCAAAATTCTGGTGAAAGTACCAACTGCATCCGTGTGATCATTGAAGTACTGCTTTGCGGCATCTAAATCCGTGCTAAAATCAACTGGATCACCCGATGTGGGAGTGAAAATATAAAAAGTTGCACTCTCAAAATGGTCAACAGTTAACTGCCCGCCCCCGTTTTCGCTTGTAACGGTTCCTTTGGCTTTATACGGCGTTTCAATCTCTGTCTGGAGATTTGCAAGTGCGGTCAGTACCGCTTCGTCGTTTAGATTTCCTTTCACAAAATCTTCACTACTTTTACTTACCTGTGTGGTTTCAACCACCGTGCCATCCGAACCCTTAACGATAACATTGGCAGTTACATTGACTTGCGTGTGATATGGGTTCTTGTACTCAGTAGAATGAGTTACTCCTTGGGGAAGAAAATCCAGATTCTCCCATTCTGCCGCCAGTGCTGTAATCGGTACAATCGTCAGCACCATACAAAGCACAAGCAGAATGCTTAGCAGTTTTCTATTGCACTTCTTCATTGTTTTCATAATAGTTCCTCCGCTTCTGAGCCTTATCATTAAGCTCGTAATTTTATTTTTTCAGGCGAAGCCTTCGCCAATACTGTTTCGTTTTCCAGATACTGAGCTATCTGGTCTGCAACAGCAGTAATTGCTCTTTCTATTCCGTCATCGGACAAGCCTGTATATGGGCGCATCATTGTGACAAGCAACTGTGTTCCATCCGTCTGTTCGCTTACGGAAATAGAAAAGACGCTTTTGTTTCCATATACCGGTATTTCGGAAATTACCGTTGATGAATCCGTTTTTTCATATGAGACGCCATACTGTTCCAGCACTTCGTATATGGCTACGACGACATACTGCCGGACGTAAGGGAGCGTCCTTTGGGTGGTGTTCACGATTCAGCCTCCTTTCCCGATGCGCTGCACATGTTTCTACAAATGCTGTAATAATTGTAAGAGTCGGAGGGTTAAAAGTATATAAGGGAACTCCGCCAATCTGTTAAAATAGGGGTGGCGGAGTTCCGCCATTTTGAAAATTCAGGGCAAAAAGGCGGTTTTTTCTCCAAATCGGCATTAAAAAACGCCTTCCGTTTAAGAAAGGCGGCTCGATGAGCGTCAATGTAAAAAAATCATTTGTTGTAAAGATTCAGAAGTCCAATGCGGGATTTCACTCCGGTCTTTTCATAGATAGCGGATATATACCGTTCCAAAGTCCGTCTGGAAACATACAGGCTTTCCGCAATCACTTGAATACTGTCCTCTGTACCGACAAGGCAGGCAAACACCTCGGCTTCTCTGTCCGTGAAGGAGAATGCCTCCGAGAATCTGCGCAGCTTCTCTTTTTCGTCCATTACTTCGGCTGCGGTTGTGATGAGTTGCTCCATAAAAGTTTTCTTTTGAAAAGTATATATGACCGCCACAACGCTGACCGCTACAAACAAAACCAGCACAAGGACAATGACGGTAAGATTGCTGTCTGAGGACAGCAGGGCTAAAACGGGATTGGCAATGGCTGCGGCAGTAATGTTATTGACCGCCCGTCCCATACCTGCCCATAACTCAGGCGTTTTCATATGGCGGGCAATTTCCATAAAGCCGGAGGTGAAGAACACGGCGAAGAAGCCTGCCGAGAGATAAAATACGATCAGCCCCACCAAAAACGGACCGGCGAATTCCAGCACGGCGATGCAAATGGTAGACATCACCATCACGCAGTATATAATGATTCCCATGTATTTTCGATTCTTTATGTCAAATACGAAGCCTGCCGAAAGCCCACTTAGCGCCAGCAGAATTCTCGGCCCTTGCCCGATATCCATTCCTCCGTTTGCGTGAACAAGTGTCACCACGTTGTCAAGGGTACTGAAAATACAGGTCATCAGCACCACAAGCAGAATCAGAAGCGCACCGACGGTTGTTCCTTTTACGATTTCATTTTTGTTATCCTTTTCATCCTTTTCCGGAGCATCGGCTTGCGCTTCGTCCTGTTTGCAGAAATCCCGTTCATTTTTTATCAGCAACAAGACAAGCAACAGTAAAAATACAGACAAAACAACCGCTTGCACCGTATCCGAACGGACAAGGTTGTTGTTTGCAAACTGGAGCAGGATACCCAACGCATAGGAAATCCCTACAGATCTCGCTAAGTACTTGTCCGTTTTCATCATACGCATAGAAACATAAAAAACACCGCTGCCGACCAAACCGAGCAACAGAAATAAAACAAGCCCTGTTGCGAAAATGGCTGTATAAGCCGTCCCCGAACAGATGAAAACAAGACACAAAACAGACAAAAAACCGATGATAACGGAGCATACTGCTTTCAGCCGGTCTTTGCAAAAACGGTTGAACAGCGGATATAGTGCAAAGCCTGCTGCGCTGATGCCCAACGCATAATTTTGCGCCAGCACGGTTCTGTCCTCCGATACGATATGGGAAAGTACATCCACAAATAAATATTCCGCACCCAAAAACAGGAAGGTAAACAGTCCCATAAGGGCAACTGCATATATGTAAGGTGTTCTTTCTTTATTTAAATTCACGCCCTGCGTGATCTTAGTTAAAATCGTGTTCACTTCAACAATCTCCCTTACTTGCTGTCATCGTAAAATTCCATGATGTCGTTGGGTGTACAGTCCAATGCGCTGCAAATCTTTCCCACAATATCAACTGTGATGTTTTCACCCTTGTTCATCTTTGAAATGACATAGTTGCTAATTCCCGCCGCTTTTTCAAGGTCTTTCTTCTTCATATCTTTATCAATGAGTAATTTCCAAAGTTTTTTATAGCTTACTGTCATACCCGTTTCCTCGTTTCTTGAGAATAGTTTGGCTGTCAGAAGCAATACCGGCAGAAAACCGTTTGCTATCGACTTAGTATAGCACATCTTGCCTGAAAATTCAACGGATTGTAAAGCGTTGGCTTTATTTTTGAAGCCGCTCTGCTGATTTCCATTTCTGTAATGTAACGATTTTACTTGTCAAAAACGCCTGTTTTAAGTTTTTTTGCATACGAAATACGGCGGGCAAGTAGTTATTCCTGCCCACCGCATTTCTGAGATTATAAGCGTTACATTTGATTAGCTGTAAATCAGTTCAGCGTTTACGATTTCTCTTGCCCTTGCCCTTATCTCGTTCATTCTTCCAATCCAAAGCATTTGATTTTCAGTTTTTAATTGCTCCGTGATATTTTCCCGTTCTGCCATTTGCTTTACCAGCCGAAGAAACATATCCGCCGCTTGTTCATCAATATCGGCAAGGTAATTGTTCAGCCTGCCGCTTGTCAGCAGGTTCATATACAAAACCTTGTGACTTCGTTTCAAATACCTTGCGTGACGCTGCCCCCATAAGCCGATTGGCTTGGTTTCCTCTTGGGGCAACAGGAGATTAGGCAAAGAATAATCTCCAACCTTTGAATATGTACCGCCCATCTGCTCAAATAAACTTTTCTCCATAATCTTAACCCTCCGTAATCTTGATTTTGAATTTCCTGATTGGTGCGTTGACTACTTTGATTAGAACATCATCTACCGCATCAGTATATCTTCCCTCTGCAAGCAGCCTGTTCCGCAATTCGTTCAGGGCATTGAGAATAATCCTTCGTTCCTTCTCGTCAATCGCTATGTAGTATTTCTGACTTCGCATATTTTTTGCCTCCTTCGCCTAAAGTGTAGCAAAGGATTTCTCTCTTTGCGAATGTGCGATTTTATATTTTGACAGAAAGAAAGCCAGCGTAAGAAGCGTTTTCGCTCCCAACGCTGGCTTTTGCCTTTGCCAATGCCCGTTAGTTGTGTTTTATATCCTTATATGGTGTTAGCATTTGATGTTCCTGGTTGTTTTTGTTACTTATTTTGCGGGGAGCGAGGAACATAACGGTTTTATCAAAAATGTTGCAGGGCAGGTGAAAAATCGAAGCTCGCTGATTGTAGGGAAGTTCATCGCCATAGGCATTTTTACAACAGGAATGATTGTAGCTGCCGTTTTTTCTACCATGCTTGGCAGTCTGATTTTTTTAGGATATATCAATTTTGCAGGAATAGAACGTGGACTTCTGTTTTTAATCGTACAGATCTTGCTTCATGTTGGTTATGGTATGTTTATTCTGCTGCTCTTTCATATCACACGAAATTCCATTGCCACTATGCTGTCTGGAATTTTGATTGCAGCGGGAATTTTGCAGATTGTTGATACCATTTTATTAGCTGTTTTTAAGGGACTTAATTCCATAGAAGGATTTAGCATTATGAATTACCTGACTTCCGGAAATGTTGGCATACTTTCTTTAAATGGTTCAAACGCCTCGTATATGCAGGCAGGTATGACAGCTCTATGTACCATTGTATTGATGACGGCATTGTCCTCTGTCATTATCCAAAGGAGAGATTTTCAATAAGGAAAGGTTGAAGCAGATATGTTAGTCGTGTGTATTGTGTTGGTAATGGCTTTAGTTTATATGATATTAAAACATTTCCATTTTATCTGGCAAATCCAAAATATCAACCGCCAGATTGAATTTATAAACACCCATGAAACAAATAAAATTGTTTCTGGTGAATATGGAAGAGGCTGTATTACAGACTTAATAAATAATATCAACGCACTTTCAGAACAATGTTCCATGTTTAAAGCAAAAAGTATTACAAATGAAAATAATATGAAAGAAACCATTACCAATATATCTCACGACATTCGCACTCCTCTTACGTCTTTGAGCGGATATTTTCAGTTGTTGTGTCAATGTGATACTGTTTCTGAACGGGAGCACTATTCAAAAATAATAAAACAGCAAATGGCCATTCTTGAAGAAATGTTAGAGGCGCTTTTCACTTATGCCAGACTTTCTAATGAATCTTACGAAATGCCTTTGACAAAATGCCATATTAACAAAATCCTTCGCGATGCCATATTCAGCTTTTATAACGATTTTAAGAAAGCAAATATTACACCAGAGATTTCGATTCCCGAGAAGCCGATCTATATTGTTTCAAATGATATGGCGCTAAAGCGGATTTTTCAGAATATGCTGAAGAATGTACTGGAACACGGTGAAAAATGTGTGAGTATTACTATGAAACAAAATAACGGAGAAATTGAGATCGTTTTTTCTAACGACATAGCTAATGATGCAAAAATTGACACTTCACAGATATTTAACCGATTTTATAAAGCCGATACAGCACGAAGTTCTTCGTCTACAGGATTGGGGTTAGCGATTGCCAAAGAATTATTGAATAGAATAAACGGTTCCATTTTTGCTGCTGTCAGTAACAACCGTTTTGAAATTGTTATTAAAATCAAGTAGCAAATAAAACGTACTGAAAAATATTCTCCATATATACAAATTTTGTGTTATACTGTTCTCGTGTAAGAAAACAAGATAAGTATCCATAGAAATGAGGAAATCACAATGCAAAGAAATGATCCATGCTGGTGCGGCAGTGGCAAAAAATATAAAAAATGCCATATGCCGATCGAGGAAAGAATGCAGCTTCATGCCGACCGCGGAGAGATTGTTCCCGGAAGGAAGCTGTTAAAAACTCCTTACCAGATTGAAAAAATCAGGGAAAGTGCCGCGCTGAACACGCTTGTACTGGACACAGTTGCAGAAAAGATCCATATCGGAATGAGCACCGCGGAGATTGACGAGATTGTCTATGACGTAACCACCAAACACGGCGGGATTCCCGCACCGCTCAACTACGAAGGATTCCCAAAAAGCGTATGCACTTCTATCAATAATGAAATCTGCCACGGTATTCCGGACAAACATATCATTCTGGAGGACGGAGATATCATTAACGTAGACGTATCTACGATTCTGGGCGGATATTATTCCGACGCCTCCAGAATGTTTATGATGGGAAATGTTTCCGAGCGTGCGAAACGACTCGTCCGTGTCACAGAAGAATGCGTAGAACTCGGACTTGCCGAAGCAAAACCATGGGCGCACCTCGGCGATATCGCCTATGCCATCAACACTCACGCACAGGCAAACGGTTACTCCGTTGTAGAGGATATCGGCGGACACGGCGTTGGTCTGGAATTCCATGAAGATCCATTCGTAAGCTATGTTACCCCGAAGGGTTCTGAGATGCTGCTTGTACCGGGCATGATGTTCACCATCGAGCCGATGATCAATGAAGGAAGTCCCGATTTCTTTGTGGACGAGGACAATGACTGGACCGTCTACACCATCGACGACGGACTCTCCGCACAGATTGAATATATGGTTCTGATCACGGAAGACGGCGCAGAAGTGTTGACAAAATGACAAAAGAGCAGAAAGCGGAGGGTACAGACTTTCCGCTTTCTTTAAACCCTTATTTTGCAAGACGCAAGCATCACTGCCATTTTTATTATCTTCAGGTGCTAATTCATAATTTCCATAATTACTTTTATACATTCATTGCAGTTCTTATTTTTATCAACGTTGTAAATATGGCAGACTATCTTTTTCCCTTGATCTAATAATTCAGTTACCCCTTTGCTGTAATACCGCGGAATATATCCCAGTATTTTTCCGGAAGTGTCCAAAAAGCGAACCGCATTCTGATCAAAATTGTTATCTGGTTCCTTTTGCAAAAAAACCTCATCGCCACGAGTAATCTCCGCAGCCTGGGCGCAGTCTTCTCCACTGCAATTCATGTAGTGCCGAACCCCAGCCATATAGAAAATTCTTGTCACGTTCTTATCAGAAGTTAATATTGGATCAATAAATTCAAGATTATCAATCGGAAGACGTGCCCCGCTTCGCTTTAATAACATATATTCATCATATTTATCCAGACCATATTTATCCAAAATTGTTTGAATATCTTTTCTTTTTCTATCCGGCAAACGACTTGCAAAAATCGTAAAAAGCCTGTCATCTTTATATACTTTATTCAAATCCGGAAAACAGAGCAACGGTTTAAATCCCTCGCCTATAGCATCCTGTACTTCCTGACCATACTGAAACTCGTACTGACCATTCTTTGTTAATTGACCAACAATATATTGCCTTCTGGTCTGTTCAGACTTCCAGATTAAGTAAAGATAGTCTTTCCCATCTTTCACTGACATATTATTTTTCCTCTTCTCCATAGACTTTTTTCAAAAGTTGAACCTTTGATAAAATATACTTGCCTATCAATTTTTTTCGATCTTCGGTAAGTGCTTCTTTATACTTATCTAATATAGCATAAACAACATCAGCCGTTACAAGCATCTCAATCTTTTTTTCAATTTCTATTGTTTGCTCATAATAATTTTTTCGAAGGAATTCAATCATTGTAAGATGTGTTGGCTGTTTCATATCATTGCTGGTAATACGTATCAATGATTTCGATTTAGTATCAACAAGCGACTTCCATAAAAGCTTATCTTTTCCCAGATACTCTTTGATTCTTGATTCTTTTACGTAAGCGCAAAGCGAGGAACTATTGTCGTATAATGGACTTATCCTCAGCTTTTCCTTTTCCAATATCAGTGCCCAATTACTTTGATGTCTATCAGTATTTCCAATCAAAAAATCGAAAATCAAGATAGGAAGAAAATCATTAAAAAGTCCCCATGGTTCTAAAGCCGTTTTTATCATATCCAGGGAATATCTTTCTCCTGTTTCCAAATCTATCAATAACTCTTCATCAAAACTATGATACATTAGACTAATACAATAAATTCCTTCGAGCAATATCATACCATCATGATCAACAATATTATAACTCATAGAACCTTCCCGCTCTTTATATGTACCAAGCTCAAATTTGGCACATGGAAGACCTATTAAACTTGCCAAGTCATAAGCTACACATTCTGAAACATGGTCTGTTGTTGCTAGATCCTTTTTAAACTTAAATAGTCCAATCTGTCCCGTATCCGGATTCATAAGCCACAGTTTTTCACTTCGCCCACTACCTTCTGCCGCTCCTTCATATTCTTCCCAAAAAGAAAAGTCCTTCATTCATCTCCCTCCGGTTTCCAACAAGCCTTCCTCATTAAAAACACTTCTATTTTGCTATTATACTATAGTCCAATTTCTTTTTCTAGTATGTTTTTAATCTTCATATGGTTCTCATCACAGAAGCCAGCGCAGAAATACCGACAAAATAATACGAGAACAGATAGCAAAAACCGTTCTTTTTTTATGATATTCATTGGTAATTCTTTTTCTACATCAACATCCCAAGATGTTTTTCGAAATTTGTACCGTCATTCCGGTCAACCTGCTCCCCCGCTGAATCCCTCATCGCCTCTCCTACGAACGTTCCCGCGAGCTCGACCAGTTCAAAAATATCTCTTCCGCGTGCTGCTCCGCCCGCGATCACGGACGCGAACAAATCCCCCGTGCCGGAAAAGCTCCCGCCGATATAAGGAAATGACGAGAGAACGCACTCTTCCTTTGTGACCGTCAGATTTCCAATCTTCTGTACATTTCTTCCACTGCTATCCATTTCCTGAAAACGGATTCCCGTCACAATAACCGTCTTCACGCCTTTTTGAATCAGACTCCGCGCCATCTTCCCGACAGCCGTTCTGATACTCTGTCCATCTTTCAAAACCTGAACCTTTTGATAGTCCTCATCTGTCAGAAGGCACAGCTCTGTAAGATTCGGTGTAAGGATATCTGCCTGCAAAGCCAGTTCTTTCATCCGATAAAGCAGTTTTTTCGTAAACAGCTTATACACTTCTCCGTCATCTCCCATCACAGGATCCACCAGAAGAAATGTATCGTTCTTATAAAATGTATCCAGAAAACGGAAAATCTGCCCGATCTGCTCTTCTCCCGCCACGAATCCGGTATAAATTCCGTCGAACCGGACGCCCATCTTTTCCCATTCCTCCCGGAAATACTCCATTTTCCCGGTATAATCATCGCAATAATAACTTGGATATCCTGTCTGTCCGGTAAGGATCGCCGTCGGAAGCGGACACGGCTGCACCTCCATCACAGAAATCACCGGGAGCGCCGCCGTCAGCGAACATCTTCCGAACCCCGATAAATCATTGATCACAGCTATTTTCTTTGACATATTCCCTCTCCCTGCGTTCTTTGTTTGATTTCCTTCTCACTGTATAGATAATACTTGTTTTCTTCGGATTTCGCAACCTAAATCTTTCTTACGCAGTCAATTGAAACAAGGAACCCCTGTGAATGCCAAAAACGAAATGGTCTTCACAGGGGGTTATAAAAAACAAACTGCTTTAATTTTCTAATACCAGCTTCCCTACCAGTTGTGGTTTTGCAGGAGTCCGTGCTTTCTTTTTTGCTCTCGCCACCGGAACTTCTTCGATCACAATTTTTGCTTTTCCTTCCTGCAGGCTCTGGAGTACCTCCATCCTGAAAGCCTCCGGCATCGGATCTACAACGATCGGGATTCCGTAGCGTTTCCGTTCTTCCTCATCCAGACCTTCCTCATCGCCAAGAATCAGATACCCGATTGCCCCCTCGGAAAGCTGACGGTATGCTCCTGCTGCAAGAAAGTAAAATCCGGTTCCCATTCCCGCCCAGACGATCAGGGCCACCCAGCTCTGTACGCTCATGAATGCCGGAGATCCGGGTACGACCAGCAGAAGCAGGATTCCTACAGATATACCGCATCCCAGAAGCGCTGTTCCCGGACGGAGCATTTTGCTCTTTTCTTTTTCCTGCTTTAGTACAATATAAGCGCCTGCACAGGTGAAGAAATATCCAAATGCAGTTCCGACTGAGCACATATCTACTACCCAGTTGATCACTTCTCTTCCAAAGAACGGGCAAATTGCGGAAATCAACATTGTGAAAATAATACAATTTGCCGGAGTTTTCGATTTCTCATGGATCTTTCCGAACCATTTCGGGAGCATGTTCGCCCTTGCCATTCCAAAGATCAGACGGCTTGAGGACATGTAAAAACCATTCATCCCTGTGAAGATTCCCATCATAACTGCCACTGCGACAAAGACCACGCCGGCCTTTCCCATTGCGATTTCCAGCACTGCCCCTGTAAACCATCTCACCGGAGCTCCTGTGGAATCTGTCAGATTCCGCATTTCTTTCCATGGAAGAACTGCGTCTGTAACCAGAGCCATTGCACTATAGATGACCGCTCCCACGATCAGCGCCGATACGATCAGTTTTTTTGCCTTATCCGGCGGGAAATCATATTCTTCTGCAGCCTGCGGGATACAGTCAAAACCAACATAAAGGAACGGCGCCAGTGCCAGGATTGAGAAAAAACCTTCCGCAAAGCTTTTCCCGTCTCCACTCAGCGGAACCAGATTTGCCGGATTTAAATTGCCTGTTACTGTCGTTCCTCCGACCGCAACGGCAACTGCGGCACACATGATCAGTACCATCACCAGTTGAAGCTGACCTGCTGTCTTCACTCCGCGATAATTCATTATCCCGAATAAAAGAATGAAAAAACAGGACAATGCCATTTCGCCTGCATATACATCATATCCGGCTATCGTATACAGATACCCCCGGCTGAACACGCCCGGGAAGATATAATCGGCAAGCAGTGGAATTGCCGTTGCATTTAATGCCACAATTGCCAGATACCCAAGAGACAACATCCAGCCGCATATATATGCCGCGGTGCCGCCAAACCCTTTGTACGCATAAGCAAATTCTCCGCCTGCAACCGGAAATTTTGCAATCATATAGGAGTAGCTTAATCCGATTACCATCATCAGAAGTCCGCCTGCCAGAAATCCGAGCATCAACGGCAGTGGTCCGCCTGCTCTCTCGGTCCAGTCCGCGCTCTGGATAAAGCAGCCCCAGCCGATGATCGATCCGACTGCAACCGCCCAGATTGCTCCGGGACTTAATGTTTTGTTTAATTCTTGTCTCTCTTCCATTTCCGCTCCCTCCTTCATAAAAAAAGACGTTGAAACCGTCCCTTTTTACGGGACAGGTCATTCAACGTCTTTGTCTGCTTTCATCCATTATGATATCTTTCTGAACCTGATACTTATTTTACAAGATAACGATTTCATTTTCAAGTCCATTCACACCTTAATTTTTTTGTGCTCCTGCACAAAGATTCTCTTTCTCCGCCGCCTATTTTGTTACTAAATTGTTAATTTTCCAACAAAATGTTGAAAATAGTTGTAATGAATGTTTGTTTTATTTATCGCTGTCTGTTTTTTTACCCCCATTATTACATATAATAAGATACAAATTGTTGGTGGTGAAAAACACTTTGTATTCTCAGGTGTATGTTATTTTTCGTATCTACATATTCACTTTACCATAAAAAAACATGGGTATGAGGAGTTGTTATGAAAACAGGAAGAATTGATTACAGTCTCATTGGTCAGCGTATTAAAAAAAGACGCAACCAAAAAGGAATTACGCAGGAAAAGTTTGCCGAGTATCTGGATGTTACCGTCGGCTATGTCAGTCAGATCGAACGTGGAATTACAAAAGTAAATCTGGAGCGTCTCGCGTCTATCGCTGAGTTTTTCGGATGCTCTGTTATGGATCTGCTTGGGAATTCCGCAAAGACAGATCCCCATTATATGGATGATGAATTTTATGATCTGTACAATCAACTGTCACTTTCCGAGAAGAAGACACTTGTGGAACTGCTGAAAACGTATTTCCAGTACAAGTAAAAAAACAGCAGAACTGTTTCGCCCAGACTTGAAGCTGAAGCGGCAGTTCTGCTGTTTTGTTTTTATTCTACAAGAAATCCTTTCTCCCGAAGCATTTCCTCTATCATATCCAGTGTTTCCTCCGAATCAGCCTCAATCTTGTGGTAATGATAATTCGAAGTAATATTTTTCAGCGGACTGGACTTCCCGCTGCGGATATTGTCCATAAAGATCTGCACTTTCCGCCGGGAATTGATCCCGAGGGACGCCTCCATATGTCCATATACCTTGTGATTGACCATCGTATTCACTACGCAGCCGCCCAGATCCACGATAGAAGTGAGTTCCTCCTCCATCTGTGCGTCCGTATGCTGCACTTTAAACACACGGCTTACCGTGTGGGGCACATTCAGAATGTATCCTCTGTTTGTAGCAACCACCTCATATCCTGCTGCCCGGATCAGCGCGATGTCCTGCACGATCACCTGCCTGCTCACGTCGCACTCCTTTGCAAGCGCCGTCCCGGACACCGGCGTTTCGCTTTCTTTCATGCGTTCCACGATCAGCGCTCTTCGCTTTGTCCCTGTCATGACTGCACCACCGCGTGAAGATTTTTCAGCGAAATGTCCAGTATTGGCGCAGAATGCGTCAGTGCTCCGCTGGAGATGTAATCTACTCCGATGCTTGTCAGTCTGGCAATATTTTCCTTCGTCACATTTCCTGAACATTCTGTTTCTGCTCTGCCGTCAATAATCCGGACCGCTTCCTGCATGTCTTCTGCCGACATATTATCGAGCATGATGATGTCGGCTCCCGCTTCAACCGCTTCCCGCACCATATCCAGATTTTCTACTTCCACTTCAATCTTGCGCACAAACGGAGCGTATTCCTTTGCCATCTCAACAGCTTTTGTCACGCTGCCCGCCGCTCCGATGTGATTATCTTTGAGCAGTACGCCGTCTGACAGATTGTAACGGTGATTATAACCGCCGCCGACACGGACGGCATACTTCTCGAAAATCCGCATGTTCGGCGTTGTTTTTCTTGTATCCAGCAGCTTTGTCCTGCTGCCCTCCAGCAGTTTTGCGACCGAACGTGTATACGTCGCGATTCCGCTCATTCTCTGCAGATAATTCAGCGCCACGCGCTCCCCGGACAACAGTACGCGAATATCTCCGTATACTTTTCCCATTAACTGTCCGTTCTTCACTTCATCGCCATCCATGCAGTACAGTTCCGTCCGAACCTCAGGATCCAGCAGTTCAAACACCCTTTGAAATACATCCAGTCCTGCAATGATGCCGTCCTGCTTACAGATCAGGTCTACTTCCCCTTCCACTGCCTCATGCATGACCGCGTTTGTCGTTACATCTTCGCTTGAAATATCTTCCCTGAGTGCTGACAGGATCAGTTCATCCGCCTGTAAAGTCATTGTAATCCGATTCATTATTCTTCTCTCTCCTTCCGTATCTTTGTCACTGCACGCTTTGCAAACACAAGACTCTCCAACAGCGAATTGCTCGCCAGCCGGTTTGCACCGTGTACACCATTACAGCTTGTCTCTCCCACCGCATAAAGATGCGGCATGGACGCCCGACTGTCCGAATCCACCCAGATCCCGCCCATAAAATAATGCTGCGCCGGAACTACCGGAATCGGCTCTTTTGTCACGTCATATCCCTCTTCCAGACAATGCCGGTAGATATTCGGGAAATGGCCGAGTATCGTCTCTTTCGGGATATGCTCCAGCGAAAGCCACACAAAATCTGTTCCATCCTTCTTCATCTGCTCCCGGATCGCCTGCGCCACAACATCACGGGGAAGCAGCTCATTGACGAAGCGTTCCCCTCCCTTATTATACAGCACGGCGCCCTCTCCCCGCACACTCTCGGAGATCAAAAATCTTCTGCCGGGTTTCGTGGAATACAAAGTAGTCGGATGAATCTGGACATAATCAAGATGCTCCAGACGAATCCCATGCCTCTTTGAAATCTCCAGCGCGTCTCCCGTCAGATGCGGGAAGTTTGTAGAATGCTTGTACAGTCCGCCAACTCCTCCGCTGGCAAGAATCGTATCCGGTGCGTAAATTTGCAGTTCCTCTCCGCCTTCTGACTCTGCAAACTGCGCCGGTACATTCTCCGGCAGTGAAAAATGCTTCCGCTTTTCCCTGTCCGGTATGTATTCTTCCATGACATGTTCCGGACATTCATTGATCTCGCGGTTTTCATCCGCCTGGATCCCACATTCGGCACTGCCCTGCGCCACGTTCATATGCTTTGCCTCAATCCCGACACACTGTCCGTTTTCCACGATGATATCTGTCATCATTGTATATTCATATATTTCGACATTTTCCAGCTTCTTCACCTGCGCCAGCAGTTTACTCGTGATTTCTTTTCCCGTGATATCCTCATGGAATAAAATCCTTGGTTTCGAATGCGCGCCTTCCCTCGTGTAAGCAAAGCCACCATCCTCCTCCCTCTTAAACTCTACACCATAGCCGACCAGATCCCGGATAATCTCCTGTGAGCTGCGGATCATGATATCTACCGACTCTTCCCGGTTTTCATAATGTCCCGCCTTCATCGTATCCTCAAAATAACTGTCGTAATCTGTTTCGTCGCGCAGCATGCAGATTCCTCCCTGTGCCAGGAATGAATCGCTGCTTTCTAAGTCAGATTTTGTAATCATCACAACCTTTTTATCCCGCGGCAGATTCAGCGCACTGAACAAACCGCCAACTCCGGTTCCCACAATTACGACATCCGCATCTATCTTCTTCATTTCACCTTTCCTCCGTCTGCAGCCTTTCCCCTTTGCTGCCGGTACCCCTGCAACTTGTCAATGCGCTAATTCCAGCATTCTCTCAAGAGGTTTCTTTGACAACTCCCGCACTTCTTCCTTTACATATACTTCCCCTTCGCCGGTTTTCAGCGCATGCAGGATCTTCTCCAGTGAATTCTTCTTCATATCCTCACATACCGGAAGTGTTTCCGGAAAATAAAACGTTTTCCCCGGGTTATTTTGTTCCAGCTTATAGCGGACCCCTTCCTCGGTACAGATTATATATTCCATACAAGTCCCCTTCGTCGCATACTCGATAATACCGGATGTGCTTCCTATGTAGTCTGCCATCTCAAGCACTGCCTGTCCACATTCCGGATGTGCAAGAACCTGCGCCGACGGATGCGCCTCCTTCGCCGCACGTACTTCCTCCGCCGCCATATGTTCGTGAACCGGGCAGAATCCTTCATTAAAAATAAAATGCTTTTCCGGCACCTGCTCTGCCACATAATGCGCCAGATTCCGGTCCGGAATAAAGAAAATATTTTTATTCGGAAGTGCTTTCACGATCTGGATCGCATTCGCCGAAGTGACACATACATCGGAATATTTCTTCAGTTCCACTGTCGAATTGATGTAACAGACAACCGCCACATCATCATACTGCGCGCGCACCTTCTCAATCGTCTCTTTGTCCGCCATATGTGCCATCGGGCAGTCCGCCGTCAGATCCGGCATCAGCACTGTCTTTTCCGGATTCAGAACCTTCGCGCTCTCTCCCATAAACTCTACGCCGCAGAATACGATCACCTGCTCCTTTAATCCTACCGCCACCTTACTCAAATAAAACGAATCCCCGATATAATCCGCAATATCCTGAACCTCCGGCGCCGCATAGTAGTGCGCCAGAATCACCGCATTCTTCTCCTTTTTCAATGCATTGATTTCTTCCGTGATTGTCATATCCTTCACCTTTCCGCCCCGTACGGAGCATTCAACTCTCCGGTATTATAACACATGACTTTACAGGTGACAAGACAGATATTTTTTTACATCATATACTCATCCGCGTTGATTATTTTTGTATCAGCCATAGATTTCAGCATTCCCGGTATATTTCCTGTGCCTCCTTCTCCGCTTTTCTCCTGTCCGATCCTTGCAACGTTTTGTGAAACTGCCGCCACAGCACTTTCTTGTTCCGGAGGGCAGAGAACCTCCATACAATTTTCCAGCCTTAATTTTTTCAGAATCAGGTCAGTTTCAACATCTTTCTCCAAAACCACTCTGGCCGCATTACGTACCCGTATTCCCTCTGCGCAATTTTCCAATAATGTACGGTCAATTCTTGCTCTTAGTACATTCGCAATTGTCTGCCTGTTATCCAAAATCTCCAGCTTCTCATACTCTGCGTCAATTTGCGCAAATAGATCCGCCTGTTCTTCATGGAGTGATACGGTTCCTTTCACAATCAATTTTTCGATAGATTCCGCAATGCGGTTCATATCTGCACGTTTCCCGACCTCAAGATTGCCATATACAAACAGCCGGGTTCCCTCTTTCCGCAACAATTTTTCGTCCAGTATTACATCTCCGGTAACAAGTTTCATGCCTTCCGGCACAACAACAAATTCTGCCGCATCATCAAAAACGCAGGCGCATTCCTCCACCTTTTTTTCCGGAAGGATTACCGTTTCCGTAATAAATCGTACATTTTTGTCAATCAATCTTCTTATCTCTGTCTTTTCATCTTTTATGGTCACGCACTTTTTTACGTAATACGATGCGTTTTCTTTTGCTCTCAACGGAAAGTATTTATCCAGCACAAAGGTGCTCTTTAAAAGGATGCATTCATCCGGGTACGTTGTTATGCTGCCGTTTACTGACATTTTTCCCAGATACCCACTCATACTCTTTGGACATGTTACCGAACCATTGACTTCGATCTGCTCATATTTTTCAAACACTTCTTCTGCTCCGGGACGGATACTCAGTTCACCATTCACGGTAAGTAATGTGTGTTCTCCGACTAGCGTATCGCCGGTAATCTCATAAGAACCGTTTACCGAATTGACTGTTACGCTCATCTCTTCCGGCAGTTCCAGCATTTTATCCTGATTGAGCAATATGGGAAGCCTGTTTAAAATATTTTTGCTTCTTTCACTCACCAGTATCACATCTGTATTGATCGTGATCTGCTCAAAATGAGCATAATCCTCTTCTTTCATTTTCCTGGTATCGCATAATTCGCAGTTGACCAATAAATTTTTCTTTTCCATTTCTCTAGTCTCCTAACATCTTTCTTAAACGTTCTCTTGCAGTGTGTAGTTTAAATCGGACCGTTCCCGGCGGCATGGAAAGCATTTCACCAATCTGTTTTGCATGATATCCTTCCAGATACCGCATGACAAAGATTACACCTTCCTCATCTGGTAATAAATCCAGCAATGATTCCCATTCAACCTCTGCAAGTTCCTCAGGTTCCTTTGTATTTTCAGGCAGTTCCGCCATGATGGTTTCCTTCGATCTGTGCCGGATCTGATCTACATAAATATTTTTTGCGGTACGATACAGCCACGCTCTCGCCTGTTTTTCTTTCATATACAAAAACAGTTCTTCATTCTGCATGGCACGTACAAATGTCTCTTGTATGATTTCTTCGGCAGTCTGCAGATGCCCTGTCATGCCCTGACACCACCTGACAAGCTCCGACCGATATTTTACATATAATTCTTCAACTGTCATTTGCACATATTCCATTCTTCTTTTGCCCTGCTTTTTCCCATGTCCCGTCCCATTCGCATTTTGCACAAATACTATCCGCCAGCCTGTAGAGCATATTCGCAATCTTTCTTCTAACCATGCATTTCCTGTATATTGGAATTTTAGCTGGTTCCGAATAGCACTGTAATTCACGAAGCGAAACGATTCTTTCCATGTTCTCTGCCTCCGCCCATTTGGGATAACGAAAATCTCTATACATAACAATTTCCTCCCTTCACTTTTCTCTTTCACTTATAAAACGTGTGAAAGCAAAAAAATGTTGGAGGAAATTCAAAATTTTTTCTTTCCCTATTTCCGGTATACTGCTCTTGTCTGCTCGCCTTCTCCCACGAGTTCTACATGGTCAAAGCTCTGAATATACTGCTTGAATTGTGAATACCCATAGTCCCGCACCTTAAAGTCGCGGAACCTGCTTCGGATCCGGTTGCCAAGCGGCGCCAGAAGGATTCCTTGCGGACCTGCCGTCTGAATCTGCTGGAGGATAAATTCTTCCAGTTGTTCTTTTCTGCTTTTATCTTCATACAAAGTCACCGTCACCTGCGTTCCGTCCTGCTTCAGCTTTAATTTCGGGAATGTCTCCAGAAACTTGGAAAGCAGGCTGTAACCATACCGGCGCACATCAAAATCCGGGTACATCTTGACCAGACGGCTTCCTACTTCGCCGAGTCCGGTTTCCTTGTCATCATTCTGGTTTTCTGTGATGATCCGCACAACCGCCTCTTCGATCTGATTCTTTGTTACTGCATTCCCGGCATTGTGCCTTGTCCCACCACGGCTGTCCTCACCATGTCTGCCGCCGCTGCTGTGGTTTCCGCCATTATTTCCGGCGTGCACGCTGCTCTGTCCGGCTGCAGTCTCTGCGCCGTTTTCTGCTTTTTCACTCTTTCCGGACACGCTTTCCGTATCCATTGTACTATCCTCGAGCAGCAACTCCAGCTCTGTGAAAATATCACATGCCTTTCGAAACGGCACCGGCGTCTTGCTCTCTCCCATTCCGATCACGGTACGTCCGCTCTCCCGCAGGCGGCTCGCCAGCTTCGTGAAATCGCTATCGCTGGATACAAGGCAAAAGCCTTCCAGTTCGCTCGTATATAGCATGTCCATCGCGTCAATAATCATTGCGGAATCTGTCGCGTTCTTTCCATACGTATAGCTGAACTGCTGGATCGGCGTGATGCTGTTCTGCAGCAGAACTTCCTTCCAGCTTGCGTTATGTGTACTTGTCCAGTCCCCGTAAATCCGCTTATATGTTACATTTCCGTACTTCGAAAGCTCGTCCAGTATCGGATTGATATATTTTGCAGACACATTGTCCGCATCGATCAGGAGTGCAAATCTGTCTTCCATGTCTGGTATACCTGTCCTTCCATCGTTTTCCATTCAAATACGCCGCGTTCCATTGTCATATAACTGTGCGGGGATCCCTCCTTCGGAATGGAAACCGAACCGGGATTCAGATACCGGAATCCGCTTTCTTCTCCGGGAAGATGATTTTCATGTACCGGACTATCTTCCAGAGAATATTTCTCACAGGCCGGAATATGCGTATGCCCGTTCAGCAAAATATCTCCGTTTTTCAACATCGGCGGGTTCTTTGGATTGTACACATGTCCGTGTGTCGCAAATATGGTCACACCGTCCACGTCCAGGAAACAGTATTCGGCCAGTATCGGAAAATCTAATACCATCTGATCTACCTCTGTATCACAATTGCCTCGCACGCAAAGCAGTTCTGTTTTCATCGGATTGAGCATGGCGATTACTTCCTTCGGCGCGTAATCCCTCGGCAGATCATTGCGCGGGCCATGATACAAAATATCCCCCAGCAGCAATAACCGGTCTGCATGCTCTCTTTTGTATGCCTCTGTCATCTGTCGGCAATAGTATGCCGAACCATGAATATCTGACGCTATCATCCATTTCATAAACGTTTCTCCATTCTTATATTTCCACTTTTAAGCCACATTTTGGGCAGAAATTCTGCCCTTTTTCCAGAATATTGCCACAATCTCTGCAGCGAAGAACCGCGGTCTGTGTCTCTTCCTTCTCAGTCCCGGCATTCCCTGTAACCACACCGATCACTACCGTTGCCGTAATGCCATCCTGTACATCACTGTTCGCCTGCGCAGACTCCACCTGTACAACATCCGCCTGCGATACCGCCTCATCTGACACCATTTCTGTGTCCTCCGGATGAGCAGCTGCTGCCTCCACGGTTTCTGTTTCCTCCGGATGAACTGCTTCCATTTCTACGGTTTCTGCACTCTCCGGTTGAACTGCCGTCGGCTCCATGGTTTCTGTACTTTCTGGTTGAACTGCCGTCATCTCCACAGTTTCCGCCTCCGGAGAAGTATTTACGCTCCCGGCAATTTCCTCCTCCAGCACATGTTCAACCTCGACAGCACGTTCGTCATCCGTGAATCCATTCGCCTCCACCGCGCGCTCCATCTCGTCTTTCAGCTTTGCCGCCTCGGATTTTTCACGGATAAACTTCCGGATACTGGCGGTCAGACCAGTTCTCTCTGTCATTTCTTCATTGACGCCAATCGCAGCAACCGGCTCTTTTGTCTCGCCGTCAGATGTTTCCTGTTCCTGCTGCTCCCGGATATTTGTCTTTGTCTCCGTATTTTCTTTCCTGTGTTTTTTCTTTTTTCTCTGGTCCTGCTCATCTTCCGGCAGACGGCTGCCGCAGTTTGAGCAGAACACAAACCCTTCCTGGGATACTGCCCCGCACTTTGGACATACCTTCCCCGAAAACGGTTCTGAGAGTTCCGCCTGGGTCGTCTCTGATTTTTCCGGGACTCTTGCGCCGCAATGATTGCAATACTTCGAATGCTCCGGAACCTCTTTCCGGCACTCCGGACAATAGGTCACTCCCTTGATCAGTCGCTTCTGTCCCTGATACTGGATCACCATCGTCTTATTATTCCAGATCGCGTCACACCAGACCTTCATCTGTCCCTCCGCTTCCGGGCCGTAATACTGATAGTAATATTTCCCCATTTCCAGAAAAATCTCTTTCTGCTTACGCTCTTCCTGCCTGATTCTGCGTGACAGACAGATCGAGCGGTATGTACCTTTCACCTTTCTCACGACCGCCCGTCCCAGTCTTGCCAGTTTTTCATCCAGATTATCATAAAATGCCATCTGCCGTCCTTCTTTCCGTAACTGAAAATCTCTTTACTGCCTATACCAATGCAGCCTCTTTCACTGCACACTTTACCCTATGTTTTAGTATAGTTGACAAGTGCCCGAAACGTCAAGCAAATAAACCATAAAAAATGCTTTCCTGTAAATGAAATGACACTGTAAATGATACTCTAAATGACACCGTAAATGAATTCGCCCTTCATTCCCATTTTAATCGGAACAATACCGCAAAGATTTCATGTGCCAGTACCGGAAATGCAGCCAGTATGAGCAGGGATCCCCACTCTCCTGCAGACAACGGAGCAGTTCCGAACACTTGCACCAGATACGGAATCTCCGTCACTGCAAGCTGGAGAAGCAGTCCCGCGGCAAAAGCCGCGCCCATCACCCAGTTGATCTCCCGCCGTTTGCTGCCATTTCCGGGAAGGATCCCGGAAAATACAGATGTTTTCACATCCCGCATTCCCCATGCATGAAAAAGCTGTGAGATTCCCAGAACGGTGAATGCGTAAGTCTGCGCCCGTGTCAGAATTTCTTTGTCCTGCAGGATCACTGAAATGTTCGCCAGCGTAACTGCAAGCTGCCGTTCTTTCAGCATTTCCAGCGGAAGTTTCAGAAAGGCCGTCAGGCTGATGGCAGCGATCAGCACACCGTAAAATACCGTACATGCCATACCGCCGTTTGCAAACAGTCCCTCCGCCGACGGTCTCGGCGGTTCGCGCATCAGAGCCTCTCTGTCATTATGATCTACTCCGAGCGCCAGCGCCGGCAGCGAATCCGTAATCAGATTGATCCACAAAATATGACTTGCCTTCAATGGTGTCGCCAATCCCAGCAGTACGGTCATAAACATCGTAATAATCTCTCCGAAATTGGAGGACAAGAGAAAGATTACTGTTTTTTTGATATTTTTATAAATACTTCTTCCTTCTTCAATCGCGCGCTCGATCGTGGCAAAATTATCGTCTGTCAGAATCATGTCCGAGGCATTTTTTGCCACGTCCGTTCCGTTTCTTCCCATGGCGACTCCGATATCTGCCATCTTCAGAGACGGCGCGTCGTTTACTCCGTCCCCGGTCATTGCTACGACGTTTCCGCTGTTTTTCAATAATTGTACGATCCTGCCTTTGTGCTCCGGCGATACCCTTGCAAATACGTTTACTTCGGGAAGACGTTCCTGCAGTTTTTTGTCTGACATCTGCTCCAGCAATGCTCCTGTCATGCATTCAGAACTTTTCTGTGCAATCCCCAGTTCGCGGGCAATGGCGAGCGCTGTATCCACATGGTCGCCGGTAATCATCACGGTCCGAACTCCTGCCTGCCGGAATTTCAGAACGGCTTCTTTCGCCTCCGGACGGATCGGATCCTTCATTCCTGCGAGACCGATAAAAATGAGTTCTTTTTCATTCAGAAGGTCTCCCTGCTGCTTCATCGCCAATGCCAGAACCCGAAGTGCCTGTGCTGACATCTCAGCCACGGTTTCCTGAATTTTTCTTTGCTTCATCTCTGTAAGCGGCTGTACTTTTCCGTGCAGCAGAATCTTCGTACATCGCTTCAGCACCACATCCGGAGCGCCTTTCGTGTAGGAGACTCTTGTATCTCCATACTTGTGTACTGTTGTCATCATTTTTCTTCCCGAATCAAAGGCCCGTTCTTCCAGCCGTGGATGGCGCTGCTCTGCCGCCGCCTTGCGGATTCCGCAGTTTGCCGCCATATGAAGGAGAGCCAGTTCCGTCGGATCACCGATTTCTGTCTGATCCTCTGGCTGCCCTTTTCCTGCGTTTTCCTGTACCGTCCGGATTGTTTTTTGTTCCGGGAGTACAGCATCATTGCAGAGTGCCAGTCCTTCAAGAAATTCTACCGGAATCTCTGCCTGCTCACGGATGTTCCTCACGGATACAGGGATCTGCCGGTCATTTACATAGCAGGTTGTCACGGTCATCTTATTCTGTGTCAGCGTTCCTGTCTTATCCGAGCAGACAATATTTACACATCCCAGTGTCTCAACGGAAGGAAGTTTGCGGACGATCGCGTGGAACTTCACCATCCGCGACACACTCATGGCAAGCACGATCGTTACAATCGCCGGAAGTCCTTCCGGCACTGCCGCGACCGCCAGAGAGATTGCCGTAAGAAGCATCTCAAACACATTACGTTTCTGTATCACCGCAATTACAAACAGCAGTACGCAAAGGAGCACGGAAACTGCACTCAGCAGTTTTCCCAGATCAGCCAGCTTTTTCTGCAGCGGTGTCAGTTCCGCCGGCGTTTTTTGTATCATAGATGCGATCTTCCCAATCTCTGTATCCATGCCGACCGCCGTCACGACGCCTTCTCCTCTGCCACCCGTGACCATCGTACTCATAAAAACCTCTCCGTCAGTCTTTTCCACCGGAACAGATTCCCCCGTCAGCACAGACTCTTCCACTTTTAAGTTCCATGCTTTTGTCAGTCGCAGATCTGCCGGGACCTGCGCCCCCGTTTCCAAAATGACAACGTCTCCCACCACCAGCTCTGCTGCCGGAATCTCCAGGATTTTCCCGCTCCGGCGTACAACAGCATGGGGACTTGTCAATTTTTTCAGCGCATCCAGCGCTTTCTGCGCTTTTCCTTCCTGAATCACTCCTACTGCGGCATTGACCACTACTACGACCGCAATGATCAGTGCGTCGCTGTATTCTCTCAGCAGAAATGAGACAAATGCCGCCACCAAAAGTACACAGATCAGCGGATCGTTCAACTGTTCCAAAAATGCTTCCAACACCGTTTTTTTCTGCTCCTGCTCCAGCTCGTTTCTTCCGTTATTCTGCAGGCGAACCGCCGCTTCTTCCTCTGTCAGTCCCCGTTCCCATTCCTGCAAAAAAATCACCCCTTCCATGCTTGTACGATCATTTTTATATCGTATGCACAGTAGCGGTGATATATGATTCTCCTTTTCAGAGCTGGATCAATCGTCTTTTTTCTTCCTGAACAAAAACTGGATCAGGATATACAGCGCCAGAAATACTGCCAGATAAGCCACTGCTGCGCCATTCGAATAATCCGTAAGTGTAATTGCCCCCAGAAGTGACGAAACCAGGGTGATCGTTCCCCCGCTGACCATCTGAAAATCAAACATATTCTGCAGGACAAGCGGATGAATGATATCCTTTTTCTGTAGGATGACCAATATCAGACCTATCAGCGCCACGACGCTGCATACTGCCAGTATAATCAACTGTTCCCTGCTCAGTCCCGTCCGTATTATCACCATTCTCAGCATTTCCATCCCTCGCTCCTCCTCTGCATGTTATTTCATTTCCGTTTCTTGTTATTTCATTTCCATTTCTTTGTTTTATCATATCTGCTTTTTTTGACGATTACAACACCTTTTGTCTGAATGCAGTGATTTCCTGATTTAAAAAGAAAAGCCGGTCAGGATCCCTAAAAAGGGACTTCCTGACCGGCAGGGATGTAAAATCCGATGCGTCGCTATTCTATTGTTCTGTATTACTCAACAGTAGCGTACATGAAATACTTCATTCCATATACAGTAGCGTAAACGCCTGTTACGTTTTCTTTCTGCATATAGATATCATTGTAGTAGTAAAGCGGAACAACTGCCCATGTATCCATCAGCATATCCTCAGCTTCGTGCATCTTCTCAACACGAGCTTCCATATCGCTCATGGTACGGATTTCATCGATCAGAGCATCATACTCGCTCCAGTTCTGCGGAGCTGCTGCAGATACCGGCTCTACGCCTAACTGCATATCGTTGTTACCGGAATCAGAACGGAAGAGTTCCAGCATGTTGATCGGGTCGTTGTAGTCAGCCAGCCAGCCCTCACGTGCAACACCGAAGTTTCCTGCTTTCCGGTCCTCAAGAAATACATTCCAGTCTTCTGTCGCGATCGTAACTTCAATGCCTACAACCGCAAGATCCTGCTGAATTGCCTGTGCGATCTGCTCATGTCCGGTTCCGTCGTTTGTCAGGTACTCAAATCCAAGTGCAGGACTGATACCATAGGTACCGTCTCCATTATCTGTCATTGTATATCCTGCTTCTTCCAGAAGTTTTACAGCCTCTTCTACGTTTCCTGCGCCGGTTGTCTCTGCATCATAGTAGGAATCATCTTCACCCTTGAACTCTCCGCCGTTACCATCAGCCATTCCAGGACTGATAAAGCTGTCTGCCGGAACCTGTCCGGTCTGTCCGATGTTCTCTGCGATGTAGTTACGGTCAATCAGAAGGCTCATTGCTTCACGCATCTTTGCAGCCTGCTCCGGAGTCTTGCCGTCAAAAATATCTGAATTTACGTTAAATCCAACATAATAGGTTCCAAGATTCTCTACAATGTAGAAATCATCATTGTCCATAACTGACTGAATCTCATCGTTCGGAACTGTATCGACGAAGTCAAGGTCTCCGCTGTTGTATGCAGCATAGATCGCGGTATCGTCAGCACTGAGCATCAGTTCAAGTCTGTCCAGTGTTACATTGTCTGCATCGTAGTAATTCTCATTCTTTACATATACCATGCTCTCGTTGTGTGCCCAGGATTCCAGTGTATAAGCACCGTTAGAAACAAATCCTGCTTCCTGTGCCCATGCTCCCGGATTTGTTCCGTCCGGATCCGCCTCTTCCACGCTTGCCTGAGGTACCGGGAAGAATGCCGGGAATGCTGTCAGGTCAAGGAAATACGGGCATGGATTTGTCAGTGTAACTGTCAGTGTATAATCGTCGGTCGCCTCTACCATCAGCTCACCTGCATCATCCCGTGCGATGATATCATACAGATAGGAATAATCTGCTCCGGTATTCGGATCTGCAGCACGCTTCCAGCTGTATACAAAGTCATTTGCTGTCAGTTCGTCACCATTGCTCCACTTGGACTCGATCATCTTGAACGTATAAACCGTTCCATCCTCAGATACTTCTGCTTCGCCAAGTGCCGGAGTCAGTTCCTGATCCTGATTGTAGGTATACAGACCTACGAAAGAGTTTACTGCAAGACAGCCGCCGTCAACGGAACTGTTCAGCGCCGGATCCAGATAGTCCGGCTCAGGTCCGAGCTGTGCTTTCAGTGTGCTTCCCTCTGAGCTTGTTTCCGTTGTTGCAGCCGCATCATCGCTGCCGGAATCAGAAGATCCGTCATCAGAGCTGCCGCATGCCGCCAGCCCGAATACCATGGATCCTGCCAGCAGAACTGCTACCAGTTTCTTTTTCATAATGTTACCTCCTATGGATAAATATCTATGTTTCACGCTGCTTCCGCTCTCCTTATCCACGATGCGGAATCGGCTGTTGAAACCATTCATACATGCATGACCGTGATTGTCTTTCGTCACTGGCCATTATCAATATCAGACGCCATACGGATTGCTACGTGCTTTAGCACTCCCGCAATCCTTCCCCGCTATTCGGATATCGCTCTGCTTTCGCATCGCTTTTATCCTCATAGTGGGGAGCGTGACACTAAGCCAATCACTTTTCATGCATACATGCATGACCGTGATTGTCTTTCGTCACTGGCGTCTTAATCTACATGCCAGCATGCTACATAGTGGCCGTCTCCGCGGTCTGTAAGCGGCGGCATTTCTTTCGCGCATTGTTCTGTCGCATATCTGCATCTTGTCCTGAACGGGCATCCGCTTGGCATATTCAGAGGAGACGGTACATCGCCCTCCAGCAAAATACGGTGGCTGTTACGCGCGGTCTCCGGATCCGGGATCGGAACCGCGGATAAAAGACTCAGTGTATACGGATGCTTCGGATTGTTGTTCAGTTCGTCTGCCTCCGCAATCTCCATCATCTTCCCCAGATACATCACCGCGATCCGGTCTGAAATATGCTGCACGATCAGAAGGTCATGGGCAATGAACAAATATGCTACTCCCAGTTTTTCCTGCAGTTCTTCAAACATATTTACAACCTGCGCCTGAATGGACACATCCAGCGCCGATACAGGCTCGTCGCACACGATAAACTTCGGGTCTACCGCCAGAGCACGGGCAATCCCGATTCTCTGTCTCTGGCCACCGGAGAATTCGTGGGCATACCGGGAAGCATGCTCTGCATTCAGTCCGACCAGTTCCATCAGACTTAATATTTTCTCACGCCGCTCCTGCTTTGTCGAATATAACTTATGCACATCCAGTGGTTCCCCGATGATATCCTCTACCGTCATTCTCGGATTCAGAGAAGAGTAGGGATCCTGGAATACCATCTGCATCTGCTTACGGTAAGGGTGCATATCCACATCAATCTTTTTCCCGAGTACCGGTTTTCCATTCTCGTCTACAACCAGTTTTCCATTTTTATCATACTGCTCGCCACTGTCAAAAAGCACATCTCCGTCAAACACGATCCGTCCTGCTGTCGGCTGATACAGTCTCAGCAGTGTTCTGCCGACCGTCGTCTTCCCGCAGCCGGACTCTCCTACCAGTCCGAGCGTTTCCCCCGGCCGGATCGTAAACGATACATCGTCCACCGCTTTGAGCGGTATCTTCTTGAATCCTTGCTTCACAGGGAAATACTGTTTTAAATGACTTACTTCCAGCAGATTTTTCTCTTCACTCATTTACATTTCCTCCTGTGCATCATAGCATTCTTTGACGTTCATCCAGCAGCTTGACAAATGGGTATCACTGATCCTCAGTTCCTGGGGCTGCTGCGTCAGACAGATCTTCATCGCGGAATCACACCGCGGACAGAATGCGCAGCCTTCCGGCATATTCAACTGGTTGATCGGCGTCCCGCCGATCGGGACGAGCTTCTCATTCATGTTATCCTTCTTCGGGATCGAACGAAGCAGTCCTTTTGTATATTCATGCATCGGACGGTAGAAGATATCGTCTGCTGTTCCACGTTCACAGACTCTTCCGCCGTACATTACGATAATCTCGTCACACATACTTGCGATTACGCCAAGATCATGGGTTACCATGATGATCGCCATTCCCAGTTTTTTCTGAAGATCCTGCATCAGTTCCAGAATCTGCGCCTGGATCGTCACATCCAGCGCGGTCGTCGGCTCATCCGCGATCAGGATATCAGGCTCACATGCCAGCGCCACCGCGATCATCACACGCTGCCGCATACCGCCGGACAACTCATGCGGATACTGCTTCAGACGGCTTTCCGGCTCGTTCACCCCAACAAGTGTCAGCATCTCTACCGCGCGCTCCCGCGCTGCTTTCTTATCTTTATCTGTATGGAGCATGATCGCTTCCATCAACTGGTTTCCAATTGAGAATACAGGATTCAGACTCGTCATCGGATCCTGAAAGATAATGGAACATTTCGATCCGCGGAACGTCTGCATCTGTTTCTTATCCCATTTTGTAATATCGTCGCCTTTATAATAAACTGCGCCTTCCGTGATCCTGCCCGCCTCGGCAAGAATCTGCATGATCGAATAAGCTGTTACAGATTTTCCCGATCCGGACTCTCCTACGATTCCAAGCGTTTTTCCCGGTTCCAGACGGAATGACACGCCGTTTACCGCACAGACTTCCCCAGCGTCGGTAAAAAAGCTGGTATGCAGATTGTCTACCTCAAGGATATATTTACTTTCTTCACTCATCTTTACCGCTCCTCTCAGTTCAGTTTCGAATCAAATGCGTCCCGCAGACCGTCTGCAAGCAGATTCAGCGCAAGGACGATCAGACAGATCATCACGGCCGGAATCACCAGTCGCAGCGGATATGACTGCATACCGGAACGCGCCTCATTGGCAAGAGAACCGAGCGATGTAAGCGGAGCGCTTACGCCAAGTCCCACAAAGCTCAGATAACTCTCCGTAAAGATTGCGCTCGGCACCTGCATAGCCGTCGATGTAATGATAACTGACATACAGTTCGGAAGAATATGCCTTGTCAAAATCTTTTTCCCCGGCGTTCCGATGCATCGTGCCGCCAGCACATATTCATTATTTTTCACAGTCAGTACCTGACCTCTTACGAGTCTCGCCATACTTACCCAGTAGAGCAGAGAATACACGACAAACAAGGAAATCATATTCACACCCAGCTTTGCAAGCGGAGTTCCCGTCAGTTTATTTCCCAGAATACTGTTCAGCACGACAGACAGCAAAATAATCAAAAGCAGATCCGGCAGCGAATAAATGATATCCACGATCCGCATCATAATCATATCCACTTTGCCTCCGCAATATCCGGAAACTGCACCGTAGATCAGTCCGATGATCAAAACCATGACCGCCGCAACAATTCCGACGGCAAGGCTGACTCTCGTTCCGTAAATCACACGGATAAAATAATCACGGCTCAGACTGTCTGTTCCGAAAATATGTGGGAACAGCTTCTCTCCGGTCTCGTCCATGTACTGCTGTTCCATCGTAGAATACTCAAATGGTCCCAGATTCGCCGCGGACTTATCGCGCACCCCGTTTACACTCATGATCTGCTCATATCCATAGGGTACGAACATCGGTGCAAAGATGATCAGGATCAGGATCAGGACAAGAACAATGATACTGCCCATCGCCAGTTTGTTTTTCCGAAGACGGCGCATACCGTCTTTAAAAAACGTGGTAGACTCTCCCATGACGTCCTGCTGCTTCTTCTCCTCGTCCGTCGCAGCACGGAAATCTTCTTTGCTGAACTTTGATAAATCTATCTGTGCGGAAAGCAGATTCCGCTTCATATCTTTTAACTCTTTCATACTCTGATGCTCCTTTAATCCAGTGTAATACGCGGATCGATAAACTTATATGCAATATCTGTGATCAGGTTCGCGATCACCATCAGAACCGCAAGGAAGATCGTCACTGCCATGATCGTTGTATAATCGCGGTTCGTAATACTCGTTACAAATGTAGAACCCAGTCCGCCGATCGTAAAGATACTTTCTACAACCATGGATCCGGTCAGAATAGACGCCACCATCGGTCCGACATATGTGACCACCGGGATCAGCGCATTACGGAGCGCATGCTTGAATACCACTTTCACTCCGGAGACACCTTTGGCTTTCGCGGTCCGGATATAATCCTGATTCAGAGAATCCAGCATACTTGTCTTCGTCAGCCTCGTAATATATGCCATAGGATATACGCACAACGCAATGACCGGCAGAATATAGTTCGGATTACTCGAAGACCAGACCGGAACCCAGCCAAGTTTCAGACAGAATACAAGCAAAAGCAGGGTTGCCAGCACGAATGACGGCATCGCCGTCCCCAGTGTCGTCAGGAACACGATCAGACGGTCCGGAAGCCGGTTTCTTGTCAGCGCCGCAAGGCTGCCCAGTATAACGCCGCCTATGATCGCGGCTATGGCTGCCATACCTCCGATCTTTGCCGAAACCTGGAACTTCTCCCACATATCCGTCCAGATATCACGCCCCGTTTTCAGACTTACGCCCCAGTCCCCATGGAGCAGGTTCTTCATATAGATCACGTACTGTTCCGGAACCGGCTTGTCCAGATTGTAGCGCTCTTCCAGCACTCTCTGCACTTCCGGACTGCTCGCCTTCTCACTGTTGAACGGGCCTCCCGGTATCAGGTTCATTGCGAAAAAAGTAATTGCACTGACAATTAATATTGTAACCAGCGCCAACAATATGCGTTTTCCTACATACTTCCACATATTACTTCTCCTCTCTTCTTCGTATAGACAATGCTTTTATATAACATCAGATAGGAGTTATCTTCTGTCTGACCTGCGCTCCGCAGGAGCGCAGGTCAAGTGTCTCTGGCATATGTGCCATATGCCAGAGACAAATGAAAGAGGGGAGACTCCCCTCTTTCACGTCATCGTGTTGTCTACCACTTATTTCTTTTTTCGATTTATGCACTATTATACTTCTCTTTTGCATAGATGTCAATTTTAAAATGCAAATATGTTCATAAATTTTTTACATAAAATCCATTTTCTGGCTATAAAATGCATAAATTTCACAAGTTTCCGTCGTGAATCCTGCAAATTATTTACTCCGTTAAAGAGTTAACGCGGCATAAGTCCGGCTGCTGCCGCAGTAACCACTGACCGGTCTTTCTCCCGTTCTTCTTACCGGAGCACCTGAAAGAACATGTCCGCGAATTCCTTCTTTTCTGCAAAGATGCCTCGTTTCACGACTGTTGACGTCCGGCTTCCCGGCTTTTTGACTCCACGCATCGTCATACAGAGATGCTCTGCTTCTGTCATCACCATCACGCCTTTCGGGTTCAGCTCTTCCATCAGCTTGTCTGCGATCTGCGCGGTAAGCCTTTCCTGGATCTGAAGCCGTCTCGCGTATGCCTCCACCATTCTTGCCAGCTTGCTGAGTCCCACGACTTCTCCGTCCGGAACATATGCGATATGCACTTTCCCGAAGAACGGCAGGATATGATGTTCACAAGTAGAGTAAAAAGGAATGTCCTTTTCCAGGACCATTTCATTATTTTCTACCCGAAACCGCTTCTGCAAATGCGCTGATGCAGCTTCATCCGTTCCGCCATATAATTCTTCGCACATCCGCGCGATCCGGTCAGGCGTCTCCGCAAGACCTTCTCTGTCCGGGTCTTCTCCGATTCCCTCCAGAAAAAGCCGGACCGCCTTTTTTACTTTTTCCTGATCTGTCATATCTTATGCCGCTCCCCTCTTTGTTCTGTCTGTATCCTAAAACAGGCCTGTGATCACGCCGTTTTCATCTACATCGATCTTCTCTGCCGCCGGTACCTTGGGCAGTCCCGGCATCTTCATGATATCTCCTGTCAGAGCCACGATAAATCCGGCTCCTGCTGATGCCGTGATGTCGCGGATCGTAATCCGGAATCCGGACGGACGCCCCAGTTTCTTCGGATCATCCGTAAGCGAATACTGGTTTTTCGCCATACAGACCGGCAGGTCTCCCAGTCCGATGCTTTCCAGATTCTTAATCTCCTTCAACGCCTTTGGTGTGTAGTCCACCCCTGCCGCGCCGTAAATCTTTGTTGCGATCGCCTCGATTTTCTCCTGAATCGTCCAATCCGTATCATAGGCATACTGCAGCGTACTTTCGCTCTCACAGAGACGGATCACCTCATTCGCCAGTTCCTCGCCGCCTGCACCACCATTCGCCCATACATCCGACAGTGCAACATTGACGCCGAGTTCTTTGCACTTTTCACGTACAAGCATAAGCTCTGCATCCGTATCCGTTGGGAATTTGTTGATCGCAACGACCACCGGAAGATGATACACCTGCGTAATATTCTCGATATGCTTCAGGAGGTTTGGCATGCCTTTCTCCAGCGCCTCCAGATTCTCCGTCTGCAGATCCGTCTTTGCCACGCCGCCGTTGTATTTCAACGCACGGATCGTCGCTACCAGAACGACGGCATTCGGGCAAAGTCCCGCCTTGCGGCACTTAATGTCCAGGAATTTTTCCGCTCCGAGATCTGCGCCGAACCCTGCTTCTGTTACCATATAATCAGCCAGCTTCAGTCCCATCTTTGTCGCGATCACACTGTTGCATCCATGGGCGATATTTGCAAACGGACCTCCATGAACAAATGCAGGCGTTCCTTCCAGTGTCTGCACCAGATTCGGCTTCAGTGCGTCTTTCAGAAGCGCCGCTACAGCGCCCTCTGCATGAAGATCTCCCGCCGTCACCGGTTTTCCGCTGCGGGAATACGCCACGATGATCCGCGCGACACGTTCTTTCAGATCTGTGATATCGTTTGCCAGACAGAACACAGCCATAATTTCTGACGCCACGGTAATATCAAATCCATCCTGCCTCGTAACGCCGTCCGCCTTTGAACCCAGACCGTCCACGATACTGCGGAGCTGCCGGTCGTTCATATCCACACACCGCCGCCATGTCACACGGTTCGTATCAATGTCCAGTGCATTTCCCTGATGAATGTGGTTGTCAAGCATCGCTGCGATCAGATTGTTTGCCGCGCCAATGGCATGAATGTCGCCGGTAAAATGCAGATTGATGTCTTCCATCGGAACAACCTGCGCATAACCGCCGCCCGCCGCGCCGCCCTTGATTCCAAACACCGGTCCAAGAGAAGGCTCTCTGAGCGCAACCATCGTCTTCTTTCCGAGACGGTTCATCGCGTCCGCCACGCCGATCGTGGTCGTCGTCTTTCCCTCTCCCGCAGGCGTCGGGTTGATCGCTGTCACAAGGATCAGCTTTGCGTCCGGACGGTTCTTTAACTCTTCATTATAATAACGGTAATCGATCTTCGCCTTATACTTCCCGTAATTCTCCACATATCTGTCCGGGATCCCTATTTTCTCAGCGATCTCGCTGATCGGCTGCATCTGCGCTTCCTGCGCGATCTCAATATCACTTTTACTCATACTGTACCTCCATCACCTTATTTTTTCTGTTCTGCATCTGGGTTCTATTATATTTCCTATTTGTTCTCGTTACAAGTGAAAATTTATTCAAAAACGAGAAGGCATAACAGAATCATTTGAAAAAGGCTGACATTCCGGGCACATCATGTTATAATCCAAAGAGAAGCGGAAGATCATTATAGAAGATCATATATCAGAAAGTGAGCAGGTAAATGGGTAAGACATTCAATGTAAACGGGGATTGCAAACCGAACCTTCATTATATGGTTGATATGCGTACAAAGCTGGAAAAAATAAAATGTATGATTGTGCAGGGACAGTATTTTACGATCAATCGCGCCAGACAATATGGAAAGACAACAACATTAAGGGCTCTGGAAAATTATCTGGAACCGGAATATCTGGTGGTCAGCATTGATTTTCAAATGCTCAGCAGCGCAGATTTTGAAAACGAGAAATCATTTGTGGAGGCATTCGGAAGAGAAATTTCAGATGCACTCAGCAGGAAAAAGAATATTGGGGAGAATGTGCCGGAAAATTTACGCACATTTCTCGCAGTTCCGTCGGAAAATGCAACGCTAAGCATATTATTTCGCATGCTGAGCGAATGGTGCGCACAGTCAGACAGACCGGTTGTACTGATGATCGATGAAGTAGACAGTGCAGCCAACAATCAGATCTTCCTGGATTTTCTTGCTCAGGTGAGAGGATATTACCAAAAAAGAGACATCCGGCCTACGTTTCAGTCCGTGATACTTGCAGGAGTTTACGATATTAAAAATCTGAAACTGAAAATCCGTTCAGAAAAAGAACACAAATACAACAGTCCGTGGAACATTGCGGCTGATTTCGACATAGACATGAGTTTTGACCGAGATAATATCAGGACAATGCTGGAAGAATATGAAAAAGATCATATGACGGGAATGGATATCGGACACATGAGTCGCCTGATCTATGATTATACAGCAGGATATCCTTATCTGGTATCGAGATTATGCCAGTTGATCGACGAACGAGTTGCCGGAACGCCGGAATATCCGGATAAAGCCAGCGCCTGGACAACAGATGGTTTTCAGGAAGCTGTCAGACGGCTGCTAAAGGATCAGGACACTTTATTTGACGATATGCGCAAAAAGATCACAGAATACCCGGAATTAAAAGAAATGCTGAATTCGTTGTTATTCAAGGGGACAACGATTCCATATAACCCGGATAATTATGTAATTGACATCGGAAAAATGTTTGGATTCATAAAAGAAGAAAACGGAAATGTCGTTGTCGCGAACCGGATATTTGAAACCCGCCTATATAATATGTTCTTATCAGAAGAACTGCTGAATAACATCACTTTCGATGAAGCAGTGCAGAATAAAAACCAGTTTGTACAAGGCTCACATCTGAACATGGAGTTGGTAATGCAAAAATTCATGGAACATTATACGGAAGTATATGCCGATCATGACCAGAAATTTCTCGAGGAAAATGGCCGCCGGCTTTTCCTTCTGTATTTAAAACCGATTATCAACGGAACTGGTAACTATTATGTAGAAGCACGTACCAGAAACATGAAACGCACAGATGTGATCGTAGATTATCTTGGCGAACGGTATGTAATCGAATTAAAACTATGGCACGGAGAAGAATATAACCGCAGAGGCGAAAAACAGTTGGCGGGATATCTGGAAGAATACCATTTGAAAAAGGGATATCTCCTAAGCTTTAATTTTAATAAAAATAAACAGATCGGTATGAAGAAAATCTGCTGCGGGGATAAAATGATCATTGAGGTTGTAGTGTAAAAGATCAACGATATTAAGGGGACTCTTTGGAGTCCCCGAGGGCGTAAAAAATCTTGTGTCTTTAGAAAGTGAATCTTTCTGATAAAAATT
>CATXUX010000025.1 GCA_958402795.1 uncultured Lachnospiraceae bacterium | reverse complement strand
GCCAAAACTGCTTTTTCGTTTACCCCATCATCGATTCTAACCTAAAGAATTTGTCTTTATCATCTGCATTATATCATACTGTTATAAGTTTTAAGATAATCAACCGGAAATGAAATAGTCTATTGTTGCCAACATAGAAAAAGGCTCTCTTTTTCCAGCAAAAAAATCCGAACCACAACAGTGATCCGGATCTTTCATCTCATTCCTGCTTAAATCAGTCAACAGAAATAATTTCTTTTTTGTTGTAGCTGCCACATGCCTTGCATACTCTGTGAGGCATCATAAGCTCTCCGCACTTGCTGCACTTTACAAGATTCGGAGCACTCATCTTCCAGTTTGCTCTTCTCTTGTCTCTTCTTGCTTTTGAAGATTTATTCTTTGGACAGATAGACATAGGTTACACCTCCTTAACATTCTTAAACAGTTCACGGACAACTGACATTCTCGGGTCAAGACTTGTGTCTTCACAGTCACAAGTACCCTTATTTAGGTTCTGACCACACACACTACAAATGCCCTTACAGTCTTCACTGCAAAGAACTTTCGTCGGCCATCCTACTAATATCTCGTTATAGAGCATTTTGTCCACGTCAAGATAACATCCGTCGATAAAATTGGATTCATCGAATCCTTCTTTCAGCTCCGCATCGGTTCTGCCGGTATCTACATGCTTTGTAAAGTCAAGTGCAAACTTCTGCTCCACATCCTCAAGACATCGGTCACACGGTATCACAACCGTCAGCACCGTTTCTGCATGAATCAGTAATTCATTGTCCTTTACATGGGATACAGTAATATGCACAGGTTCCTTACCAGTCACCGGAAATGTGCCGGATTTCATCTGAAATTCTTCCATCTCCACCGGTACCGTCGCGTCAATCATCCGATGGGCGTCTGATAAAACGTCTGATAGGTTCACTAACATCGTACATTTCTCCTATTCACACAAAGACTATTATATCATGTAAAAACGGTTTGTCAACAAGAAATTTTCGAAGTTTTTTATACAAGAGCTACAGTTTCTCTTGCAATCGCAAGTTCTTCGTTGGTTGGTACTACAAGAACCTTCACTTTGGAATCCGGTGTGGAGATCACGATCTCCTCTCCGCGCTTTCCATTTGCCTCGTCATCAATCGTGATGCCAAGGTATCCCAGGTAGCTGCAGATTTCCTTACGAACAGAAGGAGAATTCTCGCCGATTCCTGCTGTAAATACAATATTGTCAACACCGTTCATCGCCGCTGTATAAGATCCGATATATTTTGCCACGCGATAGCAGAAGACATTCACAGCGACCTTCGCCTGTTTGTTGCCTGCATTTGCAGCATCATCCAGATCACGGAAGTCACTGGAGAGGTTGTTGGACAGACCGAATACACCGGATTTCTTGTTCAGCATATTCATCAGCTCTGTAATATCCATATCTTCTTTTTTCGCGAGGAATTCAAGGATCGCCGGATCAATGTCGCCGGAGCGGGTTCCCATTACCAGTCCTTCCAGTGGAGTCAGTCCCATGGAAGTATCTACGGATTTTCCGTTCAGTACAGCAGATACACTGGCACCATTTCCAAGATGGCATACGATTGTTTTCGTCTGGTCATACGGAACGCCTATAATATCTGCAACTCTCTTCGATACGAAGCTGTGGCTTGTACCGTGGAAACCGTAGCGTCTCACCTTATATTTGTCATAGTATTCATACGGAAGTCCATACATATATGCCTTCTCCGGCATTGTCTGGTGGAATGCGGTATCAAATACTGCTACCATCGGTGTACCCGGCATCAATTCTTCACATGCGTTGATTCCGATCAGGTTTGCCGGGTTATGTAACGGTGCAAGGTCGTTGCATTCTTCAATTGCTTTCTTTACTTCGTCTGTAATCACAACAGAAGATGCAAACTTCTCGCCGCCATGTACAACGCGGTGTCCTACTGCGCCGATCTCATCCAGGCTCTTCACAACGCCTGTCTCTTCACCGGTCAGCGCATCGATCACAAACTGGATTGCCTCGGTATGTGTCGGCATCGCTTTGTCAGACACTTCCTTCTCGCCGCCCGCCGGCTGATAGGTCAGTCTCCCGTCGATTCCGATCCGCTCGCAGAGTCCCTTCGCCAGAACGGCCTCTGTGTCAGAATTGATGAGCTGGAACTTCAAAGATGAACTTCCGCAGTTGATAACTAAAACATTCATGATTTTCTCCTCCTATATTTTTTCATTTCATGAGGAAGTCCGGGGCACCAAGCTCGAAAAACCTCGCCCACTCCCCCGGACAGCCTTTCCACTTCACTCACGGGATCCTCCGCTTTGTGTTATGTACAACTAAGCCTGTGCCTGTACTGCGGTAATCGCAACAACGCCCTCGATATCCTCTGCGCTGCATCCGCGGGACAGATCATTGACCGGTGCAGCGATTCCCTGTGTCAGCGGGCCATATGCCTCTGCCTTCGCAAGTCTCTGAACCAGTTTGTATCCGATATTGCCCGCATCCAGATCCGGGAAGATCAGAACGTTGGCATGTCCTGCGACCGTGCTGCCCGGTGCCTTGGACTCTCCGATCGCCGGAACGATCGCCGCGTCAAGCTGCAGTTCTCCATCCAGCTTCAGATCCGGAGCCATCTCCTTTGCAAGTCTGGTAGCTTCTACCACCTTGTCCACATCTGCATGCTTTGCGCTTCCCTTTGTGGAGTGGGACAGCATCGCGACAACCGGCTCTTTTCCCGTCAGGGTACGGAAAGACTCTGCGGAGGAAAGTGCGATATTTGCCAGCTTCTCCGGATCCGGATTCTGCTCCAGACCGGAATCGCCGAAGATAAATGTTCCGTCCGCGCCCATATCGCAGTCCGGAACAACCATTACGAAGAATGCGGAAACCAGTTTTGTTCCCGGTTTGGTCTTTAAGATCTGCAGGCACGGACGAAGCGTGTCTGCTGTGGAGTGGCATGCGCCGGAAACCATTCCGTCTGCATCGCCCATCTTCACCATCATAACGCCGTAATATAAGTAATTGTTCAGAAGCAGTTCTCTTGCCTGCTCCTCTGTCATGCCTTTTTTCTGTCTCAGTTCAACAAGCTTCGCGATGTAAGCCTCGGTCTTGTCATTCGTCGCCGGATCCACAACCTTTGCGCCTGTCAGGTCATAACCTGCGCCCATCTTGTCCACCTGCTCCTGGCTTCCGACTAAGATCAGCTTCGCTGTGCCTTCCTTCAGAACTGCCTCTGCAGCTTTGTAAGTACGCTCGTCCTCTGTCTCAGGAAGTACGATCGTCTTTACGTCTTGTTTTGCTCTTGCCTTGATTTCGTCAATAAATCCCATGATTTAAAGCCACCTTTCCTTTATTCTCACTGCTCTTATTATAACGCAAAGAAAATGGGGACACAAGAGAATTCTATGTGCATTTTTTAATACAATATTACGATTCACAGCCAATTAGGAATCCGTTATATGATTGTCATACTTGCATGTAAAAACATATAACGGATTCCTAATCCGGACTGTGAAGCAGTCACTCCACCCAAATAAGCAGTCTTAGCTCCGCAAGGAGCGGAACTGGAGCCTCAAAGAGGCGACGAGTGCGCATTTGGGTGGGGTGTAGCTGTGAATCGTTTATAACTTAAAAAATGCTGTGACGATTGCAAAATATAGAAGAATGGTACAGGTATCCATGATTGTGGATATGATCGGCGCAGCCATCAGCGCCGGATCCAGTCCGACCTTTTTCGCCAGAAGCGGCAATGTACAGCCGATACACTTTGCCATGATCACGATCGCAACCATCGTAATTCCCAGCGCAATTGCGAGCATGATGTTACGATCGTACATAAAATAAATACGGAATCCATTTACGATCGCCAGCATAATGCCGACCAGAAGCGCGATACGTATCTCCTTAAACAGTACACGGAAGAAATCTTTAAATCCGATCTCTCCTACTGCAATACCACGGATGATCATCGTTGAACTCTGGGAACCGCTGTTTCCGCTGGTTCCCATCAGCATCGGTATAAACGTGATCAGAATCGGCATGGCCGCCATCGCATTCTCATAATATGCCAGGATCTCGCCGCTGACCGTTGCGGACAGCATCAGAAGCAGAAGCCACGGGGAGCGATTCTTTGCATGCTGGAATACGGAGGTTTCAAAATAGGAGTCCTCGTTGGGACTGACGCCGGCCATGATACTGATATCCTCCGTTGTCTCATCCTGCATAACAAGCATGGCGTCATCTACCGTTACGATACCGACCAGACAGTTTTCATGGTCAATGATCGGGATTGCGACAAGTCCGTATTTCCGGATTGTCTTGGCAACTTCTTCCTGGTCGTCCAGCGTATGTGCATAGAGTACATTCTCATCCATGATCTCTTCGATCAGCCGGGATTCTCCTGCCGTCAACAGGTCCTTAACGTCCACAGCACCGATCAGTTTCTTTTTCTCTGTGACATAGCAGGTATAGATCGTCTCGCGGTTGATCCCGACCTGGCGGATCTTCAGAATGGCGTCCGCCACCGTCATTTCCTTGCGCAGGCTGATGTATTCTGTATTCATAATACTTCCCGCGCTGTCTTCCGGATACTGAAGCAATGCATTGATCTTGCTCCGGGTATCCTCATCCGTAACGCGCAGCAGACGGTCTACTACATTCGCCGGCATCTCCTCAAGTACGTCAACCGTATCGTCCACGTACATCTCGTCCATAACTTCCTCCAGCTCGGAGTCTGTCAGCGCATTGATCAGGTATTCCCGCATATCACTGTTCATATCCGTAAATACTTCTGCCGCCTCCTCTTTTGCCAGAAGCCGGAACAGAAGAATCATCTTCCGCTCTCCGATATCTTCCAATACATCTACAATATCGACCGGATGCATGGTTTCCAGTTCTTCTTTTAATTCTTTAAACTTTCTTTCGTCAAGCAGTCTCAAAATCTGCTCTTTATCTGCTTCATACCGTTCTTTTTCCATGACATCCGCCCCTTTTCTTTTCGCGTCGTTTATCATATAATAATGATGATACCAAAGCTAAACGTATTTCACCGTTAAATATAGTATAAACTTTCGTAAAAATTTATACAAGGAGAATCTCATGAAAATTGTCGGATTGATTGCTGAATACAACCCGTTTCACAACGGTCACCTATATCATATTGAGAAAGCAAAGGAGGCTTCCGGAGCAGATGCCGCCGTAGTGGTCATGAGCGGAGACTACGTTCAGCGCGGTGTTCCTGCCATCCTTCCTATGCGGCTGCGCGCGGAGATGGCGCTGAAATGCGGTGCTGCCGCAGTCTTTGAGCTTCCGGTCTGCTATGCGACAGGAAGTGCGGAATTATTTGCTGTCGGAGCCGTTTCTCTGCTGGAGAGCCTTGGTATCGTGGACTGCATTTGTTTCGGGAGCGAATGCGGCAGTCTGACCGGACTGAAAAAGCTGGCAGATTTTCTGTCCGATGAACCGGAATCTTACCGAAAAATGCTTCAGACCTTTCTAAAGCAGGGGATGTCCTTTCCTGCTGCGAGAAAAGCTGCGCTCTCTGCCTGCGCGGAGACAGCAGAATATGCACAACTGCTGGACAGTCCGAATAATATTCTGGGAATCGAATATCTGAAAGCACTGAAAAAACTGCACAGTCCCATGACTCCCTGTACCATCCGGCGAACCGGCGCAGGATATCACGATGCCAAACTGCATACAATGTACAGTTCCGCCTCCGCAATCCGCCCGCTTCTGGCAAATGCTGCAGCAGTCGCCGCTACAGAGAGCACTCACACCTCCGGCGATACAGATCATGACGGCATCTGGGACAAATTAAAGCAGCAAATACCGGACTGCTGTCTGGAATTGCTGCGGACTTATCATCAGGTCAGTTATCCTGTCTGTGAAGATGATTTTTCCCTGCTGCTGAAGGAAAAGCTGCTGTGCAGTCAGCCGGATAACCTCCGGAACTATCTGGACGTCTCGGAAGAACTGGCGAACCGGATCTGCGCCCGGTCTGATGAGTACATTCAGTTTCACCAGTTCTGCAGCCTGCTGAAAACACGGGAGCTTACGCAGACGCGCATCAGCCGGGCGCTGCTGCACATTTTACTGGGGATTAAACAGGAAGATGTAGAAAACTATAGTAAACATGGATACCATTTTTACGCGCATCTGCTCGGATTCCGCACGGACTCCCCGCATATCGTATCTGCCGCCGCAAAGTGCGCCCGGATTCCGGTCATTACCAAACTATATCAGGACAGCCATCTCCCCGGGATCGGACAGCAGATGCTTGCAAATGATATCTATGCTGCAAACTTGTATAATTCTGTCATTACTGACAAATATCAAACAGATTTTCAAAATGAATACAGACAACCCGTTCTGAAGATCGAATGAAGAAAAACTATAGGGCAGACGCCGGAGCTTCTTCAGTGTCTGCCCTGTATTGATAGAATGAATTGCCTGACAAACGGCTACACCCGCATCCGTTTGGAAACAGTCACTGCAAGCGATCCATGTCCGATATGACATGCAATGCTCAGTGAAAGCGGATTCGCCATGATTTCATACTGTGGGAATTTCTCATGGATTTCTTGTTTCCACTCTTCTGCCTCTTCCGGATTCCCCGTATATGCCATTCCCAGCACAAGCTGATCCTCCGCACCCGCAAAACGGTTCTTAATATCGTCTTCAATCGCATGGAGCATGGTCCGTTTTGCAGCTTTCCAGCCGCGCACTTTTGCGAAAGAATCCAGCTTTTCTCCCTGGATCGTCAGCACCGGTTTCAGATTCAGCGCCGTACCAAGCATCGCAGCAGCCGGAGTCACTCTTCCACCCTTTTTCAGATATTTTAATGTATCGACAGTAATATAAATGGAAGATTCAAATTTTGCCGCTTCCAGCGCGTCCTTGATCTCTGCCGCTGATTTTCCGGCGTCACGCAGATCCATCGCTTCCAGAATGGACAACTCCTGCGTCACGGAAATCCGCTGGTTATTTACCACCTGTACCTTTCCGTCATAATCCTCTGCCAGTACTGCCGCCGTTTCACATGATCCGCTTAATCCGCTTGACATCGGGATATAAACAATCTCATCATATTCCTTGAGCAGGCCGTTCCAGAGATCCATCACGTCGCCCGGCGTCGGCTGAGAGGTGGAAATATCCGCGTCTCCCTTCAGCTTTTCGTAAAACTCCTCCTGCGTCAGCGTAATATCCTCCAGATAGAGCTGACCGTCAATAAAAAACGGCATCGGGAGAACCGTAATCCCCATCTCCTTCGCCCGCATCTGGGTGATCCCACTGTTGCTGTCTGTTGCAATTGCTACTTTACTCATATCTCTTCTCCATTCTTGTATGTATACCAATAGATTTCCTTCGCCCTCTCTTTCCATTCGCCATGCTGCGTCTCTTATAGGCTCCGCCTATAAGCGCGCGGGCGTTCGCCCTATGCCAATGTACCTACCACAGCCGGACTGCAAGCACTCCGCTGTGCTATGTTCATTGGCGCATGGCTCATTGCTTTCGCGTCAGTTTTTAAAGCTATGAATCGGGGCGGGGATGCGGCCTTCGCGGTTAATGAAGTCTTCGCATCCGAACTGGTTAACGGGCATGATCGGCGCATACCCGAGTAATCCGCCGAACTCTGCTTTTTCTCCCACGTCTTTTCCGATTACTGGGATGAGACGTACCGCGGTTGTCTTCTGGTTTACCATGCCGATCGCCATTTCATCGGCAATGATCCCGGAAAGTGTCGCTGCGCTTGTCTTGCCCGGGATTGCGATCATATCCAGACCAACCGAGCATACGCATGTCATCGCTTCCAGTTTTTCGAGTGTCAGGGAACCTGCATGTACCGCGTCGATCATTCCCTGGTCTTCACTGACTGGAATGAAAGCGCCGCTTAATCCGCCTACATAGGAGGACGCCATGACACCGCCTTTTTTTACCTGATCGTTGAGAAGCGCCAGCGCCGCTGTCGTACCCGGAGCGCCGACTTTTTCCAGTCCGATCTCTTCCAGGATTTCTGCCACGCTGTCTCCGATTGCCGGCGTCGGCGCAAGAGAAAGATCGACAATCCCGAACGGGATTCCCATCCGTCTGGATGCTTCTCCTGCCACAAGCTGACCGACCCGGGTTACTTTAAACGCAGTTTTTTTGATTGTCTCACAGAGTTCTTCAAATCCTTTTCCGCGGACTTTCTCCAACGCTTTTTTTACAACGCCGGGGCCGCTGACACCGACGTTGATCACTGCGTCTGCCTCGGTTACGCCGTGGAACGCCCCTGCCATAAACGGATTGTCATCCGGCGCATTGCAGAAAATCACCAGTTTCGCGCAGCCGATGGAATCCCGTTCAGCCGTTGCCTCTGCCGTCTCTTTCACAATCCGTCCGCAGAGACGGACTGCATCCATATTGATGCCGGTCTTTGTAGAGCCGACATTGACCGAGCTGCATACCCGCTCTGTCTCGGCAAGTGCCTGCGGGATAGAACGGATCAGATTTTCATCGCTTTTCGTCATTCCCTTAGATACCAGCGCCGAATACCCGCCGATAAAATTCACGCCGACCTGATGTGCCGCGCGGTCCAGTGTCCGGGCGATCTCCACATAATCCTCCGGCGACTTGCACGCCGCGCTTCCGATCAGGGAAACCGGTGTAATGGATATCCGTTTATTCACGATCGGGATTCCAAATTCCTTTTCAATATCCTGACCTGTAGAGACAAGATCCTTTGCTACCGTCGTGATCTTGTCGTAAATCTTACGGTTCAGTTCCGCCAGATCTGAGTCAATGCAGTCCAGCAGGCTGATTCCCAGGGTAATCGTCCGCACATCAAGATTTTCATGTTCGATCATCTCATTTGTCTCGGACACTTCATACATATTTATCATACTGTTCTCCTCACATTTCTGTACCCGTTTCTGTCTCAGTAAAATAAGTTCCGCCTGTGTCCCGGTGTACTACAGACGATGCATTTTTTCGAAGATTTCTTCTCTCTGGCAGCGGATGCTGACGCCGATGTTCTCTCCGAGGTCGTCTAACTCGTCGCAGATCAGCGTGAAATCCTTTTCGATCCTGCTCACATCTACGATCATCATCATGTTAAAATATCCATCCACGATCGTCTGGGAAATATCCAGAATATTGATCCCATTCTCCGCGAGATATGTACATACCCTTGCAATAATTCCTACGGTATCTTTTCCTAATACAGTGACAATACACTTTTTCATGCCGTTTTTCCTCCTGCTTTTTCTGTCTCCGGCGGAGAATTCACACTTCCACGATGTCGGATACTGCATCTCGTTTCGCAACGTGCAGATCCAGTTCTTCTCCTTTGAAAGCATTATCTCCCAGTGTTACTTCCAGCTTTACCGTCTCATAGGCAAGCCTTGCATAATTATTCTCTTTGCTCAGATGTCCAAGCAAAATATATTTCAAATCATCATGTAGTATATCACAAAGAAGCTGTCCTGACAATTCATTCGACAAATGTCCTTTATTTCCCATGATTCTCCGCTTCAGCGGATACGGATACGGTCCGACCTCGAGCATATGGATATCATGGTTCGCCTCCAGAAGCACCGCGTCCAGCTTTTTCAATTTATCAACGGTATATTCGTCATATGTACCGAGGTCTGTTGCAACCGCCACCGCTTTATTTGCGCTTTCCAGCCGGTATCCGCAGGGTTCATTGGCGTCGTGGGAAATCACGAACGGATCAATTTCAATATCTCCCAGCATGAATTTCTGATCTGTCCCGATTGTGTGCAACAGTCCTTCCGGCATCTTTCCGAGTCCGGAATATGCCTGGATCCCACTGATTGTACCGGGCGTTGCATAGATGGGAATCCCATATTTCCTGCTGAATACCCCCAGTCCCTGAATGTGGTCAGAATGCTCATGGGTGATCAGGATCCCATCCAGCTCCTCTCCCTTGATTTCCAGTTTATGAAGACCTTCCTCGATCCGCTTTTTACTGATGCCTGTATCCACCAGCAGATGGGTATGGTCTGTACCCACATAAATACAGTTGCCGCTGCTTCCGCTGGCAATGCTGCACATCCTCATCGTAACAACTCTCCTATCTGTCTCTTTGTATTTTCAAATGAACCACTGTTGTCGATCACGGCCGAACACGTCTCCCGGAACCGGCTCTCTGCCGGCTGGGACGCCATCATCTGACTGATCTGTCTGTCACTGTACCCCCTGGTATCTTTCAGCCGCTCTCTGCGCACGTCCTCCTGCGTATAAATATACCACATCTCGCCGCAGATATCCTCATATCCGGCGTCCGGCAGGATCGCCGATTCGATCACAAACAAAGCAGTTCCCCTCTCCCGCTCTCTCTCAATATCCTGAAGTGTCCGCTCTTTGACCGCCGGATGGACAATCCCGTTGAGGACCGCCAGTCTCTCCCTGTCGGCAAATACGATCCCGGCGAGTTTGGGACGATCCAGTTCTGAGTCCGCCCCGACGATCTCCCCGCCAAATACTTCCACAATCTTATCATAACACGGCTGTCCCTTTTGCTGCAGCTTTTTTGCCGTCTCGTCAAGCTGACAGACAACTGCCCCGTACGCTTCGGAAAGATACTGCAGAATCCTGCTTTTTCCGCAGCCGACGCCGCCTGTAATTCCAATTACCCGCATTTTATCTTCTGCTCTCATTTCCGTCTATTTTGCCTCATACCAGTTGCCGCCGGTATGCATGTCCACGATCAGCGGCACACGCAGTTGCGCTGCGCCCTCCATCTGCTCCTTTAAGATTTCCTGCACCTCGTCCACTTCATCTTTATGTGCTTCGATCAGCAGCTCATCGTGTACCTGCAGGATCATTTTTGACTTCATGTTCCTTCGCTTCAGTTCCCGGTTCACGCCCAGCATAGCAATCTTCATAATGTCCGCCGCGGTTCCCTGGATCGGCGCGTTCATCGCCACACGCTCCCCGAAGCTGCGCTGCTGAAAATTAGAGGATTTCAATTCCGGAACCGGACGTCTGCGCCCGTACAGTGTCGTCACATAGCCGTTTTCCTTCGCATGTGCCACGGAATCATCTAAAAATTTCTTAATTCCCGGATAGGTCCGGAAATAATTTTCAATGTATTCTGACGCTTCCTTCCGTGTAATACTGAGATCCTGACTTAATCCAAAAGAACTGATGCCGTATACAATACCAAAGTTCACTGCCTTGGCATTTCTCCGCTGCTGATCCGTCACTTCTTCAAACGGCGTGTGGAACACCTGCGATGCAGTCATACGGTGAATGTCCCGCGCCTCCTGATATGCCTGGATCAACTGTTCGTCTCCGGAGCAGTGTGCCAGAACACGAAGCTCGATCTGCGAATAGTCTGCATCCACAAACACGTAATCCTCCTCCGGCACAAATACCTTTCGGATCAGACGTCCCAGCTCTACCCGCACCGGAATGTTCTGCAGATTCGGTTCTGTACTGCTGATCCGTCCGGTCGCCGTAATCGTCTGATTAAACTTCCCGTGGATCCGTCCGTCCGCGCAGATAAAGTTCGCAAGACCGTCCGCATAAGTAGATTTCAATTTTGTCAGCTGCCGGTATTCGAGAATATCCGATACGATCGGATAATCCGGCGCCAGTTTTTCCAGCACATCTGCCGCCGTGGAATATCCCGTCTTTGTCTTCTTTCCATTTGGCAGGCCCAGATGCTCAAACAATACCGTGCCAAGCTGCTTCGGAGAATTGATATTAAACATTTCTCCGGCTTCCTCATAAATCTGTTTCTCCAGTTCCACGATCCTGCCGCCGAGCTGGCTGCCGTACGCTTTCAGCGCCTCTCCTTCCACTTTCACGCCCGCATGTTCCATATCATAAAGCGTAAATAGAAGCGGCATCTCGATCTTCGTAAACAATTCATACATTCCGCTGTCTTTCAGCTTCTGAGTCAGAGGCTTTACAGACGCAAAACACGTATACGCCTCATAACAGGATTTTATTTTTTCTTCTGCTTTCTCATCTATCAAGAGTCCAAGCTGTTCTCTGGCAATATCTTCATAATCATAATCACTTTTCAGCGGATTCAGCAGATACGCAGCGACCACAGCATCAAAATAATGTGTCTCCGACCACGACTCCGACGCTTTTGCCGTACACTTTAATTTCAGTACCGGCAGGTACTTTTTCAGATTACACATTACAAAAATTCCCGCCGACTCTGCTGTCTCCTGAAGTTTTCCGAACAGATACTCCATATCCGTATCCATCTCACAGGGAATCGAGCAGATCTTGTCCGGTCCGTAAACGATCGAAATTCTCCCGTATCCGGACGGATGTGCAAACAACGGCAGAACGTTCCCGGCGTCCTCAGAAATCGATACGCCGACAATCTCCGCCTTTGCCGCCTCTGCAAATATGCGTTCAATCTCTGCACGGTCTGTCACTTCCCGGAACTGCTTTTCTACTGCGTTGACGTCCGTCTGTACGTCAAAACGTGCCAGCAGATTTTTAAACTGAAGCCGCTGGAAATAATCGTGTGCTTCTTTTGTATATGGGTTGCCGTACCGCGCCCGCTCCAGGTCAAAATCAATCTCCGCATGGGTATCGATCGTTGCCAGTATCTTGCTCATCTGCGCCTGTTCCCAGTATTCCTTCAGGTTCTTACTTGCCCGCGGCGGCTTGATCTCATCCACATGGGCGTACGCATTTTCAATGGAGCCATACTCCGTAATGATCTTGGTCGCCGTCTTCTCGCCTACGCCCGGCACGCCCGGAATATTGTCCGATGCATCCCCCATCAAAGCCTTTACGTCAATAAATTCCGTCGGTGTTACCCCATACTTGTCTTTTACATCGGAAGCGAGGTAATCCTCCACCTCCGTCCGTCCCTGCTTCGTCTTGGGGATGCGGATCTTCACATGATCCGTCGCAAGCTGCAGCGTATCCCGGTCGCCCGAGATGATCGCCACATCCATGCCCTTTTCCTCGCAGGTCCGTGAAATCGTACCCAGCAGGTCGTCTGCTTCCAGTCCGGCTTTTTCGATGATCTCGATATTCATCGCCTGCAGGACTTCCTTAATCACCGGAACCTGCTCTCGCAGTTCCTCCGCCATCGGCTTTCGGGTTCCTTTATACTCTGCATACATTTCATGGCGGAATGTCGGCGCGTGTACGTCGAACGTGACCGTCAGATATTCCGGCTTTTCCTCGTCGAGAACCTTAAACATAATATTCAGGAATCCATAGACTGCATTTGTGTGCAGTCCTTCTGAATTTGTCAGGTCCGGCACACCGTAAAATGCCCGGTTCAAAATACTGTGTCCATCTATCAAAACAATCTTTTCCCGCATCGCCTGTCTCCTGTTAATCTCACATTCAGTTTATAGTTCAAGAAAAATGATGTTGGGGTCAATAATCCCCATCTATGATATCTACGGATTGTTTCGTGCTACGCACTCCCACAATCACAGCCAAGAAAAAGTATACACTAAAATGCACTGTTTTAAAAGAGAAAATTGTATTGATCATTTGATTTTTCTCTTGCCTTTTCCCATTTGATTGTGTTATGCTATAGGCACTTTATACAGACACATTCTTTGTCTGTCAGAACAATCTAAGCTGCAGAGCTTCTCATTTCGGTGCTTTTATCAGAGCAGAAACCCGTTATGGAAAAACTTGTTGTTGCACAAAGGAACCAATCTATACTATACTAAAGGAGGAACGAATGATCACTGAAAAATTACAATGGCATCCCGCATTTAATGCTGCTCTTCACATTGAGCTGGAAGAGAATCTGGATGACCTTATCTTTAAAGAAGAATATCAGCTCAGCAAGAAGCCGATGCAGATGGATATTCTGGTCATCAAGAAAAACGTACATGCGGCCATAAAGAAAAATATCGGGCATATATTCCGTACACACAACATTATCGAATATAAGTCCCCCGATGATTCTCTTAGTATCAATGACTTTTACAAAGTATATGGTTATACTTGTTTTTATCAGTCTGACACAGAAAGAATCCTGCAGATTGATCCAGAAGAGATTTCCATCACTTTTGTATGCGGACATTATCCGCGCAAAATGATACAGCATTTAAAAGATGCCAGAGGACTGACGATTGAAAAATATAGAAAAGGTATTTACTACCTGCACGGAGATCCTTTTCCGATGCAGATTGTAATTACAACACAATTATCCCAGGAACTCAATTACTGGCTTCAGCATTTGAGAAACGACATAAACTCCAATGAAATTCAAGACTTGATAGCTAACTATGAACCAAAAAAGCATTCAAAAAATTACCAGGCGGTCATGGATCTTATCGTCCGGGCAAACTGGGATACGATGAAGGAGGCGCAGGAAAATATGTGCGACGCACTAAGAGAATTATTCGCAGATGAATTGGAAAAGTCAAAAAAAGCCGCCATGGAGCAGGGTCTGGAACAGGGCATAGCTCAAGGCATCGAGCAAGGCATGGCCCAAGGCATCGAGCAAGGCATCGAGCAAGGCATCGAGCAAGGCATGGAAAAGGGTACTGCAATAAAACTGATACAGCAGATCAGCAAAAAACTTGCAAAGGGTAAGAAACCGAAGGCAATTGCTGATGACTTGGAAGAAGATCTTTCAACAGTTGAGAACATATGCAGGACAGCCGTCAAATTCGCCCCTGATTATAACTGCGACTTAATTTATGAATCGTTGAATATTTCACCCAAGTAATGATGATCTGACTGACGAACGGATTTTATCTGTTCCGGAAAATCGTAAACATGAAAGGAATTTATGAAAATGGATGGCATTATTTTTGACGTAGACGGCACGCTCTGGGATTCCACAGAAGTCGTGGCCGAGGCATGGACCACAGCGATCCGGGAAAATTCTGATCTGGATCTCACCGTGACCGGTCCGATGCTGAACCGGTTATTTGGGAAAACAATGGATGAGATTTATGAAGCGCTCTTCCCGATGCTGCCCAAAAGTGAGCAGGAACGCATCGGAGGACTGTGCTATGATTATGAAAATGAACTTCTGGAACACCAGCCCGGAACACTCTATGACGGCGTCCGTGAAGCATTCGAGACGCTTTCAAAAAAGACCGGTCTCTATATCGTAAGTAACTGTCAGTGCGGATATATTGAGGTCATGCTACGCTCGACCGGACTGGAACCTTATGTAAAAGACACACTTTGTTTCGGACAGACACAGACTCCAAAGGCTCAGACGATCCGGACACTGATGGAGCGAAACGGTCTCAAGGACGTAGTCTACATCGGCGATACCCAGGGGGATGCCGATGCCTGCAAAGAGGCCGGAGTTCCGTTTATTTTCGCCGAATACGGATTCGGAGATGTGCCGGAAGCCAAACAACGGATCCGGAAGATCACAGATCTGATTTCTCTGATATGAGGGTTACGACGCAAAAATTCATGTCCCTCACTCCCATACCAAAACATGATTTTGAAATGCAAATGACCGGTTCCTGAATACTTTCTGATCTGGGAACCGGTCATTTTTCTGTTATCCTTATTTTCTATCTGCACCGGAAACTGCCGCTTTCATCTCTTTGACATATTCCCGAATCTTCTCCTCTGCATTCTCCCCGTACTTTTCGACCAGCTTTACAATCGCACTTCCGACGATCGCGCCGTCTGAAATCTCCGCCATTTTCTTCGCCTGCTCCGGCGTACTGATGCCGAACCCGACCGCAGTCGGAACGTCCGTCACTTCCCGGACAGACCGTATGATCGCCGCAACATCTGTCTCGATTTTCTGCCGCATTCCGGTAACCCCCATGGAAGATACCACGTAGATAAAGCCGCTCGCATCCTTTGCGATCCGCCGGATCCTCTGCTGTGAAGTCGGCGCGATCATAGAGATCACATCCACGCCATATGCCTTTGCCACATCATCCAGTTCGTCTTTTTCTTCATACGGCAGATCCGGAATGATGATGCCGTCGATCCCAAGTGCTTTACAGCGGGCGAAAAAGCGTTCATATCCATAATGGAATACCGGATTTAAATAGGTCATAAAGCAGAGGGGAATCTGACTCTTTTTACGGACTTTCTCCACGATCTCAAACGCACGGTCTGTGGTCATGCCTGCTTTGAGCGCGCGGATGCTTGCCTCCTGAATTACGATTCCCTCTGCCGTCGGATCGGAAAACGGGATTCCGATCTCCACCAGATCTGCTCCGGACTCTGCCATTGCAAGCACATAATCGACTGTTTTCTCCGCACTCGGATCTCCTGCTGTGATGAATCCGATAAATGCTTTTCCGTTTGCGAAAGCTTCTGTTATTTTACTCATAGATCTCAACCCCCCTGTATCTTGCGATCGCCGCCACATCTTTATCTCCGCGTCCGGACAGACAGATGATCATCACCTCATCCTTTCCCATCTGTGGCGCAAGTTTACGCGCATGCGCCACGGCGTGGGCGCTCTCCACCGCACAGATGATTCCCTCGGTCCTTGCCAGATATTCAAACGCGCTGACCGCCTCGTCATCTGTAACCGGCACATATTGTGCGCGTCCGCTGTCGCGTAAGTTTGCATGCTCCGGTCCGATCCCCGGATAGTCCAGACCCGCAGAAATGGAGTAGACCGGGGCAATCTGTCCGTATTTGTCCTGACAGAAATAGGATTTCATCCCATGGAACACCCCGACAGTCCCTTTTGCCATCGTTGCTGCATGCATATCGGTATCAACGCCTTTTCCCGCTGCCTCGCAGCCGATCAGGCGCATATTCTTGTCGTTGATAAAATGATAGAACATTCCCATTGCATTGCTGCCTCCGCCCACACAGGCAAGTACCGCATCCGGCAGTTTTCCCTCTGCCTGAAGGATCTGTTCTCTTGCCTCTTTGCTGATCACGCTTTGGAAATCCCGCACCATCATTGGAAATGGATGCGGTCCCATCACTGAACCGATCACATAGTGCGTATCCGCCACCCGTCCGGACCATTCGCGCATCGTTTCATTAATCGCATCCTTCAATGTCTGTGTCCCGCTCGTCACTGCATGGACTTTCGCCCCGAGCAGTTCCATGCGGTATACATTCAATGCCTGACGGTCGGTGTCTTCTTTCCCCATAAACACCTCGCATTCCATACCGAGCAGCGCCGCAGCCGTCGCCGTCGCTACGCCGTGCTGTCCGGCGCCCGTCTCCGCGATCACGCGGGTTTTGCCCATTTTCTTTGCAAGCAGTGCCTGCCCCAGTGCATTATTCAGCTTGTGGGATCCGGTGTGGTTCAGATCCTCCCGTTTCAGGTAAATCTTCGCTCCTCCCAGATCTTTCGTCATCTGCTCCGCATAATACAGCCGGGACGGGCGTCCCACATACTCATTCAACAGACTCGTCAGTTCCCGGTTAAACTCCGGATCCTTCTTGTAGTATTCATACTGCTCTTCCAGATTTTCCAGTTCACTCATCAGCGTCTCAGAGATATACTGCCCTCCAAACTCGCCATATCTGCCCTTTGACATCACATATCCTCCTCGTAACATTCTTTCTCGCTTCATTTTGTTCTATTGTCGGACTGCCGCCACCGCCGCAGTAATTTTTTCTCTGTTCTTTACTCCGTCCTTCTCCACTCCGCTGCTCACATCGACCGCAAACGGTATGTTGCCGGATACCAAAGCGACCCCCGATTCAAAATACCGGATCACGTCCGCCAGATTTTCCGGGGAAAGTCCTCCTGCCAGGAAGAATGGCTTTGCTAGCTTTCCCGTTTTACGGAACACTTCATAACCAAACTGTTCCCCGGTGCCTCCCTTTCCGCTGTCCAGAAGCAGATAATCTACTTCTGTCTGTTCCCACATCCGGATCTGTCCGACTGCATCTGGACTCGTCATGGAAACCGCCTTGATCACGGGAAGTCCGCTCTGTTTTCTGACTCTGCTCATATATGCGACGTCTTCCCCGCCGTGAAGCTGGATCAGATCGATCACCTGATTCCCGGCAAGATCCAGAATCATCTCTTCCGGCGCGTTTACGAACACTCCCACAGCCTGAATCCCCGGATCCAGCTTTCTCCTGAGCTTTTCTGCCTGCTCCTGTGTCACATGCCTGCGGCTTTTGGGGGCAAAGACAAACCCGATATACTCCGGTCTGCACTCATTTACCGCTGCAATATCATCTTCCCTCGAAAGTCCGCATATCTTGATTCTCGTACCGATTCCCCCTTTGCTATCCCCGCAGTGTGTCCAGCGCCGCTTTTTTATCTGCGCTTCGCATCAGCGTCTCGCCGATCAAAACCGCGTCGGTTCCGTTTTCCTTCAGCCGCCGTACATCATCCGGTGTCCGGATCCCGCTTTCCGACACATATACAACGTCTTCCGGCACCAGTCTGCGCAGCCGTTCGCTTGTATGGATATCGACATGAAACGTTTTCAGATCCCGGTTGTTCACTCCGATGATCCGTGCGCCGCATTTTTTTGCCCGGCAGACTTCCTCTTCCGTATGTGCCTCCACGAGCGCCGATAATCCCAGTTCCTGTGCGACCGCGGCATATTCTTCTAATTCAGCATCATTTAAAATCGCGCAGATCAGAAGCACTGCCGACGCGCCGATTATTTTCGCCTCATACAGCATATATGCATCTACCGTAAAATCCTTCCGGAGGATCGGAATGTTTACCTGCCCGGCAATCTCCTGCAGATACGTATTGCTCCCCTGAAAATAATACGGTTCTGTCAGCACCGACAACGCCGACGCACCGGCATGTTCATATTCCTTTGCAATCTCCACATAAGGGAACGTCTCTGCAATGACGCCCTTTGACGGAGACGCTTTCTTCACCTCGCAGATAAATGAGATTCCCTCCTGCCTAAGCGCCCGCTCGAACGGGAAAGTCATCCTGCCGCATGCTTTCTCCTTTTGTGTAATCTCATATGCCTGCTGTTTTATCGTCTCTTCCGGCACAAGTTCTTTCTGCTTTGCGATGCGGTTTCTTGTCTTGTCTGCAATCTCGTCTAAAATCATGTTTCGTTTCCCTTTCTGTTACCCTGGATTATACCGGAATGATGAGCCGGCTTTTACTCATTGGAGCAGCGGATAAACTCTTCCAGCTTCTGCATCGCCTTCCCACTGTCGATAATCTCCTGCGCGATACGGATGCCCTCCGCCATACTCTCTGCCTTCCCGCCGATATAGATCGCCGCCCCGGCATTCATCAGCACTGCCGTCCGCTTCGCTCCCTGTTCTTTACCGCTTAAAATAGCTTTTGTGATCTCTGCATTTTCTTTCGGGGTTTCTCCCGTCAGTTCAGATTTATCCGCCGAGACAAATCCAAAGTCTTCCGGCCGGATCACATAAGAGTCGAACTGTCCGTCTTTCACTTCGCAGACGGTCGTCGGCGCACAACTGGAAACTTCATCGAGCTTATCCTGTCCATACACGACCATCGCACGTTTTACTCCGAGGTTTGACAATACCCTGGCCAGCGGTTCCACCAGAGATTCATCATATACACCCATCAGTTCCATATTGGCTCCCGCGGGATTTGCCAGCGGTCCGAGGATATTGAAGATCGTCCGGATTCCCAGCTCCTTCCGGATCGGTCCGACATATTTCATGGCGATGTGGTAATTCTGTGCAAACAAGAAGCAGATTCCGATTTTCTCCAGAAGCTCTGTACTCTTTTGAGGCGGAACGGTGATGTTTACCCCCAGCGCTTCCAGTACGTCCGCCGCGCCGCATTTGCTGGACGCCGCCCGGTTTCCGTGTTTCGCGACCGGGATCCCCGCCGCCGCGATCACAAGCGACGACGTCGTGGAGATGTTAAAAGAATTGGCTCCGTCTCCTCCGGTTCCTACGATCTCCAGCGCATCCAGGTTGTGAAGGAGTCTTACGCAGTGTTCCCGCATTCCGACCGCAGAACCCGTGATCTCATTGATCGTCTCTCCCTTCATACTGAGCGCGGTCAGATACGCACTTTTCTGCACGTCGCTGGCCTTGCCGTCCATGATCTCATTCATCACCTGATATGCTTCCTCATACGTCAGATCTTCCCGTTTCGCCAGTTTTAAAATTGCTTCTTTAATCATCTTTTTTTCATTCCTTTCTGAATTTTTGTTTTTTATAGTCTGCAGATAAAATTATGGAGAATCTTCTGTCCGTCCGGCGTCAGAATGGATTCCGGGTGAAACTGTAACCCATATACCTGTTTTTCTCTGTCTTCTACTGCCATCACTTCCCCGCCGTGCGTGTACGCCGTAACTTTCAACTGCTCCGGCAGCGTTTCTGCAGCGACTGCCAGCGAATGATACCGTGCCACCAAAATCTGTTCCGGCAGTCCCAAAAACAGCCTGCTCTCCCGGTCAAGCACCGCCTCCGACGTCTTTCCGTGCATCAGTTTCTTTGCGTAGGAGACGACCGCCCCGTATGCCGTGCAGATCGCCTGATGGCCGAGACACACCCCGAGGATCGGAATCTCTCCGGCAAATGCTTTCACCACATCCATGCAGCAGCCTGCCGCCTCTGGTCTTCCCGGTCCCGGCGAAAGAACGATGCGGTCCGGCTTCATTGCCCGGATTTCCGCAATTGTTTTTTCATCATTTCGGATGACGACGATATTCTCGTCTTCCATACCGATCAACTGGTACAGATTATAAGAAAAGCTGTCGTAATTATCGATCAGTAAAATCATTCCTCCAACCCCTTTCCGGCCGCTGCGACCGCATTCGTCACTGCTTTCGCCTTGTTAATACACTCTTCATATTCATTCTCCGGCACACTGTCTGCCACGATCCCGGCCCCTGAACATACATAGACTTTTCCGTTCTTTGCATATGCCATACGGATCGCAATACAAGTATCCAGATTTCCCGTAAAATCAATATATCCGACTGCGCCGCCGTAAATTCCCCGTTTGCAGTCCTCCAGCTCATCAATGATCTCGCAGGCGCGGATCTTCGGCGCTCCGGACAGCGTTCCTGCCGGAAGGATCGCGTCGATCGTATCCACATAGTCCCGGTCCCCCCGGATAATTCCCTTCACGGTAGAGCCGATGTGCATAACGTGAGAAAACCGTTCGACCGCTTTATATTTTTCCACTTCCACAGACCCGATCCTGCTGATTTTTCCAATGTCGTTTCTTCCCAGATCGACCAGCATATTGTGTTCTGCAAGCTCTTTTTCGTCCGCAAGCAGTTCGCGCTCCAGCGCCTGGTCTTCCTCGTAGGTATCGCCCCGTTTTCTCGTCCCGGCAAGCGGAAATGTATGAAGCACATCTCCTTCCAGCTTGACCAGCGTCTCCGGCGACGCCCCGGCAATTTCGATATCATTGCTGACGAAGTAGAACATGTAGGGAGATGGATTCGTTGTCCGAAGCACCCGGTACACATCCAGAATGCTTCCCTCCATCTTTGCTTCCAGACGGTTCGAAAGCACCACCTGAAAAATATCACCCTCATAGATATGCCGTTTTGCCTTCTCGACCATGCCGCAATAACTTTCCTTCGAAAAATGCGGCCGGAACTCACTTTTGAGCACCAGCGGGACATGCGGCGCATAATCGCCTTTTTGGATCAGTTGTTTCAGCCGCTCAAGCCTTGCCCCGGCCTCCACATAATCGCGCATCACTTTGCTCTCTGTATCCGCCAGAGGCATATTCACGATCAGGATCACCTTCTGCTGTAAATGGTCAAAGGCGATCACCTGATCAAACAGCATCAGATCCACGTCCCGGAAATGTGCCTCATCCTCCGCCTCCAGTTTCAGCGACGGTTCTACATATTTCATATAATCATAAGAAAAATATCCGACCAGTCCTCCGGTAAATGTCGGAAGTCCCTCGATACGGGGCGCTTTATACTGCGAGATCACTTCCCGGATATAGGTTCCCGGACAGTCCGTTTTCTCCCGGAACACGGTTCCGTTTCGGATCTGCATTTCTCCGTCACGGCAACTGATCTCCATCGTCGGCTCAAATCCCAGAAAACTGTAGCGTCCCCATCGTTTGGCATCCTCCGCACTCTCAAACATGTAGCAGTGATCACTGACTTTTTTCAGTACCCGCAGCACACCGATCGGCGTATACATATCCGAATACATCTCGATGCTGACCGGGACCGTGCGGTATTCCCCGGTCCTCGCATAATTTAAAACTGTCGGTAAATCTGGATAAGCCATATCAAACATCCCCTTTCTTTTTGTCGTAGAAATGAAAAATCCGCCCCTGGTATTACACAGATTCTATGTGTAATACCAAGGACGGATGAAATCATACTCATTCGCGGTGCCACCTTGATTTGCAGAAAATGATACACTTTCTGCACGCTTAGCAGGATACAGACATATCCCCGGCAACTAACGTATGCCCCCACGTCATGCTATACTCGGCGGACGGTCTTTCTAAAACTTTCTGCCTTTCCCTCATGCCCTCAGCGGTCCATTTAGTATCCTGCGTTTTACCCGGCTCTCACCTGCCCGGACTCTCTGTGAATGCACGATATACTGTTATCTCCGCTTCGACGGTTTACTGTGTGAAACTGTTGAAGTTATTATATGCGCACATGCGCAGATTTGTCAACTATGTTTTTTATTTTTTTCGATATTCTTGTTATAATTCACAGCCGCTTCACACACACAATTTTGACATCATATTTTGCAAGCAGTTCTCCTGCCTTGACGGTTTCTCCGGTCAGCACGTCTTCATGGCCGCACAGTTCATCCGGCACCGGGATTTTCTCGTCCGTGAAGTTTATCACAAAATAATATTTGCTGTCTTCCGCTTCCCGGCAGGTAATCTCAAGACCTGTTTTTCCGCCGATGACCGGAGACGCCCCGGCGTCTTCCGCCGCCATGTCCATGACTTTCTCCAGTCCCTTCTCCCCGGGGTTTGTTCCGACATAGTATACCGTTCCTTTCCCGTAGGTATGCTTTGTCACTGCAGGCATTCCTGCATAGAAGTCTTCCCCGTACTCTGCCAGACACTCTGCGCCTTCCAGATGGATCAGATCGCACAAAAGACCGCACTTCTCCGTCGAACCGTCGGCAAACCGGATCACATTGGACTGCTCCGGCGCGAGCGCGTCCGTTTCTTCCACCCATATGCCGGCCATCTCCCGCAGCGGCCCCGGATATCCGCCCAGATATACGTTGTCAGACTGATCCGCGATGCCGCTCATGTACGTTGTCACCAGAACGCCGCCGTTCTTCACGTATTCTTCCAGCGCTTCCTTCATGCCGGGTTTGATCATATACAGCACAGGTGCAGCGATCAGCTTATATTTGCTGAGATCCGCGTCCACCGGAATCATGTCCACGCCGATATTTCTGTCATAGAAATATTTATAATACGAATGAATATGCGGCACGTATTTCAGATCCACAGACGGTCCGCTTGTGTATTCCAGCGCCCACCAGTTATCCCAGTCAAAAATCACGCCAACCTCCGCCTGATTTGCCGAGCCAAGTGTTTTGTCACCCAGCCGTTCCAACTCCTGTCCGAGTTTCTGCACCTCCCGGAATACACGCGTATCTTCTGTCCCGGCATGGGCGATCACCGCCCCGTGGAATTTTTCGCATCCTCCCACACTTCTGCGAAGCTGGAAAAACTGAATGGTATCTGCGCCATGCGCCATCGTCTGGTAACTCTGGGCCCGCATCTGTCCCGGACGCTTCAGAGAATTGTATGCCTGCCAGTTCTGCTGGCTCGGAGTTTGTTCCATCAGCATGAACGGTTCATCCTTTAATCCACGCATCAGATCGTGGTTCATCGCCGTCAGGCTGACCGGCGTATCATATCCCGGATAGTTGTCCCAGGAAATGACGTCCATCTCCTTCGCCCATTTATGATAATCAAGCAGCGGATATGCTCCCATCAGATTTGTCGTGATCAGTGTATCCTGATCAAAGCGGCGGATCGCATCCCGTTCCATCTTATAATTCCCCAGCAGACTGTCTGAATTGAAACGCCGGTAATCGATCGAGATCCCCGCAAACGCGGTCTTATTGGTTCCGATCCCCTCGCTCAAGGCGTTCGGAGCTACAATCTCATCCCAGTCATAAAAGGTATGTCCCCAGAATTCTGTATTCCATGCTTTGTTCAGTGCATCAAGAGTTTTATATTTATCCCGGAGCCACACCCGGAACGCTTTTTCACAGTTCTCACAGAAGCATTCCCCGCCGTATTCATTGCTGATATGCCAGCATGTCACATGTTCGTTCGAACCGTAGCGCTCTGCCAGTTTTCCGGCCATCGCCGCCGCATATTTCTGAAATACCGGGGAATTCGGACACGCATTATGCCGCTGCCCGAATTTGTGGCGCCGTCCTTCGTAATCTACCCGTGCAACTTCCGGATACCGCTTCACCATCCATGCCGGAAGCGCTCCCGTCGAAGTCGCGAGAATGATATCATATCCTTCCTCACTCAGCATCTCGATGATCTCATCCAGTTCCGAGAAATCATAAACCTCCTCGGACGGCTGGATCTTCGCCCAGGAGAATACATTGACCGTCGCCGTATTGATCCGGGCGTCCCGGAAGATCCGCATATCTTCTTTCCATACATCCTTTTCCCACTGGTTCGGGTTATAATCCCCGCCATATAAAATCCGTTTGAACTTTCCTGCCATCGTCACTGATTACCTCCTTTTGCTTCTTTTTCTGGTTATCATTGTAATACAGGTAGACAAAAGAATGTGTAATATGTTAAGCTAAAAAATATAAGATTTCGAAACACAAGTAATGATTCAGAAAGGAGTTTCCTGTTATGGCCATTTTTTTTCGGAATACCCCGGTCCGCGAGCCGTTCACCTACGATTCTGTAGGAAACCGCTGGCAGCAGGAGCCGACCGTGCGTCCCGGAGGCTATCCGCTCTACCACTATCTGCAGACAGAATCCGGATGCGGCCAAATCAGCATTCAGGGGCGGACATTCACTCAGGAAGCAGGCGAAGGTGTCCTGATTGCGCCGTTCGTCCGACATTCTTATGCGGCAAAGGAGGGAACATGGCACACATTGTTCGCTACATTTACCGGTACGATCGAAAGCGACATTGCGAAAATGCTCAAAAATCAACAGACGATTTTTATAAAAAAAGAGCAGGGAGGACAGATTGCCTCCCTGATATCTGATGCTGTTACTCAATATGAGCACCCTCCTATTGATGAAAAAGCTCTGTCGATCAACTGCTACCGCCTGCTGATGTGCTTCATCGACGGCGTATATACGAATGAGCAACTGCAAAACCCTCTGTACCGACAATATCTTGCACCGGTCATGCAAGAGATTGAAACAAACTATTCCGCCGGATTGACCGTGCAGGAGCTGAGTAGTCTGGTATATATCACCCCACAATACCTCTCCCGCCTGTTCCGGCGTTTTCTCGGCTGCTCCGCCTACGAATATCTGACCAATTATCGTATCAGCAAGGCAAAAGAGTTCCTGATCACGCGTCCGGAAACACCCGTCCAGACCATCGCCCAGCAGGTCGGATTCGTTGATGCCAGCCATTTTACTGCCATGTTTAAAAAGGTAACCGGCATGACGCCGCTGGAATTTCGGAAATTAAACTAAAAGCCATGTCAGCCTCCCGGCTGTCATGGCTCCGCCACCGGTGGTGTCTGCACCGGCAAAACTTCTTTACATTCCCAGTTTTTCTGCGATCTTGCGTCCGGACGGTGTCGCGGCCAGTCCGCCAAGGGCGGTTTCTTTCAGAGAGTGGTCCATCTTCTCGCCCACCTCGCCCATCGCATCAATCACCTCATCCGGCTCAATCCTGCTTCGGATCCCTGCGATTGCCATATCCGCACAGGCAATTGCATTTACAGTTCCGGTCACATTGCGCTTCACGCACGGGATCTCTACCAGTCCCGCAACCGGATCGCACACCAGTCCCATCAGACCTTTCAGCGCCAGCGCCGCCGCATGACAAATTTCCTCAACCGTACCGCCCTGCAGATACGTCAGCGCGCCGGCCGCCATCGCGGAGGCAGAACCGATTTCTGCCTGACACCCTCCCTGCGCTCCGCTGATCGACGCTCTTTCTACGATGACCTGTCCGATCGCACCGGAAACATACAGTGCCTTTACGATCTGCTCTTTCGCCGACGGATCTCCCTCTTCGGACATTCTTTTATAATAAGGGACAAGCACTGCGGGAATCACGCCGCACGCCCCCGCTGTGGGCGCTGCCACGATCCGTCGCATGCAGGCATTTGATTCTGCCATTTTCAGTGCGACCACCATAGCATCTCCCATAAAAGAACCGCAAAGCGGCGCCTTTCTTCCTTCCGCCTCCAGTTTTTCCGCCGGAGTGTTCCGGTATACTTCCAGTGTGCCGCCTTCCGCTCCGACCAGGCCGCTGGCGGAGAGCCGGTCTGTCCGGTATGTCTCAACGGTGTCATACATCGCGTCAAATGTCTGTTCCATCCGCTTCATGGATTCGTTCCGCGTCACACCACGCTCGCACATATCGTCATACAGCATATATTCCCAGAATTCTTTTTGTTCATTTTCACACCATTTTTGTATTTCATTTAATGACAACGCCATAGCCGCATTCCTGCCTTCCACTGTCTTTTTTCTTATATTCCGCCAAAATAGGTCACCTTGATGATCCCTGCCGTTTCTCCCAGACGGGAGACTGTCTCTCCCGGCACCGGCTGATCTGTCTCGACAACCATCACTGCGTGTTCCCCGCGGCGTTCCCGGTACAGATGCATCGTAGCGATGTTGACAGAAGTATTCGCAAGCACGGAGGAAACCTCCGCTACAAGTCCGGGTTGATCCAGGTTATGGACGATTAGCGTCGGATTCTGCCCGCTGAAATTCACATCAATCCCGTCCAGTCTGTTCACCATGACTCTGCCCCCGCCCACCGACGACGCCTGTACCTCGATCTCTCTGTGATCCTTTCCCTGCAGACGGATCAGCGCCGTATTCGGGTGCGCTCCTTTGAGCGTCGTGCACCGGATCTGAAACCGGAATCCTTCTTTTTGGGCAATCTCAAAACTGTCCGGGATCCGCATATCATCCGGCTCCATCCCCAGAATTCCCGCTACGACTGCCCGGTCTGTTCCGTGCCCCTTTCCCGTCGTAGCAAAGGAACCATGAAGGAAAATCTCTCCCGAAGCAGGCTCGTCCTTCAACAGTGCTCTCGCCATCAGTCCGATCCTCACCGCCCCCGCCGTATGGGAACTGCTCGGTCCGACCATAACCGGTCCGATCACATCAAATAATGCCATTTCCCGATTCCTCCTGTCTTCTCTCTTCTCTGCAACAATTATATCAGTAACATACAGGAAAACCAAGCATAAAAGAATAAGCTTTACACATTCTTTTATACTTGGTTTTCCCGTCTCTGTCTGCATTTATTCTGTTCCCTGCAGTCTATTACAAATTTCCAAGCAACTTATCTACGCTGACCAGCTTCACACTCAATACAAAAATCTCGGTTGCCAGCTTCAGCTCTTCCATCGTCGGATAGGATGGTGCGATTCGGATATTGCTGTCCTTCGGATCCTTTCCATACGGATATGTCGCTCCCGCCGGAGTCAGAACCAGTCCTGCTTCTTTCGCTTTCGCCACGATCGCTTTCGCGCATCCTTCCATCGCGTCAAATGAGATGAAATATCCGCCGCGCGGCGCAAGCCAGGAACCAATTTCAAGTCCGCCAAGCTCCTTTTCCAGTGTTTCCAGAACCGCATCAAACTTCGGACGCAGCACATCAGCCTGTTTTCTCATATGGTTTACCATTCCGCTGATGTCCTGAAAGAACCGCACATGACGGAGCTGATTCACCTTATCATGTCCGATCGTCTGCACTTTCATCATCTGGCGGATCTCATTCAGGTTCGCATCCGACGCCGCGATCGCCGCAATACCGGATCCCGGAAAGCTGATCTTCGAAGTGGAAGAAAACTTATATACCATATCAGGATTCCCCATTTTCTTGCATTCCATAAGGATCTCGACCAAATAATCCTGCTTATCCTCATAAAGATGATGCACTCCGTATGCATTGTCCCAGTAGATCCGGAAATCCTTTGCCGCCGGTTTCAGGCAGGCAAACCGGTGCACCGTCTCATCAGAGTAGGTGATCCCCTGCGGGTTGGAATACTTCGGCACGCACCAGATTCCTTTGACTGATTCATCCTCTGCGACCAGTTTTTCCACAATATCCATATCCGGTCCGTCAGGCGTCATCGGCACATTGACCATCTCGATCCCGAAATATTCTGTGATCGTAAAATGTCTGTCATACCCCGGAACCGGACATAAAAACTTCACTTTATCCAGTTTCGCCCAGGGGGTGCTTCCAAGAACGCCATGTGTCATCGCATGGGATACCATATCGTACATTACATTCAGACTGGAATTTCCGAAAATGATAATATTATCCTTCGGGACCTCCATCATATCTGCAAGAAGCTGCTTCGCCTCTGTGATGCCTTCCATTGCGCCATAATTGCGGCAGTCAATTCCGTCGTCACAGATTAAATTTGAATCACTCCTGAGTACATCCATCATATCCATGGACAGATCCAACTGCTCTGCGGACGGCTTTCCGCGGGACATATCCAGTTTCAGATTTTTTTCCTTTACTTTCTTAAACTCCGCTTCCAGCTCCGACTTCAGCTCTGTCAGCTCCTCCACACTTAAATCCTTATATGCTGCCATGTTCCATTCCTCCCAATATTCATCCGTTGAAACTCATCGAATGCTATTGTATCTCTGTTTTGATTTATCGTCAACGTTTTCTTGCAAAAAAATACAGTTTATAACATAATTTCGGCTCATTGCCGGAAAATATGAATTTTTTCACAACTTTTTATTCAGTTTTTCAAAAAAAGAGACTCTCCTGCGGCTCATCCTGCAGGAAAGTCCCCTCTGATCTCTCTGATTGTCGTATTTGCTTTTTCTCTGTATGCTTCTGCCACTTCTATCCCCGCCGCCACATCGCAGGCCTGGCTGTAATAGTAATTTACCGCGGTTCTGAACACATTTTCCCGTTTTCCCGCCAGAAGATCGTCACTGAATACCACTTTTTTATAATACGGAATCCTGCGATTTTTTACTTTTATATAATTATTCTGCGTTTTCAGATCCACGACTAATTGCGGAGACTCCCCAATCATCAGAATGTCGCCCTCTCTTTTTAATTCTATTATATCCATTTTTTGTCACCTTACCAATATGCCTTCTGCTTCCAGATTTTCTTTCCCTGCCGAAATAACTTCAGGTACTCTATTTTCTGCCGGATCGTCTGCGCGATCTCACCTGCCCTCTCCTTTGGCATACACGTATATTCTGTTAAAAGTCCTTCCGCCTCATTCATGCCCTTTTCCACTGCTAAGTGAATAACCGCTTCAAAATCGGAACAATCCTGCCAAACCTTATAATTTCTGATCAACTGATACGCAGAAACCAGTTCCAATTCACTGGAAGTAAACAACGGATTTACAGAACAAGGAACCTCTTTTCCCTCTATCACTGCGGTTTGAATCGTATATGGCACAAAATTTTCCCAGCCTTGTTTTTTTTCATGAAGGCGGCAGGCTATGATTTCATTCACAGCCTGCTGTCCATAATCGTTGGCATTCACTTTCACCAAGTAACGAGTTCCATCCTTGATCACCCATTTCTTTTTCATCTCTCCATTCACGGAAGCGGATGGGGAAAATTTAGAAATATGGGCATGAATATCTATTTTCTCTGAGTCTGTCAGTAAGTTTCCAAATTCAGCCGGTTTAGTTTCAGGACATAAAGAGACGACTGTGCAAAATCTGTCTTTCTGTTCATGCAATCCTTTCCTTCCACGTCGATATTATCGGGACATCTGTTATCTGACATTATACACATTGTAGAATAAACTTGTCAAACTATCTTAGTTCTTTTTTCTATCGTATTACTCCCGTGTTAGAAAAACAGCGTTTCTGCATAACCTGCAGAAACGCTGCTTTTTAATATATCAGCAACTCATTCCACCGTCTACAACAATTGAAGTTCCGTCAACATAAGAAGCTTCTTCACTGGCAAGAAATGCTGCAACTGAGCCGATTTCACGAGGTTCGCCGCCACGTCCCATCGGAATCATTGTCAAGGTAGCTGCTGTAAATTCACCGTCCTTTGGCATCATTTCAGAGAAGATCGTACCCGGGCAGATTGCATTTACTCGTATGTTTTTCGGAGCCAGTTCTTTTGCCATAGATTTTGTAAATGATACAACAGCCGCTTTGCTTGCTGCATAGGAGAACATGTGCGGGGCAGCGCCAAAAGCGCCGATAGACGCCATATTTATAATGTTTCCGGATTCGCCGAATACATTTACCGCATATTTAGAGGCAATAACGTATGCCCGTAGATTCAGGTTCATAACCTGGTCAAAATCACGCTCTACATCCATAGAAGCCAGTTCAAAGTTTTTGAGAACTCCGGCATTATTGACAAGAATATCCAGTTTTCCGTAAGTTTTTATTGTTACGTCAAACAGATTAGCAATATCTTCTTCTTTTGTCATGTCAGTTTTGACAAACAGGCAGTCATAGCCTTTCGCCTTAAGTGCTTCTTCTATGGCTTTGCCTTTTTCCTCACGTCTTCCACAGAAGACTACTTTCGCACCTTCTTCTGCATAAACATTTACAACGCCCTCACCGATTCCTGCAGTAGCTCCTGTAACGATTGCAACTTTACCATTTAATTTTCCCATGTGCTGGTCCTCCTTTTGATTAAAATATATTTCTTTACAGAATTATAAATATACTTTATAATTCTAACAAAAAGCTCAGATATAGAGAAGAAACAATAATTTCAGAAATGTCCACAACTGGACAATACAAATGAAAAAGTCTTATTTATTGCGATGTTGGAGAATATGAAATGGAACTAAAGGCAGTAGCTAATACCAGAGGAGCAAAAGCTATTCGGGAAGCAATGCAGGCACTGTTGTGGGAACGCTCCTATGAGGATATTACGGTAAGCGATATTATAGTCCGTTCTACCTACAGCAAATCTTGTTTTTATCAGAATTATTGTGACAAGCTTGATGTAGTAGAACAGATTATGCAAGAAGAAGCGTTTTTATATGTACAGGAGTTGATTTCAGGAATGAACCATTATATGGGGATTACGGATGAAATAAAATATAATTATAAAATATCCCTTAAAACGTTTCAGTATATAAAAAACAAGCAGAAATTTTATAGTATGTTATTTGATGAAAAAATCCCAACTATGGGATTGGATTATTTTTGTGACCTTGCGATAAAAAACTTTAAACAAATGGAAAAGTTTCAGATTAATTCAGACTGCCCCAAGGAAGAACTTGATTTTTTTGAATATTGTAATACAAATCTTGTTCTGCGTTATATCCAATTTTGGAAATTGCATGATTTTCAGGAGACGCCGGAACAGATGGCGAATCATGTTGCGGCTTTATGCCGCCTGTCAAAGCCAGGAGGGGTTTACTGCTAAATTTCCCCTGCACCTTATAGTTAGTGATTCATTTCCGTTTCGCTTCTTCTCGCTTGGTGTTCCTCGCCCTATGAATAAAACAAGAGACAGACCTCCTTTTATACAGGCATAAGGAGTCCTGTCTCTATTTTGTTCGCATAACCTACTTCTGCACAATATTTATAATCTTCTTCGGAACATAAATCTCTTTGACGATGGTTCCGGTCAGCTTATCCGCCACGGCTTCTTTTCCTGCCGCGATCGCATCCTCTTTGGAGATCTCTGCGGAAACGGAAATGACTGCACGTGTTTTTCCGTTGATCTGCACCGGGATTTCAACCTCGTCATCTTTGAGCATGCTTTCATCACATACCGGCCAGCCTGCACGGAACACGGTTTCCGTATGTCCGAGCTGTTCCCACATTTCCTCCGCGAAATGAGGTGCAAACGGAGAAAGCAGCACCGCGATCACTTCCAGCGTCTCTCGATCGATACCGCCGGTCTTTTTCGCCAGCTCGATGAATTTATTGTTGTACTCCATGAACCCGGAAATCACCGTATTCAGGCTGAAATTCTCCAGACGTGTGGTGATATCGTTGATCATCTTATGGCGAAGTTTGATCATTTCCTTGGTAGGTTCTACATCTGCGTCTTTGCTTTCCATCATCAGGTTCCAGAGACGTTTCAGGAACCGGTTTACACCGTCGATCCCGCGTTCATCCCACTCTGCATCCAGCTCCGGCGGTCCGACAAAAAGCTCATACATCCGCAGGGAATCGCAACCATAATCCCGCACCAGATCATCCGGAGATACGACATTTCCTTTGGACTTGCTCATCTTGATCCCGTTCTTTCCTGTGATCATGCCCTGATTAAACAGTTTCTGGAACGGCTCATCAAAGTCGATCACGCCGATGTCATACAAAAACTTTGTATAGAAGCGGGAGTACAAAAGATGCAGTACGGCATGCTCCACACCGCCGATATACATATCTACCGGAAGCAGCTCATCGGCTTTCTCGCGTGATACCAGTTCTTTATCGTTATGGTTGTCTACGTAGCGCAGGAAATACCAGGAAGATCCCGCCCATTGCGGCATCGTGTTTGTTTCCCGTTTGGACGGTGCTCCGCAGACCGGACAAGTGCAGTTTACCCACTCGTCAATGGCAGCCAGCGGTGATTCTCCGGTTCCGGTCGGCTCATAGGATTCCACATCCGGCAGACGCAGCGGCAGCTCTTCTTCCGGCACCGGAACGCATCCGCAGTTCGGGCAGTGAATGATCGGAATCGGCTCGCCCCAGTATCTCTGCCGGGAAAATACCCAGTCACGGAGTTTGTAGTTCACGGTCGCCTTTCCGATACCGCGTTCTTCAATGATATGCGGCGCTTCTTTTTTCAGTACCGCAGACTCCATCCCGTTCCACTCTCCGGAGTTGATCATTGTACCGGACGCCTCGGTATATGCCTCGGTCATATTTTCAATCTCTTTTCCGTCTTTCGCGATAACCTGAATGATCGGAATATCGAATTTTTTTGCAAATGCAAAGTCACGGTCATCATGAGCAGGCACACACATGATGGCGCCTGTACCGTAATCTGCGAGTACATAGTCCGACAGCCAGATCGGAACTTTCGCCCCATTGAGCGGGTTGATCGCATAGCTTCCGGTAAATACGCCGGTCTTTTCCTTGTCCTGCATCCGGTCTACATTTGACTTCATGGAAGAATCGTAAATATACTTCTCCACAGCATCTTTCGTCTGGGGCGTTGCAAGCGACGCTGCCAGTTCATGCTCCGGTGCAAGCACCATAAAGGTTGCCCCATACAGCGTATCCGGCCTCGTTGTATAAACCGTGATCTTCTCGTCTCTTCCGTCTACCGGGAAGTCGACCTCGGCGCCATAAGATTTTCCGATCCAGTCTGCCTGCATTTTCTTTACCTTTTCCGGCCAGTCCAGCTTGTCCAGATCATTTAACAGTCTGTCCGCATATTTCGTGATACGGAGCATCCACTGACGCAGATTTTTCTTCGTCACCTCCGTACCGCAGCGCTCACACTTTCCATTGACAACCTCTTCATTTGCCAGACCGGTCTTGCATGACGGACACCAGTTGATCGGAAATTCCTTTTCATATGCCAGTCCGTTCTTAAACATCTGGACAAAGATCCACTGTGTCCACTTATAATAATCCGGATCTGTGGTGTTTACTTCCATATCCCAGTCATAGAGCGCCGCGATCTCATTGATCTGACGCTTAATGTTCTTCACATTCTCCGCCGTAGATTTTGCCGGATGTTCTCCCATCTTAATCGCATAGTTCTCAGCCGGAAGTCCAAATGCGTCCCATCCCATCGGATGAATGACATAGTATCCCTGCTGAAGCTTATAGCGGCTCCACACATCTGAGATCACATATCCTCTCCAGTGTCCTACATGAAGTCCGCTTCCTGACGGATATGGAAACATATCCAGACAATAATATTTCGGCTTCTTTTTCCCATTCTCGTCTACTTTTGGATTTACCGGGTTCTTCTCCCAGTTCTCACGCCACTTCTGCTCGACTGCCCTGTGGTTATAAACAATCTTCTGTCCCATCATCTGCTCCTGCCTTTCCATTTGTTTCATATTCTTTCATATATATAGGGAATGAAGTTTCCTATATAACAAAAAAGCCTCTCATCTCATACGTAAGAGACGAAAAGGCTTTTATTTCCGTGGTACCACTCTTATTCACCCGACTGCGATTCTCTTTTTTAAACAATCTCCTCCGCCGGATGCACTCATTTCTTCTGTAACGGGAAGTCCCGCTTCTGATTACCTCACTGTCCGCCATTCCTGATCATGCCCGGCTGACACTTGATCCCTGTGACCGTACGTCACTCCATCATCTGTCATAACATATAACAGTTGTTCACCAGAAGGACTCCAAGACCAGTTCAAGGCATCTGTCTCCTGCCTCGCACCACCCGGCAGATCTCTGACAGAACAGACAACCTCTACTACTTCTCTTCAACGTCTCTGCAATATTCTTCCTTATTATAAAAAGGTTGTTCCGAGAAGTCAACCTTTTTTTAATGTTCTTTCCATAACTTAATTCTTATAAGGATGTCCGCCGATACTCCCTATCAAAACTTTTTTGCCATCTCCGATTCTTTCATCATACCAATAAAAATAAATCCGAAGATTTGAATCTCTCCGCACTAATTTTAAATGTGGTGAACAGGTGATTTCAGCAATATAGGTACGATTTTCTCCATTTTCTTTCACTTCATATGGAAATGGAAATTTCAATCGGTCTTTATGTCTGGGATCGCCGGAACAATCCTTTGCCTTACTTGCCAGCTCCTTCATGGCCTCTTTCGCGTTTTTCTGATGCTTTTCATATATCATGATCGCCTCATCATTCAGCAATGCCAGATTATTTACGATTTCTTTTGTATGTAATCCAAAATCAGGAATTTTACGCATTGCAGTAACTACATCTTCTGAAAACTCACTATCCACAAAACAAGAACCCATAAACGCTGCAAATTCATCTATATTACGCATTTCTGACAAATAGTTTCTTCTTTTATCACGATAAGAATTTTCATCATAGGCACAATCCTGATATTTTCCCAGAGAAACATCAATCACTCTTCCGGTATTTTCTTTATAATCTGTAAAGGAATCCAACATGCTCAGCACATAATCTTTCACATCCTGACTTGCGTTCCCTTTGTCCGCAAACAGCCAGTCACTTAATGTCACATCCGGTTCCACACAAGCATCATAAAATCGATTTACATCATATTCTATTTTCTCATCATTCACGCTGCAATATTCACAGATATCCTGCAGATCATTCAATTCCGCCTGTCGTTCTCCCAAAACTTTTCCAACATTTTTGTATTCCAGACTTTCTTCATGAAATATGTTATTCGCTTTTAGCATTCCCTCTCCTTAACATCATAATATCCCGCAAATCATTTCGTTTCTGATCGAAGAATCCTTTTGGCCATGAACTTAACTCGCCTTGTTCAGAAACATAAATAGGATGGATCAGAATTCTTTCCTTATCATTCTCCATATAGTGAATCACAGCATTCTCTGTTTCTCCCATACAGGCAAGCTGATATCTTGCTCCATCGATAATATGTTCACTGTGTGTTTCGACAATTACCTGTACGCCGCACGCTGTGAGCAAGGCAAGAAACTTCCCCATATTGCTCTGTGCAAGCGGATGAAGATGTGCCTCCGGATTTTCCAGCAGCAGCACCGCATCTTTTTCGGAAGATGCCCATAATCCCGCAACCACAATCGGAAGCACATAGCTGATTCCAAACCCTGTAAGCGTCGGAACTACCCCGGAATCCACCAATGCGTTTTTAATCCTCAGCTCTGTAATTGCTTTATTATAATCGGTATGAATATCCAACTGCAAGTCACTTAGAATGGCGCTCATCCACTGCTCTACAAAGTAAGAAAATTGATTCGATTCTGGCAGATTCAACTTTAATGTCTCCGCAACCGGACGTTCTGTCCTATCGGCAGTCTCAATAATATATGCCGCATTTTCACCGTCAAATGTCAGTCCATCCCCTTTTCCGGCTCTGTTCGAAACCCGGGGTCCGACACGCTCGGCATTCAGATACTGAAAGTTTCTCATTTTAAACAACTTTCCAGACTTGACGCCTAACTCAAGGGGTGAAGCCATATTAATCCGATACTGAAACAGATGCTCTTCTCCATCTTCATACACGCTGACCGCAAAATCACAGTTCTCCTCTTCTTCAGGATTCTGTGACACCAATGCGTTTGGTGCTCCAATCTGAAAGCCAAAAACCTGATTGATATCTATACTGACTTTTTCCCATTTTCCATCCAGATTACTTCCGCATTTATTCGTATGTTCCGCCAATATCAGTGCCTGAATAACCGAAGACTTTCCAGTAGCATTCGCACCTGTCAGTATAGTCAGATTCTGCAGTTCTAATTCTGCATGACCAAAGCACTTAAAATTCACCAATTCCAGTTTTTCTATCATAAAAATAATTCCTCCATGATTCTTTCCACCACTGCAAACTGTAAGCTTATATTCCGCCGCATTGTTGTTGAAGATGTAATCGCGTTGAAATACTCGCCATACCGATAATACGTTCGCTGTAATTCAACTGCCTGTGTATGCTTTTTTTTCAATACTGCAGGTTCAATAGACCGATTTGCCAGCACAACCGCCCAACTGATAAATAATGGCTTATTAATGATATGTTTACTGGTTTCTTTTGAAAACGCTTCCTCACCCAGCAGTGCATAGCAGCGCTCCATGCTCTCTTGAAAGACATTCATGATCAAATCAAAAAAAGCTGTTTCAACATTGTTCAGCCGAATGATCATGTCATCCAACATTTGCGCAAGCGAACGTAATTCCAGAAATTCATGTCTCGACGCATCATATTTTTCGTAGAACACGATAAATCTAAGACACAATTCCTGTGCATCCATCCGTGTATCTTTTACCTTTCCTCTGGTTGCTCTGATAAATGATTCCGACCGGCTCATATCCCGCAAAAGCTGACGTACTCTGGAGTTCGCCATAATATTACGGATTTCCTGTGAATTCAAAGGAACTCCACCTGTATTAACCCGTCGAAAAACATCAAACTTCACCTGTTCATCGCATTTACTGTCCAGAACATTTACATTCAACTGGGTTTCCATAATCCTTACCTTATATTTTCTCGGCAATTCAGAAAAATGTAATTTATTATAGTCTTTTAAATACTGCAAGTCTTTCAAAGGAAATTTATCCCGCATAAAATCATAAATCGTAGACAGTCTCTGCAAACCATCTATTACCATCTTATTTCCTTCTGCATCTTCCTGAAAATAAAACGCCGGAATTGGAATGTTCAGCATCAGAGATTCGATCAAAAGCGATTTTTTTGTAAGATTCCACACATAATTCCGCTGAAAATCCGGTTGAAGTATCAATATCTCATTCTCAATCCAATGGAATACCTGATAAACAGAATACATACGAGTAGTAATTCTAACATCATCCGCGGAATACGGAATACTTTCTAAATCTTCATCACTCGTATCTTCTGTTTCAATCCCCAAAAGCGAATCTTCATATTCTTTTGTCTGTTCCAGTAAGTCTCTAATTGTCTGTTCCAAAGCCAGAACCTCCTGTCGCCAATCTGCTTTTATTATACATAATCCATCGCATCTTTACAACACTCCACCACTAACAATTTCTCCACTTTATAGCACTTTTGGGTTGACACAAAGTGGGATTTATGCATACTATTAAATTGGTAGTGTAACATAGTGATGTTTTGGGATAAGATTCCCAACTATGATACCTACAGACTGTTTCGTGCTTTGCACAGTACACAGAAATCATAGTCGGAGGATGAAATAAAATGAATAGATCTGTTGCAATCGGACTTCTGATTCCCTTTATGGGAACGGTGTTGGGATCCGCAATGGTATTTTTTATGAAAGGGGCAATGAACCAGCGTCTGCAGAAGGCGCTGCTTGGATTTGCGTCGGGTGTAATGATGGCGGCGTCAGTCTGGTCGCTGCTAATCCCGGCATTGGAAATGTCTGAAGAGCAGGGCAGTATGGCATGGATTCCTGCAGCAACCGGATTCTTGCTTGGAATGGGATTCCTGCTTGTGTTAGATACACTGACGCCGCATCTGCACTTGACGGAAGAAGAACCGGAAGGTGTAAAGGCGAATTTAAAAAAAACAACAATGCTTGTCCTTGCGGTGACACTGCATAATATCCCGGAGGGTATGGCGGTCGGCGTGACACTGGCCGGTGCGATATCCGGAGATACACAAATTTCTATGACAGGCGCACTTGTGTTGGCGATAGGGATCGCAATACAGAATTTTCCGGAAGGCGCAATCATCTCCATGCCCCTGCGGGGCGAAGGACTTTCCCGCAAACGTTCGTTTTTATACGGTGCGCTGTCAGGGATTGTGGAACCTGCCGCCGGTCTTGTCACCGTGCTTCTGACAGGATTGGTGACTCCGATTCTTCCCTACCTGCTCGCTTTTGCCGCAGGTGCGATGATCTATGTTGTTGTGGAAGAACTAATACCGGAATCACAGTCAGGAGAACATTCCAATATCGGAACGATTGGTGTGGCGGTTGGGTTCACACTGATGATGGTGCTGGATGTGGCACTGGGGTAAAAAGATCAGCCGAAAATTTGACTTTCATAAAAGTTTGGGTTGTTCCCGCCACATCTTTAGTGTATAATAGTTTTAAACAAATTTGAGCTGCGAGAACACTCAAAAATATTTTACATAAAGGAGAGAATCGCTATGGTTAATTTAATTACTGGTCCGAAAGGCAGCGGGAAAACGCAGCAGATCATTGATCTGGCAAATGAAAAAGTAAAGACATCAAATGGAAACGTCGTTCTGATCAAGAAAAGCCGCCGCGATACATACAGCGTAAATTTCAATGTTCGCGCTATCTGCATGGATGACTACAAAGATATCACAACACAGGAAGAATTCGTAGGTTTCCTGTACGGTATGGTAGCAGGCAACCACGACATCGAGACGATCTTCATAGACGGAGTCCTCAAGCAGGCAGATATCAGCCTTGACAGTTTACCGGACTTCATGCAGAAGCTCAATAAAATATCCACAGACAACAACATCGAATTCTTTATCAGTGTCAGCACGGAAAAGGAAAATATTCCGGGACTTGACAACCCGGCTTACAAGGTACTCAGCTAATATTTTCTATTCAATAGAAGGGGAACTTCATTTCCTCTGCTGTAAAGATTATCATAAAAATACCGCTTACGGAATTTTGAATCTCTGTATGCGGTATTTTTCTTGATTTTTTATTCCCGTGATATCATGATGTTGGGGTCAAAAACCCCCAACTATGATACCTACGGATTGTTTCGTGCTACGCGTCTACGTTCCACTCCGGTCGTTGCTAAACGAGTGCCACCGGCACTCAGCAACCCACAATCCTGCCCCAAATTCGGATATCGTGTGGCATACGCCCCACTTTTATCCTCATGTTGGGGCGGATCCCAAGGTCTTTCACCCACCTATGAGCAAGCTCATGTGGGTTTAGACCTTTTGCCCCTGGTATCATATCATTCTATGGACAGTACCGTATTCGCCTGTTCGCCCTCTTTATATTCCATTTTAATCTCATCGCCGACTTCATATCGGATGATATTGATATAATCGACCACAGAAACATCAAAGATCTCATCCGAACCCTCAACCATAATATAATAGTGTGAGTTTCCGTCTATGACGCCCTGCGCAATCCTGGTAATAACGCCTTCGATGGATGCAATCTCCCTCGTGTCATCTTCCACAACCTTGATTCCGTTCTCATACATCAGATTGGTGTAAGATTCTTCACATGCGCTGACGGTGTCACCGATCGCTACGATCTGATATTTCTGTACATTGACCATTGCATATTTCTTCACCAGTCCTGCGTCGTCTTTCAATGCGATGAAGTAGGTCGGTTCTCCGGAGATATTCAGCAAAAGCGGGAATGTCGCCGTATATTTCAGGTTCTGCACCTGCCCCTCCGCCGACGACATCGCGGAATCCTCTGTCGCGCCCTCGATCGCATAGAACTTTGTCTCCATCGTTCTCTGGTTCATCAGAACAAATCCGACATTCGACTGGTCTCCGCTTACAGAAGTTACACCGGTATATACCCATACATCATCATCAATCGCCAGATAATTGTACCCGTTTGTCGTAGTCAGGCAGTCCTTTTGTCCAAGAATGCTGTTGAAATATCCGTGCTTCAGACTTCCATAATAATTATACAGCTCCACAAGCAGATCTGCGGAATACGCGCGGTCGATCCATTCCGGTACGTCTTCAATGGCATAGTCTTCCGTCTCGCCTGTAATGGCGTTGCAGAGTACGACCCGCCCCACTGTCGCGCCGCCAAACAGTCCGATATTATACTTGCGCACCGGGCAGATCCAGTATGGAACGCCATCATCGTCGATTTCAAAACTCAGATCATTAAAAATGTAGGTCGGATACCGAAAACGCAGATGGCGGTATATATTCCGGTTAAAATGATCGCTCATCGTGTATTTCATGCCTTCACTGAGCTTGACAAGCTCCGTGTTCTGCGTTGCCATGTCAATCCGTACATATGCCGGAATTCCATCCTTCTGGTTTGTAAACCACTTGATCAGGTTTGCATACTTCAGAGGAGATACCCGTACCGGCTGATCCTGGTAATTGATCTGGGTGTACAGGTCGTCCACTTCAAACTGGGACACCATATCTACCATGCTTCCCATCTTCCGGTTTCCCAGGATCGTAGCCGAATCCCGGTCGAGCAGCGGGATCTGATCGAAAGACAACTCTTCAATATCCTTTGCAAACTCTCCGTCCTCTACAGTAAGGAGCTGCTGGTATTTCTTCGCGTTTACGATCTCGGAAGAAAGCAGCGAACCAACAAGATATACGATCACCAGAACTGCCAGCGTCCCAAAGATCACTTTCACTCCCAGCAGATGCTTCATTTCTTCCTTCGTCGGTTTTTTCTTCATCAGATAGATCGCACCGATGATCAGAAGAAACAGAAACAGAACCATCCATGTCTCAGATGAATGCAGATTAATCGCAGGGATCGCGATGTAATAATACACGGCAGCGAACAAAATAACTCCCAGAACCGCCGCCAGTTTCCATTTTCCTTTTTTCATATTTTCAACTTCTCCTTTTCCCCTGTTTCCTTTTGCAGCAATATTCCCCGGCGTGATATCTCTGCACGCTCCCAAACCGGACCGGTCAGACAATATTCAAAACTTTCTTCTCCACAATTCCGGTGAAAATAGCAGCATATAAGGAAAGATCTCCAGTCTTCCCATCAGCATGTCAATGCAGAATACAATCTTTGACAGCGGGGAAAACCCATAAAAGTTCTCTACCGGTCCGACTCCGCTGATTCCCGGTCCCACATTGTTCAATGTCGTCAGTACCGCGCTGAAACTCGTATCAAACCCGAAATTATCAACAGAAACGAGCAGGACGGATATGATCAGTATAACCACATAACACGCAAAATACGTATACACGCCATACACGGTTTCCTCGCTCACCCGCTTTCCATTTACCTTCACGATCGTTACCGCTTTGGGATGGAACATGTTATACACACGCTGGCGGATACTTTTCATCAGGATCAGGACACGCGACACTTTGATTCCGCCTCCGGTCGATCCTGCGCAGGCGCCGACCACCATAAGCATCAGGATTACTGCCTTTGACAGATCCGGCCAAAGATTATAGTCCGCCGTGCAGAATCCGGTTGTTGTGATGATGGATGCCACCTGAAACGATGCATACCGGAACGCATGTCCCACGTTTTTGTAGATTCCCATAATATTCCACGTAATCACGACAACAGATGCAGCAATGATCCCGAGATATGTTCTCAGCTCTTCATTTTTCAGCGCCGAACGCCACCGTCTGATCCCGATCAGATAATATAAATTAAAGTTCACACCAAACAAGATCATAAACACCGTGATCACACCGTCAATATAAGCGCTGTCATAATATGCGATACTGCTGTTCCGATTGGAGAACCCGCCGGTTCCCGCCGTGCTGAACGCATGAATTACTGCATCAAACAGATTCATTCCGCCAAACAGAAGGAATACAACCTCCACGGCAGTCAGGATAAAGTACAGTCCGTACAAAATCCGCGCCGTGCTTCTCGCCTTTGGAACCAGTTTGTCCGCCTCCGGTCCCGGAACCTCTGCCCTCATCAGATGCATGGAATCCTCATCGTCCAGCGACGTCAGCATCAGCACAAAGACCAGCACGCCCATGCCTCCGATCCAGTGTGTCAGAGAACGCCAGAACGCCATGCACTTTGGAAGAGCTTCGATATCCACCAGAATCGTTGATCCTGTCGTGGTGAATCCGGACACGGTCTCAAAAAATGCGTCCAGATAGTTCGGGATACTGTCTGACAGGAAAAAGGGAAGCGCTCCGAAAAGCGACCACAAGATCCATGCCAGGCCAACGATCAGGAAACCTTCTTTCGCATAAATTCTCCTATTCTCTGGTGATTTTCTGCCAAAACACAAGAAAACCACACTCAGAATCACTGTGATCAAAAGAAACCATACACCGCATTTTTCACCGTAGATGAGAGCAACTGCAGCCGGAAGCAGCATCACTGCGGCCTCCGCTCCTAACATTTTTGCCAAAATATATACAATCATTCGCTTATTCATATTCATAGCTGCACCTACGGTAATATAATATTTTCCAAATCCTGAATCTGCCTGTCCAGTGTCACCAGAACCACACTGTCGCCGACCTTGAGGACGTCATCGCCGTCCGGGAAGATAATCTCACGCTTTCTCGCAATGCATGCGATCAGATTATTCCGTTTGATCGGCAGATTTTTCAGCGGGATATCTGTATAGCGTGTTTCCTTCTTGATAATGAATTCCATCGCTTCTACTTTTCCGTCTACCAGTTGATACATTGCCTCCACATTCGCGCTGCCCTGCGAATTTCGTCTTGCGCGCACATATCCAAGAATCGCATCTACCGTTACGGATTTTGCAGATACGGTACTGTCGATGCCGAATTCTTCCACCATACGGACTCTCTGTTCCTCATTAACTTTCGCAATGATCTTTGTCACATTCTGCTTCTTTGCGAACAGGGACATAATGATGTTCTCTTCATCCATACCGGTCATCGCGATAAATGCGTCCGATTCCTGGATTCCCTCTTCAATCAGGAGGTCGTGATCCGATGCATCTCCGCAGATAATCGTTGCTTTTGGAAGTTTTTCACAAAGTTCTTCACAACGCTCTTTGTTGATCTCGATAATCTTAACCTGCATTCCCATACTGCACAGCCGCAGCGCCAGATAAAAGCTGACACGGCCGCCGCCGCAGATCATAACCCTGCGTATCTTTGCCCTCCGGTATCCCAGCAGCCGAAAGAGCAGCACGATGTCTCTGTGGGAAGCCGCCACATGCAGACGGTCACCTGCCTGAAGCCGGAAATCCCCGTCCGGAATACATACATCTCCCCCTCGTTCCACCGCACACACAAGCACTTTAATCTGAAATCTGTCATACATCTCCGCCAGTGTCATACCGACGAGCCTGCCGTCTGCCCGTACCGGAAATTCGATCAGTTCTACTTTTCCTCTGACAAAAGTCTCGATCTTGCTCGCGTTCGGAAACAGCAGCAGTCTTACGATCTCCCCTGCCATCAAAAACTCCGGATTCACCGCCATACTCAGATGCAGGTCTTTCTTCAGCAGATCGATCTGCCGGTAATAAATCGGATTCCGCACACGGGCAATCGTATGTCTTGCCCCGATCTGTCTGGCGATCAGGCAGCTCAGCAAATTACACTCATCCGTAGACGTACAGGCGATTACCAGATCTGCCTCGGATACTCCGGCTTCCTCCTGCACTTCCGCGCTGCCGCCTTCCCCGTGTACACAAATGATATCCATCCGGTTGATGGCGTCCATGAGTTTTTTCTCATTACTGTCGATCAGTACGACGTCATAGTCTTCCTCTGAAAGTTCCTTTGCCAGCTTGAATCCCACTTTCCCGTCGCCTATAATGACTATCTTCATTTGTTTTAACCCCCAACTTGTTCCATATACAGTTATGACGTTTTCAAAACGTATGTCCTGGCGGTCTGCTTCGCGCCGCCATACATGAAGCAGAGCAATTATAACACTTTTGTACGGAAAATACCATCTATTTTTATTTTTTGTACAAAGAATAAAAACTAGCAAAAAAACGACGCCGGAAGGTCATGCTCTTTATTTCCGCATGACCTTCTGACGCTGTTTTTGTCATTCTACTATATTACCGCCGTCAAAGCTGCTTTTTATTCTTCCGCCGCTTTCTTTGCGATTTCTTTTTCCTGCACATCGGACGGTGCCTGCTCATATCTTGCAAACGTATACTCGTATGTTCCTCTTCCGCCGGTCATCGAACGGAGAACCGTACAATAACCAAACAGTCCTGTCATCGGGATATCCGCCTCGATCACCTGCTTTCCGCCTGCTGTCGGGTTCATGCCAAGTACACGTCCGCGCCGCTTGTTGAGATCTCCCATCACATCGCCCGTATAACTGTCCGGAACAGTCACTTTCAGTGATGCGATTGGTTCCAGCAGGACAGGACCTGCTTCCATGAAGCCTTTCTTAAATGCCTGGATCGTGGCCGTCTTGAACGCCATCTCCGAAGAATCTACCGGATGATAAGAACCGTCATACAGCACTGCTTTCACACCGACTACCGGATATCCGGCAAGCGGTCCCTTTGCCACAGATTCCTGCAGTCCCTTCTCTACCGCCGGGAAATAATTCTTCGGCACTGCTCCGCCGACAACCTCTTCTTCAAATACATATGGCTTCTCCAGATCGCCGGATGGCTCAAAACGCATCTTTACATGTCCATACTGCCCGTGTCCGCCGGACTGCTTCTTGTACTTTGTATCTACGTCCGATTTCTTGCGGATCGTCTCACGGAACGCGATCTTCGGAGTTTCCAGTTCAATCTCAACCTTATATCTCGCTGACAGCTTGCTTGCAGCGATCTCCAGATGCTGGTCGCCCATGCCATAGAGCAGAGACTGACGGTTTTCACTGTCTGTCACCGCACGCAGTGTCACATCTTCTGCCATCATCTTTGCCAGCGCCTGCGACACCTTATCTTCATCCCCTTTGGTCTTCGCCCGGTATCTCATATATGTATATGGTGTAGAATATTCCGTCTTCGCATAGATGACCTGTGTTCCTTTGGTTGCGAGCGTATCCCCTGTCCGGGTACTTGTCAGCTTCGCGATCGCCCCGATATCCCCGGCAAACAGCTCGCTTACCTCAGAAGTTTTATTTCCGCAGATCGTATACAGCCTGCCCGGCTTTTCCTCCGCGTCCGCTGAAGTATTGTATAACACATCGTCGCCTTTCAATACACCGGAGCACACCTTGATCAGGGAATACTTTCCGATAAACGGATCCACCATGGTCTTAAACACATAAGCACTCTTAGCCTTGGAGAACTCATAGTTTGCCTGGAAAATATCATTTGTAGTGCGGTTAATCCCTGCGCAGGTCCGCTTATCCGGACTTGGGAAGAACCGTACAATATCAGAAAGCAGGTTTGCTACGCCATGTGCCTGGGTATTAGATCCCATCGCAACCGGAACGATATCTCCTTCCATTACTTCGGTACGCATCGCCGCGCGGATCTCTTCCACAGAGAACTCTTCCCCATTGAAGTAGCGCTCCATCAGATCTTCACTGGTCTCAGCAACCGCTTCCATCAGGGACTCTCTCAGCGTCTCCAGATTCGGACGGCAGTAATCCGGAATCTCACACTCTTCCCGTTTTCCCGGTCCCGTGTATCTTCTCGCCGCATTCTTGATCACGTTGATATATCCGACCAGCTTTTCATTCTCACGGATCGGTTGAAAGTGCGGCGCGATCTTTTTGCCGTATCTCGTGGTCAGATCTTCCACCACCTGACGGAAACTTGCATCGTCCACATCCATCTCCGTCACATAGACCATCCGGGGAAGGTTGTACTTGTCGCACAGTTCCCATGCTTTCTCCGTGCCGACCTGCACACCAGCCTTGCCGGACACTACGATCACCGCTGCGTCAGCAGCACTGACTGCCTCTTCTACCTCACCGACAAAATCAAAATATCCGGGCGTATCCAGAATATTGATCTTCGCTTTCTCCCATTCGACTGGAATCACACTCGTTCCGATTGAAAAGCCTCTCTTCTGCTCTTCCTTATCAAAATCACTCACTGTGTTCGCCTCGGCAATCTTCCCCATACGATTCGTTGCCCCGGATACATAAAGCATCGCTTCTGCAAGACTTGTCTTGCCGCAGCCTCCGTGTCCGAGCAATACCACGTTTCTGATCTCATCTGTTCTGTAAACCTTCATGCTGCTGCCTCCTTGTATGTCGTTTTTCTGCACAGATCACAATATCCTTTTCCCCACTGCTGTCCGTGCGCACGCTATGTGAATATTGTACTAAACTTCTCTTGATATTACAACTGTTTTATAATATTTTCACAAATTTTCTTGCCATTTGCTTTTTCAGGTTACTTTTCGCGGGGTGGGGAAATACGGAAAAAGTTGGTGCAAGCTTGCTTGCAAAACAATATTTTCCGCATTTCCCAGACCTCTAAAAAACGTCCACTGGACGTTTTTGTCGTATGCTTGGCAACGTAAAGGGGTCACCGCCCCACAGCGAGAAACAAAAGTCCTTGAAAAAGGGCGATGTACGCCTTTGGCGTACGGTTTCGCAGCTGTTGGGTGGTGACCCGTGAAAAGTAACTTTTTCAGACTGCTATGGCGGAAAGATTTTCTCCACTGCTTTACTTTTCAACTGTAAAATGCTAAAATCTGTCTATACTTGTTACTATTCACAGTAACTATATCGGATTATATCCGGTATTTTGTATACCTAAGAAAGACGAGGATATCTTATGTCATCACAAAAAATCGGGTTCATCGGGATGGGACTGATCGGCGGTTCTATCGCAAAGGCAATCCGCCATTACTATCCGGATTACGAACTCCTTGCATTTGATAAGAATAAAGAAACACTGGCACTGGCGGTTCAGGAAGATGTGATTCAGACTGCCTGCTCCTCCATTGATGAAAATTTCCGGGGATGTTCCTATATTTTCCTCTGCGCCCCGGTTTCTTACAATACTGCATACCTGAGCCAGTTAAAAGATCTGCTCACACCGGACTGTATCCTGACGGATGTCGGAAGCGTGAAGACTTCGATTCATGAAGAAGTGCGCCGTCTGGGACTGGAAGACCATTTTATCGGCGGGCATCCCATGACCGGATCGGAAAAAAGCGGATTCGTAAACGCCAAACCGCATTTACTTGAAAACGCATATTATATCCTGACACCGTCAGCCGGTGTGTCAGAGACAAAAGTAGCGGCATACCGCGATTTCGTAGAATCGCTGAAAGCGCTGCCGATCATACTGGACTACCGGGAGCACGACCGGCTGACCGGCACGATCAGTCATCTGCCCCACATCATCGCGTCCACGCTGGTCAATTTTGTCAAAGATACCGACACACGCGATGAACTGATGAAGACACTTGCGGCAGGCGGCTTCAAAGATATCACCAGAATTGCCTCCTCCTCTCCTGTCATGTGGCAGCAGATCTGTCTGAAGAACAAGGACAATATCTCCCAGATCCTCGGAGACTACATCGACGCACTCCTCCATGCGAAGGAACTGATCGATGCTTCCGACGAGACTAAGCTGTATGATATGTTTGAAAGCTCCAGAGATTACCGAAACTCCATGCCGAACAGTTCGGCAGGACCGATCAAAAAGCAGTTTGCTCTGTACTGCGACATTGTTGACGAAGCGGGCGGAATCGCGACGATCGCCACAATACTTGCAAGCAACATGATCAATATTAAAAATATCGGTATCATCCACAACCGGGAGTTTGAAGAAGGCGTACTGCGCATCGAATTTTACGACGAAGAATCCTCTGAAAAAGCGGCCCGGTTGCTGCGCAGATACCGTTATATCGTATACGAAATATAGGAAGGAATGATGTTACTATGGAACTTGGAAGCATAACCGGACTGCACGGTGAGATCCGTATACCGGGAGACAAGTCTATCTCTCACCGCTGCGTCATGTTTGGCTCGATCGCCAAAGGAATTACCGAAGTATACAACTTTCTGCAAGGTGCGGACTGCCTTGCCACAATCCGCTGCTTCAGACAGATGGGCGTCGAAATCGAAATCAGCAACGAACGTGTGATCATTCACGGAAACGGACTGCACGGACTGCGCGCCCCCTCCGAAATATTGGACGTGGGAAACAGCGGGACGACCACCCGGCTGATCTCCGGGATTCTGGCCGGGCAACAATTTGAATCAAAGCTCTCCGGTGACGAGTCCCTGAATTCCCGGCCGATGAAGCGGATCATCGCCCCTCTCACGGAAATGGGAGCCAATATCTCCAGTATCCTGAGAAACGGCTGTGCCCCGCTCTACATCTCACCGGGACATCTTCATGGGATTCATTACGAATCTCCGGTTGCCTCCGCCCAGGTAAAATCCTGCCTTCTGCTTGCAGGTCTGTACGCAGATGGAGAGACTTCCGTAACAGAACCGTCACTTTCCCGCAATCATACGGAACTGATGCTGAAAGAATTCGGTGCAGATATTCAAAGTACACATGAAATCAACGGTACGCACGCCACGGCATCTGTGCGTCCCTGCAAAGAATTGTACGGCCAGAAACTCACCGTACCCGGAGATATTTCCTCAGCCGCTTACTTCATCGCCGCAGGACTGCTTGTTCCGGACTCGGAAATTCTGATCCGGGATACCGGAATCAACTCTACCCGCGCCGGGATTTTAAAGGTCTGCGAGGATATGGGCGGAGATATTTCTCTCGAAAACATCCGCACGGAAGGCGGGGAACAGATCGCAGATATCCGTGTCCGCACGAGCAGGCTTCACGGAACCGTGATTGAAGGGGATATCATTCCGACGCTGATTGACGAAATCCCCGTGATTGCGGTCATGGCTGCCGCGGCAGAAGGAACAACAATCATCCGGGACGCAGCAGAACTCAAAGTAAAGGAAACCAACCGCATCGAAACAGTAACCGATAACCTCAAAGCAATGGGGTGCAATATCACTGCCACCGATGACGGTATGATCATTCATGGCGGAAGACCTCTGCATGGTGCAACGATCCATACCCTTCTGGACCACAGGATTGCGATGGCATTCAGTATCGCTGCTCTGATCGCAGACGGTACGACAAATATTCTGGATAGTAAATGCGTAGATGTATCTTATCCGACATTTTATGATACATTTGAAGGATTATTATAAGTTCTCACATAAACAACTTAAAAGGACGGCGATGTCAGTGATAAAACCACAGACATGCCGTCCTTTTATAATCTTTCTGACGAGCAGGCAATCCTCATTTGTTTTTGGATTACCTATGTTTTGTATATTTACGCACTCTTATGCAATCTGATACTGCAGTGCAACCATATCCATATAATCATGAAATGCATTCTTCAGGAATTTCATAATTGACTCGGACATAGATACCCAAGCATCATACTCTTCTTTACTTCTGATAAAATAAGTATACATCATAACCATCCTTTCGTCTGAATCACTTACTTCCTTGCTACGATACCTATCATAGCATGGGAAGGAAAGAGACGTTAGGTGGTTTGTTGGCAAATAATTAGGGTAATATTGACATTTCTTAATTTTTTCTTAGCATTTTGTATCCCGCTGACCTTATCAAAATCTGAATTGTTGTATATATCAGAAAGATAAATCAGTACATGGGAGGCAGAAAAATATGAAGCGCTACAGAAAATATCGAAAATTTAAAAAATTCCAGAAACAGTTGATTGTAATCTTATTAGCAACCATCTTGGGACTATTATGTCTACAAAGCGGCTACTATCTCATAACCGGAACGACGATCCCGGTCCTGAAGCAGATTAACATCGGAGTAAAAGAAGCAGACACCTCTCTGGGCTGGAATCTGATTCTTGTAAATAAAGATAATCGAATTCCTGACGATTATGAAGTGGATCTCATCGAATTATCAAATGGCGAAAAAGTAGATTCACGCATTTATCCACAGCTTCAGGAAATGTTCGACAACGCAAGGGCTGTCGGTCTGGAGCTATTTGTAAGGGAAGGCTACCGGACAGCAGATGACCAGCAGGAAGTTATGACGGAACAAATTCAGGAATACATCGAACAAGGATATTCCAGAAGCGAATCAAAAAAACTTGCCAAAAAATATGTCGCTGCTCCCGGCACAAGTGAACACCAGCTTGGTATCAGCGTGGATATCAATGCCGATACGTCAGTCTGCTCCTCCGATGCCGTGTATACATGGCTTGCCGAAAATGCATATAAATACGGCTTTATCAAAAGATACCCTTCCGATAAAACCGATATTACCGGAGTATATGACGAACCATGGCATTACCGCTATGTCGGTGAAGAAGCCGCACGGGAAATCCAGGAAAGAGGATTATGTCTGGAAGAATATATAGAGCAGCTACATTAAAATAGCTGCTCTATGTTACTTGACACCCCCTCTATGTTTTTTTCTGTCTCTGGTTTACAGTTTTTCCTTTTTTTCCTGAATCTCTTTCAGGATTTCTTTCCGCTCCCGGATCAATGGGAAGTATTGTTGTAGTTTTGTCGTCATACGGCTTATCCTCCTTTGTACGAAAACGATAGCTTGTATCGTTTCTTTTTTCAATGTGTTTCTTTTGGATAAGCCACATCAATTTGTGGATATCTACGACCATATTTCAGTGGACCGAATCTTTTTCAGCTATTCTTCGTCAGTTTCTAATATTTTCTTAACCTCATCCACAGAAATTTCCCAGAAATCTGCTACATTTTGTATATCCCTCAGTTTTTCATAGCTGCGCCGGATTCTTCGGATTCGTTCGGATTTCTCCGCCTCTAACAGCCGGATATTCTCCTTTCTCTGATTTTCAATTTCCTCTTGCTGACTCTCAATCTTTTCTTGCTGGCTATCGATCCGCGCTCTCTGTCCGTCTATTTCTTCCTGCATCTCGTCAATCATCAGCTGCACTGTGTTCCGATCCAGTTCTCTTAATTCTTCTGAGAACATCTGCATCACCTCTTCCATATTCCGGCACATCTGATATCCTTCTTCATAGAGTTTTCTGAACTCCGGATAGTCTTCTATCAGTTGAATCACGGTTTCCGGATCGTCATCACTCAGGAACAACAGCCATGCCTCAAGTTTGTTTTCTGCTCTTTTTCTACCTTTATTTTGCAGTTTTTCCTTGAAGATGTCAAGCGGAATAAAGAGATATTTCTGCAGAAGTTCGAGTTTCAACCCGGTGTTTGAATTTTGCTGGAAATAATGCAGATAAACATCGGAATATTTTTTGAATTCTTTCGGACTGTTTTCAAACAATAC